>JBLNBR010000046.1:0-20922 GCA_050260105.1 Ignavibacteriales bacterium | reverse complement strand
TCCAATAGAGCTATTTGTCCGCCATTATTTTCGAAAATGCCAAGCTATCGTCACTCGACTGCTTACCCACTCCTATCTGCGATCTTCTTCCCCCACGGCTCCTAACTTGCGGAACCCCTGCAGGCTACGCACTGCTTCCTCGATCCTCCTGAGCCCTTCCAACAGTAGCGAGCGTGGACAGGCAATGTTCATCCTGACGAATCCTTCTCCGCCCGGACCGAAAATGTATCCCTGATTCATGGCTACTCCGGCCTTCTTGAGGAAGAACCGCTCGAGGTCTCTCGCATCCATACCCAACCCGCGGCAGTCGAGCCAGACGAGATATGTCCCCTCCGGCTCGATGACCTTGATGCCATGGATGTTCTTCGAGATATACTTCGTTAGAAACTCGAGATTCTGCCGCAGGTATTCGAGGAGTTGCTCAAACCATTCTTCCCCATAGCGGTAGGCGCTCTCCGCAGCGACAAGGCCAAGAGAGTCCGCAAACAACAGGTTGTTCCTGTCCATTGTGGTTAGGAAGGCTTGTCTCAGGTCCTCGTTGGGGATTATGACGTTGGACGTGCACATACCGGCCAGGTTGAATGTCTTGCTCGGACCCGTGCAGACCATCGTATTCTGGCTGAACTCCTCCGAAACGGAGGCGAAAGGCGTATGAACGTGCCCTTTGAACACGATGTCGGCGTGAACTTCATCCGATATGACCAGCACATTGTGTTCGAGGCAGATGTCCCCCAGCTCTTCGAGTTCATCTCTCGTCCACACCCTGCCGACCGGGTTGTGGGGACTGCAGAGGATCAGCATTTTGGCGCCGGAGTCCAGGCTTTCTCGCAGGTCGTCGAGGTCCATGGAGTAACGGTCATTCTCGAATAGAAGTTGATTGCGCACTAACCGGCGCCCGTTGTTCAGCACGACTCTCGCGAAGGGGTGGTATACCGGTGACTGGATCACCACCTTGTCCCCTGGCTGCGTGAAGGACTGGACTATACAACTCAACGCAGTCATGACGCGTGGACTATGGCATATCCACTCCCTACGCACAGCCCAGCCATGCCTTCTCTCCATCCAGTCCACTATGGCCTCGAAGTACGAGTCGGGTCTCCTGGTGTAACCGTATACCCCGTGCTCGACCCTCTTCCTCAGCGCTTCGGTCACAGGCTCCGGAACGCTGAAATCCATGTCCGCGACCCACATGGGGAGAAGGTCCTTCTCTCCGAATTGACTCTGCACCCCGTCCCATTTCTCGGAGGCGGTATTGTAGCGGTTGATCACCCTGTCAAAGTCGTATCGCATAAGTGAACCTCCGGCAGGTGTCAGCCGCGCAGTTCCTTCTGCAGTGAACCGAGGAAGTCCTTATTGGAACGGGTTTTCGACAGCTTATCTATCAGCATGTCCAGCACCGTGGACGGTTCCCTGTCGTTGGTCACCTTCCGGAGCATCCACATTATCTCGAGTTCCTCCGGCCTGAACAGGAGTTCCTCCTTGCGAGTGCCCGACCGCTTTATGTCTATGGCGGGGAATATGCGGCGCTCGGCGAGCTTCCGGTCCAGGTGGAGTTCCATGTTGCCCGTGCCCTTGAACTCCTCGTAGATCACATCGTCCATGCGGCTGCCCGTGTCGATCAGCGCGGTGGCGAGTACTGTGAGGCTGCCGCCCTCCTCGATGTTGCGGGCGGCGCCGAAGAATCGTTTCGGTTTGTGGAACGCGGTGGGGTCCATGCCGCCGCTCAACGTCCTGCCGGATGGCGGGAGGACGAGGTTGTACGCGCGGGCCAGCCTGGTGATGCTGTCGAGCAGGATCACGACGTCCTTCTTGTGTTCGACGAGCCTCTTGGCGCGCTCGAGCACCATCTCCGCAACCCGCACGTGGTTCTCGGGGATCTCGTCGAACGTCGAACTGACTACCTCGCCCCTGACAGACCGCTCCATGTCCGTGACTTCCTCGGGTCTTTCGTCTATGAGCAGTACAATCAGGTAAACCTCGGGGAAGTTCGTGGTGACGGCGTTCGCGATCTTCTTCAGGAGCACCGTCTTACCTGCCTTGGGGGGCGATACGATGAGGCCGCGCTGTCCGCATCCTATGGGGGCTACCAGATCAACCAGGCGGGAGGCTATCTCATCCCTCGTGGTTTCCAGCACCAGCCGCCTGTTCGGGAAAATCGGGGTTAGACCATCGAAATACGCCCGCTCTTTCGCGACGTCCGGGTTGACGCCGTTGACCGCTTCCACCCTCAGGAGGCCGTAGTACCGCTCATTGTCTTTTGGGGGCCTTACCTGCCCGGATATGAGGTCGCCCGTGCGGAGGTCGAATCTCCTTATCTGGGACGGCGAAACGTAGATGTCCTCACGACTGGGAAGGTAGAAGTTCGGGCGGAGGAAACCGAAGTTCTCGGGCATGATCTCCAGGATACCCTCGGCAAATATCAGCCCGCCCTGCTCGGTCCTTGCCTTGAGAATCTCTAAGATGAGTTCCTTCTTTCTCATTGCGGAGTAGCCGGTTACGTTGAGTTCTCTGGCGATTTTCTGGAGCTCTACCAGGGTGAGGGCCTCGAGTTCGCCGATGCTCAATGAGAATCACCTCGTTTGGATGTGTTTCCAGGCATAGAGAAGGTTATGCAGTAAGGCAAAACATGGATTGAGGCACAGGGGAAGGTGAAATTACGTACGGACTGTCTCAACGGCAATCCTCCAAAGGGGTACCGATCTGAGTGTACCGAAAAAACCAGGCCTCCGCAACTATATATCGAAGGCCTTCCTGCATAGAAAACCGAGGAGGATGTAATTATGTAGGCCACTACCCAAATCCTAGTCTAACATCCTGTTTTTTCACAGTCAAGCAGTCAGACCCATCTTTTTATTTTAAGTTTTCGTCGACACCTTCGCCCAGTCGTCCATGAACCTCTTTATGCCGGCATCCGTCAGGGGGTGCCTGGTCATCTGCTGGAGCACAGCGAATGGGATGGTCGCAACGTGCGCTCCCGCAAGGGCGGCCTGCATTACGTGCACCGGATTCCTTATGCTTGCTGCGATGACCTGCGCGCCGATGCCATAATTATGGAAGATAGTCACGGTATCGCGCACCAACTGCATACCCTCGCTGCCTATGTCATCCACCCTTCCCAGGAACGGGCTGACGTATGTCGCTCCCGCTGTGGCCGCAAGAAGCGCCTGGTTCGCAGAGAATATGAGGGTGACGTTCGTCTTGATGCCCTCGGAAGTGAGCCTGTAGACCGCCTTCAATCCCTCCGCGCCCATCGGGATCTTCACAACCACGTTCGGGGCCACCTTCGAGAGCTCACGCGCCTCCCTGACCATACCCTCAACGTCAAGGCTCAAGACTTCAGCGCTGATCGGTCCCGGAACGATCCCCGCGATCTTCCTGACGACCTCTTTCATGTCGGCCGTTTTCTCCCTGGCGACCAGCGACGGATTGGTGGTTACCCCCGCCACCACTCCCCACGAAGCCGCTTCACGAATCTCGTCGATGTTGGCTGTATCGATGAATATCTTCATGGTCTCTTACTCCTTGTCTCTTACTCCTTCACCCTGTTCCTGGTCCTCGATCCAACCCGTTTGGCCTTCTTCCGCCGTTCGTCTACTTCCCCACCCGGGCCCACTCCTCCGTCCTGGCCCGCCCTCATCGAGCGTCGCAGGTCGTCAAGGGATGACAGCGACAGAACGCCCGGGACATCCGGAACGTCCGGCGCCGATCCGGTCTCCTCCGTGGCCCGGTGGCCCACGGGCACGGACAGCGTCGTTCCGCAGGCGTCGCAGTACACTTCCACACCCTCAGAATATGCCTCGATCTCCAGGGGGCTATTGCATTTCGAGCATCGCAGCCTTCCCTGATCCTCCAGTTCCAGCAGTCGATTCAACACCTTGAGGCCCACGGCGGAATCGTTGAACAGGGAGGCCATCTTGGGGAGGATCTCGTGCCGCACGTCGGTGACCCTGAGGAGGCTCCAGAGAGGGCCTATGTAGCCGATCTCGGCCCCTGTGTCGGGGCACAGGATCGACTTGATTTCACGTGACCAGAAGCTCCTGTCCGCGAACTTAAACAGGTGTACGCCGTCGCACAAGAAGCACGCGAGCTGGGTCCACACGTCGGCGCCCTTACGGCTGATCGTCAGGATGTGCTGGCCGCAGGAGCACCGGAACTCGCGCCGCCCGGAGCCGAGAACGAAGAGGGAAACTGGAAAAACGCTGGTGCTGCCACACGCGGAACACCTAAGCGCCATCCCTGTCTGCCTGCGAGTTAGCATTGGGCGCCCCCTTCCCGCTGATAGTTTCGCTGGAAAGGGGCAAATTCCTCTCGCGGCGCTGGATTCACTGCATTTCGGTATCGTGGCGGATCCTCTGCTGGGCCTTAGGAACGACGCAGGTCCCGCTGGCCCTCGCCACAAGGACCGGCTCCTTCAATACCTCGGCGGCGGACGGGTTCTCCGGGTCGTGGAGAGACGAGATGACCCGCCACGCTTCGAATTCCATCCTGCGGGACGTGTTGCCCGTTTTCGTGATCCGCCCCTTTATCTCGAGGAAGTCGCCCGCATACGTCGGGGCCTTGAATTCGACCATGTCATATGCGGCGAATAGGCCCTCATCGCCGTCATAACGGATACACAGTTCTGTCGCGACGTCACCGAAGAACTCCATGATCTTCGCGCCCGCCACCAGTCCCCCGCCGTAGTGGGCGTCGTGTTCGCCTACCCTGAGCCTGATCATGGCCTCCATCTGGACCCCTCCATCCTACTAAGGTGCAACGCTTGTATAGTCCTGCGCGCGTCTCCGGTGTGTCCATCGTGAACTGTAATGCACGTCCAACGGCCGGCTACAGCTTGTAGCCCAGCCCGAGCTTCTCGGAGACGTCCCTGGCTCTCGGGGCTTCAGGCTGGATCTCCGGCGCCATGTCGATCGCTTCCTTCATCCTCTTGCCGGCCGTCGCGTGATCGCCCGTAGCGCCGATGGCCAGGCCGTCCCATAATACGGCGTTGGCATACGCCGCCTTCGTATTAGCGTCCTTCCCCGCACCGGCGGCGAGGACCGGCTTCAGTTCCTGCGCCACCGCCTCCCGCTCGCCGAGGAAAAACCTGGCCTGCGCGCGGTAGACGAGCATCATCGGAGTGACTTTGAGTGCCCTGTCAGCCGTTACGAACCGCCTGTATTGCTGTGGTATGCCGGCATTCTTCTTGTCGAGGGTGTCCTTGACGGCCAGTCCGGCGGCAAAGGACGCCCGCGCCTCCTCAACCTTGCCCGCAAGGGCAAGGCGCTTCCCGTTCTCCACGTACAGGCCTGTCAGCACCTCGTACCCAAGCGATAGGAATGGATTGTTGTCCACGGCAGACTGGGCGTTTCTTATCGCCGGCCCCATCTGCCCTACCCTGGACAACAGGGCAGCGTAGTCGAGCCTCATCACGGAATCATATGGGCTCAGCTGTACGGCTGATGTGAAGCTGTTCACCGCCCTCTGCATCAGGTCCTTGTCACGCCTCGCCTCAGCGAGCAATCTGCAATACTGTCCGAGACCTGCCCTAACGGCCGAGCTGAACGGATCCAGGGCCGCTGCGCGCTGCATCAGACTAACGGCGTCGTCATACCTCTGTTCCCTCCAGGCCGCGTTACCCCTCGCTGCGAACCATCCTGAAAGCGCAAGGCACACTGTGAGCGCCGCGCACACAGCGAAGATACCCGCCGGCACCTTGCGGCCGATCGCGCCAGTGAAGGCAGAGTCAACCCGCACCGTGGCCCGCCAGCTCGCTGCACCGCGTGAGCCGCCATGAACCACTCCCGCCAGGGCCCACAGGAAGACAGCCACCGCGGGGAGGCTCAAGTTGAAGTCTATGGCGCCGTGCGCGAGCAGGGCGACCGCCGATGTAGCCGCGCCCCATACAGTCGTCTTCAGTCCCTCGCCGGTCTCCGGGTCGTGGACGACATCCCACGCGGACTTCGCCAGGCCGAAGCAAAAGAGCAGGAAGACCGCAAAGCCTATTAACCCCGTGTCCACCAGCACCTGTGCGAAGTGATTGTGCACGAGCTTGGTGTAGTACGGGTACTGGCGATACTTGGAGTAGACCATGGCCCAGCCGCCGCCTCCGAACCCTGTCAGCGGACGGCGCAGGGCGATCCGGACAGCATCCAGGGGCCAGATGATCCGCTCCTGCAGACTGCTTTCCGATAGGGCCATCGCCCTCAACCTCGCCATGGGACCCGACGAGGAGTACCTCGTCAGCAACACAGCGCCGCCCAGTACGACTATTATCAACCCCACGACGACGATGACACCCACCATGGCGCGCGACACCCGGGGCTCGCGCGCCGATGCGGGGGAAGGCGCTTGACCTCTCAAAGAACCGCCCTCAGGGCTACCCCCACGGGCGAGGATATCCTCCGGAGACGGCGACTTGGCGCGAAGCATCCTGACAAGCGCAACGCCTGCAACGCCTGCCAGGAGAATCAGCGCAGCGCCTACCGATGCCCCACAAATCCATGTCCAGGCTCGCTTCACGTCCAGAGGATTCAGCGCGGCGGTGAATCTGCCGGCTGCGGGAATCCCCGACAGTAGGCTCACGGCCAGGTAGCAGATGGCCGCCGGTTTAACCCGCCACGGCGAGCCCACAATGAACAGCACCGCGGCAAAGGGAAGAACGACCAGGGCGCCACGTGATAGGGTGAGGATGAAACCCGCCGTAGTCAATGCTCCAGCGCAACCCCACAAGGCTGTCTCCAGCCACGCAGGCAATGGGATTGCCCGGACTCCGGCCCTGATTCCGGACCCGGCTCGGCCGGCAGCCTTTGCCCATTGCGCGCCGCAGCAGAAGAGAGCCGCCATAAGGGCCGAGGCTGCGGTGTTGGGGTACTGGAGCGTCGAATACAGCCTTCCCGCCTCCCACGCGGAGGGATATGACAGAAGCTTAGTTGCTGTACCCATGCCGATGAGGGCGATGATCACCCCTGACGCTCCAATCGCCTTCAGCGGGAGGTCCAGGTCACCCTCTTCCATACAAGCTTCCGAAACCACCCACATGACCGCCAGGGTCATCGCCGCCGTTAGCGTCTCGCCAATCGCACTCCTCGGAGAGGCTGCAAAGGGTGTAGCTAGCAGGTAGGCCACCGGAACCGCCATAGCGCCTAGCCCGAGAACACCGCGGGGCAGAACCGAAACCGGCAGGCCGGCTGGGGACCGCCGGGAGGACGACGATGCCAGCCACAGGAAGGCCAATACGAAGACCACGATCTCAGCGACAAACCGCTGCTTCTCGAAGTAGAGGCCCTGGAAGTAGGGGGCAACGAAGATTAACACGCAAAACGCCGCGAGAGCCAACCTCGCAAGCGCGGCAGCCGGTTTCCGTTTGGTCAAGCGATCTCCACTCCTGCCTGCGATAAGGTCCCAGGCGTTAGAACCCCAGCCGTCTCATTAGGCTGCGCCTGAGGACCTCCTTCTCGGGATCAGTGCCCGGCTCTGGAGTGTTCGCTGGATTCCAGGGGAGATCCTCTATGACCAGCGTCTTTGACATAACCGGTTTGCCCCTGCGCAGCAGGGTCACCTGCACTTCACCCGGCGCCTTCAGCGGGAGTGTCACGCGGCCATCCTCAAAGGAATAGGTCTTGCCATCAACCACGAGGCTCAGGTAGGCTAGTGAGTCACGCAGGTCTGGCCCAATCGACATTGTCACGTAGCGCTTCCCGCCGGGGGCTGGCCCGCCTATGCCCACCGACAAATCACCCAACTCATCCGTCCCGTAACCGGCCAGCGAGAGTGGCAGGCAGGTCACAAGGCGCCCGGTCCGGTCGTCCACTACCTGGATATGTACCTCATCATCCTCTAGAGCAGAAAGCGACTCGACAAGCAGAGAAACCGGCATTACCTTGCCTTTGCCCAGGTATACGGGAGTATTGCTCTCAGGGACAAGGGCCGCGTTTCTTTCGAACAGTCCGAGGAAGAGCTCACATTGTACGTCTCCGGAATCCTGCGCGGATTCGACGTAGACCATGTAGGACCCGGGGAGCGGATCCGCGAGGTCGATCGTGCCCGCGGGAGATCCCTGGTCGACCGACGACGCAACCTCTTTCCACCCGGCCTGCGGGTCGTACCTGTGAAGGTACAGTGTGATGACTGCGTCGCTCTCCGAAGGATGGGAAGCGCTGATGTAGAGCCTGACGATACCGTCAGTCACGGTGAGTGACCTGTGGAGCGCTTGACCCGCCGGGATCGTCACCACGTCGTGCGCCAGACCTGCAACCCTGCGACCATCTGAGTCCCTAAGCTTCGAAGGGACCAGCCGTACGGTGATGTCCCCCGGGGTGGCAGCCAAACCGAACGTGAGCCTCGCTTTCCCCTCCGGTGTCTTGCCGCTGTTGACAGTGCGCAGCCACGGAGTGATTGAGAATCCCTCCGCGCGCGTCGCCAGCTCCACACGTGCGGCTGAGTCTCCTCCATCCTTGAACAGGACTATCTCCCAGACTCCCGCTTCCGGCTGTACGATCCTTCTCGTCCAATCCGCTCCGGGCGCGACCTGAGCCTGAAATGTCCGGACCCCTTTCGGCCCGATGACCTGTACGGATGCCTCCTCCGTTCCACTGTTCCGGGCGGTGACTACAATCAAAGTCGTACCGGAGGAGACCAGGATGAAATGCCGCCGCCATTCCCCAGGTTGCAGGGAATCACCGGACTCCAGTCGCGTAACCTCACCGAGGGACAACGATCGCGGGCGTACCAGCACGTGTCTCGTCCTGAAAGCCACCTGGCTGCTCTTTTCATCAAGCCCGTATACTACCCCAGAGCTCAAGCCGGCAGGTGTGTCACCGTATTCGAATAGAAAGCTCCGTTCACCCACCGGAGGCATGAGCAGGCGCTCCTGTCCAGGCGTTACCCATTCCACATCGCTGGCGAAGCCGACGGATGCGTCTCGGCCGGAAAAGTTGTCAACATAGAACCGCACTGCCCCAGGAGAGAAATCCCTGGCCAGAACGCCGCCCTCGCGATGCCCTCCGGGTTCCTCGGATATGACCGTCATCGGCGCTCTGATACCCATCTGTAGCAGGCGGAATGCCCTGCCGGCGTTGACGATTCCCCCTCCTTGCTCGACCAGCTGAGCCCCGCCTACAGGGGTTCCCGACTGGATGAGCGCCTCTAAGACAGCCCCCGCATCCTGGCTGGCATCCCGGCTCACGCCGTTCCTCCGGCAAGCATCCAGAACCAGGGCCGCACAACCTGCAGCGTATGCGGCGGAAACCGTGGTACCCCGGCCCAAGGCGTAACCGGAACGCGAGAACCAGCTCGGGACTGTGGACGCCGCGTTCACAGGCGCCAGTATATCCGGGGCCCATCCCCCCGCAGGTGTGGGACCTACGGCGCTCCGGCACCATACCGCCGGGGCCCGGGAACCCCCGGTCACCCCCCCTACCGTGAGGGAAGAGATGCTGTCACCGGCAGACTTGCTCGTCTCCAGTCCCGGCCCACCATCCCCCGCCGCGTACAGCACAACCACTCCGTAGCGGCTCACGACGTCGACGGTCAATTCACGGAGGGACTGAATTTGCTCAATCGTTAGGCGCGTGGCGCCAGTATCCACCAACAGAACCCTGGCCCCGTTCCGGGAAGCGTGGATGATGGCCCGGCTCAACGATTCCCAGGACCCCTGCCCCGTTGAGTCCAGCACCTTCAATGACATGATGGACGCGCCCGGCGCGACTCCGTCCATGCCTCCCGCGCCCCCGCCACCCGCAATGACTCCAGCGAGGAACGTCCCCGTGCCGTGTGAGTCAAACCCCAACCTGACGCGCGAACCGTCTTGCGCGATGTCGCCGACGACGAAGTGTACGGCTTCCGCGCTGACTGTGCCTGTCCTATCTCGAAAACGCGAAAACGCCCCGCCCTGAGAAAACAGGCCAAGGGGCACTTCATCCGTGAAGTCCCTGTTCTGATTGGTGTCAACATAGACGCGGCTGTAAATCCCATTGCGTGACTGGTCCACAGCCAACACGGGAAACACATCGGTGGTAGAACCATTCCCGTTCAAGTCCTGTGCTATGGCGCCAGCAGGGTCCAGAGACTCCTCTCTAAGTACCCCTACCCTGAACCCCCCGCCAGCGCTCCGCAGTCCCCCGGTCCTGAGCCTACCGTACCTGGTCTCGGTCCATCCTCCCGACGCCAGGGCCAACTCGGTCTCCACGAGCCCTTCGTCCGAAAAGTCCGCCCAGTCGACGATTTTCCGTGTAGCAGCGCCTGGCAGATCCTGCAGGTCCCGATGGCCAGGATCCACACCGGACCCGATTATTGCGATAACGATCCCGTTACCGTCCGGCCGATTCTCAGGAGGGAAGTCGCGTGCTCCCACCGACAGGAGACCCTGTTCCACGACACTGGGGGTGAACACGCCAAGCGGGTCCAGCCACTGCCTTTCTCCAACCCCATATGCAGGCTCGAATTCCTCTATGGGCGGAGACGCTGCAGACGCCCTATGCGGGACAGGTCTAGTAGGGCCACACAGAGGAACGCCGACGTAAGGGTCAATCGACACCCACGCAAGCACAAATGCAATGACAAACAGCCCTACCCGCCTCAATCGTCCGATTCCCCTTTGATGCTCCTCCAGACAGTGCAAGCCGCCGTCAATTCCCGACTGGGAACACCTGAAGAAAGCGAAGGACCCCGTCATCCCCTAGACTAGCCTGAAACACATCCTTCTCACTTACCGCACCAGCGTTAGACAGGGCGTTATTCACATATACTACGGTGTCCGTTCCGATCCTCAGAGTGCGGGTGCCCGCATTCGCCACGCGGGCCGTCACCGCGGATAGATCAGGAGACACCGAGACGATTCTCCCGCTCACGTTCATGCTCGCCACATCAAGGATTCTCACGCTGCCGTTCACTGAATCAAACACGACGTAGACTCGATCCCCTTTAGAGACGGCGGAAAGACGGGCTTTGTTCCCCAACACACGCACGTCGGTTCTTGCGCTGACCGCAGCCCGTCGGATCACTCCAGACCTATCCACATACGATATCAGTCGATTGGAGGGGTCGACTTCCTCAACGAACCCGGCGTCATCGATGTACCTCACCTCGGCGAACACCGGCTGACCGTCTCGTCCCGAGATGATAAACACTTCGTCCAAGGGCCGGATTTCTCCAGGTTGACATCTCACGCCGTTTCTGAACGTGACAGCGCCGTTCAGCACGACCGTCACTGTCTCCCCGTTGAGCTCATCAATTGTGACCGAGCCTCTTTCCGGCCCGACGCCAGATACGGTCCCGCTGATGTCGTACTGGCCACCCGTTATTTCCAGCGCCCTCCAGATCATTGCACAAGCCTCCGACACCTTCACAGGAGAATCTAGACGAAGGCCGCCATCGGTGTCTCCCTCTAGCCACCCGTGAGCAAGAGCGGCAGACACTCCCTCAGTGGCCCATTCAGGCACCGATTCACCCCACGCGGTTAGATCCACCGACCCACCTACCGCTGGCCTAAGCGCTCTGTACAGGATGACCGCAGCTTCAGCCCGCGTGAGTGAAGATTCTGGGCGGAACGTTCCCATACCGTAGCCCCTCACCCAGCCTTTCTCATATGCGATCCCAGCTGCAGATGCTGCCCAGTATCCCGGTTCAACGTCGCCAAACACTGGACTCAGGCGGCTCGCCTCGTTTGATGACGACTCCAACCCCAGGGTTCTGAGAAGCAAATGGGTGAAAACGGCTCGGCTAATGCGAGCATCCATGTCCAGCAGCCCAGGTATTCCGTCCAGACACCCTCTTGCACTCAGTGCTTCCACGTACACCTGTGACCAGTGGGAATTGGAGACCACAATTCCACGTAGGGGCGGGATCATATCGGAGACTTCAGCAGCGCACGGAAAGACAGCGGCTAGACCCAAGCTCACGATGATACAAACAGCCAGCGTACCTGCAACTGCCCTCTTCAAAGCTCTTCCCCCAGTCACACCTGCATCTCTCCAGGATGAGCTATACAGCCTCCCGAATCACTCCCACATCCGACGCTGGCAGATAAGCACGAGTGCTCTTCCTCACACCGACCGCTGTCCCTCATCTTCAGAGAGTGCCCATCGGAGTGAATAAGAAGAATGGGGCGCGCCGGATGGCGCACCCCATTCGACCTACTCTGCTGGATTAGTCGTCCGTGACCACGATCCAGTCAATGTACTGGCCTGTCGCGGAGTACTCGACTTCCATACCCTCATCTATGTCTGACAGCTCGATCCACTCGGGATCGTCTCCAGTCACGTCATAGATAAGCGTATCCTCGTCCACGAAGAACCACGTAGTGTCGTTGTCCGCAAACACGATCCTCTTCGTTCCAGAGGTCTTGACATCGTATACGTCGTCAGTCACGCCCGTCTGGATCTCGAAGTCTTCCTGTATCTCGCCGCCGGTCAGGCTGTACTTGATCACGTTCTTCTTCGCAACAGTGCCCCAGTCATCACCGTCGTCGTCTTCGACCGTGATCTTCTTCGTGGTCCCCTTCTCATCGATCTTCAGGTACGGACCATTCGCGTCGTAGCCCTTCCCCATCACCATGGCATACTCAACATCGGTGGTGATGTCTGCATTGTCCACTACCGCGTAGGTGATCTCCCCATCAGACTCAACGAACCACACCAAATCAAGGTCGTGGCCATCGGCATAGTCTTCGAACTCGGAGATGCTGACCATCTCCCAATCGTCCGCGTCATCGCTTTCCATCAGGTTGAAGATCTTGGCATCACCGTAGCCCAGTTCCCCTGCTCCCGTCTCGACGGTCTTCAGCTCGTCATCCAGATCGTCGGCAGCGGCGATTGTGGTGGTGTCAGTCTTCAGTTCGAACGTGTCTATGGCACCATTCGACTGGAGGCTGAACTTGACGAGCGGATGGCTTTCCACGAGCACGTCAGTACCAGCATCATACGCGCCCTCGGTACCACCAACGTCGAAGTACAACTCCCCATCGAGGGGGTCCCCTTCGTCGTCAATCATTAGCGCATCAGCGAGGTCATCCGAATCGGAGTCGACGTCATACTTGACGACCTTGCCGTCCGTCGTGAAGATCTCGATAGCATCGGTGCCGTATCCCTTGCTGCTGGTCGACCCGAAGACTTCGGAGACAACACCGTACATCTTCGTGGTAGTCTCGCCTACTCCCGAGACAAGCGCCCTGATGTACCCGTTGCCGTCCAGCAAGCCTTCGATGTCCTCACCAAGAGCATCCTCGAGATCGGCCTCGCTGTCGAGTTCGGCGAATTCCTCACCGCCGTCCGTGGACAGCAGGATGTCACCCCAGCCATCGTAGCTCTCCTCATCAACATCGAAGCTGTCGAGGTCGACATTGTGCGACTCGAGCGTGCCAGAAACCTTCGAGCTTACGGCCACGAGCTTGTAGTCGTACCCGTTGGCTGCATCCTCGCCTACGGCCACCCAGAGCAGATCGTTCTCTTTCAAATCAGTGACGCTGACTTCCTTGCCATCGCGGAATACGATGTACGTTGTGTCGGAATCCTTCACATCGCCATTGAAATCCGCGATCTCGGAAGTCATGTCTCCGCCGCAGTCTTCCTTGTAGGTGATCTTCTTGGTCGTCGAGCTGACGGACTCCACGATGGCCGGATCGTCATCGTCGGAGCTCGCAAACACGTACGCGACTTCGCCATCATCGTTCAGGAGAGCGGTTATCTTCTGGAAGCCCTCCCAAACCGCGTCGTCTTCAGCGCCGTCGTTGTCGACCACATCATCAACGACCGTGTAGAGGTCGAAGTCATCCCCAATGTTCACATATGCCTTCGCGTTGACAGTATAGGTCTTGTCATCGATGTCCAACTTCTTATCGCTGATCCTCTCGGCTTCGCTGTCGCTTATTACGCCGTAGTTCTTCACTTCAGCGTAGATTATCTCGTCATCCTCGTTCAGGATGAAGTCAATAATCTTGTTCTTCAAGCCCGAGTAGTGTGCGACACCATTGAGGACGGCTGATTCGGAGACCTCATAGGTGCCCGAGTCCGCAGATCCCTCATCGAACCCACCCGTAGCATCTCCATCGGCATCCTCGGACCTACCGTACACGTCGATCTTCATCTTATTGCCGTCGATCTTCCACTCATGGCAGAGCGCGTTCTTGTAGACCTTGCCCTCGAAGCTTGTGTCCATGAGGGTGTCTTCGTCGTCATCGGTGACATCTTCGAATTTCTCGTTTTCCTTGCTCCATTCGACGAGGGTCACGTCGAGCGACTGCTCCGCGAACTGCGCAACATTGCCCCTGGTTGCTGGAGCGCCGGCGTCAAATTTCACACCGTCGCTGATATCCTCATCAGCGGCCTTCACAAGATACTCGGTCGGCCATTCGCCGGGCAGGTTGTCGTTGTAACCGAGCAGTCTGCAGAGAACGGTCAGTACCTCGGCGTTGCTAATGTTCGCGCTGGGCTTGAAGGTCCCATCCGGATAGCCCTTCATGTAACCCTGCGACACCGCCAGGTTCACCCAGCCGGTGTACCACTGGCCAGCCGGGACATCCGAGAACCTCGACGGGCTGTCTTTCAGGATGTCGCCGCTGCTCGATAGACCGGCCAGAACGCAGGCGATCTTCGCGAACTCAGCGCGAGTGATGTTGTTGTCCGGCTTGAACGTCCCATCAGGATACCCGGCCAGTACACCAAGAGCCGCGAGCTTCGCGATCTTGGCTCTCGCGGGGTGATTGGCCGTATCGCTGAATTCGGCGCCCGCGACGCCCGTGAACCCTGCAAGGACCATGGACAGTACGAGCAAGGTCACGAGTGTCTTCCTGAGTTTCATCATTGTCCGTTCTTCCTCCCCTTCACAAAAGTGTGGTCTACACGAATCTGCTTCTCTGAGGTTCCTCCTCGGTTGTCAAATCCCCCCCTTCAAACCTGCAAACCTCCAACCGATTTCCACCTTTACCTGCTACCGGCATCTGTGGAAGTTCGGAACTCAATAGCAATCAATTCGATCGCGTAACGCATTTTTCCTGCTCAGGTCCATTTAACTGGCGCAGGGACTTGCTGGAACTCAAGACTAACAAAATTGGGCAGGTCCCCAGAACCTACCAGTATGCTACATTGTACCAGACCAACCTTATATAGTCAACAACAGCCTGGCACCCCGCCGATTCCGCCGCAATGGCGGACCGGGCGGCGCCGGGTCGTTCACTCACATATATTCGGTGCGTACTCCCGTTTTGTGCGGAAACCTCCACCCTATATTCGCCGGGTCCTTGAAAAATCCTCCATGTCCGGATGGTAGTCGTCCCAGGATAGTCCTGCCCTGGCTTCCGCTCTTTCGACGAGCATACTCGCCCAATAGTTCCATCCCTACGCCGGGTAATACCCCTTTCCGTGGTTCGCCCTGGCGCCCTCCAATATGTTGTAGTCGACCCCCGTCCGGCCCGCCAGGCGTTCCTGCAAGAACTTCAGCGCTACCTGCGGGAACAGGGCGTACAACAGGACGTCCTCCATGCTCTCCGCGTACGCTGCGGACTCCTTTTTCGCCTGTTCCAGGGCGGGTTCGATGTGGTCGGCGGGCCTGCCCGTGACAGGCTGCTCGTCGCCGATGATCTTCTTCCTCACGGCCTCGTCCACGGGGGCCGGTGGGTTGCCGTAGAGTCCCCTCATGTACGCCTTGACCTCATTGGTCACCATCTTGTACCGTTCGCCGGCGAGAATGTTGAAGACAGCCTGCGTGCCGACTATCTGGCTCGACGGCGTGACGAGCGGTGGGTAACCCAGGTCCCTGCGCACCCGCGGCACCTCTTCGAGCACGTCGCGGAGACGGTCGAGCGCGTCCTGCTGGCCGAGCTGCGATATGAAGTTGGATATCATGCCGCCGGGAATCTGGTACCTCAGCACGTTGGTATCCACTGTGGGGGAGGCGAGATCGAATTCGGCGTAGTTCTTCCGCACGCCGCGGAAGTAGTCCGCGATGTCCGAGAGCAATTCGAGGTTGAGGCCTGTATCGTACGTGGTGCCCCCCAGGGCGGCGACCATCGTCTCGACCGGCGGCTGTGAAGTGCTGAGGGCCATCGAGGAGATGGCGCAGTCGATCACGTCGCACCCGGCCTCTATCGCCTTGAGGTAGCTCATGGAGGCCATTCCGCTCGTGTAGTGGCAGTGAAGCTGCACGGGCACGCCCAGCTCTTCCCTGATGCGCTTCACTATCTCATAGGCGTCCGTAGGGTAGAGGATGCCCGCCATATCTTTGATGCAGATGGAGTCAGCGCCCATCCCGACCAGCACTTTCGCCCTTTCCACGTAATGCTCTACATTATGTACAGGTGAAATCGTGTAGCAGACCGTGGCTTGCACGTGCGCGCCCTCGCGCTTCGATACCTCCATCGCCTTCTCGAGGTTCCGCACGTCGTTGAGGGCGTCGAATATCCTCATTATGTCGATCCCGTTGGCGACGGCCCTCTTCACGAACTCTTCGACCACGTCGTCGGCGTAGTGCTTGTACCCGACGAGATTCTGGCCTCGCAGGAGCATCTGCAGCTTGGTTTTCTTGAACGCGGCCCGTATCGCCCTCAGGCGCTCCCAGGGGTCCTCGTTGAGGAATCTCATGCATGTGTCGTATGTGGCGCCTCCCCAGACCTCAAGGGAGTGGAAGCCCACGGCGTCCATCTTCTCCGCGATGGGGAGCATGTCCGCCGTCTTCATCCTGGTCGCCAGGAGGGACTGGTGCGCGTCCCTCAGGGTGGTATCGGTTATCCTCACAGGCTTCAACGAACCATCACCTCTACAAGAACATGCGGGTCAAGTGGGCATGAACGAATCGAAACCGGGTAGATTACCTAAGAATCTGAAGGCGACGTAGCCCAGGGTGAAGACGAAGAGCAATGCGGCAACGACGAACACGACTACCGGCGTGAAGTAGGCCGCGATTGCGCGTCCTGTACTCAATCCCTCGGATTCCCTGACAGCGATGATCAATAGGGCGGTCGCCCACAGTCCCAACCCGAACGTCGCCAGGTCGCCGATCAGGCCCTGGGGAATCAGAGCGGCCACGCCGGTCAGGAGCAACGGAACCTGGCACATTCCCACTAGTGAAAACAACATGACGGCGGATCCCCTTCCCCCGAACAATTCGGCGAACAGGTGTAGGGCCGCCGCCCCGAAGAAGCCCGCGGCAATGCCTACCGCGACACCCGTGAGCCCTATCACCACCGTGAGGCCGGTGTGAGAGGCAAGCTTCCCAGTTCCGGCGGACCGCAGGATACTGATCGTGCTCTGAATGAGACACGTGAGGGTGATCATGAGAAGGGATCGCCAGACCGCCGGCCGGTGCTGGGCCAGTGTGCGGAACGTCACTGCGGGCAGGAAGATGACACCGTATACGGCATCTAGAAAACCGGGCGGCGCAGGGGTTGCGGTAATCTCCTCCGGCGCCGTTTCCGCGCTGCTCATCACAGCCCCTCCTCTACTTGAACCTCACAAGGTTCACGGTGGCCAGCCGGCCCGGGCCCACCGGCAATCCGGCCGGGATCCCGAGAATCCCGTCAAGGCTGATTCCACCCTCAATGAGATCCCTGAAACGCTCAAACAACGTCTGCCTGCCGTAATCCCTGATACTCCAGCCTTCTCTCAGCCCCGCAAGCCTCGCGGCCGCGTTGATGGCGTCTTCGAGATTGCCGAAGTCGTCAACCAGGCCGAGGTCCTTCGCCTGCCTGCCCGTGAACACGCGCCCGTCCGCAATGTCGCGCACCCTTCCCGGCTCAATCCCGCGGCCCTGCGCTACCTGCTCGACGAATTGCGCGTGGATGTCGTCCACCATCTCCTGGAGGAGTGATCGCTCCTCCTCACCGAGTTTCCTGGTGGAGGAGCCGATGTCCTTGAGCGGGCCGCTCTTGATTACCTCGATTTCGACGCCTATCTTGTTCATGAGCTGTTCTATCTGCGCCACTTCCATTATCACGCCAATGCTTCCTGTCATCGTCGCCGGGTTCGCGATGATCAGATCGGCCGAGGCGGCCACCCAGTAACCGCCGGAAGCACAGACATCGCCCATCGAAGCCACGACCTTCTTGCCCGACCTGCGCAGGCGCGCGATCTCCCTCGCAATTTCCTGCGACGCGGCCGCGGTGCCCCCGGGAGTGTTGAGGCGGATCACCACCGCCTTGACCCTGGGGTCGTCTCCGGCGTCCCTTATCTGTTCGAGTATGTAATCAGACCCGCGCGATGTCCCTGTCAATCCAGACGGACTCCTGCCGCCGGCAATGCCGCCCTCTATGTAGATGAGACCGATCACATCCCCGGCGGAGAGTCTCCCGGCGCCGCCGGAATCCTTCGAGGACCCGACCCTGAACGCCACAATCGCGATAGGGAGGATCGCGGCCCCAATGATCGCGGCGGCGATCAACCTCTTGCGGTTTCTCATCAGCCCTTCATTTCCTTTCGATCTTCTCGAACCTCCAAGCCCTGTTGTCTAGGCCTGTTCCCTGGCTGCCCTGAGATCGAGTGAGGCTCGTACGAAGTCCCTGAAGAGCGGATGCGACCTGGTCGGCCTCGATTTGAGCTCCGGGTGGAACTGAGTCCCGATGAACCACGGATGGCCTTCGAGTTCTACCATCTCTATGAGATCCCCCTGGGGCCACACCCCCACGGGCTTCATCCCCGCGGCCTCCAACCTTCCACGGTAGGCGTTGTTCACCTCGAAACGGTGCCTGTGCCTCTCGTAGATCATATCGGCGCCGTACGCGGCGTAGGCCTTCGTGCCGGGGCTCACCTTGCACGGATAGGCGCCGAGGCGCATGGTCCCGCCCATGTTCTCGACGTCCTTCTGCTCCGGCATGAGGTCAATTACGGGGTGTTCGGTATCGGATTCGAATTCAGTACTGTTGGCCCCCTTCAGGCTGAGAACCTCACGGGCGAAATCGATTATGGCGCACTGCATCCCCATGCAGATCCCCAGGAATGGGACGTTGTTGCGCCTGGCATACCTCGCGGCGTTGCACTTGCCCTCGATGCCCCGGTAACCGAAGGCGCCGGGGATTAGTATGCCGTCAGCATCCGCAAGATACTTGGACGAGTCTTCGCGCTCCAGGTCTTCGGAGAACACCCAGTCTATCTCGACACGGCAGTCATTGGCTATGCCCGCGTGGGCGAGGGCCTCGGCCACGCTGAGGTACGCGTCATGCAGCGCGACGTATTTCCCAACGAGGGCTATACGTACGCGTTTCTTGGGATTCCTGACCTTCTCCACCATCTTCCGCCACTCGATCATGTCCTGGCCGCGGTCGGTGAGGCCGAGCTTCCTGAGGGCGATCGTCCCCAGGCCCTGTTCCTCCAGGAGAATCGGCACCTCGTATATCGACGAGGCGTCCCTGTTCTCTATGACGGCGTCCTTTGTGATGTCACAAAACAGGGCAATCTTGTCCTTCATTTCACGCGTTAGGGGGTGTTCGGACCTGCAGACGATGGCGTCGGGTTGGATTCCTATGCCGCGGAGCTCCCTGACGCTGTGCTGGGTGGGCTTCGATTTCTGTTCGCCGGAGGCGTTCAGGTAGGGGATGATGGTGACGTGAACGTACATGGTATCCTCGCGGCCCACATCGCTCTTGAACTGGCGTATCGCTTCGAGGAACGGGAGGCTCTCGATGTCGCCCACAGTACCGCCGATCTCGCAGATCACGATGTCGGCCAGGCTCTCGCGGGCGACTCGCAGGATTCTTTCCTTTATTTCGTTAGTAATGTGCGGGATGACCTGGACCGTGCCCCCCAGGAATTCTCCCTTGCGTTCCTTGGTTATAACGGAATTGTAGATCTTCCCGGTGGTAACGTTGTTGCTCTTGGACAGGTTGACGTCGATGAAGCGTTCGTAGTGGCCGAGGTCCAGATCGGTCTCGGCCCCGTCTTCAGTCACGAACACCTCGCCGTGCTGGAGGGGGCTCATCGTCCCCGCGTCCACATTGACGTACGGGTCGAATTTGAGCGCGGTGACGTTGAAACCCCTGCTCTTCAGAAGACGGCCCAGGGATGCGGCGGTTATGCCCTTCCCCAGGCCAGACACGACTCCACCGGTCACAAATATGAACTTTGCCACAGTCATGACCCCCGAGAATGCAAGATTTCCGTGGATCAGGCGTATTCCAGGACGTATACCTTCCTTGGGCCCACGAGGTCCTGCGCGGTGATCTCCAGAGTGGCGCCGCCGGTTCTGGTTCCTCCGCCGACCTTCTTGAGGAACGGATCCACAGGTTCAATCGGGAACGACAGAGCATCTGTCTTGAAATGCATCGGGATGACCACCTTCGGAGCGAGCAACTCAGTGACCCGCGCGGCGCCCGCCGAATCGATGGTATAGGCGCCACCCACCGGGATGAGCAGCACGTCCACCCTTCCGATGGCCGAGATCTGGTCCTGCGTTGGTATGTGGCCCAGATCACCGAGATGGCACACCCGGACCCCATCCACCTCCAACACAAAAACGGTGTTCTTCCCCCTCTTCTGACCCTGGACGTCATCGTGGAACGTCTGTATCCCGTGCGCCGCTACGTCACCTAGCTGATGGGCCCCCACGTCCCGGATTACCCTGGGGCGCCCCTTTACAAGGTTGGTCCCGCTGTGATCGAAGTGACCATGGCTCACCGTGACATAGTCGGCTTCCGCGGTGGGGATCGCATATCCGACGGTCTCGTCGAACGGGTCAGTGAGTATCCGGGTTCCCTTCGAGGAGGTAATCAGGAAGCAGGCATGTCCGAGCCACCTGATCTTCACACACATCCCTCCCTTGTATCCTTTGAGTATGAGATCCCTATCCTGCTCTGTATTAGCAGAATCTGGTTTGCGAATTGGGGTGCCCTCTGGGACGATCCCGGTAGAACCGGGGAGGGGCAGTTCTGTCTCCCTCCTGCCTTCAGAAGGCTTTGAGTAGACTGCTCCCCGGGCCCGGAGCGCGCATCTTACGCGCGGGTTGCGCCACCCGGCGGGGACGCCC
>JBLNBR010000045.1:0-3107 GCA_050260105.1 Ignavibacteriales bacterium | reverse complement strand
GTTAAGCCCTCCAGCGCCGATGGTACTTGGGGTGAGAGCCCCTGGGAGAGTAGGTCACTGCCGGGAGCTAACTTGAGACCCGGTCACGTGCACGACACGTGGCCGGGTCTTTCTTGTTGTCCAAAAGCCACAAGCGGGATGTCACCGAGGCTACATCGCAGCGGGTTTGACCCCCATCACCGGTGGGAGATCGGCGAAGAGTTCCGATATGCCCTTATCGGGATGACGGTCGAGTTCGATCTCATACGGCTTCACGGGCCTGCCGCGGCGGTCGGCAAGGATCCGGACGACCGGTCGCGCCGGGTCTGCGCCGGATTGGCGTGAAACCATGGCGATCTCGCCGCTGCTGAGACGGACGGCGCTTCCGGCCGGGAAAGCGCACACCCGCCTCAAGATGATGTTCACCGATTCCTCGTCGAGCTGGGTGTTGGCGAGCGACGCAACGAATCTCCTCGCCTGGTCGGGGAGCATCCCGGCCCTGTATGGCCTCGGGCCGGTGAGGGCGTCCATCACGTCGGCGACCGCAGCCATCCTGGCATACCTGTGTATCTCGCCGGCCCTCAGCCCCCTGGGGTAGCCGGTCCCGTCCATTCTCTCGTGGTGCTGGAGCGCCACGTGTGCGGAGAGGAGACTCACCCCGGGCTGATCGCGGAGTATCTGGAAGCCTTCAATTGTGTGCAGCTTGACCAGCGCCATCTCCTCGGTGGTGAGCTCATCCGGCTTGTTGAGGACGTTCAGGGGGACGATCACCTTTCCGACATCGTGGAGGAGCGCCCCGACCCCGAGCTCCATGAGTTGGATCCTGGACAGCCCCATTTCCAATCCGATGATGAGCGCCAGGATGCACACGTTCAGGCTGTGTACGAAGGTGTATTCATCCAGGGTGCGTATCGTGGCGATGCTGAGGGTGACGCCGGCGCGGCGCTTGATACTCTGCACGATGTCCTTGACGGCGTGTGAGACTCTCCCGGAGTCTATGGGGGTCCTCTCCGCGATGCACTTGAGGCTTCGCTGCACGGCTTCAAACGCCCTGGACCTGGTCTGTGCGTCTATGACCTCGTCCGGCTCGATGCCGGATGAGATCTCATCGTCCACGTAAACGAACCGGTAACCCTTGCTTTGCAGCCGTCTCACAAAGGAGAGCGTGAGTGTCGTGCCCGCCACCAGAAGGGCGTTGCCGTCTGCGGCCAGGATCGTGTTGCCTAGGACCTTTCCTTCGAGCCGGGGAGAAAGGCGGGCAAGTCGCAACAGCGTCCCCCCAGACAATGAGTTACGGGAGAGTATTCTATACAACAGAGATCTTACCATTACCGTCAACTCCGGGCAACGGTGAAGGCATGCGGGCGGCTGCGGTGAATCTATCCGGAAACGCCATTCAGCGGGGGGAAATGCCACGGCTGTCATATACGTCAACGGAAGAGTGCACACCATGGATGCGCGAGGCTCCGTTGTGGAGGCCATCGCTGAGGAGCACGGCATCGTAACCGCCACTGGAACGACCGCGGAGATCAGAAGGGGCGCCTCCCCTGGAACGCGGGAAGTGGACCTGCAAGGGATGACGGTCATTCCCGGGTTGACCGACTCGCATACCCACTTCATGATGTTCTCCCTCGGGCTGAGCAGGGTGGCGCTGGAGGGCGTGACAACCCTGGAGGAAGCCCTGAGAAGGGTCGGCGAAGCGGCGAAGGTAGCCCCTGAGGGGACCTGGGTGCTCGGAGGCGGGTTCAACAAGAATGCGTGGGAGGGCGCGGTATTCCCGAGCAGGTACGACCTCGACTCCGTGTGCCGGGACCATCCCGTGGCCCTGCTCAGTTTCGACTGCCACACGATGTGGGTGAACAGCCTCGCGCTGAAGATATGCGGGATCACGAGGGACACGAGGGCACCGGAGGGCGGGCGTATAGACTCGGACCCCTCCCGAGAGCCCACGGGGATAATCGGCGAGAACGCCATGCCGATGATCGAACGCCATATTCCGAAGCCTTCCAGCGAGCAAATGCGCCGTTCACTCCTGGCGGGGATGAGGATGGCAAACGGGTTCGGCCTTGCCGGGGCGCACGTCATGGAAGGAGCGGATTCCCTGGGGACGTTCCGGCTGCTCGAGATGGAGGACGAGCTTACTCTCAGGGCTTGCATGTTCATACCAGCCAACAACCTGGAGGACGCCGTGCGGCTCGGGATACGCTCGGGTTTCGGCGGACGGCGCCTGTGGATCGGCGGTGTGAAGTTGTTCACCGACGGCTCACTGAACTCGCAGACCGCGGACATGCTCGAGCCGTACGAGGGGACCGCCGAAAGGGGCATAGCCTCCATCTCCCGGGAGGAACTCGACCGGATAGTCGGCAGGGCGGTAAGCTCGGGCATGTCAACCGCCATTCACGCGATAGGGGACGCGGCGAACCGGAAGGTCCTCGACGTCCTGGCCGGATACCGCGGCCAGTCGAATAGGGCGGGCCTGCGACACAGGATCGAGCACGCGCAGATGATCCACCCGGCCGATCTCGCCCGCTTCGCGCAGATGGTCGCCGTCGCCTCGGTGCAGCCGGTTCACGCCACATCCGACCGCTATGTCGCCGACAGGCTCTGGGGCGCCAGGGCGAAGCACGCGTATGCCTATAAGTCCCTCGGCGAAACCGGTACCGTGCTTGCTTTTGGCTCAGACGCCCCCGTGGAGACGATAGACCCGCTAAGAGGGATATACGCTGCGGTGACCAGGAAGAGGGAGACTGAGCCGGAGTCCCTGCCCTGGTACCCGGAGCAGCGCGTCCCGGTGGAACAGGCAGTCCGCGCGTACACCTGCGGTCCCGCCTACGCCTCCTACAGCGAGGACTGGCAGGGATCGATCGAACCGGGGAAGGTCGCGGACTTCGTTGTGCTCTCGGAGGACATTTTCTCGTGTGAACCGGAGGGGATCCTGTCGGCCAGGGTCGTCTTGAATGTCGTGGGAGGGCGCGCTGTCTACGAAGCCTGAAATCCGCCACGCGCGGGCAGGGGTTCCGCAAGTTAGGAGCCGTGGGGGAAGAAGATCGCAGATAGGAGTGGGTAAGCAGTCGAGTGACGATAGCTTGGCATTTTCGAAAATAATGGCGGACAAATAGCTCTATTGG
>JBLNBR010000044.1:0-12096 GCA_050260105.1 Ignavibacteriales bacterium | reverse complement strand
CCAATAGAGCTATTTGTCCGCCATTATTTTCGAAAATGCCAAGCTATCGTCACTCGACTGCTTACCCACTCCTATCTGCGATCTTCTTCCCCCACGGCTCCTAACTTGCGGAACCCCTGCCTTACCAGGCCTTTTCGTACCCGGCGGCAGGTAGTGCTGTTATTGCCAAGCCATGAGCTTTTTGCTATCATGTGGCGTAGACAAGATCGCCGGCTCGTTCCGGCGATTCTTGAGCATTATCCACAGTCTGTGGGTAATTCTGTGAATGGCCTGTGAATAGCGTGCGTTTGCGCCTGCGTACATCCGGCCCCGCCGGTCCACGCGTGGCAAACCCTTCCGACACACAGCCCGCCACCATCCAGAAAGGTGGGACCAAGATGCAGACAGAGCTGGGGGAAATGTGGGAAAAGGCGCTCCAAGCAATGGAGATGGACCTCGTCAAGCCGACCTTCCAGCAATGGCTAAAGAACACCAGACCCCTCGCCCTGTACGGCGATACAATGGTCATCAGTATTCCCAACGAGTTCGCGAGGAACTGGGTCGAGTCCCGTTACACCCCCATCCTGAAGAAGATCCTCAGGGAGATGTCCGGCCAGGAAGTCAACCTGAGATTCGTAATACCCCCCGCCGGTGAGGAAACGGACACAGCGCCGGAGGGCCCGTCGCAACCAGCATACACCCAGCGCGATGACACGTACTCGAGGCCGCCTCTCAACCCCAGGTACACCTTCGATACGTTCGTCGTCGGGCCGAGCAACCGCTTCGCGCACGCTGCCGCACTGGCCGTCGGCGATGCGCCGGCCCGCGCCTACAACCCCCTCTTCGTGTACGGGGGCGTGGGGCTGGGCAAAACCCACCTCATGCAGGCAATAGGCCACCATGTGCTCAGGGACGATCCCAGGGCGAAGGTCGTCTACGTGTCCACCGAGACCTTCACCAACGAACTCATACTCTCCATCAGAGACCGGACTACATTCGCGTTCAGGAACAAATACCGGAACATCGATGTCCTCCTCATTGACGACATACAGTTCCTGGCCGGCAAAGAGGGTACGCAGGAGGAGTTCTTCCATACATTCGACGCCCTCCACCAGGCCAGCAAACAGATCGTCATTTCGAGCGACCGTCCCGCGCGGGAGATAGCCACGCTCGAGGAGCGCCTCCGCACGAGATTCGAATGGGGCCTCACCTGCGACATCCAGCCCCCGGACTTGGAAACGAGGGTGGCGATCCTCCGGAAGAAGGCGTATTCCGAGAACCTCAGCGTACCGCTGGACGTGCTCCAGTACATAGCCACGCAGATAGAGACCAACATCCGCGAGCTCGAGGGCGCATTGATCCGTGTCGTCGCCTATGCTTCCCTCACGACCAAGCCCATCGACCTATCAATGGCCGTCGAAGTCCTCAAGGATGTCATTCCCGCCGCCAAGCCCCGCCAGGTCACTATCGACCTCATCCAGAAGGTCGTGGCGGAGCATTACGGACTCGACCCGGAGGATCTCAAGGAAAAGCGGCGCACGCGCAACGTTGCCTTCCCGAGGCAGGTCGCCATGTACCTGGCAAGGGAACTTACCGACGCGAGCCTGCCACGCGTCGGAGAGATCTTCGGCGGCCGCGACCACACCACCGTCATACACGCCTGCGACAAGATTTCGCGGATCATGGCTTCCGACCAGGGTCTCCTCTACACTCTCGAGCTGCTCACCCAGAAGATAAGGGGCAAGTGAATACACAGCCGGGATGTGGACAACCCGTGGAAGGAACGACACCACATGACATCTTTTTACATTCCGTGGATACTGGGGACAGGAGGCAAGCCCTTTCCACAGACTTGTCCATAGGCGCCGGCCGTTGGGAATCAAAGGATTGAACAGCTTATGCACACAATCGACAGGACATACTTCTTAAGACTTTTAATTCTTTCTTAAGAGACCCGGAAGTAAAACATCCACAATAGGGAGGGACAGCGGGGTGAGGATATCTCTCGACCAGTCGAACCTCGCAGCGGGTATCCAGGCGGTGTCCAGGGCAGTGTCCGCAAGAAGCACTATGCCTGTACTGTCTGGGATTTTGATCAGCGCGGCCGAAGGCAAGATTCTTTTCAGGGCTTACGATACCGAAATCGGGATCGAGACGCCTGTGGACGGGAAGGTCGAGAGGGATGGCGCCATAGTCCTCCCGGCCAGGATAATGGGGGAGATCGTCAGGAGCATCCCGCATGGAGAGATAGTCATTGATGCCAACCAGCCCAATTTCACAGCTACGTTGACGTGGGGGCGGTCGGAATTCACAATACACGGTCTTGACCCCGGGCAGTTTCCGACGATACCGGAAGCCCAGGGCGGGGAGTCTATCGGTATAGACGTCGAAACGTTCAGAGGCCTGATCAAGCAGACCACTTTCGCGACTGCTCAGAACGAGAGCAGGCCCGTGTTGACGGGGGTACTTATCGAGGCCTCCGGACGAGAGGTTACTATGGTCGCCATAGATGGGGTAAGGCTGGCTCTGCGTAGGGCGTATTTGAGCAGGGATGGCGCGCCTGAGACGAAGGCCATACTGCCGGCGAGGGCGTTGAACGAGGTGGCCAGACTGCTCCAGAGCGCCGACGGGGAATTGTCGATCAAGATCGGAGAGGGCCACGCGGCTTTCGCCGTCGGCAACGTGAAGGTGGTCAGCAGGTTGCTCGAGGGACAGTTCCCTCCGTACTCGCAGATCATTCCGAAGTCCTACGCGACGACGGTAACAGTCAAGAGACAGGACTTCCACGATGGTTGCGACAGGGCATCCGTCGTGTCGTCGGATCAGGACAACACGATCCACATGCACCTCGCACAGGAGAGGATCTCGATAACGGCAGCGTCGCCGGAGGTCGGAAAGGTCCGCGAAGAGGTTGACGCCCACGTGGAGGGCGAAGAGGTCGAAATAGCGTTCAACGCCCGCCTGATCGTAGAAGGGCTGAAGGTGATGGAATCCGAAGAGATACTGCTGAGGTCCACTGGGAAAGCCAGCCCCGCATGTATCAGATCGGTCGAGCACGAAAACTTTATTTACATAGTGATGCCGCTCAGGACCACGGATGTCTCATAAGCGGGACAGGCGGGCGCTGTGAACATAGAACGCCTTACGCTCTCGAATTACCGCAATTACCGCGAGGCGGACGTACAGCCTTGCCCCGGCTTGAACATAATCTGGGGACGGAACGCCGCCGGCAAGACCAACCTGCTCGAGGCGGTAATGGTGGCATCCACGGGCAGGTCGCCGAGGGCGTCGCGCGACTCAGAGCTGGTGAAGTGGAACGAGGAAGGGTTCCATGTTGCGGTTACCGTGCGGCGAGGCGGGTCGGCGACGGCTGTCGAGGTGGGCGGCGACATCTCGGGGAGAAAAGTGGTTCGAGTCAACGGTCGAGAGAAGAGGGTTGGCGATCTCCTCGCTAACCTGAATACGGTGAGTTTTCTACCGGATGACGTCCTCGTGGTCAAGGGATCCCCAGCCCGGCGTCGCCGGCTGGTGGATCTACTACTTGCACAGGGTAGCCCGGGCTACCACTACCACCTCCTGCAGTACCAGAAGGTCCTCCTTCAAAGGAACGCCCTCCTGCGCGATGTAGGTGGAAGGCGCGCGGCGCATGACCTGAATAGCCTGATGGAGCCATGGGACAGGCAGCTTGCCGGAGCGGGAGCGTTCATCATGCAACGCCGGGCGGCGGCCCTCGCCACGCTGTCCGCGGAGGGCGCGGAGGTGTACTCCCGCATGTCAGGCGGTGAATCACTGCGGCTGGGCTACGTACCGTCGGTGCCCTTGCGCGAGGAGGACGACACCGCGGCGATCAGCGCACGGATACTCGGTTGCCTGAGGGAAAGCAGGGCTGAGGACCTCAGGCGCGGGGCTACGACCGTCGGGCCGCACAGGGATGACATCTCCTTCACGGTGGACGGGGCCGACGCCCGGGTGTTCGGATCACAGGGCCAGCAGCGCACGATAATACTGGCGGTCAAAGCGGCGGAGGTCAGGTACCTGCAAGCCAAGAACGGGGAAGCCCCCGTCTTATTGCTGGACGACGTCTTCTCCGAACTCGACGATTCGCGCCAGGCGTCGGTGGCGCGGGAGATGGCCGCCGGCCTGCAATGCTTCATCACCTGCACGGAAATGGACACGGTTGAGGGCATGGTTCGGGAAGCCTCTATCTACCGGGTGGAGGCGGGGGAGGTGGCCCTGGTTGACGCCGCTCAAGGAGGCGCTTGATAGCCTCGTGCACCGCCTCGGCCTTGCCAAACGCGCCGCCTCCCTCCGCGTCATTGAGATGTGGGCGGCGATCGCCGGTCCCCAGATCGCCGGCCGGACAACGGCGGTGCGGGTATCTGACGGCGTGCTCTACGTGGATGTGGAGTCTCCCGCGTGGGCCTCGGAGCTCACGTTCATGAAGCAGGATCTCGTGGACAGGCTTAACGCGAAGGCCGGAGAAGTATGCGTGCGGGACATCCGCTTCAGATCCAGGCGTTTGCGGGGAACGGACCCGGGCGGGCCGCAGGCGGGATCCGGGTGGGCGAACGAAGTGACTGCGCTGCTGCGCAGTGTGGGTAATGATAGCGTCGATGAGGCGGCCGCCGAGCGCATCGCCGGAGAGGCGTCTCCGCTTCAGATGGCAATGAAGAGGCTAATCCTGGCTCACAGGAGGCTGGGACGCGCCAGGTCGCTGGCGGGGTGGATCACCTGCCCCGGGTGCGGGAGGATGTACGATAAGGGATCCGGTCACTGCCCCCGGTGCGGGCCCGGCGGCGCGGCGGGCGGGAGATTGGCCGGCGCAGACTGAACGATTGAGGGGAGGCACATCTTTGCTGCTGCACATAGGGGCTGATGTCACGGTGCTGCTCAGGGACGTGGTGGTGATTCTGAACGCGAAGCGCAGCCTCGCCGAATCCACGCGTGAGTTCCTGGGCAACGCCAGGCACAAGGGGGCGGTACACTCCATTGCGGACGGCGCCCCGAAGTCGATCGTGGTGCTCGATGAAAGGGTGTACCAGTCGCCCATATCATCGGTAACGCTCGCAAAAAGGGCCGGGGAGACGGGGAGCGTCCGGGAGATCCGCTGAAGGGCCGGGACCGAACATGGATTCGACACCCAATACCTGGCTATGGTATAATCTCTGCGGAAATCAGGCGGGGAGGAGCAGTTCCGCACAAAAATGAGCCTCGAAAACAACAACGGGAATTCGAACGTACCCCAGAACAACGTATACGACGAAACACAGATCCAGGTCCTCGAGGGGCTGGACGCCGTCCGCCGTAGGCCCGGCATGTACATTGGGACGACGGGACCCCGGGGCCTGCACCACATGGTCTACGAAGTGGTGGATAACTCCGTCGATGAAGCCCTCGCCGGCTTCTGTACCAGTGTGAACGTAACCCTCCATAATGACGGCAGCGCAAGCGTGGCCGACAACGGCCGGGGCATACCCGTGGGGATCCAGCCCAAGGTGGGGCGGCCGGCCGTCGAGGTGGCGCTCACGATGCTGCACGCCGGCGGCAAGTTCGGCGGCGGAGGGTACAAGGTTTCCGGAGGATTGCACGGCGTGGGCGTCTCGGTCGTCAACGCGCTATCCGAGTGGCTGGTCGTCTGGAGCAGGCGCGAGGGCGGCGAATTCGAGCAGCGTTTCGAGCGGGGGAAACCCGTGACCGAACTCACGAGGGTGCGTGACACCAGCGAGAGCGGGACGACGGTGCGATTCAAACCGGACGCCGAGATCTTCGAGGAAGTCAACTTCGACTATGAGACGATAAAGCAGCGCCTTCGCGAACTGGCATTCCTCAACGAGGGGCTGGGCCTCTCCCTGCGAGACGAGAGGACAGGCCAGGAGGATTCGTTCAGGTTCGACGGGGGGCTGTCCTCCTTTGTCGAGCACCTCAACAAGAACAAGGACGTCCTCCATACGCGGCCGGTGGTGCTGCGGGGTGGCAAGGAAGACACGCAGGTCGAGGTGGCCCTCCAATACAACGACAGCTACGTGGAGGCCATCTACTCGTTCGCGAATACCATCCGGACACACGAGGGCGGCGCCCACGAATCCGGATTCAAGATGGCCCTTACAAGGGTAATAAACGAATACGCCAGAAAGTACGGCCTGCTCAAGGACAACAACGCCAACCTCTCCGGCGAAGACGTCAGAGAGGGCTTGGTGGCGGTAGTCCACGTCAAGCTATCGGAGCCCCAATTCGAGGGGCAGACCAAGACAAAGCTGGGAAACACCGAGGTAGTGGGCATCACGAATTCGGTCGTTGGTGAGGGACTCGCCGACTTCCTGGAGCAGAACCCCCCCGTCGCGAGGCGGATCGTGGAGAAGGCAGTGCTCGCATCCCGCGCGCGCGAGGCCGCCAGGCAGGCGCGCGAACTGACCCGGCGCAAGAGCGCCCTGGAAGTCTCGTCGCTGCCGGGCAAGCTCACCGACTGCATCACGCGGGATCCTGCGATGGCAGAGCTGTTCCTGGTTGAGGGTGATTCGGCCGGTGGCTCCGCCAAGCAGGGAAGGGACAGGAGATTCCAGGCGATACTGCCGCTGAGGGGCAAGATCCTCAACGTGGAGAAGGCGCGGCTGGACAAGGCGCTGAACCACGAGGAGATCAGGGCGATCATAACCGCTCTCGGGACGGGTATTCGCGAAGAGTTCGACCTGAGTAAGGCGCGATACCACAGGACAATCATCATGACTGACGCCGATATTGACGGGGCGCACATTCGCACGCTGCTGCTGACGTTCTTCTACAGATACATGCCCGATCTCATTACGGCGGGCTACGTGTATATTGCCCAGCCGCCGCTATACCTGGTGACCAAGGGTAAGACGCAGAAATACATTTACAGCGACAGGGACCTGGAGAGATACCTGAAGGAGCTCGGGCGAGACGGCGTCGGGATCCAGAGGTACAAGGGTCTCGGCGAAATGAACGCGGAGCAACTCTGGGATACCACGATGGACCCTCAGACCAGGACCTTGATGCAGGTGACGGTGGACGACGCGTACGCGGCCGACCAGGTGTTCACGGTGCTGATGGGTGACAGGGTGGAGCCCAGGAAGGAGTTCATCCAGGAGAACGCTGACAAGGTGCGCAACCTGGATACGATCGGCTGAGACTTTCTCTTGGCGGTTCCGATGGCCGAATGCGGCACGGGTTGAGGGGTGAAAAAGGTGGAATTTACGGCGGGCAAGGTGCTGCCGGTCGACATAGAAGAGGAAATGAAGCGGTCGTACATCGACTACGCCATGAGCGTGATCGTGGCGAGGGCGCTCCCTGATGTGCGCGACGGCCTCAAACCCGTTCAGCGCAGGATACTGTACGGGATGAGCGAGCTCGGCATGACCCCCGACAAGCCGTACAAGAAGTCGGCGAGGATCGTCGGCGAGGTGCTCGGCAAGTACCACCCCCACGGTGACGCCCCCGTGTACGAGGCTATGGTGAGACTCGCCCAGGATTTCGCCAGCAGATACCCGCTGGTGGACGGACACGGCAACTTCGGATCGATCGATGGCGATGCGCCGGCGGCCATGAGGTACACTGAGACCCGCATGTCGCCGCTTGCTATGGAACTCCTCAGGGATCTGGACAAGGAGACTGTCGACTGGATACCCAACTTCGACGAGACCCTGAAGGAGCCCACGGTCCTTCCGGCTAGGTTCCCGAATCTCATGGTGAACGGTTCCGCGGGCATTGCGGTCGGCATGGCGACCAACATACCCCCTCACAACCTGGGGGAGGTCATAGACGGCATTGTCATGATGATAGACAAGCCCGACGTGACGCCCAGGGAACTGATGATGGCGATAAAGGGTCCCGACTTTCCCACCGCGGGTCTGATCGTGGGGAGTGACGGAATCAGGGAAGCGTACTCCACGGGGCGCGGGATCATCACGATGAGGGCGGTAGCGCGGATCGAGGTCTCCAACGGCGGCAAGACGAGGATCGTAGTCACGGAAATACCCTATCAGGTGAACAAGGCATCGCTCATCGAGCGGATCGCCGACCTCGTCAGGGACAAGAAGGTAGAGGGCATATCCGACCTCCGCGACGAGAGCGACAAGAACGGTCTGAGGATAGTCATCGAGCTTAAACGCGAGGCGAATGCGAACGTCCTACTCAACCAGCTGTACAAGCACACGGCCATGCAGCAGTCCTTCGGCATCATCATGCTGGCGCTGGTCAACGGTAAGCCGCTCGTCCTGAACCTGAGGGATATCCTTTTCCACTACCTCGAGCACCAGAAGGAAGTCATCGTACGCAGGACCAGATTCGAGCTGAAGCAGGCCGAAGAACGGGCGCACATCGTCGAGGGCCTGAGAATAGCGCTGGCCAACCTGGACAGGGTCATCAAGATAATCAGGTCGTCACGCACGGACAACGACGCCCGCGACTCGTTGATGTCGGCTTTCAAGTTGAGCGAAAAACAGGCCCAGGCGATCCTCGATATGAGGCTCAAGAGACTCACGTCACTGGAGCGTGAGAAGCTGGAGGAAGAGTACCAGGAACTCTTGAAGACGATGGAGTACCTGCGCGCAGTGCTGGCCAGCGAGGAAATGGTGTACTCGATCATCAGGAAAGAGATCCTGGAGATCAAGGAGAAATTCGCTGACGATCGGCGGACGAGGATTGTGGACGAGATGGCGGACTTCGAGATAGAGGATCTCATCGCCGAGGAGGACGTCGTAATCACCCTTACCCACAACGGCTACATCAAGAGGATGCCGGCGAGTACGTACAGGGCGCAGAGGCGCGGGGGCAGGGGTATCACCGGCATGAGCGCTCGCGAAGAGGATTTTGTGGAGCACCTGTTCATCACGACCACTCACCACTACATCCTCTTCATCACGAATAACGGCAAGGCATACAGGCTGAGAGTCCACGAGATCCCCGAGGCCAGCAGGCAGGCCAAAGGCCTGGCCGCCGTGAACCTTGTGCAGATAGAGGCTGACGAGAAGATCACCGCCGTCATATCGACGAAGGACTTCTCCCCTGGCCATTTCCTGTTATTCGCCACCAGGGGAGGCATCGTCAAGAAGACCGACGTCGGCGAGTTCGCGAACATAAGGAAGGGCGGCATACGGGCACTCGACCTTCGCGAAGGTGACCAGCTCGTCGGCGCTCACTTCGTGACGGAGGACGACCAGGTCATCCTGGCGACGGAGCGTGGTCAGGCCATCCGGTTCCCCGCTCGCGAGGTACGTCCCATGGGGAGGGACGCCCGCGGGGTGACCGGCATCCGTCTCAAAGAAGGGGATCAGGTGGTAGGTATGGACGTCGTCCGGGAGGGGCTGGACGTCCTGACGGTTACGACTAACGGCTCCGGCAAGCGGACTCCGGAAGCTGATTACCGCGTCCAGTCGAGGGGCGGAAAGGGCATCCATAACATCAGGCTCACCGGCAGGACAGGCCGGGTGGTGGGCATAAAGGTCGTGGGCGAAGCCGACGAGGTCATGCTCATGTCCGACGCCGGGGTAATCATACGCATGGCGGTCCGTGAGGTGAAGCAGTGCCACAGGGATACTCAGGGGGTCTTGTTGATGAGGCTCGAGCCCGGGACCTCCGTGACGGGGCTTGCGCTGGTAGCAGCGAAGGAAGAGGAATGAGAAGAGGATTGAGGGGCGTTGCGCTCGTTCGAGGTTTTCGAACACACCTCCGACCTCGGGATAATCGCGCGGGGCGACTCCCTGGAGGAGACCCTCGCGGGCCTGTGTGAGGGTGTGTTCTCCCTGGTCGCCAGCCCGTCGGAAGTGAGACGTGAGAAACGGTGGGTGATCAAGAGCAGGGGGGACGATCTGGAGGAAGCCGCGGTAAGACTGCTCAACGAGGCCCTTTTCGTACATGAGACGGAAGGGGCCTTGTTTTCGCGGTTCGATGTCGCGGTCCGCGCAGGACCGGACGGTGTGGATCTGGAGGCCCGTTTGGAGGGTGAGCCGTACGATCCGGGAAGGCACAGGCCGTTCAGGTATATCAAGGCGGCCACCTATCACTGTGTCTCGGTAAGACCGCACGAGGCCAGGATGGTGTTCGATGTCTGAGATTGGTTTGCGAAGCAGCCCGCGCCCGGAATCGGGCAACGCGTGAGGGGGTGGCGAGATGTCCGGGAATTCGTGGGAAGGCCCGCTGGAACCCCTGGGAGGCGGGAAGTGGCTCATACCCGCGGACTATCGTGCGGGCATGAGGGTCCCAGGGGTGATCTACGCTGACGAGCGCCTCATTGAGTCGATCAGGGAGGACAGGGCCCCCGAGCAGGTGGCCAACGTGGCCTGCCTGCCCGGGATCGTCGGGGCTTCGCTTGCCATGCCCGACATCCATTGGGGATACGGTTTCCCGATCGGCGGGGTGGCCGCGATGGACGTGGAAACCGGTGTGATCGCGCCGGGCGGGATCGGCTACGATATCAACTGCGGCGTACGGCTCCTGCGAAGCAATCTTTCGTTGGAGCAGGTAATTCCCAGGCTGGACGACATCGTCTCGGGTGTGTTCTCCGCGATCCCAACAGGCGTCGGCTCGGAAGGAAAGATCAGGACGGACAGGGCCGCTATGGCGGGGGTGCTCGAGAAGGGAGCCGCCTGGGCTGTCGAACGCGGGTACGGCTGGAAAGAAGACCTGGAGTGCTGTGAAGAGGGCGGCCGCCTGGCGGGCGCGTCGCCTGAAGCCGTGAGCCAGAAGGCGTTCAAACGCGGCGGCCCGCAGCTGGGGACACTCGGGTCGGGCAATCACTTCGTCGAGGTCAGCGCGGTCGAAGAGGTGTATGACGGGGAGGCCGCCGCAGCCTTCGGGCTGGAACGGGACCAGGTCGTATTCCAGATCCACTCCGGATCGCGAGGCTTCGGGCACCAGGTCTGCACCGACTACCTGGACGTCATGACGGGCGCGATGCGCAGGCACGGCATAAACGTCCCGGACAGGCAGCTGGCGTGCGCCCCCGTTGAATCCGAGGAGGGCCGCTCATATTTCGCGGCAATGGCCTCCGCGGCCAATTACGCCTGGGCGAACAGGCAGGTTCTCGGGTACCTGGTGAGGGAGAGCCTATCCAGGGTGTTCCGGGCACCGGCAGAGTCGCTGGGTCTCGATCTAGTCTACGACGTGGCGCACAACATCGCCAAGTTCGAGGAGCACGAGGTGAACGGGTCCAGGATCAGGGTCTGCGTGCACCGGAAGGGCGCCACGCGCGCCTTCCCGCCCGGCCACCCGGGCGTGCCGGAAAAGTACCGCCCCGTGGGGCAGCCCGTACTGGTCCCCGGGGATATGGGGAGGAACTCCTACGTTCTGGCCGGCACTGAAGAAGCGATGAGGCAGACGTTCGGATCGACCTGCCACGGCGCCGGCCGGCTGCTGAGCCGCGCCGCCGCGAAGAGGGAGTTTCACGGGAGCGAATTGCGGGCCAGACTCAGGGAGCAGGGGATCATCGTGCGAGCCCCGAGCGACGGCTCGATCGCGGAAGAGGCACCCGGCGTGTACAAGGATGTCAACATTGTGGCTGACGCAGTCGAACTCGCGGGCATATCCCGCAAAGTGGCGCGACTCAGGCCACTCGGGGTGGTCAAGGGATAGTCGGCTGCCGCTGGGTGTCCAGCAGCGACATCCCAATCCACCTTCAGGTCGTATCCCGCGAACCCGGCACTTGATTTGCCAGGATACTGGCATTATAATAGGCTAAACATGATAGGTACCTCAATGAAGGGGAGCAGTAGGCCCCGCCCCTCACAGAGAGCCGGCTGAAACGGTGAAAATCCGGCGAGGTGGCCCGGTCGAATCCGCCCCGGAGAGTTTCGCGGAAAGGCGGGCGGCCAATCGGATGGCGCGCCAGCTGGTAAGCGACAACGGGTGGGCCCGATAGAGCCCGCAGAGAGGACATGGACCGGGGGTCTGCGTCAAGGTCGCAGGTGGCGTGCGCAGTGCACTGGTTCATGATCAATCAGGGTGGCAACGCGGGAGTTACTCCCGTCCCTTGGGGACGGGAGTTTTTGTTTGTGCGCCCGGCAGGGCGCGTTCACTAGTGGGTGAGAGTCCCACACAGGCCCGACAGGGGGAACTGTTAGCCGGACGGCAAGGGTGTCCACTGTGAGGTGGAATCTGGAGGAA
>JBLNBR010000043.1:0-105953 GCA_050260105.1 Ignavibacteriales bacterium | reverse complement strand
CGATCTTCCTTTCCGCTGTACTGCTCGAGTGTTCTGCTCACCAGGTGTCAACTCCCTTCACGTACATTTTGATTCTGAGGCAACGAACGCGTTTCGTGTACATTTTCAATGAGGCAAGTCGAATGCTTGACGCCTACCTGCTCTGATGCTACAATGAATCGTGCTGACCTCGGGGTTGAGCCGTCGGTTTGGCATGTGACCTGCGGGATAAGTTGAGGCGGCGTAGCTCAGGTGGCTAGAGCATACGGTTCATACCCGTAGTGTCGCTGGTTCGAATCCAGCCGCCGCTACCAAATTGAATATCGCGGTGGACGCAAGTCGGCGCCCGCGAAGGCGTGGGCAGCTGCTGCGGAGACCGGAAGCCGTGTGGACCATTAGCTCAATTGGTAGAGCATCCGACTCTTAATCGGACGGTTGAAGGTTCGAGTCCTTCATGGTCCACCACTTGTTTGCAGGGAGCCGCACTTGAGTGCGGCTCTTGCATATCCGGAACGTCCAGGTACAGGCGGTGCACCTCTCGTCTCCCCCATCACTCCATGCTGTGACCGTAACGGTCCGCGCCGTGGCGACATAACATGGCGAGACAGGGGAGTGGTGAAGATGCCTGTGGATGAGAATGAAATGAAGTTCTGGCTCCGCATCCTGCGTGACCATACGGTTTTCATCTTTGACAACCTCGGGCCGGCGGAACAGGCTGCGATCTGCCAGGCCCGCGCCCTTCAAGCGGCGTTCGAAAGGTTGCTGGCCCAGGCCCCCGTGAATCCGGCGGAGGCTGCGACGGCAACGGTCAGTCTGATAGAGTTCAAACGCAGCCTGCTGCAGCGCCTGCTGAATTGCCAGATCACGATCCATCTCCAGGCTTCCGACCTCAACCACATGATAAACGAGGCCCAGGAGTTCCTTCGCGTTCTCGGGTGTATCGCGCCAATCCAGGGTCCTGTGCCTGTCCACGTGTTGCACCTTCTCAGGCTATGGATTCCCGACGCGGGTGGCCATTCATCTATGCTCTACCACGTCCTGGATTCGAATGAGTCGCGCCTGGTGAGGGAATTGAGGCGTTTTGAGAAGGAGTTCTCGATGCTGTACCTCAAGGTGATTGGCAAGACCGAAATGTTCGACAGACTGCGGGCGTGCTTCCCCAGTATCTGCCATACGGCAGAAGAAGGCGCGGGACTGGTCCGATCACACATTGACTTCCTGGAGCAATTGGGTGGCTTGATAGGCGGCTGCAGGGTCGAAACCACTGGCAGCGCCGCAATGGTGGACCACATGATTGCGGAGGAGACTCACTTCCTCGCTCACCTGGTGGCGTACATGGGCGCGATGCAGTGAAGATCGGGGAACAGGGAGGAAGCGCGTCAACCGAGGCGGGCATCGTGCCCGCCTCCCGCTATTTGATGATCATGGCGGATGTGGCCTTCACCAGCACGTTGACCTGGTCGCCAGCCTTCAGCTGCAGGTCGTCCACCGCGTCTCTTGTGATGATTGCCGTCACCGTCTGGTCACCCTGGATCTCGACCACGACCTTGCCCATTAGGTCGTCTGTCTGAACGGCTTTCACGAATCCCTTGAGCTGGTTTCGCCCGCTGATCTTCACGGAATCTCCCCCTCTCGCAACTCCCTGTAATATTGGCGTTAGCGGCCGGGCCTATGCAGTCGGGGCGGCGCCATGCACTCCCTCGTGTACCTGTGTGATGAGAAGGGCGGTTGGCGGTTATTGCAGCCCATGCGACTGGAGAGAGTATAGGTAGAACATTTGCCTGCTGGGGGTGCGCAGATGCCACTGCTCGACCGTGTGTACGAGAAGCTCGTCAATCAGGTGATTGAGAAGTTGTCCCACATGAAGAACGTCAAAGCCCCGCCTTTCGTGGAGAACTTCCCCTTTACGACGATGATGGCAATAGCCGAGAGGGCGAAGAGCGGTACCGCATTGTCGGAGCCACTGGGGTCTACCAGGAACTTCAGGGATTTCCGCGATCTTATGTTTGTGCCTTCGATGTTCCCGACCGTCGATGGCACTCCCATCGACCTGTCGGTTACCCTGGGTAAGCATTGCGCGAAACCGTTCAACATCCCCGTCCCCTTCATGCTCTCTGCGTACGGGTACGGTGTTTCCGTCAGCAAGAAAGTCAAGGTCGCCCTGGCCATGGCCTCCGCGATGGCCGGCACCGCGACCAACTCCGGAGAGGGTGGATACCTGCCGGAGGAGAGGAAGCTTGCATCCAGATACATAGTGCAATACAACCGGGCTGGCTGGGGAAACGGGACTGAGGAGCTCAGGGGCTGCGACATGGTGGAAATTCGCATGGGGCAGGGCGCCAGCGCGGGGGACGGGTTCAGGATAAGGGCGAACGCGATTGACGAAGAACTCAGAGACCACCTCAAGCTCAAGAAGGGCGAGGACGCCGTCATGCCCAGCCGGTTTCCGGACATCAACAACGAAGGCGATCTCCGGCGAAAGGTGCCGGAACTGAGGGACATCACGCAGGGCGTGCCGGTGGCCCTGAAGATCGCGGCGGGCGATATCGAGAAAGACCTGGACACGGCAGTGTCCGCCGGTGTCGACGTCGTCGTCCTGGATGGGGCGCAGGGGGGGGACTGCGGCAAGTCCGGAGATCACCATCAACAATTTCGGCATACCCACGCTCTACGCCGTTAGCAGGGCCGAGCGTCACCTCAGGAAGAGAGGGGCCCGTGACAAGGTCTCGCTAGTCATCTCGGGGGGCATAAGGGATTCGGGTGATGTGCTGAAGGCGGTCGCGCCGGGAGCAGACGCCGTGTATATCGGATATGCCGACCTGTTCGCGCTCATCTACAGTCAAGTCAACTGGAGGACCTCGACCCCGGGACCAGTCCCACCGAGATGGAACTGTACGATGGGAAGCAGACTGAGAAACTCAATGTTGAGGAGGCGGCCCAGAGTGTGGCGAACTACCTGAAGGCCACCGCGCAGGAACTGGAGTGCGGGATCCGCTGCGTGGGGAAGCAGAGCCTGCGGGAGGTCTGCAAGGACGACTTGGTCGCGTTGGACCGCGAGATGGCCGAGATCACAGGGGTCCGGCTGGCGTATTAGGGTACTCATTTCTGGCAGGACGGGCAGACGAATGAGGAGGTCGAGCCCGTCTTGATCTTCTCGATCGGGTTCCCGCAAACCGGGCAGGGCTGGCCTTCCCTGTACCCCACAAGGAAATCCTTGAATCCCCCCGGCTGGCCGTACAGGTCCTTCTCATGGGTGAGCCCGCCAAGCCTGGCCGCGCCGCTCAGGACGTCGGCAACCGCATTGTAGAGGGATTTCGCCTCGGTTTCGGAAATCGAGGGAACCGGCCTATCCGGATGCAGCCTCGCCTTGAAGAGGATATCCTGGATGTATACATTCCCGATCCCCGCGATACACCTCTGGTCCATCAGCACCGGCTTGACGGCGCCCCTTTTCTTCCGAAGCAACTCGCTGAAGCGCGGGAATGTGAACGTCTGGCTGTCGAGCGGATCCAGCCCCAGTTCCGCCGTCATTTTGTGGGTATGCGCGGCGTCCTTGGGCACCGCATGGGCGTACCCGAACCACCAGAAGCCCATCGTAACGACGGAGCCGTCCTCGAAATCGAATCTGACCTGGTACTTGGGAGGCAGCCCTTGAGGCGCCGGGTGGAACACTACGTCACCCCCCATACCCAGGCTGAGGAGGAAGAGGACGCCCGGCTCGAGGTCTGCGACGACCCACTTCCCCCGGGGCCGGGCGCCTGTGAACGTCTTGCCTTCGACGAGGGATTTGAATTCATCCACACCCGTGTTGAGGCACTTGCTCTGCCGGACTTCCACCGCCGCCACCTTGCGACCTTTCAGTTCCTCGTCCATTTGTCTGGCGAGGTTGAAGATCTCGGGCAACTCTGGCATCAGCGATCCCTCCCTGTGATGGTGATTCGGCCGCCTGCGGTCCGGTATTGGCCACGCCCTCCGGCGACTCCTTTTCGGGCAGGTATCATTCCCTGACGGCCGAATGCTGTCATCGGCGCCATTGCGTGATTGGGGCAGGATACCGTGCCAGGGGGTGGGTCAATGGAATTCGCAGACGTCGTGAACGGCAGGAAGAGCATCCGGAAGTACAAGCCCGATCCGGTGCCGATATCCGACATCCTTGACATCATCCGGAGCGGCACTCGTTCAGCCAACGCAGGAAACAAGCAGTCCTGGCGGTTCTTCGTAGTCACCAACCGGTCGGTGATACAAGAGATGCGTGACGCGGTGGACCTGGAGGTAAAACGACTCCGGTCCCTGGCCGGCGAAGAGGTCGCCTCCGACCCGCTCGCGATCTTCTTTGGAGAAGCGCCTGTCGTGATCGCCGTCGCGTCCCTGCCGTACAGGTCGGTGATCGACGAGGCCATGACCGGGGCGGGCATCCCGGAAGAGGAGAGGATCCGCAGGCGGCAGCGACCCGATCTCCAGAGTGTTGGCGGATGCGTGCAATTAATGCTGTGTGCAGCCTACGAAAAGGGCTACGGCGGCTGCTGGATGACAGCGCCGATGGTGGCTCGCGAGCAGATCGAGGGCATCCTCAAGATAGAGAAGCCGATGGAATTGTGCGCAATCGTTCCCATCGGGAAGCCCGGCCGGAACCCACCCGGGACAACGAGACGCCCGGTCGAACAGATGGTCACGTTCATAGAGTAGAAGGCGCATCATGCTGCGACGGTCGGGTAGAGCCGGGCGCAGACTGAGTAGCTCAATGCGCCTCTGCTCGACTCCGCTGGCGAAACTTGCGATCGATCATCAACCCCCGTACGGAGGATGGCGCAATCGCAGCCAGAAAGAGACACCCAAATTCTGGGACAGGGGGTTGGTGGTCGATGAGATTCAAGTTGGCAATGCTGGCCGCAGCCGTGGCGTTGATCGCCATGTCCGGCATGGTCCTGGCGGGGACCGGACCGGCTCACAAGGACATACCGCGCGACTTCTCGGGTGAGGCAGCCCTGGAGCATATCCAAGTCCTTGCAGCCGGGCCGAGGGTGGGAGGAACACCGGCTGAGCTGGAGGCCGCCACTTATGTCAAATCATATCTGGCTGACCTGGGATATGAGGCGTCGTTGCAGCCATTCCCGATCTGGTATTTCGAGGGCAGGGGCTGTTCTCTGGAGGTCTTGACACCTGCCTCCATTGCAGGCCCGCGCTCTGCGAATCTGCTTACCTACTCGGCGCCGGGGGACGTCGAGGCGGATCTGGTTTATTGCCAACTGGGTAGACCCGAGGACTTCGCCGGCCTGGAGGTAACCGGGAAGATTGCGCTCATCAAGCGGGGGTCAATCACGTTCTTGGAAAAGACGCAGAACGCCATGAACAACGGCGCAACCGGTGTGATCATCTTCAACAACGCACCCGAGAACTTCTTCGGCACTCTCCAACAACCAGTCGGTGTGCCTGCCGTCTCGATTTCAGGGGTGGATGGAGACGCGCTCGTGGCGGCGCTCGAGGAAGGGTCTGTTAGAGCGCATCTCGTGAGCGACACCATCATCGAGCAAAGGTACTCGCACAACGTGATAGCGTCGAAGGAGCCGTCGCGTGGGAAAGGCACCGGTAAGACGGTGCTGATCGGAGCGCACCTCGACTCCGTCGCCGCAGGTCCGGGAGCTAACGATAACGCATCAGGGGTCGCCGTAATCCTGGAGGCCGCCAGGGTCCTGAAGGACTATGATCTCGCCAGCGAGGTCCGGTTCCTGGCGTTCGGGGCCGAAGAGCTCAGCCTGCTTGGCTCGAAGTACTACGCGTCCACGCTCACACCCGAGGAAGTCTCGAACATCATCGGCATGGTTAACCTCGACATGGTCGGCATTGGGGATGAATGCTCGTCCGGCAACATCGGGATATTTGAAGAAGAAGACCCGTATGCCCAGATCCTGATCGACCTATCTATCAGCTCAGCGGGGGAGATGGGCCTGACGATGTATGACGAGGTTCGAGGAACGAACAGCGATCACTATCCGTTCGAGGCCCTCGGCATTCCCGTCAACTTCGTCACGTGGAGGCCCGATCCGTATTACCACACTTCCGAGGATACGATCGATAAGATCAGTGCCGCAGACCTGAATTGGGCGGGTGACGTGGTAACATGTAACCTCTACGACCTGGCGAAGACCCCGCTCCCACGGTCCACGAAGGGTATTCTCGCCAAGGCGCACAAGTACACGTCGACGTACATGGGCAAGGACTACGACCTCGAATAAGCAGGGGAGGAGCGTAGTTGAGGCGAGAGTTGAGGCGGGGGCATATCCCCGCCTCAACCAACGCAGGCTGGTGGGGCGCTACTAGGCGCCCACGCTCATTCTGGCAATGATGCCCCCCGGGAATGCGTCCCTGTTGAGGAGGCGGTTGTATTCGCGGGCACGAAGGAAGAATTCCCCGCTGCGCTCAGAGACGATCATGACATCGCAGGTCTGACCCGGGCCCACTGTGACTGCAGTCTTCTGGTAGGTGATGTCTGAGGTTCTCGATTTCAACGGGAATCCATCTTCCGCCACGACCCTGCCGGCCAATCCTCCGAGGTGCAGTGTGTGCGGGATGAAGCCGGCGTTTGCGATACGCAGGAGCACCCGCTGTCCGGCCTCGGCGGTTATCACCGATCCGGCCGGCTGGCTGGGCAGCCCCGGGTCGCCGTCGTTCTTCAGCGTGTCGGGGTACGACCTCCCGTTGAGGAGCCAGAAATCAGGCGAGTACTCCAGGATGTTGTACCCGGCTCCGAGCGACACCGATGAATGAAGTTGGCTGTCTAGCTCTCCCAGGACCAGGATCTTTTCGAGATCAAAGCCCGACCCGGTTCTGGGTCCGTAGGCGGTCCTGTAAGCCGGGTGTCCCGGGATGTCGAACCCCCTGGGTCTTACCAATAGCACGCCGTACAATCCCATTTGGTTTTCGATCTCGGGCATGCTACCGCTCTCATAGAGGAAAACGCCCGGCCTGGAGGCAGTGAACATGTACCGTAGCCTGGCGTCTGAACCGAGTTCCAACTGGTCGGTGAGTGACACCAGAATCCCGTTGACGTAGTCCGGACTCACCCTCGTCCATTCCGAACGTGGGCGCCTCACCCGGATATCTCGCTGTCCCGGGAAGATGAGTGACACCGGGTAGGATATCTCCCTGTTCCGAATCGTAATGTACAGTATATCCCTGACCTCCGCTTCGATGAGGGGGCCCGGCAGTGTGGGAGCCCGCCCGCTCGAGGTGGAGAATCCCCAGAACGGCACGGCGGCGCCGGGCAGGGAAAGAGTCCCACGTCTGACGTGAAGGTTCTTGACAATCACTGCCATGGAGGCTACTCCTTTCGGGTCAGGCCGCCTACAACGTCCCCATCTCGGGGCTGAGGAAAGGATAAACGGCCAGCATGGTGATCATTCCGCCGGGGAACTCACCCCAGTTGGTTATCTTGTGTTCTTCGTGCGCGTGAAGCATGAAGTGATACTCTCCGGCCTCATTGAGGGACACGACCCCGACTGGAATGTCGCCCTTGACCCCGAGATAGGGGCTCCCGCTCCACATTGTCCAACCCGCGTCACCCACCCCGAGATTCCGGGTATTCGGTAGCACCGTTGGGATCGGATTGTCCTCCGTATATCCCAGTCCGACCCACTCGAATATCTGGTCCAACGTCTGTCCGGCGTTGACCAGCACAGTGAACCTCTTGAATGACCGGTCCACGTTGTCGTTTCTCAAGAGTCTACCGTCCATGGCCACGACCCGGGTGTGATTGCCGTGAGTGTGCAGCGGGTGGTGATCGATACCCGCCCCGGCCATTCGCATGAGGACCTTCTCGCCTGGCTGGCACATTACCATGGCCCCGTAGGGCTGGCGCGGGAGGTAGGGCACATTGTCCGGCAGCATCGTGTCCGGAGCGCAACGCCCGTTGAGAGTCCAATATCGCGGTTTGAACCGGCTTACCGGATATGTCTTTCCCTGCTCCATGGCACAGTGCATCTCCGGATCGATCTCCCCCGTCACCAGGACATACTCTCTGTCGAATTCCGTATTGGTGTTCCGGCCGTAGGCAGTCTTCAGAGCCGGGTCCCCGGGGTCGTAGTCGGAGGGCCGTACAACCATCACGCCGTAGAGACCCATGGGGACTTGCTCGTGAGGGCGGGTTCCGCTCTCATACAGGAAGGTGCCCGGATAATCCGGAGTGAAGGTATACGACACGGCGCCCCCTCCCGGAGGGGCATGATTGACGAAGGAGACCAGATCACCGCCCGGATCGAATTGGGGCTCGACCGGGACCCCCGCGCTCAGGACCCCCGTTTGCCCCTGAAAGGTCAGAGAGACGGGGTATAAAGATAGAGTGTTCACCAGATTGACTGTGACGGGTTCGCCCTGCCTCACGACCAGGTGGGGACCAGGGAGCTGTGGGGGACCGTCCGCGGTTCGAGAGAATCCCCAGAAGTACAGGCTATTGCCGTCCGGGGTACTGATGTAGCCGTCCTTCACCCACAAATCTATGGTTACCATAGTGCGATACTCCTTCACATGTTCGCCAGTTCAATCGTTCCGCGTCCCTCAGTCGCATGCTCTGGAATCTTCTACCCTCCGGCCACCCTCACTTCGCTCACCATTCCGCCGAAGCCGCCCCCCGCATTGGTATTCCTGTGATAGCAGCGGTTGTAGAGCGGGTAAGTGCCGGGTTCGGGCGCCGTGAATATGGCATCGACTGTCTGGCCCGCCGCGAAATACAGGGCGTTCCTCCTGAAGGCGAGGTCTTCCCCGTTCATGCCTTTGAGTTGCTGGGCGTCCAGACCGACGACTCTCAACGGGATACCCAAGATCTGTATGCAGTGCTGTTGGAAGCCGAGATTCACGAACCTCAGGAGGACCCTCTCCCCGCTGTTTGCCGTAATCAGGGCGGAATACGGCTGAGCGGGCAGGCCGGGATCGTCGCCCGGCCTCACGCTGTCCGGGTACGATCTGCCGTTGATTAGCCAGTATTCCGGCCTGTACTCGGTCCAATCGAACTCCTGGACCGCGGCCACGAGGTCATGCGGCTCTGCGTCGAGTTCCGTCAGGAAGACGAGGTACTCCCGGTCGAACTCCGTACGCGTGTCATTGTACGCGAACTTCCGGCCGGCGAAGTCCGGGTTCTTCTCCAGGAGCGGCCTCACCACAAGTGGGCCCACCATGCCCATCTGGATATGCTCGACCGGTTCAAAGTGACAGTGGTACTTGTAGGTCCCGGGGTCGAGGGGCCTGTAGTAGTAGTCGAAGTCCCGGCCTACGAGAACGGAGATCGAAGCCTCCGGAACCCCGTCCCAGAGGGGGATCTGGTTGGGGAATCCGTGCCAGTGTATGGTATGGGAGTCGTCCAGGTCTGGCCGCTGGGGCATCCCCAGGTTGGTCAGGGTTAGGAAGACCTCGTCTCCCTCGTATACCTCCAGGAACGGGGCCAAGAGACTGGCCCTTCCCCTGTATTCAAATATCAAATCCTCAGGTACCCCAGTTATGTCGACAAACCCAAAGATGTAGTACTCGTCGCCACCGGGCATCTTGACCCACCCGTCGGTAGCGCCAAATCGCTTCCTGACTACGGCCATCGGTCTCTCTCCTTCCAGGGCGGCCTAGAACTCGTGGGCGCCGATGTCATAACCAGCCCCTCCCGGTCGAAGCTTCCCATCATAGTCGTCGACGGGGGCGCGGTACTCGACAGGGACACCATCCTCGATTCTTGTCACGGACTCGACGCCGTTGTCTATGGCAATGACGGAGGCCGCGGTCAGGTGGTAATCGCCTTCGAATATAGGTGTAACGGTCACGATCCTGACCGACTTGAAGTCGGGTTCCATGTTGAACGCCACGGCGGTCAGCGTGGTGTCGAAGGGGTTGACTACCATGGGATCGCCAACATGGTTGTCGTGTCCCGCAGGGTACGGCCTTGAGAGGGTGCAGAAGAGAGGATTCAGGTTGGCCGCCATGCCGGTAACCTCGAGATCCATGACGTTCACAGGGAGGGGATCACCGGCGGCGCCGATCCCTGCTATCCCGCCGCGTCCCCCGTTGAGGTTCTGGTCAAAGACGCCCGCGCGGTTATCCCAGAAGATGTTGTTGAACAGGACCGGATCACTGTATGAGGTCGAGCCCGGAGGGAGCACCTCCATGAAGGCGGCGCTGTGGGGTTCACTGGCCAATCCGGCCGCGTGCGGCTGGCCGTCGCTGTCTTCGGCTGTTGCGGTCGTGATGTTTTTCGCGATGGTGTTGTTGTAGATGGCAACGTTTGAGGCGTCGTCCAGGGCTATCCCGCCGCCCAGGTCGGTCGAGACATTGTTCACTATGAAGTTGTTGTAGACGTTGATGTGTGAGTTGAGGGGTTGGAGCAGCCTGATTCCGCCGCCGTCGTCGTTGGCCACGTTTCCCGCGATGAAGTTGTGAGATATCGTAACGCCGCCGGCGCCCGCGGTAAGAATCGCGGGAGGGACGGGCTGCTCGCCGCCAACGAATACCCCTGCTCCTTCGTCGAATGATGCGTTGAAAAGGATGCAGTTGTGATGTATGTTTCCGCCGTCGCTGAATCCGAAATGAGATATTCCGCCGCCATACTCGGCTGAGTAGTTACCGCAGATGTGATTGTGGTCTATCTCGTACCGGTGGGCCCCGTTGAATATGCCGATCCCGCCGGCCAGGCTGATTCCCCCGTTGTTCGCAATCCGGTTGTGATGAATGCGGATATCGGTATTGTAGTTGTCACCCACATACGCCTTGCCGACGGTGATCCCGCCTCCGAAACCCCCGCCGTTGCTTCTCACCACATTATTGCTGACCTGAAGATAGCGGCAGTGGGCGTTGGCGTATATGCCGCCCCCGTCCTCGCCGCGCGCCCCCGTTATGGTGAAGCCGTCCAGCTGAGGCGAGAACCCTGGATTGAATGAACCCGCCTTCGCCACCACGGTCACCACTTGGCCGCGGGTGATCTCCTTGACCTGGTCCGCCGGAGTCAGTTCCGGACCATCGAAGTCGATGGCGCCCAGCCTGTCGAGCCATTCTTCGACGTACGACAGGAAGAAGCGCCCGTCGATGATCGTGCTGCCGGCCCCCCTCCCCTGGAGCTTGACATTCTTATAGAGAATCGGGCTCTCATAGTAGGTTCCCGGCGAAACCACTATCAGGGTGCCATCGCCGGCGGCGTCCACGGCCGACTGTATAGTTGGGTGCGAGGGGCTGGGGACGGTGATAACCTGCGGGTTGTATCCGGAACCCAGCACGTGCATTGTGATCCCGGTGGGCGAGGTCTTGCCCGTGGACGAAGTCACCAGCAGCTGCTTTGGTCCACCCGGCAGCGACGGCACGTCGAACTGGATCGTCGTATCCGTCCATGCCGTTGCGTATACCACTACGTCGTCCAGAGTAACGGTCCCCGGGGCGCCTCCGAAGCCTCGGCCCGAAATCGTCACGGTCCTGGGACCGGCAGGTTCGACGAAGACTCTGTCGACGGACGCTATCTCCGGCACATCCGCAGGGGTGTCGCAAGCGGGTGGCTGGCTGAACTGGGCGCCCGGCCTAGCCACGAAGGCAGTGATGGGGAACAGAGCCACGTCCGCGTACGTGGTCTTTCCCGGCCACACGTCGAATACGAGCTTCAGCGTCTGATAGTTGGCGTTGTAGTGGGCGTTCGGGTTCCCGGGGTCGCCTGGATCGTTGCCGACAACCTGGTACATGCCCGGCGCCACTCCGGAGGGACTCGGGATATTCCTGGTGTACGTGGAAGGCAGCAGGACCTCGAAAATGCCGTTGATGTCGGAGTGGACCGTGGTTATGAGTCTGCCGGTGAAATCCCTGATGCCCACCGGCGTGTCTGGTATCCCCCTCTTCTCGCCGTAATAGATGAAATTGGGGTCGGTCTCGATGTTGACGTCATCGAGGAGGAACCCGACGATCCGGCCCGGAACGGGTACGTCCGTGTAGATGAAGAAGTCCGCGGCCGCGTTCAGGCCCGGCCTGACCGCAACGACCTTCCTCGACGGGTCATAGTACGGCGGTGAGCCTATCGGGTAGTAGGGAGGAGGGGCCATCTTCGCCGACGGGCCCGGCGTACCCTGCGAACGCTGCGACGCACCAGATGACGAACCTATTCCGAAGCCGGGCTGGCGGTCCCTTGAATTGCGCGATGCCTTCGCCCGGAGAGCGTTTCCTCCGGACAGCACACCTGCTCCGCCCGCCGGGACGGGGGCGAATTCATCCCCGTGGGCCGTGTTTATCGAGTACTCGTCCAGGATCCGGTAGCCTGCGGGGGGCACGACCTCCACCACGTAGACCCCGGGTGCGAGCGGTGCCTCGGTCGCGCCCGGAGCCCCGTAATACGGGCTGAAGTAAGTCTCAAAAGCGTAGCCCCCGTCGAACGTTCCCGGGCGTATCTGGTTGGAGACCCCCGGGACCTCCAGGCACGCGACGAGGTTGCCTTCGGGGTCCGTGCAGCCGGTTGGGTGGGTCCACGCGTCAGTTGTCGTGGTGTTGATCAGATCGCCCTGCACCGGCCTGCCTGTTTCAGGGTCAATGGTTGCGTAGTAGAGGTTGACCGTGACCCCGGGCACTCCAGGTTCATAGTCTTCGGCCACCGCGTATCTCGGATCAGTCTCATTACGCATGGTGGCGTAGTACACAATGCCGCTTATCCCGCCGTTACCCTGGCCGGCGTACTGCGCCTTTCCCCAGTCTATGTGGTTGGTCTTGGCGGCCCACGTCAGCTCCGCAAGTGTGAGGGCATCCGGATGTGTCTCGGAGCACCGTACATACTCTCCCCTGGTGTTCATGCACCCCGTGGGAGCGGGCGTCGGAATGTTCCAGTCGGGGGTAGCGGTTGCACCCGTCCTGGCGAATCTCGCGAATCCCACTTCCGCGACCGCGAACCGCTCGAGTTCGAACACCTCATTGAGGGCGTATTCGCCGTTCATGGTGGTCACTGTGGAGTACTGAACGCTCCCGTCCTTGAAGCGCGTGCCGACACTCACGTTGGGGACCCCCGCATCGCCCGGATCGCGAACAGCATCGCCGTTGGGGTCGTGGAACACGCGACCCCTGATGTAACCGTACCATCGCGGGATGCCGATATCTCCCATGTCGATCACGTCCCCCGGCCACACCTGCACAGTCCTGAAGCTGATTATGTGATCGAGTGGTTCATCCCATATGGCCATCTGATATGTGCCCGGAGGGACGTTGTCGATCCGGAAATTGCCGTTGCGGTCACCACGGCCCGCATATACTTGCTGGTCATTGGCCCCGATGTCGGACAAAGCTATCCAGGGCCGGTCCACAGCGTCCCCCAGCAGCAGCGGCCTGAAAGGGGGAACGAACTCGATTACGGTCCTGACCCTGCCAGTTATGACGCCGCTATTCCAGGGCATGGGAGGGCCGAATTCCACCGGCCTGACGAATCCTATCCAGACGAGCGGGGCCTTGAATCCCTCTCTGGGGCTGTACCCATCGTTGCCCTCTTCTATCCAGGCATCGATTATGTGAGTGCCCTCTATCGTCGTTGTCTGGATCCAGTCAGTACCATCAGGTGGGATCGCCTGGACCCCGTACTTGCCCGGCGCGAGGTTCTCGATGACCGCGTCTCCGTTCTGGTCAGTCAGGATCCGCCCGCCGGCGCCTGGAATTCTTATTGGTCTGCCGCTGGGATCGACTACGACGTTCCCATCGCCGTCGACTTCATAGCGGGTCCCCAGCGGATTGCCGAAGTAGTCGACGGTTACCTCGCCTGTCGCGTCCTCGAGCGTTATGAGGAAGCCGGGGATGCCGCTTTCCAGCGGGTAGTCGTCCTCGCCGTTGACGGGGTTGTTGTCGTGGAACACGTGCACCCGGATCTTGGAAAGGGGCAACGGATGCGGGTGGAGGTCCACCGTTGCGGTCACGTTATTGCCGGCGACCGTCACCCAGGTTCCACCCATCTTGTACCCGGGCGCAAGAATGGACACGATGTACTTTCCGTCGGGGACCGCGACTTGTACAGGGTCCGCGGAAGAGGACTCGCCCGCGGCCACGACCGGGCTGTGGCTGGCTCCAGGCTGCAGAGATGGGAACTTGGAGGGGTCACGGTCTTGTGGTGGCACATCGACCTGGGGGTCTCCCACGTTATCTTCGTTAATGATGAACTTGAACGGGTATATCGGGTCCAGGCTCACGATATCCCTGACGGCGATGCTTATGATGCCGCCGGTTGCACGAACTTTCGGCTCCAGTCCGGTGATTTCCACGACTTTGACCTCCTCGAGAGCGGGGGCGAAGGCGGGGACGCAAATCTGACACATTGTATGCGGTCGGCCACACGAATGGAGACATAAAGAAGCCACAGTGATTTGCCGGTTGCCCCGGCGCCGTCCACTATTGACAAGTAGGCGCCATCTGGACTAAATTAGTCTTGAATAAGTAGTGGACGAAAACCCTCCAAATTAGTCGGTTTAGTCGGTCTCGCAAGTCAGTCAGTACCGATCGAGAAAAGGGGAGGTATCATCAATGGACGCGCGGCGGAGAAAGGATAACCTCAAGGAGATTATCAGGCAGATTCACGACGGGGCCGATCTCGAGTCAATGAAGCGGAAGTTCAAGGAGACAATGAATGACGTGGATCCCACGGAGATTGGCATGGCGGAGCAGGAGCTCGTGCAGGAAGGTATGCCGCAGGAAGAGATCCGGCGCCTGTGCGACGTGCATCTCGCCGTCATGCAGGATGCCCTGGGCAATCAGGAGCGGGAGGCGCCGCCCGGGCACCCGATCCATACCTTCAAGGAAGAGCACAGGCTTATCCTGCAGTTCCTGAGTACGCTGGAGGATGGCGCCGCCGAGTTAACCGGACGCCCTGAGCGGGCGATCATTGCTGATAGGCTGCCCGCTCTGAGGCAGGCCGCAAACCACCTGCTGGAGGCCGAGGGCCACCACGTGCGCGAGGAGAACGTGCTCTTCCCGTACATGGGGAAGCACGGCATCACTGAACCGCCCGCGGTGATGTGGTCGGAGCACAACGACCTCCGCGCTCTCAAGAAGCGCGTGAAGGAAGTGATCGATTCGCACGACCGGCTCACCCCGGAGGAATTCGCGGAGCAGCTGGGCCATGCGGTCAAGGCGTTGGCCCCGGTGTTGTCGAGTCACATCTACAAGGAGAACAACATCCTCTACCCGATGGCCCTGGACGCCATATCGCCGCACGAGTGGCCGGAGATACGGCGGGAGTGTGACGAGCTCGGGTATTGCTGCTTCAGTCCGGCTTCGGCCAGGTCGGAGGTTCCGGAGGAGAGACCAGCGGAGGCCGCCCATGTATGCGATGCCGGCGCGGAGCCGGCGCAGCGCGGAATGCTCAAATTCCCCACCGGTTCCCTGACGAGGGAACAGGTTGAATGGGTACTCAACACACTTCCGGTCGACATCACGTTTGTCGACGCCGATGACACCTTCCGCTATTTCAGCGGCACCCAGGACCGGGCCTTCGCCCGTTCGCGCGCCAGCCTCGGGCGGAAGGTTCAGCAGTGTCATCCCGCCAAGAGCCTGCCCCTTGTCAACGCAGTGCTGGAGGACCTGAAGAGCGGGCGCAAGAACTCGGAGCATTTCTGGATACACCTGGGGGACAAGTTTCTCTATATCTCTTACTTCGCGGTCAGGAACGACAGGGGCGAATACCTCGGCACGCTGGAGACCATCCAGGACATTGCCCCATTGCAGGGTATCCAGGGGGAGAAGCGGCTTCGCTAGGCCGGCCTTCCCAGGCGGGGTCGGCAAACGGGAGGAGAGAGCCACCTGCCGGCGGCCCGCCACGCGGGAGAATGGAGCGCCTCGGCCTCCCCTTCACAGACACCGGGGACCGGTGATCCTCGCCGGTCTCCATTCCACTCCTAATTGTTGCGATCCCGTTCTCCGGCTTTCGCCGTTCACCGGCATTCTGGCGGTCTCTGCAGTCCGAGGTGGTTGGGGCACGCCGTCCGGCATTCGTGGCAGGAAAGGTAGAAGCCTCCACCCTCCGTGCTCGCATTCGACCGTTCCCTGCAACGGCGCTGGTCGATGGTCACACCGTCAAGCGCCCCGGCGGGGCAGGCTTCCAGGCACAACCTGCATTCGGGAATACACGGCTCGTACGCTGCGGGAGGATCCCCTTCCAGACCCTCCGATACCAGCACGCCGCTCATCCATATCATGTTTCCATACCTTTCGTTGACGAGCAGTGTGTTCTTGCCGATCTTGCCCAGCCCCGCCAGCTGCCCGGCGTGTTTGAGCGACAGGATCCCCCTCCCGTGCCTTCGCGCGGGATCCCAGTATTCATACGGGTCGGACGCAGGTATGGGCACACAAAGGACTCCGCCGGCCTCCAGCTCCTCAGAGAGTCGGAACGAGATGGAATCCATCTTGCGCACCATCATGTTCCTGGTGAAGGTGTACGGGATCGGGGACCGCGACTCCAGACAGCTGTGTGGAAACCTCGAGGCCAGCACGACCACCGATTTGCAGTCCCGAAAGACGTCCTGGGGATGGAAGCCTTCCGGGGCGTCTTCGAAACGGGCGACCGGCGCTATCCCGCAAAGATCGGCGCCGAGCCGGGCGGCAACGCCCTTGATGTACGTGGCATCAACAGGTCTCACGATGCAACTCCTCCAGTCTTCTCTCCTCGTTCGACGGGGGACGGCTGGATGCCTGGGTTGCGACGGCGCGGAGGGCCGGCGTGCAGAGGCGGAGGTGAGGCGGCCTTCTCACCCGCCCTTTTCCCTCAGGTATTCGGCCAGCAGCAGGTCGACCATCCGTCCGTAACTCAAGATGCCGTCGCTCTGCTGGTTCGCCTTCAGATATTGATCATTCACCCTGTCGGAGAAGCGCTCGACAGGGCCCTCGTGGGCACGCCAGAAGGCGTCCACCCGGGCGAGGTCCCGCCCGACGCCTTCACTGTACGCAGCGCGAATGGCGGCGTATTGCCGCGGGTCGCGGATACGGAGTTGGGCCATGGCGTTGTCGAGCGCCAGCAGCGTGCCGGAGTACTGGAAATCCTTGTCCGGGTGGAGCCGACAGGCGAGGTACGCTATGTAATTGGCCTCATCTTCACGGGCGAAGCCACGCTGGTGCGCCATTTCGTGACACGCCGCAGCGGGGATCGACGACGCGGGAACGGCGACGTTGACGTTGGCCTCCCCGGTGAAAGGCCAGTACATCCCACTGATACCGGTGTATGACCACAAACCCGAGATGAACACGGCCTTGGGAACGCCGTATCGCCCCCCGAGGAAAGGGTAGATGGATGCGGCCCTTTCGTACCCCAGGGGGGCGCGGCGCAGTGCGCCGGGGACGTCGTCGTTGAGGCGCATTACCCCGGATGGATCCTCTTTCACCTGCAGGCGCAGGTAATTGGCCGTGCGGACGAGGCTGCCGCACAGCCCGGCGAGGTCGTCGACAGACGCGGGCCGCGCCTCGAGGCAGGCGATCCGGCTGAATGGTTGCCTGTTGTAGTTGAGGCCCCAGAGGACAACGAAACCGGAATATGCAAGACAGACGAACGAGAGGAGGATCAAGCCCCGCCGCACCAGGGCCCGCCCGCTCTCGCCCGGGCGCTTGGGGCGCTTGCGCAGCGCGCGGGCGGTGCCCGCGATCCACGCCACAAGCAGAAGCACCAGGATCCCCACGGTGAGTTCCGCGAGGGAGAACGGGCATATGCCGGAAACGAGGTTCAGGCCCTGTGCGATTACGGGGAACGCGCCGCGTGAGTACAGCCTTTCCACGGTCACCGGAGCGAGAGCCGACAGTCGCTGCAGTGCGAAAGCGAGCGTACCCAGCGCAAACAGGGCGGCGTGCGTCCTCATCCGATCCCCCCCGACCCCCATACTACCAGAACGCCGCTGATGTTGTCAGAATACCCGCCAATCGCGCGCCCATGTTGTCTGAAGAATGAATGCCGGCTGCAGCAGATGGCGGCCTGCGAGTGGCATGCCTGGACGCAGAAGCCCTGCCGGAATTTGCTGCGCGCGACCCGGCCATAATATTGGCGTTAGCGGCTGCTACCATACAGCCGGTCTGGGGCCGAGCGCCCGCCGTAGGGTTTCTTGGCCTAATTGATCTGGGGCCGGGTGAAGTGCAGGAGTGCGCGGAAAAACCAGAAAATCAACAGAATCCACAGGTACTTGGGCTTTGCCAGTCCCGTGTCACTCCTCCGGGCACCTGTTGCGGCATGCTAGCGCTTCTGCGGGATTGCATTGTGAGTGGCATAACCGTGTATACTAGAATCAAGAGTATTCCCCTGGTGTTCTGCTGGACGCCAGGTATGAGTCACAGAGAGACCACCTGCGGGTGGCCTTCTCCTTTTATTGGAGGCCGAGTGATCGAATAGCATGGGTGGTAATTTCAAGCCTTTCATCAGCGGCCTCCCACAACTCGACGTTGTAGGTCTGCTTGGGGCCGTGAACCAGCTTTACTACGACTCCGTGGTTCTTCGCGAGTTTGACCGCCGGCAGAAGATCACTGTCGCCCGCCAATAAGGCAAGGGTGTCTATCCGATCGTGGAAAACCAGTGTTGCGGCGTCAAGGCCCAACTGCAAGTCGACTCCTTTCTGGGCAAATAGCGGACGCCCATCGTCAGCCGTAGCCTTGTATTGGAGTCTTCCAAAGCGGAGCGTAAGGCGCGGGATACTCTGCAACGCATGGAAGAAGCGGTCTGCCTTCGAAGCCGCAGCTCTTTCCTCGGGCGTCGGATTAGCGGATTGTCGGGGACGACAGTCGTAGTAATATGTCCGAAAGAGCTCATCTTGCCCCCTGATCCATTCAACGAGACGCTGGTAGTCAATCTTCGGTTTTCCGAAATGGCGCTCAAGAATTTTGGCCAGATATCCACCGTCGATCAACACCGCGATTCGTCCCATGACACCACTCCTCGGATTATCGCTCGGTGCTACCGCATTGTCTTCTCTAACCGCTCCTTGCGGTTCTTCCAGTCCGGCATCACCCGGGAAAGCAGCTCGTAGAACGCGCGGCTGTGATTGGGATATTTCAGATGGCAAAGCTCGTGCGTAATGACGTAATCAATGCAGGCTACCGGTACGTGCGCCAACTGCGTATTGAGCAGGATACCACCGGTCTTGGAGCAGCTTCCCCATCGGCTCTTCATCCTGCGGAATGCAGTACGCTGGGGCCGTGGGACGTCGAAATGCTGAAGAAGCGCGCAGCACTGCTCCAGTCTAGTGGCTATCACTTCCCGGGCGTGGCTGTTGAACCAGTCGTCGACCAGACGTCGTACCCTCGCGACGTCCGATGGCTCATGAACGAAGACCCGGAGATACCCACGTATCAGTTTCACACCGTCTTGCTCGGCCCGGATGATCTTGAGACGGTACTGTCGCCCCAAGTAGTAATGCGTCTCCCCGCTGACGTAGCGTCGACTAGTGGGCAGGGGACAGAACGTGCGCAAATACTCGATCTGGCGCACTATCCAGGCGCCGCGCTTCTCCACCAGGTCGAGAATCCGCTGAAGCGGCCAGTCACTGGGTGCCACCACGTCTACCTGACGATCCGGCGATACGGCGATCCTCACAGTCTTTCGCTGACTGCGGGCCAGGGAGAATGGGATCTCGACTGACCCGAGCCGCAGAACGTGACGGGAGAGAGGATCATGCGGCGCCGCATTCATCATCTCACCCTCACCTTTGCGACGTTCAAGCACTTCTCGATGATGTCGTTCATCTGGTCGAGGGGCAGCCCAAACCCGTACTTCTTCTTCAACTCAAAAAGTGACTCGTCTATTCTGTTCCTCATCTGGTTCTGGACGTCAATGTTTGTAGCCCAATTTACGACCCGGAGGCTGGCTACGATGTTGTCGATGGCGATTGCCGCATCCGCCGCAGCCGCCACGGGGTCACATTTCCCTGCGCAGAGTGGGGTCAATACCTCGATTACGCAGCCATAATAAGCCCTTGCGACATCACGATGGCGGACGGGTTCTGGGATGTCGTCATCGGTCCGGTGCACGATCTGTCTGAGGATGTCAGTAGCCACCTTCAGGTACTCGGCCGCTTTGAGCCGTTCCTCCCGAAATGCCTCTATGGCTTCCTTCAGCATCTCGGAAAACTTCTTGTAGAAAGCCGGGTCTTCGTCCATATGCTCAATGCAGGTCCTCAGTGCCCGGTGGGCGATGGTGTCGGCTCTTGCAGCATCGCCCGTCACCTGGGCGACCTCGGCGGCAAAGGCTTCCTCGTCGAAGATATCCACGGGTTCCGTGATCTGCTCCACGGCGCCAGCCCCGACATACTGGTCGATCAACTTGCGAATCCGCGGCTCGTATTGGCGGTAGTCGATGCTCTCTGCATAGCGCAGACGTACCGACGACCGCAGGTGCTCGAAGAACTTCAGGTCGCGCTGATAGGCGTCGATCCTCTGCCGGCGGGTGTCCTTGAGGAACTTGTCCGAGGACAGCGCAATGGCGAGGGACTTTGCGTAAAGGGTCAGCCGTTCATAGAATGCGTTGCGCAGAGCGGGGTCGGAAAGGAGCACCTCGTAGGCCTCTTCGTCATACCTGTTTGCCACGCTCTTGAAGATGTCCCAGAGGTCGGAGTATCGCTGCGGCAGTTTTTCGGTCTCGCTGCTGATGTCCACCAGGGTAGCGGCGTACGCTTCCAGGTCTTGCCTGTCGAACTCGGGGAGCATTGCGTAGATGTCCAGAGCAGCGCTCAGATCCTCAAGCACGCCCCGGTAGTCGAGGATGTAGCCGAATTCCTTGCCCTCATGGATCCTGTTGACTCGCGCAATGGCCTGCAGAAGGGTATGCTCCCGCAACCGGCGGCACAGGTAGAGCACTGTGTTGCGCGGCGCGTCGAAGCCGGTCAGCAGTTTGTCGACCACGATGATGATTTCAAGGTCGTCGCCATGCTTGAATGCCTGGACCAGTTGCTTGTTGTACTGAACCTCGTTGCCGTACTTCTTCATCATCGTAGCCCAGAACTTGCCGACCTCGTCACTTTTCTCTTCGTGGACGTCGGTGTCTCCCTCTCGACTGTCCGGCGGGGAGATGAGCACTGCCGACGTGACCATTCCGAATTCCTGCAGGTACTTGTGGTACAGGAGTGCGGTGGCCTTATCCGGGGCCACAAGTTGCGCCTTGAACCCGGTCCCCTGCCAGTTGTCCCTGAAGTGGACGCTAATGTCATAGGCGATGCGCTTGACCCGCTGCTCGGCCTTGTTGAGTTGATCGGATGTCGAGAACTTGCGTTTGAGGTCGGCAGCCTGTTCCCCGCTTAGGCCTTCAGCGACTACACCGAACCATGAGTCTATGTCCTGCTCATATACGACTTGCGTGACGTGCCGACCCTCATACAGGAGGGGCAAGACAGTCTTATCCCTGACGGCCTGTTCGATGTTGTAGATGTGGATGTAGCCGCCGAATTTGGCCACGGTGTTCTTATCGCGTTTCATGACCGGTGTCCCGGTGAACCCGAGGTAACACGCTCGCGGCAGAGCCCTACGCATCTTGGCGTGCATTTGGCCATACTGGCCGCGGTGGCTCTCGTCAACCAGTACGAAGATGTTGTCGCTGTCGATAGGCTCTGGCAGCAAACCTACGGCCGTCTCGAACTTGTCGATTATGGTGGTGATGATCGTTGACCGCTCGTCCTGCAGGAGCTTCGCCAGTGAATGGCTGGATTTTGCCTGTTCCACGTCCCGCCTGCAGTGCTTGAAGGTATCGCGTATCTGGTCATCAAGTTCTATGCGATCGGTCACCAGCACGATCTTATGACCTTTGATGCTGGGCTCGAGCGCGATACCCTTTGCGAGCATGACCATTGTCAGTGACTTCCCGCTCCCCTGCGTGTGCCATACGACGCCTCCTCGCCTCCCGCCACGCTCGTCGCGACCCGCCGTAATCCGCCCCAACGCCTCCTTGACGCAGAAATACTGCTGGTAACGGGCGATCTTCTTCTCTCCGGCGTCAAACAGGATGTAACGATAGGCGAGTTCGAGCAGCCGTTCCGGCCTGCACAGGTTGTATATCACCCGGTCCTGCTCGGTCACAGCGCGGGGTCCTGCTGCCTCCAGTGCCTCGAAGTAGTCCCTGATGTACCGTGGACGGTTGAGATACAGTCTGTCTTTCTGAACTGGGGAAAGCGGAGTATTAACCAGTGTCCCAAGAGTCTGTTTGTTCAGGCGTTCCTCGCGCCAGATGGCCCAGAACCGCTGGGGCGTCCCGGTGGTGGCGTACCTTGCATCGTTCTTGTTCACGGCCAACAATACCTGAGAGAACTGATAGAGGTGCGGGATGCCGTCGTCCTTCTGGTTGCGGATCTGTTGCTGTATGGCCTGCGGGAGGGAGTCTTTCCCGTCAATCTCGGGGCGCTTGCACTCAATGACCGCAAACGGGATACCGTTGACGAATAGCACGATATCCACTCGATAGGTATCAGCGCTGCCGCGGCGTTCGACCTCGTACTCTTCTGTAACTTGGTAGACGTTGTTTTCGGGATGTTCCCAGTCTATGTACCGCAGGGAGAAGCTCTTGACGTCACCGGCCACCGCCTGTTGGAAGCTCTTCCCCAAGCACAGCAAGTCATAGATGTTCTGGCTGGTCTGGATGAGGCCGTCATACGGAACGTCGGCGAGCGACTGCACTGCGGCGATGATGTTCGGTTCGCTGAACGGCAGTTCTTCGCCGCGGTAGCGGATCGTATTGTGACTGCGCAACCACTCGGCCAACACGTCTTCCAGGATGACGTTGCGCCGTTTCCCGCCACGCAGCCTGAGCGCCTCTCCCGGCGTAAGATACGTGAAGCCCAGAGCCTGCAGTAGTTGAAGCGCAGGTACCTGGGAAATCGCGTCCTCCAGTGTCAACGGGGCCGTAAGCATATCTACGCCTCCTTCGGGATCTTCACGCGTATCTGGCCGGTGAGGAGCTTCTGCATGAGGGCCTGCTTCTGCAACCGCAACATCTCAATCTGACGCTCAAGGAGTCGCACTTCCTTAGTCGCAGCATCCAATACATCTGCTATTGCCTGTTGTTCATCAATTGGAGGGTTGGGGATCTTCGTGGCGGAGAAGTCTACGTACCTTATCTGTTTACCCTCCCGTATGCCGGTAAGCACGGCTGAGAGTCTTCCGATGAACGCCTGGGATTTGAAATAGTGCCCGAAGAACCGGTTGTGTATTGTCCCCCGTGGTTTCAAGACGGTGTAGGCGGGGCTGACGATGCCTCGACAGTTGGACAACTCAATTCCGCCTTGAAAAGACCGAAGGCTTATCACGAAGTCTCCAGGTTCCACCAGTTTGAAGGCATCAATCGCTCCGTGAGGCATGGTAACCCGCGCGTCCAGCGAGCCTCTCGGAACTATTCCTTGTTCCTGAGTGACAGAGAGCAGCGTCTCGCCGGCCCAATCCCGGCAAGAGTGATCTCTGAACATGTCTTCAGCCCTCGGCCACTGCCATTTCTTGTGGAAGCCGGGTAGCCTTTGTCTTCCGGTTAGGAGCCGTTGCATCAATCCCTTCTTCAACAACCGCCTGGCCTCCATCAATCGCCTGGTCTGTTCGATGGCACGGTCCCAGGTGAAGAGGAGTGCGGCAATAGCACACTGTTCCTCGCGCGGTGGCAACAGGATCCGGGTGTTCAGGAGGTCTCGCCGGACTATTCCTGGAATCAGGCCTGCCGCTGCCCTTGCATACTTGTGGGTATTGAACACTAGGACGTGGTACACGAATCCCGGGTCCGACAGTATTGGCCGTATGGCCATCAGCTGCCGACTGATACAATACTGACCATCCGCTCGAAATACGGTCCCGGTTCCGGATCCCTTCACAGTCACCAAGATGTCGCCTGACTCACAAAGCACCTTGGGCTTAGCAGTATACTTCGTGACCAAGATATGTCCGTCAATCAGATCAGATGGACCCGTAATGTACGGGGTGTGCGATGAGTCGTCAGTGCAATCTGCAGCACTGATGTGCTGGCCGGAGATGAGCACGATCCCATCTCCGAGTCTCTCCCAACGCCAACCACTAGGCGCCATACCCAAGCTCCTTCAGATACTGCTTCATCGCTGCACGAGTCTTCTCCAGTTCGGCCTCAATCTGGTCGATCTCGGCCTGGACAGCAGCAATATCGATCTCCTCTTCTTGCTCGAAGGTATCCACGTATCGCGGGATGTTCAGGTTGTAGTCGTTTGCCTCGATTTCCTCGCGTGTGGCGCGGTAGGCGTACTTGTCCACGGTCCGGAATGCGCGGTGGGTCGCCACGATCTTTTCGATATCCTGGGGCCGCAGCGTGTTCTGGTTGCGGCCCTCAGCGAACTCGCGGCTGGCGTCAATGAAGAGGACATCCTTGTGCGTCTTGCCCTTGTTGAATAGGAGAATGCACGCTGGGATGCCCGTGCCGAAGAAGAGGTTGGCGGGCAGCCCGATGACCGCCTCCAGGAGGTTCTGTTCGACCAGTTTGCGCCTGATGGCGCCTTCCGACCCCCCCCGGAAGAGTACTCCATGTGGGGCGATTACTCCGACCTTGCCGGTCCCTTCAACGGCAATCTCGATCATGTGACTGATGAAGGCATAGTCCCCTCTTGACTTGGGGGGAACTCCTCGCCAGAAACGACGGTACGGGTCAGCTGCGGCGTTCTCCGCGCCCCACTTGTCCAAGGAGAAAGGCGGATTCGCGACGACAATGTCGAACCTCATCAACTTGTCGCCCTCTATCAGGGCAGGGCTGTTCAGTGTATCGCACCACTCAATCTGGGCGGCATCGCAACCGTGAAGATACATGTTCATCCGGCAGAGGGACCAGGTGCTGCCGTTGCTCTCCTGACCCGCCAGGAAGTAATCGTTGCCGGGGATCTGTCTCGCAACGCGGATGAGAAGTGAACCCGACCCGCACGCTGGATCGCAGATGCGGTTGCCGCTCTGGGGATTCACCAGCTTCGCGAGTAGGGTGGATACTTCGGGTGGAGTGTAGAATTCGCCGGCCTTCTTCCCGCCGGTGGCGGCAAACCTGCCGATCAGGTACTCGTAGGCATCGCCGATGACGTCTCTGTGATCGAGGTGCGAAGGCCTGAGATCGAGCTGACCGAAGTCTTCGAGCAGGTTCTTAAGCCGCCGGTTGCGATCCCGGGTTTGCCCGAGATTGGCCTCGCTGTTGAAGTCGATGCCACGGAACACGTTCTCCAGTTTAGCGCGGTTGTTCTCTTCAATGGAGTCCAGTGCTATGTTTATGAGTTCGCCAATGTTGTCCGCATCTCGATGCTGATAGAGGTAGTCGAAGGACGCCTCCCAGGGCACGATGAATCGCTCCCGGCCCATCGCCCGCTCCACGCGTTCCGTGTCGCCCTCGTATTTCTGCATGTACTGATCACGCTGGTCTTTCCCCAGATCTGACAGATACTTGACGAACAGCATCGTCAGAATGTAGTCCTTGTACTGTGCTGGATCGACCGCCCCCCGGAACGTATCACACGCGCGCCACAGGATTCCATTTATCTCCTCTTGTGTTGCGGGCTTGCCATTCATCGTTGTTCATCCTCCCCATGCATGACTGCTCGTCTTGCTGTGGCATGGACGAGCCGGGCGCGTTTCTCCAGGAGGTTCACGGCCAGTGCTTTCTCACGTCGCACCAGAGCATCCAGAGCGGCAATCTGTCGCTGCCGCGCTGGAGACGGCACCTCGATCTCCAAACCGGCCAGGGCCGTTTTCGAAACGAAAACCATCGTCGTTCCTTTGAGCTCTCGCGAAGCGATGTCCCTCCACGCAGCCTTATTGAGGAACCATGCCAGGTACTCGGGCAGAATCGCCGGGTCATACCGTCTCCGCAATAGGTAGAAGGTCGAGACCGCTATGGCCTTTGGTAGCGGGTTCCTCACGACCGCGGCCACGCGCTTGGCCCCTTTCGCCAGGAAGAGAACGTCGCCGTCCATGAGGGTGTAGCGTTCTGTGCCTCTACGTTCGGGGGTGAATGAGGAGAGATTTGCCCAGTTTATCTCTCCATTCTCGCTCACATCCCCGGTCTGGACGAGCAAATGGGTGTCGCCGGGCCGGGGTACAACCCTCCCCGTAACCTGATAGCCAATCTGGATATCCACCATCTGCCCCAATCGTGCTTTCACGATGCCCGGTCATCCTTCCAGTATATCCTTCGGTTACCATCATCCTACCAAGCGAGGGCCACTTCTGTCAAGTCATAATTGACACTACCCACATAGCGCGACTGATCTGGCGATTGTGGCGGTACAGACAACGGTTAGAGGACTCCACCTTTGACTGAAGAAGAGACCAAGAGGTCGTTGAGGTGGACTTATCGCCTGGGAGTCGCACGCTTTTGCTGAGGGGGTAGACCACGAGTTGTTGCCCTACTACATCTTTGCGTTTCTCTGCGGAGCGTTCAGCATGACCCTCGAACTGGTGGCCAGCCGCCTGGTGGCGCCGGTTCTCGGCGTCTCGCTCTACACGTGGACGAGCGTGATCGGGGCCGTCCTGGCCGGCATGAGCGCGGGGAGCTTCACCGGAGGCTGGCTGGCGGACAAATACGATGCACGCAGGATCCTGGGGCCCATCCTGATGATCTCGGCGGTCGCCGTCGCCCTCATCGTGCCCGTACTCCCGCTCCTTTACGTGGTGGGCATGTTCCTGAAGGTGCCCCTGCTGCGGGTCGCTGTTCCCATCCTGATCGTATTCGGCATCCCGAGCTTCTGTATAGGCCTGGTTTCGCCGGTGCTGTACAGGATCTGCCTCAGGAGCCTCGAGCGCACGGGGAGCACCGTGGGCCGCCTGGCGGCCTCGGGGTCTCTGGGCAGCATCGTGGGGACGTTTGCGACGGGGTTCTGGCTGATCCCCACATTCGGAACGCGCGTAATCGTGTTGTGTGTATCCGGAGGCCTGCTGGCGTTGGGGGTACTGGCTATGGCCTGGAGATCCAGGCGGCAGCGGGCCGTGGCCCTGATCCTGGTTATGGCGATCGCCTCCGCGGGCATCGTCACATTCAGCCGTACGTCCCGCGCGAGCAACACGGTGGAGTCGGCGTACTACCAGATCCGGATAACCACCACTGAGCACCCAACCGGAGGCGTCTTGAAAAACCTCGTGCTCGACAGCCTCATCCATTCAGCGGCCAATCCCGACAATCCGGATTTCCTGTGGTACGAGTATGAGAGGATATCCGCGTGGGTGCTGCAGAACTGGGCGCCGGCGAACATGAAGGCCCTATTCCTCGGCGGAGGCGGGTACACACTGCCGTACTGGGTTGAGCGGCACTACCCGGGGTCATCCGTCGAGGTGATCGAGATCGACCCCGAAGTGACCAGGATCGCCCTCAGGGAGTTCATCGTCAAACCCACGGGCATAGTCTCTATTAATGAGGACGGGAGGACCGCGGTCAACGGCCTGCCGGCTGACAGGAAGTACGACCTCATCTACGGCGACGCGTTCAATGACCTGTCTGTGCCGTATCACCTTACGACCAGGGAGTTCGCAGAGTCCATCAGGGATCACCTTTCTCCGAAGGGTGTATACGTGGCGAACATCATTGACACCCCGGAGGGCGGGTTCATAAGGGCTTTCGCCACCACACTATCGAGGGTGTTCCCCGAGATATGGATAGTCCCCGGCGCTGAAGCGGCGACGAGGGGCGGGCGAAGCACGCAACTGGTGATCGCGTCGATGACGCCCGTACCGGTGGATTCGTGGAAGGCGCCGGACGACGTCAGCTTCCTATGCACTCCGCGCCGCCCGGATACAACAGGCCTGGTCCTCACGGATGACTATTGTCCGGTGGATAATCTGTTGCTCCGGCTCTTTGCAGAGAAACTGAAGAGATGACCGTGGAAAAGCGGCGCAACCGCAGTCTCGCGCCCACCTTGCTCCTGGCAATGACGCATTCTACGCACGACCTCTATCTCCCGGTGCTCATGGCCCTCATGCCGTTGCTGATCAGCAAGTTGGGCTTGACCCACACACAGGCCGGCGGTCTGGTCGCCGCATACAACCTGTCCAAGGTTGTAGGGCAGCCTGTGGCGGGATTCTTCGTGGACCGCACGGGGTGGCTCGGGTTCACCATACTGGCCGTCCCCTTGACCGGCCTCCTGATGAGCTCCATCGGCTGCTGGCCGTCGTACTTTATGGTCGCGGCGGCTGTGGCCCTGGGCAACCTGAGCTCGGCCGTGTTCCACCCGCAGGCGATCGCCCTCTCCTCGGTGCTCGGCGGCGGCCGGCGCGGCCTTACCATGGGCGTGTTCAACGTCTCGGGGAGCCTTGGCATCGCGTTTGGACCGGTCCTGGTCCTGGGAGTGGTGGGCCTGTACGGACTGGATAGGAGCTATCTCGCGGCTGTACCCGCGCTCCTGTTCTTCCCCCTGTTGTGGAAGTATGCCCCCTGGAGGATGCGCTTGACCGTGGGGGATTCTCGCGGGAGGATCCCGGGAGTACTGCGGGCGAGATGGCGTCCCCTGTTGGCGGTGTGGATGGTCTGCTTCCTCCGGAGCTGGGCCATGATGGCCTTTTATTCGTTCCTGACCGTCTACCTGGCCGGCGTTAGGGGTTGGGCGATGGGGCCGGTCAAGTGGGCCTTCTTCGCCTATCTGCTGGGGGAGGGCGCCGGAAGTCTTCTGGGGGGGCACCTGTCGGATAGATGGGGGAGGAAGGCCGTCGTCATCACGGGCCTCCTGCTGGCGGGCCCTCTAACCCTGGCGTTCCTCAATACCGGCGGGGCACCGTTCTGGCCGTTGCTCGTTCTTGGCAGCATGTTCTTGAGCGTCCCCTTGCCGGTGCTGGTGGTGATGGCCCAGGAGGTGTGCCCCGAGGCTGTCGGGACCGCCTCCGGGCTGATGGGGACGGCCGAGGCGGCCGGCGGTTTGCTGGTCGCCGTAACCGGTATCCTGGCCGATACCTACGGCCTGCAGTCCGCACTGTCCGTGTCCGCAGTGTCGCTTGTCGCTCCCCTCCTGGTATCTCTGGCCATCCCCGGCAAGGCGCGGACAGGTGGACAAGTCAACGCCCGGATCGGATAGGCTGCCCGGGATCATTTTTATCCGTGCTGAACAGGGAGTGCCCTGGTCACGTCGAACCTGAATATTCAGAGAGTTGAATGACCCGCCGCATGATTTCAGTGTCATGTATCAACGAACGCACCGTCTCACTACTGCACTTCGGGGGGATGCGGGGTAGGGGACGCCGTCACCCGCGGCTGGAGGATGAGCGCTTAGTAGATTGATAGATCGCAAGAACACAGGAGAAGAGGGAGGGGGAGCTTCATGAAAAGGCGGATAGCCTTGTTTCTGGTAATCGGGTTGCTGGCAGGCATGATAGCGGGCTGCTCTCAGCCGCAGGCCCAGGCCCCCAAGGAGGCCCCGAAGGAGGCACCCAAGGCCCCCGAGGTAATCAAGATCGGCCATGCGGTAGCCTTGACCGGTGACGCATCGATCTGGGGCCAATCCGAGAGCAATGCCCTCAAGATGTGGGTTGAGAAGGTCAATCAGCAGGGCGGAGTCAACGGGAAGAAGATCGAGATCGTGGCGTACGACACCAGGGCTGACTCGGTCGAGGCCGTGAACGTCGTCAAGAGGATGATAGAGCAGGACAAGGTCGTGGCCATCATCGGGGCGGCGCAGAGCGGCGTCACTATAGCTATGACTTCGGTGACCGAGCCTGCCAAGATACCGATAGTGGCGACCACGGCGACGAACCCCGCCGTCACGTTGAAAGACGGGGTGCTGAGGCCGTATACCTTCAGGGTCTGCTTCATCGACCCGTTCCAGGGCACTGTCGCGGCGCAGTTCGCGTCCACGAAGCTCAATGCGAAGAAGGCCGCAATCCTCTACGACGTTGGATCCGACTACTCCTCGTGGCTCGGCCAGTATTTCGCCGAAGCGTTCGAGAAGATGGGCGGCAAGGTAGTCGCCAAGGAGGCCTTCCGCAGCGGCGAGCTCGACTACCGCGCTATGCTCGGTAAGATCAACAAGGAAAACCCCGACGTGATCTTCATCCCGACGGCCCAGAAGGAAGCCGCCCTCGCTATGAAGCAAGCCAGGGACCTCGGATACAAGGGCCAGTTCCTGGGCGGTGACAACTGGGGCAGCCCGGATATCATCTCCCTCGGCGGAAGCGCGGTTGAAGGCAGCCACTTCGTGAACCTCGCGTCGATGGACGACCCGGACATCCAGGATTTCATCAAGGAATACAAGGCGAAGTACAACTCGGACCCGGTTCTCCCGAACCCGGTCATGGCTGTCGACGCCCTTCTTGCGCTGGTCGAAGCCATGAAGAAGGCCGGTTCCACGGACGGCACTGCGATAGCCAAGGCCCTGGAGGGGCTCAAGGACCTGCAGGTGCTCACCGGCAAATTCACCGTGGATCCGGCGACCCATAACCCGCTGAACAAACCCGCCGTGATCCAGCAGATCAAGGGTGGGCAGTTCATCTTCGCAGACAAGTACGTGACGAAGTGATGATGTAAATCCCGGGAGGGGCGCCGTCCTCCGCGCGTCCCTCCCGGCATCCGCCTGGAATAGAAGGGGTAGTGGTCCATGCTGCTTCAGACTGTGGTCACGGGACTGGCCATCGGCGGGGTCTATGCGCTCATGGCTGTAGGCTATTCCCTGGTGTTCTCGATCCTCAACTTCTCCAACTTCGCTCACGGAACGATCATCATGCTGGGCGCCTACGCGGGGTATTTCCTGCTGACGCTCGCGAAAGCGCCGTTTCCCGTGGCGATCGTGGGTTCCATCATCATCGCGGCCGTCCTCGCGGTGACAAACGAGCGGCTCGCCTACCGCCCGCTGCGCGTGAGGAACGCCAAGCCGCTGTATTTCATGATCAGCGCCATGGGTGTATCGATCCTCCTCGAGAACCTTGTGTACGTGACCATCGGCGCGCACTTCTACTCGTATCCCCAGATATTCGAGCACGATACCATCAGGATCGGGGGCGCGGCCATCGGGATCCTCGACCTCTTCGCGCTGGTCTTTTCGACAGTCGCCATACTTGCGCTTCATCTATTCCTGCAGCATACGAAGAGCGGGATCGCCATACGCGCGTGCGCCTACGACATGGTCGTGGCCTCGATATTCGGGGCCGGGCTCGACCGGGTCATCGGGCTGGTGTTCGTGCTCGCGGGCGGATTGGCGGGACTATCAGGCGTCTTCCTGGGGATGAAGTACATGGCGTATCCCACGATGGGCTGGATCACGAACAAAGCCTATGTGGCGGCCGTGATCGGCGGCCTCGGGAGCCTGCCGGGGGCCATCGTCGGAGGGATCATCCTGGGCTTGCTGGAGACGCTCGTATCCACTTACGTTTCTTCCATCATCCGCGATGTCTTCAGCTTCTCGATGCTGGTGGTCTTCCTCCTCATGTTGCCGACCGGGCTGTTTGGAAAGTACCTGGAAGAGAAGATATAGACGGGGGAACAAGGGATGGGGATGTATTTCAGAGGGATTCTCACCGTTGCCGCGATCAACATCATAGCGACCACCGGCCTGTCCGTCTTTACGGGCTTCACCGGCCTGTTCTCCCTGGGGCACGCGGCGTTCATGGCGATCGGGGCGTATACCTCGGCCATTCTCACCTACTTCTACCGCGTCCCGTATCCGGTGGCGCTGGTCGCCGGTACGGCCGCCGCCTCCATGGCCGGTGTGATCATCGGATACCCGACCCTGAGAACCAAGTTGCGCGGCGATTACTTCGCCATCGCCACTCTCGGAATGGGTGAGGCAACCAGGGTCATCCTCGAGACCCTGAGGATCACGCAGGGCGCGAGGGGCCTTCCCGGGATAAAGCAGTATACTTCGCTTCCGGTCGCGTGCGGCCTCGCCGTGTTCGTGTTGCTGGTGGCCAGGAATCTGGTCGTCTCCGCATACGGAAGGAACGCCGTGGCTGTCCGCGAGGACCCGATCGCCGCGGAAATGATAGGTATCCGGCTCCTGAGGACCAAGATGATATCGCTGGTATTCTCGGCAGGCTGCGCCGGCCTGGCCGGCGGGCTGTATGCGCACTATCTCTCCTTCATACAGCCGGTCATGTTCACGATGGTGCAGTCGACGCAGCTGACCGCCGCTGTTGTGTGCGGCGGGACGGGTAGCCTGACAGGGCCGGCCGTAGCGGCCTTCCTGTTTGTCGTGCTGCCCGAGCTCCTGAGGGCGGCGCAACTGTGGAGACTGGTGTTGTACGGCCTGCTCCTCGTGTTGATCATGGTGTTCAGGCCGGAAGGGCTGATGGGGTTCAAGGACCTGAGCCTTGAGGGCCTGGCGTCACCCTTCACGAAGGCGAAGGGGGGTGCCGGCCATGACGTTCGCTGAATGCCGGGGACTGACGAAGGCTTTCGGCGGTGTTGTTGCGGTAAAGGACCTCTCTTTCACCGTCGAGGAGGGCGAAATCCTGGGGTTGATAGGCCCGAACGGCGCGGGGAAAACCACCGTTTTCAACCTCATCACGGGTTTCTATAAACCGACTTCGGGTTCAACCTGGTTCCAGGGAGAAGACATAACAGGCTTCGCTCCCCCCGACATAGTCGTGCGCGGCGTCGCGCGCACCTTTCAAAACATACGACTCTTCGGGAACCTGAGCGTACTCGACAACATAAGAACGGCCCTGTACAGGCATGCGACCTACGGTCTCGGCGCCGCGATTCTCCGGAACCGGGCGGTCGTCGCCAAGGAGAGCCTGGTGCGCGATCTCGCTCTGAAGTACCTGGATGAGGTCGGCCTGGCGGACAGGGCCGGGGCCCGCGCGTCCAGCCTTCCCTACGGACTGCAGAGGAAGCTCGAGATTGCGCGCGCGCTTGCCCTGGCGCCGCGGCTCCTCCTGTTGGACGAGCCGGCGGCGGGGATGAATCCGGAGGAGTCGCTCGGCCTCGTGGACCTCATTGCCGCGCTCAAGGCGAAGTACGGATTCACAATAATCCTGATAGAGCACCACATGGACGTGGTGATGAGGCTGTGCCGCCGGATCGTCGTGATGAATTTCGGCCGGAAGTTGATGATGGGGACACCTGAGGAGGTGCAGTCCGATCCGGAGGTCGTAAAGGCGTATCTGGGGGAGGAGTTCGCACGTGCTCGCCATAGATAAGGTCAGCGTCTTCTACGGGAGAATACAGGCCCTCCACGAGGTTTCCCTGGAGGTCAGGAGCGGGGAGATCGTCTCGATCGTGGGGGCGAACGGCGCGGGCAAGTCGACGCTCCTCTGGACGATAATGGGTGTAAACAGGCCGAAGGCCGGTCGCATATCCTTGGAAGGCAAGCCTCTGAGGCCGAGCCCGGATGATGTGGCCTCGCGCGGGATCGCTCTCGTGCCGGAAAGGCGGAGGCTGTTCGCCAACTTGACGGTCAAAGAGAACATGATCATGGGGTCCTTCCTCAGGAAGAGGGGGCCGGACGTGCAGGAAGATATGGAGCGCGTCTTCCGGCTGTTCCCCGTGCTGAAGGAAAGGCTGGCCCAGTACGCGGGGACCCTCAGCGGCGGCGAGCAGCAGATGCTCGCCATCGGCAGGGCGCTCATGGCCCGGCCGAAGCTGCTGATGTTCGACGAGCCTTCCCTGGGCCTGGCGCCCGCTCTATCGGAAGAGGTATTCCGGACCATAGGGGAGATAAAGGGGCGCGGGACGACCATCCTCCTGGCCGAACAGAACGCTTACAGGGCCCTCGAAATGGCCGACAGGGCGTACGTCCTGGAGACCGGGCGGGTGACCATGACCGGCCCCGGGCCGAAGCTCCTCGAAGACCCCGTGGTTCAGAGCGCCTACCTCGGGATCAAGTCGTAGCCCCTGGAGGTCGCGCAGCGCGCCGTTTCAGATCGCTTCCGGAGTGTAGCCTGCTTCCGCGATCGCCTTCTTCAGTTCGCTCGCCGTGACCCTTCCCCGTTCGAACTCGACCGTGACCACCTTACCCCCGAGGTCAACGGACGTCTTGCGGACCCCGCCCGTGCAGCCGAGGGCCTTTGTGATCGCCATCTTGCAGTGGTCGCACATCATGTCGGGTACTCGAAACGACACCCGGTCAATCGCGTTTTCCGTCATCATCATCTCCCCATCCAATTATGCCCGTACGCGGCTTCCGGGGCAAGAAGGATACATGATTGTATAGGCGAAGATGACACGCAGAAAGGCGGGAGGCGACCTTGGAGCGGTCTGGGGAACGGTTCGCCCGGAATATACTCGAAGCCCTCTTGCACAGGGTGGATGAGGGCATTCACGCGGTGGATCATAATGGCGACACGATCGTCTACAACGAAGCGATGGGGAGATTAGAGGGGCTCGAGCCGGGAACGGTGATGGGCCGCAACGTCCTGGATGTGTTCCCCTCGCTCCAGCCGGAGACGAGCACCCTCATGAGGGCGCTGAGAACCGGCCAGCCCATCGGGGAGACGACGCAGACGTACACCAACGACAAGGGGCAGAAGATCACTACCGTGAACCTCACCGTGCCCCTGAAGCGCGGGGACCGGGTGGTCGGGGCGGTCGAGATCGCGAAGGACGTTACGCGGCTGCGCCAGCTCTCGGAGGAGATCGTCGACCTGCAGAACGTGATCTCTACGAGGACGAGGCCCGTCAAGAAGGAGACGCCTCCCGGAGAGGGCACGCAGCCCCAGCGGAAGGCTAACCTCACGCAGTACACCTTCGATGATCTGATAGGCGCCGAGATCTCGTTCGCGGCCGCCGTCGCCACCGCGCGGAAGGCGGCGAGGACGCTATCTCCGGTGTTAATATACGGTGAGACGGGCACAGGGAAGGAACTGGTGGCACAGGCCATACACAACGAGAGCGATCGTTCCGGGGGCCCGTTCATCGGGCAGAACTGCGCCGCACTGCCGGAGAGCCTGCTCGAGGGAATGCTGTTTGGAACGTGCAAGGGCGCCTTCACCGGGGCCGTCGACAGGCCGGGACTGTTCGAGCAAGCGTCCCCGGGGACGCTCCTGCTCGATGAGATCAACTCGATGCCCATGCAGCTCCAGGCGAAAATCCTTAGGGTGCTCGAAGAGGGTTCAGTCAGGCGGGTCGGCGCGATGCGCGAGACGGCGGCCGCCCCGCGCATCATCGCGACGATGAACCTCAATCCGGAGACCGCCATGGCAAACGGCGTTCTCAGGCCGGACCTGTACTACCGCATATCCGTGGTCAACGTTCACATGCCCCCCCTCAGGGAGCGGACCGGAGACATCCCCCTCCTCGTGGAGCGGTTCCTGGACAAGTATAACGTCGCCTTCCGGAAGCGCGTGAGGGGGGTTTCACCGGCGGTGATGTCTCTGTTCGAGCGATACCGGTGGCCGGGGAACGTCCGGGAACTCGAGAACGCTATCGAGGCGGCGTTCAATGTCATCGGGGATGAGGAATTCATAACCCCGGAACATTTGCCCCCGGGATCGAAGACCCCGTGGTCGGCGCCGGGCGACATGGGTTACGCAGGGATGTGGCGCCACGCAGGGGCCGGTGATGATGCCGGGCCGACGGGGGGACTGCCCGCAGTCCTCAACGCCATGGAGCGCGAGATGATAGTCAGGGCCTTGGAGGCCTCCGGAGGAACCGTCTCCAGGGCCGCGGCCAGGCTGCGGATAAACCGGCAGCTTCTGCAGTATAAGATGAAGAAGCACGGCCTCAAACGGGCGAATGCGCCGTCTGAGGGCCGGCCCCGGGAGTGATGATCGTGAGTGTCTCAGGAGGCTTCCCCAGGGTCGAGATACGCCTGGACGGGATAAGGCACAACGCGAGGAACCTCGCCGGGAGGTGCAGGGAATCCGGCATCGAGGTCACCGGCGTTACGAAAGGGGCGTGCGGCCACCCCGCCGTCGCCCGCGCCATGCTCGAAGGGGGGGTCGCCAGGATCGGGGATTCCAGGCTCCTGAACCTGGAACGCCTCCGGGCGGCCGGCATTGCCGCGGAGATGGTCCTCATCAGGATCCCGATGCTCTCGGAGGCCGCGCGGGTGCCGCTGGTCGCCTCTTCGAGCCTGAACTCGGAGGTCCAGGTAATCAGGGCACTGGGAGAAGCCGCCGGCGCCGCGGGGAGGACGCACGGGATCATCCTCATGGTGGACGTCGGCGAGCGGCGGGAGGGTATTCCCCCCTGTGATGTGCTGCGGACGTGCCGGGAAATCAGCCGGATACCGGGTGTCAGGCTGGAGGCGCTGGGGACCAATGTGGCCTGCTTCAACGGCGTCCTGCCCACGCGGGAGAACGTCCAGGTCCTCGCCGATCTGGCAAGGGATGCGGGGCGTGAGATCGGCCAGGAAGTGGGCGTTTCAGGCGGCAACACCGCCACCACGCTCCTTCTGGAGACCGGCGAGATGCCCGGGGGGGTCACAGGGATGAGGATTGGCGAAGGCATCCTCCTCGGGACCGACATCTCCAATAGCAGGGCAATCCCCGGCGCTGTGCAGGATACGTTCATCCTGGTGGCCGAGGTCGTGGAGGTGCAGGACAAGCCGTCCATGCCCGAAGGGGTCACCGGGTGCGATTCCTTCGGATGCAGGCCGGTGTTCGTGGACAAGGGGATAAGGCGTCGCGCCATCGTGGCTGTCGGAAAGCAGGACGTCGAAGTGGCTGGGATTACTCCGGTCGACCCGGGCATCGAGATCGCCGGCGCGTCCAGCGACCATCTCATCCTTGATGTAACCAGCGCGCCCACGCCCGTCCGCCTGGGGGACACGATACGGTTCAGGCCGAATTATCCGGCGGTGCTGAGGCTCATGACTTCAGCGTATGTGGAGAAGGTATTGCTGTAGGGCCACCAGCGGTGACCCACCGGCGCGTGGCCGTGGCCTGCCGCCGCGCGCCTTGCCGGCCACGAGCCTGCATGGAAATTGGCGCTCAAGCCAAGAAATTTTCCCTCCGCAACGCGTGGATCCCCCGCCCGGCGACTGCCGGGCCTTCCTGCCGGCGTTCCTACGAATCTTCTAGCAGCACATTTCGTGCCACCCCACGATTCCCTGCCGTCGCCGTCCCGAGCCGGCGAACGCTCCCGGCGTGGCATGGTCCTTGCGTATACATTTCTGTATGGCGCGAGTCGACCCGGAGGGAGACTCGGGAGGGAGAGCCACAGCACGTAGTAGAACGAAAAGGGGGATCGGTTCATGCGCAACGTCAGAGTGATTCTTTGGGGTCTCGGCGCGATGGGTGGCGGTATGGGGAAGGTACTCCTGGATCGTCCCGGAGTCGAGATCGTCGGGGCGATACGGTCGAACCCCACGAAAGCGGGCATGGACCTTGGGGAGGCCCTGGACGCCGGCAAGAAAACCGGTGTGAAGGTTACAACCAACCCGGCGGACGTAATCGGTCGCGTCGAGGCGGACATCGTGCTTCATTCGACAGCGTCTTGCGTCAAGGAAGTGTACGACCAGTTGGACGACTGCATGACGGCCGGACTCGATGTCATCTCCATAGCCGAAGAGATGGCGTATCCGTGGGCGGGCAGCCCCGAACTGTCCGCGAGAATCGATGAATCCGCCAGGCGGCACGGGGTGACGGTCCTGGGCACGGGGATCAACCCGGGTTTCGTCCTGGACACCCTCATCATTTCCCTCACCGGCGTCTGCACGAAGGTAACGAAGGTGCGCGCAGCCCGGATCAACGACCTGTCTCCGTTCGGCCCGACCGTCATGAGGACTCAGGGCGTCGGGACGACCCCCGAGGGGTTCAAGGCGGGATTGGAGGACGGGAGCATCGTCGGGCACATTGGTTTTCCGGAGTCCATGATGCTCATCGCGAAGGCCCTGGGATGGAAACTGGATGAGGTGAAGCAGAGCAGGGAACCGATCATATCGAAGACTCACAGGGAGACTCCCCATGTCAAGGTGGCCCCTGGAATGGTTGCGGGTTGCCGGCACATCGGCAGGGGTTTCGTGAACGGCAAAGAGGTAATTACGCTCGAGCACCCGCAGCAGATAAGGCCGGAGTCCGAAGGGGTCGAGACCGGTGACTACATTTGGGTGGAGGGCGAGCCGAACATCAACCTGTCCATAAGGCCGGAGATCCCCGGCGGGATCGGCACGATTGCGGCCGCAGTCAACATGATCCCATCGGTGATAAACGCTGCTCCAGGCCTTGTCACTATGGCGGACCTGCCGGTGCCGAGGGCATGGATGTGTGACTTGAGAGAGCTTGTGAAAAAGGGGTGAGCGGTTTGGAACGCGCGGCTGCTGGGCCGAACGGCAAGCCGGAGCCGGCCAGGAAGGGCGATTGGGTACAGATCTACGGTGTCGTGTTGAAGCCCGAGGAGCGGGCGCCCCAGGTGCCGGAGGACACCAGGAAGGTGCCCCTGGAGATGAGGCTCAAGGGCTTCATCCAGCACGATGCCCATGTTGGGGAAGAGGCCACGATCAAGACCCTCACGGGAAGACTCGTGAGCGGGAGGCTCGTGGCCGTCAACCCCGCTTACGAGCATGACTTCGGGAGACCGGCGCCGGAGCTCGCCGGCGTCGGGCTGGAGCTCAGGGCCATGCTGCAGGGCGGGGGTGACGGAGCATGAGTGGAGACGGGCAGGGCCGGCCGGACTACAGCTACCAGGCGGTAATGGCCAGGCGCCCCGAGATAATGCTCAAGTCAGTGGGAATCGACTACAGCAGGTTCGCGCGGGGCAAGTTGTCCTTCGACTACGAGGGCATGATGAAAGACGCCGCCTACAGCCTCGAAGAGATCGAGCGCATCCAGAGGGAGACGAACATCGGCAACACGCCTTTGATCGAACTGAAGAACATCACGGGGATCGTCAGGCGGATTTCTCCCCCGGGCAAGGGCGCCACGATTCTAGTCAAGGATGAGGCGTGCAACCCGTCAGGCAGTTTCAAGGCCAGGCGGGCGAGTGTGTCCGTCTACCACGCCAAGAAGTTGGGGTACAAGGGGGTCATTTCCGCCACCAGCGGCAACTACGGGGCCGCCGTGGCCTCCCAGGCCGCCATGAGAGGGCTGAAATGCATCGTAGTCCAGGAGGTACACGATAGCAGGGGGCTGGGCCAGCCGGAGATCGTGGAGAAGGGAAGGGCGTGCGAGGCCTACGGGGCCGAGGTTGTGCAGCTCACCGTCGGACCCGAGCTGTTCTACGTTTTCCTGCGACTCCTCGAGGAGACTGGGTACTTCAACGCCTCTCTGTACACGCCTTTCGGCATAGCCGGGATAGAGACGCTCGGTTCCGAGCTCGTGGCCCAGGTACGGGAGAGATTCGGCAGGGACCCCGACGCGGTCTGCGTCACTCACGCGGGCGGGGGGAACGTGACCGGTACGGCCAGGGGTCTCATCAAGAAGGGGGCGACGCGCACGAAGGTCATCGGGGTGAGCGTCGACCTGTCCGGGCTGCACATGGCCTCCGACACGGACTTCAACAAGAAGTCGTTCACCACCGGCCACACTGGATTCGGCATCCCGTTCGCCACCTGGCCGGACAGGGCCGACGTCCCGCGCAACGCGGCGAGGCCGCTCAGGTACATGGACAGGTACGTCACGGTCACCCAGGGCGAGGTGTTCTACGCCACCGAGATGCTGGCGCAGATCGAGGGCCTGGAGCGCGGTCCCGCCGGCAACACCTCGCTTGCGGGCGCCATCGCGATAGCCAGGGAGATGGACAGGGATCAGATACTCGTGGTGCAGGAGACAGAGTACACCGGCGCGGGCAAGCACCCGGCGGCGCAGCTCACGTTTGCGCGCGAGAACGGCGTCGAGGTCAGGCGCGGGGACCCGCTGGAGAACGTCCCCGGGAAGGCAATCGTGATTCCGGAGCACCCGTCCCAGATGGCGGTGAAGGATTTCGACATGGACGAGATCCGGCATTCGTTGATCCGGAACGCCGTCACCAACGCCGGGGTCAAGGAGATCACCCCGGAAGACGTCCGGTTCCTGGCGGATGAGACCCGGAAGGACGAGCAATTCGTGACGGACGCCCTGGCCCGCCTGGGTGTGAAGACGAGGGGGTAGACCAGTGATGCAGCGCGCTGACGACTACCGGGAGAGGCGGGCGGCCGTGGCCAACCTGACCGACGAGGAACTGCACAGGGAGTTCTGGACCCTGGCCGGGAAGGTGGTCGATCCCCTGGTCGAACTGGCCAGGACGCACACGTCGCCGTCCATCGAGAGATCGGTCCTGCTCCGCATGGGTTTTTCCAGCCTCGAAGCCAAGGGGATCGTGCAGAAGTGCCTCGAAAGGGGCCTGCTGGGGAAGGGCGCCGGCAACTGCGTGTACAGGCTGTCACAGCTGCGCGGCCTCGGCGTGAGGGAAGCCGGCCTGACACTGGCCACCGGAGACGGCTGGGATGAGGTTGAGAAATTCTTCCGCGACAGGGCGGCCGGAGGGGGTGCGAAGGCATGAAGGCGCCGGGCCGTGAGACAGGGATCGCTCCAACGGAAAAGCTGAACGTCGAGGCGATCCTGGACGGGCTGGAGGACTACAGGCCGCGCAGGAAGGGCTGGCACTGGCGTGAGGGCGCTGGACACCTCCGCAAGTTGGGGCCCTTCGAGTACCACGAGACGAGCGCCCCGCTGGAAAAGAGTATCGCGCTGCCGGCAGCCAAGTATTTCGGCGGTATAGACCCGCAGCCAGATTGCGTGATCACCACGGAAATCGCATCGGGGCGGTTCGAGGACGACATCCGCAGGATGAGGATGGCCGCGTGGCACGGCGCCGATCACATGATGGTCATTCGCACGGCGGGTCAGAGCCACTTCGACGGGCTGATCGAGGGGACCCCCGAGGGCGTGGGCGGCATTCCCGTGTCGAGGAAGCAGATCCGCGCCACCCGTAAGGCCCTCGACATGATCGAGGACGAGGTCGGGCGCCCGATCAACTTCCACTCCTATGTGTCGGGGGTGGCGGGTCCCGAAATGGCGGTCCTGTTCGCCGAGGAGGGTGTGAACGGCGCACACCAGGATCCCCAGTACAACGTGCTATACCGCAACGTGAACATGATGAGGTCCTTCGTGGACGCCGCCGTCGCCAAGAGGATCATCGGCGCCCAGGGGATAGCGCAGATCGACGGGGCGCACAATGCGAACGCCACGGCGCGCGAGGCCTGGAAGGTCATGCCGGAGCTCCTGGTACAACACGCAATCAACTGCGCTTATTCTGTGAGGGTGGGCATGCCGCAGGAGAACATCTGCCTTTCGACCGTTCCGCCCACGGCGCCACCCGCCCCGTGCATGAGGCTTGACCTGCCCTACGCGGTCGCTCTGAGGCAACTGTTCAGGGATTTCAAGTTCAGGGCGCAGATGAACACGAGATACATCGAATCCGACGCGCGCGAGGCCACCGTCACTCACGTGCTGAACCTGCTCATGAGCAGGCTGACCTCGGCGGACATCCAGAGCACCATCACCCCCGACGAGGGGCGAAACGTCCCGTGGCACTACAACAACGTCGCCGCTGTGGACACTGCGAAGCAGGCCCTCACGGGCATGGACGGCCTCAGGGAGATGGTCGAACTCAAGATGGACGGGCCCCTCGGGGAGAAGGTACGGGAGATCAAGGAGCGGGCCGTGCTCTTCCTGAGGGAGATCGTCGAGATAGGCGGGTATTTCGAGGCGGTGTCGAGGGGGTTCTTCGTGGACTCGGGGCAATACCCCGGGCGCAACGGGGACGGTATAGTCAGGGCGCCGAACGGCGGGGTCGGGGCCGGGACGATAGTACCGCGGGATCCCGACTATATGGCGCCTGTTTGCGACCACTTCGGGTACAACAATTCGCCCGGCGGGATCGCGGGGAACGACGAGCGTCCTTGCGCCCTGATAGGCGGCTGTACGCTGTGCGACCCATCCAAGATCCAGTACATCGACGAGCTCGACGAGGAGGACAATGTCAGCGTCCGCCTGGCGAAGTCGGAGGAACACCGCAAGGCGGGGTTGCTCCGGCCTGAAGTCCAGTGGTACGCCGACGGGTACGTCTCGATGACGATCTTCCTGCCTGCGGACGAGCAGACGGCGCAATACGCCGCCCTGGAGATAGCCAGGAAGATCGGGATGAAGGACCCCGAGGTCATCCACAAGCTCGCGGCGCATCCCTCCGAGGGCACCGTCGTCGAGGTGAAGGGCATCCTGGAGATCGACGTTGATCCAGGCAGCCTGGTCATACCGCCCAAAATGGAGAACCTGCCCGAGGACGAGATCCGCGCCGACGTGAAGGCGCATCCCATGAGGATCGTGGCGGCCACCGTGGGCGAGGACGAGCACTCCGTTGGAATGAGGGAGATCATCGACATCAAGCACGGCGGCCTGGAGAAGTACGGCATAGACTGTCACTACCTCGGGACCTCGGTGCCGGTGGAGAAGGTCGTTGACGCGGCCGTCGAAGTGGACGCCGAGGCCATTCTCGTCTCGACGATAATCACCCATGCGGACGTGCACCGGAAGAATATGAAACGCCTCAACGACCTGTGCGTGGAGAAGGGCATTCGCGACAGGGTGATACTCCTGGCGGGCGGGACGCAGATCACCAGGGACATGGCGGTTGAGTCGGGGCTTGACGGCGGGTTCGGCCGCGGCACGAAGGGGGCCGACGTTGCGAGCTTCCTGATAAAGACGAGGCGGGAGAGGCGCTGAACGGTGAACCGGTTGCGAGTAGACGCGCTTGTAGCGGAGATAGGCAGCACGACCACCAAGATCAACGCCTTCAGCCTGGGCCGGGACCACGAAGCGGGCGCCCCCCGCCTCCTCGGCCACGGCCACGGGCGAACGACTGTACTCGACGGCGACGTCACCATCGGTCTCAAGGACGCGATGTCCTCACTCGCGGCGGGCCTCGGCGTCAGCGATGTGGAGTACGATACCATGCTGGCGTCGTCTTCCGCCGCGGGCGGTCTCAGGATGACGGTCCACGGCCTGGTCTACGACATGACAGTCCGCGCGGCGAAGGAGGCCGCCCTCGGCGCCGGCGCCATCGTGAAGATGGTCACCGCCGGCAGGCTTGGAGATAGCGATCTCGAGCAGATCGCGCTGGTGCGGCCCAACATCATCCTGCTGGCGGGCGGGGTCGATTTCGGAGAACGGTCGACGTGCGTATACAACGCGGAGCGGATAGCCTCCCTGGCTTCCCCGGGAATCGGCGCCCCGCTGAAAGCCCCCGTTCTGTACGCCGGCAATGTCGCCGCGAGGGATGAGATCGAGGGGATACTGCGCAGAGAGGGACTCAAGGTGATCTCGGTCGAGAACGTCTACCCGAGGATAGATGATCTCAACGTCGAGCCGGCGAGAGCGGCGATCCAGCGGGTTTTCGAGGAGCACATCGTTTCGGCCCCGGGCATGGAGAAGATCCGCGAGATGGTGAACGGCCCGATTGTGCCGACCCCGGGGGCCGTCATGAACGCCGCGGTGCTCCTCTACCGGGAAATCGAGGACCTGATGGTGCTCGACGTCGGCGGCGCCACGACGGATGTCCACTCCGTGACCGGGGGGTCCGAGGAGATCAACAGGATCCTGATAAACCCCGAGCCTCTGGCGAAGCGGACCGTCGAGGGCGACCTCGGGGTGTTCGTGAACGCCGCCAACGTGGCGGAGCGCATCGGCTGGGGGACCCTGTCGTCAGAACTGGGATTCGACGCGGCCGCAGCGCTACGGACGATGACGGCCGAGGGCAGGCCGTTCCCTTCGAACAGGGACGAGACGGCCTTCCTGGGGCGGCTCACGCGCGAGTGCGTCCTCACGGCTGTATCCCGGCACGCGGGCAGGATACGCCACCTGTACGGCCCGGCGGGCCGCACGACGGTCGCCGAAGGGAAGGACCTGTCCCGCGTCAAGTGGATCGTGGGCACAGGAGGGGCGCTCACGCGGTTGCAGGGTGGTGCCGCGGTACTCCGCGAATTGTCGGGTGGCGGTCATCGCGATGCGCTGTACCCCCGCTCCGCGGAGGTCCTGATAGACAGGGACTACATCATGGCTGCCTGCGGCGTTCTCGGGATGAGGTTTCCCCAAGAGGCCGTTGCCCTGATGCGGCACAGTCTAGCCTGATACAGTCCGACCTGATAATGGCGATTCGAATGATGGCAGGAAGGCCCCGGCGCGCCCGGGGCCTTCGCCGTCCCGGTTGTTGTGCGGTACGGTGATGCTTCACACAGGATTACCCCCACGCAAAATGGAATATTCACTCCGGACGTCTCCGGATGGGTCCGGAGTCTCCGTTGAAGCGGTGCTCGTAGCGCGAAGACTCAAAGAGGGGGCTGATTCATGGTGTCCAGGAGACCCGGCGGCGAACCGTTCAAGATCAAGGCCGTGGAACCGGTAGGTATCACGACGAGGGAGCAGAGGCAAGAGATCCTGAAGAAGGCGGGTTACCTCCAGTTCAGGATCCCCAGTGAGTATGTGTACATCGATCTCATGACCGACAGTGGCACCGGCGCCATGAGCGACAACCAGTGGAGCGGCCTCATGATAGGGGACGAGGCGTACGCCGGCGCCAGGAGCTTCTACAACCTGGAGGCGACGATAAGGGATATATACGGCTACCGCTATGTGATACCCACCCACCAGGGCCGCGCGGCGGAGAACATCCTCATGCTGGGCCAGACGAAACCGAACACCTACGTCCTTGGGAACATGTTCTTCGATACGACGGTGGCCCACATCGAACATAAGCAGTGCATCGGCGAGGAGTTCATGATCCCCGAGGGCCTGGATACCGAGAGCAACCACCCTTTCAAGGGGAACGTCGACGTACAGCGTATGGAGGATTTCATCAAGAAGCGCGGCGCGGACAACGTGAGCATGATCATCATTACGGTGACGTGCAACAATAACGGGGGCCAGCCGGTGTCGATGCAGAACATCCGGGAGGTGAGCGGGGTCGCCAGGAAGTACGGCATCCCGCTTTTCTTCGATTCGGCCAGGTTTTCGGAGAACTGCTATTTCATCAAGAGGCGGGAGCCGGGATACCAGGACAAGAGCCTGCCGGAGATCGCCCGCGAGATGTTCTCGTACGGTGACGGCGCCACTTGCAGCGCGAAGAAGTGCGCGTTGGTGAACATTGGCGGATTCCTGGCGTTGAACAGCAGGGAACTCTACGACCGGTGTCTAGAGTACCTGGTCCTGTTCGAGGGATTCGCCACTTACGGCGGGCTCGCGGGCCGCGACCTGGAAGCGATGGCGAGGGGCCTCCGCGAGGGCCTGGCCGAGCCGTATCTCGAGGACCGGATAGGGCAGGTGGCGTACCTGGCGGCAGGCCTGGAAGAGGCCGGCGCGAGGGTGGTCAAGCCCTCCGGCGGGCATGCGGTGTACGTCGACTGCAAGAAGACACTGCCGCACCTCAGGATGGATGAGTTTCCAGCGGACGCGCTAGGGATCGCCGTGTATCTCGATTCGGGTGTCAGGACCGTCGGGCTCGGAACGCTCGCTTTCGGTAAGAAGGACCCGGCCACAGGCGCCTGGATTCCACCTGACCTCGAACTGCTCCGCCTGGCTATACCCAGAAGGGTTTACACGGACCGTCACATGGGAGTGGTCGCCGACTCGATGGCGTCCGTGCTGAAGAATCCGGCCGGGATACGCGGCTTGCGACTGGTCAAAGAACCGGCGAGGCTGCGCCATTTCCTGAGTACTCTGGAACCGGTCTGATCCGGGCGGCCCGCTGCATGCGCCAGGCCAAACGCTGTTCAAGGGGGTAGAGGACGATGCCGGCGGACGTACTACTTGCGGTGATATTGCTCCTGGCAGTGGTAGGGAAGGCCAATTCCGTGGGAGTGGCGGTGGGTGTCCTGCTCGTCGTCCGGCTTCTCGGCCTAGAGAAGACGATCCCGGTCGCCTGGGTGGAGAAGGGGGGCATGTTCTGGGGACTCGTGCTCCTGACGATGTCCGTCCTGTCGGGGTTCGTGTGGGGCAAATTCTCGGCCGGCGACGCCCTTGGGGTCGCGAAATCGTGGATGGGCGTGACCGCGTTCACTGTCTCCCTGTTGTTCACGTGGTTGACAGGCCGCGGCCTGTACTTCCTGAGCGAGGGTGGCCACGCGGAATTCCTGCCCGCACTGGTCTTCGGGGCCGTGATCGCCGCCATATTCCTCAAGGGGGTGCCTGTGGGCCCGCTCACCACGTCGGGAGTCCTCTACCTCATTTTCCAGGTGATGAACAGGCGGTAGTCGCCTTGGACGGAAACAGGGGCGGCGGGGGAGGCCGGCGTCTGCCGGTCCCCCCGCCGGTATCACCACAGCGGCGGGCAATATACTGACTCCTGGTAGTTGTAGACGAGCCGGGATATGTCGGCTATCTTCGCGAACCCGGCCTCGATGTCTTCCTGGCCCTGCGACAGTATCGAAAGGATGTACGGATGACGGGCGAACACGATGCCCACGTCGTCCGATACCCCGGTGATGTCTCCCTCCTTGTGAGCAACGACGATATCCGCCGGCAGCCGGGCGGGCAGTCCCTCGTTCCACATGGTGTGGGCCAGGTCGTCGATAATCCGGCAGCCCAGCGCCGGGCATTCCTGCGCGAACCTCAGCACGGCGTCGAGATACAGCGTCATGTCCGCCGCCGTGGTGGGGTCTTCGCCCGCCACGTGCGGTTCCGTCGCGCCGAGGCCGGCCATGAACTGGACAATGTTCTGGGCGCCCAGGAACTTCACCAGCATCGCTTTCGCCACGTTGTCGCTCAGTGTTATGAGGATATTCGAGAGGAATCTGAGCGAGTACCTGTTCCCTTTCTTCGCGAAGAACTGCAAGACTCCAGCGCCGCCGCGGTAATCAGTCTCGGGGTCGTAAGCGACGCGATTCCCCCAGCTCAGCCGGCCCTGTGCGATCAGACAGTTGAGATATAGTATAATGGGGATTTTCACGGTGCTGGCCTGGGGGATCGGGAGGTTCGGGTTTATCCCAAACGTCGCGCGCGATCCGAGGTCGAGGAAATGGATGCCCCACCTGGCGGGATCGCGTCTCAGGTAATCCCTTATCTGTGCTTCGAGGGGAGCATATACCGGACAGGCTTGCAGGCCGCCAACCATTTGATCACCTCTTGAACACCTCGTTTAGCCGGCCGGGACGTCCGGCGGTCTCCCGGCCCATTTAGGCAGGAAGCCCTCGCGGTGGAGGGCCTCCTACCTCTAGCCGGCTGGGTCATCAGTCGTGCTTACCAGCACCAACCCTGGCCGAAGAAGAGGAGAATGAGAATCAGGAAGAGGATAAACCCGAAGTTGCCCCAGCCCCACTCCTTCTTCTCCATCATTAACACCTCCGACTCAGTTTGTGGTTCATTCTATGCGCCATGACAGAAACGGCTACATAACCCGGCGACCGGCTCAAAGCGTCATGCGAGACGTGCTGTACCCCGCCTGGTTGACGCACCTGGTTTCCCTTGACATAACGTAACGCCCGAACTATCATATCGTGGGATGTAGGAGGTGGTATGTGGGCTGAACGGTTTCGCTAACGGCCGGTTCCACGCCACGCGGCACTAGTACGGATACTACGGTAGAAGGGAGTCAGTAGATTGAAGACGCAGCAGGCATCGGGAAAGGGATTGCGTGACGGATTCACCACAAGTCTGGGCGTTGTGGCTGCGACCCTGGGTTCGGCGGTGGGCCTGGGCAACATATGGAAATTCCCCTACCTGACAGGGGTTAATGGCGGCGCCGCTTTCATCATTGTCTATCTCCTGAGTACACTCCTAGTTGGGCTTCCGGTCATGATCACCGAGCTGATCATCGGGCGGCGGGCCAGGGCCAATGCGATAAAGTCCCTGCAGAAGCTCGAGCCCCGGCAGCCGTGGTATCTGGTAGGGGTCGCCGGGGCGCTCTCCGCGTTTATGATCCTCGGCTTCTACACCGAGGTCGCCGGATGGGTGTTCGCATACATATTCAAGGCCGCGGGCGGTGTACTGTCCAGCACGAAGCCGGACGTCACCTCGCAGGCGTTCACGAGCATGATCACCGATCCCGTGCAGTCATTGGTGTGGCAGTGGATCGTATTGATCTTCATAAGTCTGGTCATTATCGCGGGGGTATCCAGGGGAATCGAGGCGATGACCAAGCGCCTCATGCCGTGCCTGTTTCTCCTGCTGGTTCTGGTATGCGCAAGGAGCCTCACACTGCCGGGCGCGGCTGAAGGGCTGAGATTCCTCTTCAGGCCCGACTTCTCCAGGGTAACAGGGGCGACCATCCTGACCGCCATGGGGTTGTCGTTCTTCAAGCTGTCCGTGGGCATGGGCACCATGATAACCTACGGTAGCTACTTCAGGGACGATCAGGACATCCCCGCGACAGCCGCCAGGGTCATGCTGGCTGACGTGGCCGTGTCCATACTTGCCGGACTTGCCGTATTCCCGGCGGTGTTCGCGTTCGGGTTTGAGCCGGGGGCGGGGCCGCAGCTCCTGTTCATCACCATACCGGCCGTTTTCAGTTCGATGCCGCTCGGCAGGGTGTTCATGGTCGTATTCTTCGTTCTCACGGCCATCGCCGCGACAGGGGCCATGCTCTCCCTCCTCGAAGTGCCCGTGGCCTACATTTCGGAGCGGTTCGGGTGGTCCAGGACGGCGGCGACGCTCGTGACTCTGGCCGGCCTTGTCTCCCTGGGATCAACCGCCGCGCTCTCCAACAGCGTAATGGCGGGCTTCAAGCCGTTCGGAATGACCATGTTCGATCTCCTCGACTACTCGACGTCGAACATTCTCCTGCCGCTGGGCGGCCTGTTCCTGTGCCTGTTCGCCGGCTGGAGGTGGGGCCTGCGGAACATCAGGGCCTCTGCGTCGAACGAGGGTTCTCTCAACAACGGGGCGGTCGTGAGCGCATTCTACACAGTAGTAAGGGTCGTGACTCCCGCGCTCGTGTTCGTGGTGCTGCTCAACGGGCTGGGGATCGTGAAGCTGTAGCCGGCGGCTGCAGGAGAACTCGCAATCGCGGCCAATCGATACACCGCCCGGAGCCGTACCGCTTTCAATTTCGCTTTAACGGAGGGGCTGCAGCATGACAGGATTCACGCGCACTCTGGCGCTGTTCTTCCTCTGCCTCATACTGTTGCCCGCGATTCTCATCGTTGACTGCCCATTCTGGGTGTGCCGGATCACGTTGCTCGACGCGTCGTTTCACGCCGCAGTGCTGAGGGATTCGGGGGTATACCCTGCGGCGTCCGCGACCTTGAGCGATTCGGTGGTAAGGTGGGTGGAGCAGTCGCCTGAGTTGCGGCCCCTCCAGCGGGACGAGATTGTGAGTGCGCTCCGATCCGGCGTGTCCGAGGCGATCACCCCCGCGTGGATGGAGGGCGAAGTGAACCGCCTCATGTCGGGGGCGCTCGGCTATGTGAAGGGTGAGAGTCCGCCGCCCAGACTCAGCGTTGACCTCAGGGAACCGAAAGCCAGGATGACCGAGGCCCTGGCGCGTTCGGGACTGCCGGTCCCGCTCCTCGACCTGGTTGGAGCGTCCGTGTCCCGGATCCCCGATGATTTCGTCCCCACCTCGCTCGAGACCGAACAGGCCGTCTCCGGCCTGGCGAGGGCAAGGCCGGTGGTATGGGTAATCATGACCGGCGGCCCTGCTGGGGCCGTCGTCGCGGTGGTTGTGGCCCTCATTGCGTGGCTTACGGGACAAAGGCGCCCGGCCGTCGCGAGATGGATCGGGGCGGGGGCCGCTGAAGCCGGCGCGGTGACGATGGCAGCTGTCGCGATAGCCAGAATCTACTCATTGCAGGCCTCCGCCACACTGGAGTTGCCCGCCCTGCTCTCGGCCATGAGAGCCAGGGAGCTGGCCGGGAATACTATCGCCCGGGTGCTTGCCGTGTGGCAGGCCTTCGGGGTGGGGATCGCCGCCGCCGGCCTCGTGCTGATCGCCCTGTCATTTCTGCCCGCCATGAGGCGGGAGGATCGCGCGGGAGCACCCCCCGCGGCCCCTGTATGATTTCACCCCGGCCGCTGAGCCCGCGCGGCGTCGCCGCGCGCGGGGGACCTACGGCTCAATCCTCGTTGTATTTCCTTGACTTGAGTTCGAAGTAGTCCGCGATGCGGCCGAGGGACTCCTGGATGTTGTAGGTCCAGAACGCGAACAGGACGGAAATCGCCACCCAGAACATCATCCACACCATCATTGCGCGGCGGACCTTCCTGAAACCCATCATTGCGCCTGCGAACATGCGTCTTCACCTCTGTCCATATGATTTCCGCCGGGTTGGACACTCATGTTGTCGGAAACTTGCAGCATGCGAGGGCAGGATACGACAAATCCCACATTCCGCCGGTTGTAGAATAGCGGGCGAAGGGCAGTATGGAAAATCCTGGGCGGTGGTTCGAAAGATGTCGCTGGACAAGAAGCCGCGACCGTTCAAGGCGGGTCGGGGAATCCAGGAGCTGTCCCGCGTGATCGGCCGGATGAATCTCCCTGCGGCTGCTCTGGGCTTTCTGATGGGCCGCGCCGTGATACTGGGGAACCTGTCGCCTTTCGGATTGTCCTACTTCGCCGCGACCGCCTGTCTCATTCCCACCCAGACTGTGCTCAACGGCGTTGCGGTCCTGGGGGGCGTCGTTTCGGCATCCGGATGGGCGCAGGTCCCGCAATCGGCCGGGCGCCTGCTGCTGCTTCATCTCATGATCAGGGCCGTGAAATCGTCCGGTGGAACGCGCCTCGCGAAGGCGGCGGGGGCCGGATTCGTCGCTCACGTCACGGTCCGGAGTGTATTGCTCATCCTGGGCCAATTCAGCCCGTACGCCATCCTCGTCATAGTCTTCGAGGGGCTGCTGTGTGCGGCCCTTACAGTGATATTCGCGTTGGGCTTCAGGGCACTCCAGTCGGGCACGCCGCTGGAAAGGCCGTATTCGGCCGAGGAAACTACCTGTGCGGCGGTATTGTTCGCGTGCGCGGTCGCGGGGATAGGGGGCGTGCGGGCCGGCCCCCTGTTGGTGAAGAATGTGGTGGGATGTGCCCTTACGGCGACGATTGGCCATGTCGCCGGCAGCACAGCGGGGGCGGCCGCCGGCGTAGCCGCAGGGCTGATAGCCAGCCTTTCGGGAACGGCGCAGCCGGGGTTCGCAGGGGTACAGGCCCTGTCAGGCCTCATGGCGGGGATGTTCAGAGAGCTTGGACGGCTGGGGAGCTTCAGCGGGTTCCTCCTCGGGTCGGTGGCCATGAGCCTGTACGTGAGCAGCCCGGGCCTTCTGGTCCAGTCCATGATGGAGGCGTTGGCCGGCGCCGCCGTGGTGCTGGTGATACCCGGCCCGGTGGCCCGGACCCTGCGGCGCCTGCTCAATCCGCCGGAGAGCGGCGGGGGTGTCGCTCAGGCCCCGGCGATTGAAGCCCCCGTAGCAAGGCTGCGCGGCTATTCCATGGCCCTGAGGGAGATCTCGCGGGCGTTTGACCAGGCATATGTCCTGCCCAAGGAGGAATCGGACAGGATGCCGAGGATGTTCGGCGCCATCGCCTCGCGGGTGTGCGAGCGTTGCCGGGACTACAGGCGGTGTTGGGAAGCCGAGTTCCGCAACACGTACAGGGCCATGTTCGACCTGATTCGCAGGGCGGAGGAAGCCGGCTCCCTTCCGGTGGACGGCCCCGACACCGCGGGGATGCTGAGGTGCAGATTCCCGGATCGCATCGCGCTTTCGGTCAACCACCTGGTGGAGATAGAGAAAACGGCGAGGCGGTGGCAGAGGCGCGTAGCCGAAGGACGCGGGATTCTCGAGGGTCAGATGCGCATGGCCTCGCGGTTGATGGACGAGATCGCGTCCGAACTCACCGGCGGCGGGCAGCCCGCGCGGGCAATCGAGCCGCGAACGCTATCGTACAGCGCGGGCATCGCCCAGGCGAATAAGGACGGGGTGGAGATATCGGGTGACAGCGCCCGCGTCAGGGATCTGAAGGATAACCGGCTGCTCGTGGCGTTGAGCGACGGGATGGGCGCGGGGGCCTCCGCGGCCGAGGAGAGCAAGGCGGCGGTACGCCTCATCGAGACGCTGATGGACGCCGGATTCGATAGGGAAGCCGCCGTCGGAACGGTGAATTCCGTGCTCGTGGCCAGGGGGACGGGCGAGGCGTTCGCCACCCTCGACATGATGCACGTGGACCTCGCGACGTGCGACGCTGAGTTCGTCAAGATCGGCTCATGCCCGTCCTTCATCAAACGGGATAATGAGGTTGTGGTGATCCGCGCGCAATCCCTGCCTGCGGGGATCCTGTCCGACATACCTGTCGAGACCGTTCACCAGAGGCTGATGCCGGGTGACACTGTGGTGCTGGTTACGGACGGGGTGCTCGAGGCGAGGAAGGACCCGTCCAGGAAAGAACCGTGGATAGCCTCGTTCCTGGCGAGGTCCAGGTGGATGCCGGCCCAGGATCTGGCGGAGAAGGTGCTGGAACGCGCGCGCGGCGCCCGCGGCGCCAACGAAGACATCAAGGATGACATGACGGTGATCGTCGTCCAATTCCCGGGGGTCTGACCCGAATTGGTCCCCGCTCCCAATCCTCACGGGAGCGTGGCTTCGGGCCGCCTTTTTTTTCGGCGTCCCGGCAGGGTTGTGCCGTTGCGCCCGGAGGAATACTTATCCTGCCCGGAAAATAGTACCTCGAGATCCCTGCGGGTGGAGGTGGGGGTTTGGAGTATTCCCCACGCAGCTTCGTGAACAGGGTACGCGAAACCATACTGAAACACTCGATGATCGAAAAGGGGCAGACCGTGCTCGTGGCAGTGTCCGGCGGCCCCGACTCGGTAGCGCTCCTCAGCGTTCTCATGCGCTTGAGGGGCCCGCTGGGGTTCGATCTGGCCGCCTGCCACCTGGATCACGGTTTCCGGGGGGAGGAGTCGGCCGCCGACGCGGAATTCGTGGCCGGACTCTGTTCAAAGATTGGGGTGCCGTGCAGGGTCCTGCAGCTCGACGTCCCCGGCCTCATGTCACAGTGGGGTGTGGGCGCGGAGGAGGCCGGCAGGCGCGCCCGGTACCGGTTCTACGAGGAGACTGCGTCCAGACTGGGAGCGGCCCGTGTCGCCCTCGGTCACACCCTCGATGACCAGGCGGAGACAGTCCTGATGCGCCTGATCAGGGGTTCGGGCCTCGAGGGCCTGGGTGGTATTCCGCCGGTGAGGGGGATGTACATCAGGCCCCTGCTGTTTGTGAGCAGGCGAGAGGTGGAGCAGTACTGCGCAGCGACCGGCGCGTCGTGGCGGACCGACAAGACCAACCAGGCGCCGGTCTATTTCCGCAACCAGGTAAGGCTACAGGTGATACCCGCCCTGGAACGGTGGAACCCGCGCCTCAAGGATACCCTTGCCGGGACCGCGGACAGGCTTCGCGAGGACGCCGCATATCTGGAACTGGCGGGCAGGGAGGCGGCCGCGGGGCTGGCCGCCGGGAAAGACGGCGGCATGAGCCTCGCCCGCGACAGGTTCAACGACCTTCACCCCGCCATGAGAAGGCAGGTAGTCCGCGCTCTTGCTCGCGAGATTACCGGTGAATCCGGTAGTACCGAACACATACCCCTCGGCTACGACCACGTCGAGGCCGTCATATCGCTGGCGGGGCGGGATTCCCGGGGAGGGGTCCTGCACCTTCCCGGCGGCATTCTCGCCCGCGTAAGCGGGGGCGAATTGTGGATCGGGAAGGCCGCGGGGGAAAATGGGGGCCTGATCCCCGTTACCTCTCCGGTCACCCTTCGTGTTCCCGGGGTCACAGACATTGAAGGCCTGGGGGTCAGGATCAGGGCGGAAGTGACACCGGCGGCGGCCCTCGGGGAAGAGCCGTTCAGGAACATCGACCCGCTAAGGGCATTTGTGGACTACTCCCTCGTCGAACACCCTCTCAGAGTGCGCTCCAGGATGGACGGGGACTATTTCTATCCGCTCGGGATGGGTGGGCGCAAGAAGGTCGGGGACTTCATGACATCGCTCAAGGTACCCGCCGGCGATCGCCACCTCGTGCCGGTAGTGCTCTCGGGGGAGCAGGTGGTATGGGTTGGCGGGTACCGCCTGGATGAGAGGTTCAAGGTCACCCCCGCGACCACCGAGGTCTTGCTGCTTACCATGGAAATCGACCGGAACCGGGCGAGTGGCGGGATGAGGCCAATCTCGTTGTAACCACCGGAGAAGTATGATAAAATTACACGGCACGCGAAAGGAGGGCTGGTAGTTGAACAAAGTATTTCGCGGCGTGGCGTTCTACCTGTTGCTGATCTTGCTCACGCTTTCGCTGGTCAACATGCTCGCCAGCCCGGGATCCGCCAAGAAGCGCGTTACGTACACCGAATTCTTGAAGATGATCGACGAGAACAAGGTCAAGTCGGTCGTCATTATCGATGGGAAGAGCGTTACGGGGAAGCTCCAGGACGGCCAGGAGTTCGAGACGAATATATCCGAGGACCCCGGCCTGATTTCGTCCCTGGTGCAGCGCGGGATAGCCGTTGACATGAAGGCGGCCCCACAGCCCCCGTGGTGGATGACGCTGGCGACTAACCTTCTCCCGGTGATCGCCGTTGGCGCGCTGTTCTTCTTCATTATGCAGCAGACCCAGGGCGGCGGAAACCGGGTGATGCAGTTCGGCCGGAGCAGGGCGAGGCTCCACGCCGGCGACCGCAAGAAAGTGACGTTCGATGACGTGGCGGGCTGCGACGAGGTGAAGGAAGAGCTCCAGGAGATAGTGGATTTCCTGAAGCATCCGAAGAAATACCTCGAGCTCGGCGCGAGGATACCCAAGGGTGTGCTGCTTTTCGGCGCCCCCGGAACGGGCAAGACCCTCGTCGCGAGGGCGGTCGGCGGCGAGGCCGGCGTGCCGTTCTTCACCATAAGCGGCTCCGATTTCGTTGAGATGTTCGTGGGCGTCGGAGCGGCGAGGGTGCGCGATCTGTTCGAGCAGGCGAAGAAGAACGCGCCCTGCATCGTGTTCATCGACGAGATAGACGCCGTCGGGCGGCAGCGCGGCGCGGGCTACGGCGGGGGCCACGACGAGAGGGAACAGACGCTCAACCAGTTGCTCGTCGAGATGGACGGATTCGCCGTCAACGAGGGTATCATCATCATGGCCGCCACCAACCGGCCGGATGTCCTCGACCCGGCGCTCCTGAGGCCCGGGAGGTTCGACAGGCAGATACAAATAGACAAGCCCGACCTCAAGGGCAGGGCCGAGATTCTGAAGGTCCATCAGAAGGGTAAGCCCCTGGACAAGGGCGTGGACCTGGAGACCCTTGCGAAGCGGACGCCCGGTTTCACGGGCGCCGACCTCGAGAACCTGATGAATGAGGCCGCTCTGCTCACGGCGAGGCGCCGCAAGCGCAAGATATCGATGGAGGAACTCGAGGAAGCAATCGACAGGGTTGTGGCGGGTCCGCAAAGGAAGGGCAAGATCATCAGCGAGAGGGAGAAGAAGGTCATCGCCTACCATGAGGCGGCCCACGCGCTGGTAGCGAAGCTGCTCAGGAACACGGATCCCGTACACAAGGTGTCGATAATCCCGCGGGGCGCGGCGCTGGGATACGTGCTGCAACTCCCCATCGAGGATAGGTACCTGGTCATGAAGGCGGAGATCATGGACCGCGTCTCGGTCACGCTATCAGGGCGGGCCGCGGAAGAGATGGTGTTCGACGAGGTGTCCACGGGGGCATCGGATGATCTCGAGAAGGCTACCAGGATGGTCAGGAAGATGATAATGGAATTCGGGATGAGCGCCGCACTTGGGCCGCTCACCTTCGGAAACAAGCAGGAGCAGGTCTTCCTTGGGAGGGATATCGCTCGTGACCGCAACTACAGCGAGGAGGTCGCGGCGGCCATCGACAAGGAAGTCAGGCAGATCGTGACGACGTGCTATGAACGGGCGAAGACTGTGTTGAAGGAGAACAGGGAGAAGCTCAATCTCATCGCGGAGACGCTGATCGAGAAGGAGACCCTTGAGGGCAGCGAGCTCGAGGAGTTGTTGAACGGCAACCAGTAGTACAGGCCCGCAACGCACTTGACCCATGGATCGCCATCGGCCCGCCGGAAAGGCGGGCCGTCTTCTCATGTCATATGAGGCGCCCGTTGACCGCCACCGGCGCCCGCGAACGGTGGCGGCCGGCGGACGACAGGAATATCCAGTGGGGGAAGAGAATGATCGCGGGGTGCTGCCGGATATTCACCCGTGGCCTTGGTACACTAGGCCTGGACGCGCGCGGCAGGTGCGCATGCTTCGATACATAGTGAGTTCGGGGGAAGGAAGAATGAATGGGAGTTTCACCCAGACGACGCTCCGCAACGGCGTGAATGTCTACGTCTATCCAACGCGGAAATTCAAGACCTACACCATCAGGTTGTTCATCCACAACCCGCTCGCAAGACGGACGGTGACCAGGGTGGCCCTGATCCCGGCGGTTCTCAAGAGGGGTTGCGCAGGGCTCGAAACGACGAAGGAGATATCGCGCCACCTCGACAGCCTCTACGGCGCGCACTTTGACGCGGGCGTGTTCAAACTCGGCGAGAGCCAGGTAATCCAGATGGGCATCGAATTGGCGAATCCCCGGTTCCTGGGCGTGCGTGAGGATCTTCTCGCGCGGGGCCTCGACTTCCTCAGGCGGGTGCTATTCGAGCCCCTCAACGACGGGCGGTCCTTCCGCGGGGAATACGTGGAGCAGGAGAAGGATGTCCTGTCACGTGAGATCGCCGCCATCATCAACGAGAAGTCCAGGTACGCGATCATCCGGTGCCTCCAGGAGATGTTCTCCGGGGAGCCTTTCGGGATACACGAACTGGGTTTCATGGAGGACATCCCGGGCATCGACGGCCGGGGGTTGTTCGAACTGTACAGGGACGTCCTGGACCGGCGCCCTGTTGACGTGTGTGTTGTCGGGGACGTGAACGAGAGATCAGTCCTGGACCTCGTGGAACAGTCATTCAGCGGCGCGGCGCCACGCACGGCGAGCATGGGGGGGACACCGCCGGCCGCTCAGCCCGAGGCGCCGAGATACGTAATCGAACGGCAGGACGTCAACCAGGGCAAGCTGTGCCTTGGATATGCGTGCGACACCGGCGGCGGGGACCGGTTATATCCCATGATGTTCTACGACGGCATATTCGGGGGGTTCGTGCACTCGAAACTGTTCATGAACGTGCGGGAGAAGGCGAGCCTCGCTTACTACGCCAACTCCGTGCTGAACGCGGTCAAGGGATTCCTGCTGGTCACGTCGGGCATCGATGTCGACAAGTACGATCGGGCCCTGGAGATCATCCGCAAGCAGGCGGATGACATACAGGCTGGGGACATATCCGCTTCCGAGATGGAATTCACGAGGAAGGCCCTGATCAACAGGCTGAGGTCGTGGGAAGACAGCGCCGGCTCCAAGATAGCGTCGTTCCTGGAGCTCCGGGCCATCGGCAGGGTTCAGACGCTGGAAGAGAGGATCGAGGCGATAAACCGCGTCACCAGGGATCAGATAGTCGAGGCCGCTCAGAGCGTCCGGCTGGACACTGTCTATTTCCTCACCAACAAGGGCGGTGGAACGAATGCTGCATGAAGTGCTGGTGAACGCGAGGCTCGGCGAGGAGATCCGCGTAGCGCGGTTGGATAACGGTCTTCCCGTCTACGTGTTGCCCAAGAGGGGGTATAACAAGAAGTACGCGACGTTTGCGGTCAAGTACGGCTCGATAGACAGCAAGTTCCGGACCCCGGGCGGCGGGACCGTGGAGGTTCCTGACGGGATCGCCCACTTCCTCGAACACAAGCTGTTCGAACAGGAAGAGGGGAACGTGTTCGACGAATTCGCGGGCCTCGGGGCATCGGCCAACGCATATACCACCTACACCACGACGACGTACCTGTTCTCGGCGACCGAGAACTTCTACGAGAACCTCCGCGTACTGTTGAGGTTCGTCCAGGACCCATACTTCACCAGCGAGAACGTTGAGAAGGAAAAGGGCATCATCGAGCAGGAAATACGGATGTACGAGGACATGCCCGAGGTGAAAGTGGGATCGAACCTGATGCGCGCGTTGTATTCGGCGCACCCCGTGAGGGTAGACGTGGTGGGGACGGTCGAATCCATCAGGCAGATCACCACGGACATGCTCTACAGGTGCTACGAGACGTTCTACCGGCCGGAGAACATGGCGGTCCTCGTCGTGGGTGACGTTGAACCTTCCAGGGTGTTCGACGAGGTAGCGGCAGGGGCCGGGTTCGGCGGTCGCACCGGTGGCGCCGAGATAGAGAGGATATTCCCGGAGGAACCGGAGGACGTCGCAGATGCTCGCGTTGTTGAAGAGATGGTGGTTGCCACGCCCCTCCTGGAGATCGGGTTCAAGGACGACCCGCAAGGCCTGCGCGGGACGGACCTCCTGAGGCGTGAGGTGATGGCGAGAGTCCTTCTGGAGGCGGTATTCGGCAAGAGCTCCGACCTGTATTCCAGCCTCTACGAACAGGGCCTGATAGACGACAAGTTCGGCGCCACTCACGAATCGGAGTTGGAATACGCGGCATCTTTCGCCGGAGGCGAGTCCAAAGACCCCGATAGGCTCCATGCTCTGATGATGGATCACATAGAAGGAGTCAGGAAGCGCGGCCTGGAGACGGGCGCGATTGAACGCGCCATCAGAAAGATGGGCGGGGAATTCGTGACCCTGTTGAACTCGCCCGAAAGAATGGCATACCGGTTCAACGCCTATCTCTTCAAAGGGATCAATCTCTTCGACTACATCAACGCGCTGCAGCGGCTCACACCCGGGATGGTGCAGTCCAGGCTCGAAGAGCACCTGGCCGGGTCGAAGCACGCGGTTTCGATCATACGACCGAAGAGCAGATAGGGGAAACCGGGGATTCGGGAGGGACCGGAGTGACGAGTATCGTGGTGGACGGGCGCAGCCTGTCCGTCAGAGACGTCGTTTCCGTCGCGCGGGAGTCGAAGGACGCCGAACTATCGCCCGCGGCCGCGGAACGGGTGAGGGCGTCGAGAGACGTTGTGGAAAAGGCGCTGTCCAGCGGCCGGACTGTGTACGGGGTCACGACGGGGTTCGGGAAGCTCAGCGAGGTGACCATAGACACCAGCCAGGTGGAGGCGCTCCAGCGGAATCTCATTCTGAGCCATTGCGCGGGCGTTGGCGATCCCCTGGATATTGAGTGCGTCCGCGCTGTGATGCTCCTTCGCGCCAACGCCCTGGCCCACGGTTTATCGGGTGTCAGGCTGTCCACCCTCGATACGCTTCTACGCATGCTCAACGCCGGAGTCCACCCGGTGATACCCGAGAAGGGCTCCCTGGGCGCAAGCGGCGACCTTGCCCCCCTGGCTCACATGTGTTCGGTCATGATCGGTGAGGGAGAGGCATTCTACCGTGGCCGCAGGTTGAAGGGCGGAGAGGCGATGAGGGAAGCCGGCATCGAACCGGTCGTGTTGAAAGCCAAGGAGGGACTCGCGCTCATCAACGGCACCCAGGTGATGAGCGCGATCGGCTGCCTCGCTGTGCACGATGCTTCGGTGCTGGCGACGACCGCCGATGTGGCGGCGTCGCTCACGTTCGAGGCCCTTCGGGGCATACCCGACGCCTTCGGCGAGGGCGTAATCGAGGCGAGGCCCCACAGGGGCGCCAGGGAATCTGCCGCCAACGTGAGGAGGCTTGTCGCCGGGAGCCGGCTCGCCAGCCGGCCCGGGGAGGTCAGGGTGCAGGACGCCTACGCCCTCAGATGCATCCCGCAGGTCCACGGCGCATGCAGGGACGCGATTCGCCACACGACCGCGGCCCTGGAGACCGAAATCAACTCCGCCACGGACAACCCATTGATATTCAGCGACTCAATTGTCTCCGGCGGCAACTTCCACGGGGAGCCCGTGGCGCTCCCGCTCGACTACCTCGGCATCGGTTTGTCCGAGCTCGCCAATATCTCCGAGAGAAGAATAGAACGCCTGGTGAATCCCGCCCTTAGCGGGCTGCCGGCGTTCCTCGCGGTCAACGGCGGCCTCAATTCGGGATTCATGCTCATGCAATACACAGCCGCCGCCCTCGTATCTGAGAACAAGATCCTGGCGTCACCCGCCAGTGTCGATTCCATCCCGTCCTCCGCGAACCAGGAGGACCACGTCAGCATGGGAACGATCGCCGCGCGAAAGGCCAGGGAAATCGCCTGGAATACCTCCAGCGTCATCGCGATGGAACTTCTCACGGCTGCCCAGGCGATTGAATTCCGCGACCCGGACATGCTCGGGGAGGGGACCAGGGCGGCGTACGACCTGGTGCGCTCGCTCGTCTCCCGCGTCGAAGTGGACAGGCCCCTGGCGCCCGATGTCGAGGCGATCAGGGAGCTGGTCGTGAAAGGGGAGTTCGCCAGGACCGCGTCCGGGGCAGTTGGGCCGCTCGCCTGAACGACCGGAGGCGGGCTCGACAGGGCGTAATAAGGCTTGAGCCGCTGGAATAAGTTGTACGGGTGCACGGCCGGACCGTGCGCCACACGGGCCCTCGGGGGAGGCCCCCGGAGTGATCCTCAGCCTCAAGAACCCGCGGCATGTCGCCGTTATCGTGGTCTTCTGCCTGTTCCTGGCCGCCGTGGCGCTTCTCCGTATCGACGAGTCCCTGGAATACCGCGAGGTCCGGCGGGTGGAGCTTTCGTGGGGTGACGGAGAAGGACAAATCCCCGTCTCCACCTCGCGGGACGGCACCCTGTTCGGGATCAGGTGCTTCTGTAACGGGCCGGTGGGCGTCACGTTCGTGGCCGACTCCGAACGGGGGCGCATCTTGAAGTACGACGCTGCTGGGGAACTCGTGGAGATTCTGGAGACCGGCCGGAGGCGTGCGCGCCTGGATGACATGACCGTCCTCCCCACGGGCACTCTCCTGATCGCGGACAACTCGACGGGGGAGATCCTCGCCATGCCGGCTGAAGGGCAACCGCGCGTCTTGTGGAGCGGCGCGAGGGGCGAGCCGCTGGCGGAGCACATCGAGTCGATACAGGCCGACCGGGACGGCGTCGTGTATGCCTCTACGACCCTGCTGGCCGGCGGCGAATACCGGCGGCGCCTGGTGGCCGTCGATGACACCGCCGGGCAGGGCGGCGCAGGGCGCGAATCCGCAAGGGCGATCGCGGAGGTTGTAGTGAGACCGGCCGGGCCGGTCGAGCATCACGGCTTCGAGGGCGGGTTGACGGACCCCGCGGTTGCCTTCAGGGCGTCAATACGCGACGGTTTCTACATTGTCCCCGTGGGCGCCGGCTCTCCCGTGCGACTGATCCGTCGCTTCCAGGGGAACGGATCCCTGTCCGGGGAATTCCGGGTGGAGGTGACGGGGCCTGGGGAGCCGGTCACGCTCGCCGGCGACGACGGGGCCGGGCGGGTCTACGCCGGCATATCTCTGGGCACTCCGTCGGGGCGCATTCGCGTCTACAATAGGGATGGCGCCCTCTGCGCGGAGGTCCGCGCCCCGTACGAGGGGAAGATGCGCTCGACCGGCTACGCGAGGGTGGACTGGGACGGGAACATCAGCGTCCTCGAGGCGGGCGAACACGGCGCGACCATCCGGCATCTCGCGCCCGTCCGAAGGAAGTCCCTGGCCAGACGGTGAATAATGTGGCCTGCGAATGAACGAGCGGGCGCACAGCGCCCGTCTTTAGGGTGGACAAGCTTGGAGGTGTGTCGATGAAAGCGGATTTCGCCGTGGTGAACGGGGGACAAGTACTCACCGTGGCGGGAGGGCGGGGTCCGCGACGGGGTCCCGAGATGAAGGATCTGGCGATCCTCAACGACGCCTATGTCGCGTCGTGCGAGGGTGTCATCGTGGATGCCGGGCCGCAGGCCCAATTCCGCAGCAGCGTGCAGATGGAGCCGGGCGCCACCATCATAGACGCCGGTGGCGGGGTGGTTGCGCCCGGGTTCGTTGATCCCCACACTCACCTGGTGTTCGCGGGATGGCGCGAGGTGGAATTCGGGCAGCGGCTTGGGGGCGTCCCCTACATGGACATCCTGAAGGCCGGCGGCGGGATCATCAGCACGGTGTCGCGTACGAGGGACGCCACCGGGGAAGACCTCTTGCGGGCCGTGCTGGGGCGGCTTGACGCCGCCATGTCGTGGGGCACAACCACACTGGAGGCCAAGAGTGGGTACGGCCTCTCCACCAGCGCAGAGATGAAGCTCTTGCAGGTGCTCGCCGGCGCGAACGCCCGGCACCCGGTGGACGTCGTGCCTACGTTCATGGGCGCACACGCCGTTCCGCCCGAGTTCAAGGGCGATGCGGACGGCTATGTCGACCTCGTGGTGGAGGAGATGATCCCCGAGGTCGCCCGCGCGGAGCTGGCCAGGTTCTGCGACGTTTTCTGCGAGGAGGGCGTGTTCACCGCCTCCCAATCCAGGCGGATACTGCTCGAGGCGAAGCGCCACGGGATGGGCGCCAAGGCGCATGCGGACGAGCTGGCCCCTTCCGGCGGCGCCGAACTGGCGGCCGAGGTCGGCGCGGTCTCGGCGGAACACCTGCTCATAGCGTCGGATAGCGGGCTCGAGATGATGAGGGACGCGGGGTGCGTCGCCGTTCTACTGCCCGTCGCCCCATTCTTCCTGGGCAAGGATAGATTCGCCCCCGCCAGGAAGATGATAGACATGGGCCTGCCCGTTGCGCTCGCGACCGACTTCAATCCGGGCACATCCACGGCGCAATGCCTGCCGCTCGTCATGACGCTGGCCATGATCAAGATGGGTATGACGGCCGAGGAGTGTTTCGCGGCGACCACGATCAACGCGGCGTACGCCGTGGGCCTGGGAGACACCGCTGGTAGCCTGGAGCGGGGCAAATGGGCGGATATCGTGGTGTTCGGGGCGAAGGATTACAGGGAAGTACCGTATCGTTTCGGCGCGAACCTTGCCAAGTGGGTAGTGAAGAAGGGCAAGGTCGTGGGCCGCGACGGCGCGGTGATCAGGAAGGAGTAGAATGAGATGAGTCAACGTATCCAGCTCGAGTCTGCTACTGTCGCGGCATTCCTGAACGAACTCGCTTCCGGATCGCCGGCCCCCGGGGGAGGCAGCGCCTCCGCCATGGCCGGCGCGACCGGCGCGGCCCTGACCTCGATGGTGGCGAATCTCACCATCGGCCGCGCCAAGTACAGGGACAACGAGCCCGCCATGAAGGAGATCCTCGGCCGTTCGGAATCGGCGCGGAAGGAATTCGCCCGGTTGGTGGAGGAAGATATGCAATCGTTTGACCGGGTGATGGAGGCGTACAGGTTGCCCAAGAACAGCCCCGAGGAAGTCGAGGCCAGGAAGGCAGCCATCGAAAATGCCCTGAAAGGGGCTTGCGCGGTACCGCTCAGAACCATGCGATTGTCGCTCGAGTGCCTGGGTCTCGCCGAACAGGCGGCCCGCCTGGGGAACGCCAACGCACTGAGCGACGCGGCAGTCTCCGGCCTATTACTTAGGGCGGCGGTCGCCGGCGCGGGATACAACGTCCTGATAAACCTCACAGGCATCGCGGATGAGGGGTTCAGAAGGGAGACCCTCACAACACACGACACGATTATTCGCGAAGCTGAAGATACGTGGTCCCGCATCAGGTCTGTCGTAGAACAGGGGGTCGTCGTGCGATAAGGGGTTTGCGGCCCGTCGACATTAGTGGGGGAAGGTGAATTCAATTGAAAAGCGATATCGAAATCGCCCAAGCAGCAAAGATGAAGCCAATCGCGGAAATCGCTCGTGAAGCCGGTTTATTGGAGGACGACATCGAATTCTACGGGAAGTACAAGGCCAAGGTATCGCTCGATGTCATAAACCGGCTGGCGTCGAAGCCCGACGCCAAGTACGTAGTGGTTACGGCCATCACACCGACTCCGCTCGGCGAGGGCAAGACCACCACGACGATCGGCCTCGGCCAGGCGCTAAACAGGCTGGGGAAGAAGACGGTCAACTGCATAAGGCAGCCGTCCCTCGGACCCGTCTTCGGGATCAAGGGTGGAGCGGCGGGCGGCGGCTACGCCCAGTGCGTCCCGATGGAAGACTTCAACCTGCACTTCACGGGCGACACTCACGCAGTCGCCCTGGCGCACAACCTTCTGGCCGCGTTCATCGACGCCAGCATACTCCACGGCAACCCGTTCAACATCAACCCCTTCAGCATCACCTGGCCGCGCGTGGTTGACATATCGGACCGCGCTCTGAGGAAAGTCATCGTTGGCCTGGGCGGCTCGGAGAATGGCTATCCCCGGGAAACGGGATTCGACATCGCCGTTGCCTCCGAGGTCATGGCAATCCTCGCCCTTACCAGCGGGATCAAGGACCTCAGGGAGAGGCTCGGGCGAATAGTGATCGGCTACAGCAAGGATGGCAAACCGGTCACCGCGGAGGACCTTCGCTGCGCCGGTTCGATGGCCGTTCTCCTGAAGGACGCGATAAAGCCTAACCTGATCCAGACCCTCGAAAACACGCCCGTGTTCGTGCACGCGGGGCCGTTCGCGAACATCGCCCACGGGAACAACTCGATCCTGGCCGACAAGATCGCCGTCAAGCTCGGTGAGTTCGTCGTGACGGAGGCAGGGTTCGGCGCGGACATCGGCGCGGAGAAGTTCTTCAACATCAAGTGCAGGTATAGCGGGCTAAAGCCCAGTGCGGCCATACTGGTTGCCACCATTCGTGCCCTGAAGATGCACGGTGGAGCGTTCCGCGTGGCGCCCGGCAAGGCCATGGACAGAGAGCTCGTGGCGAAAGAGAATTATGACGCGCTGACGCTCGGGTGCGAGAACCTCGCCAAGCAGATCGAGAACGTGCGGATGCACGGCGTGCCGGTGGTAGTCGCCATCAACAGGTTTGAAAGCGACCACGAGAAGGAGGTCGAGGTCGTCAGGGACCTCGCCATCAAGGCCGGCGCCTCCGACGCGGTGCTCACCGATGTCTGGGCGAAGGGCGGCGAGGGCGGTCTGGACCTGGCGGAGGCGCTGATCAAGGCGACCGAGAAGCCGAACGACTTCAAGTTCCTGTACCCGCTCGACCTGCCCATCAAGGATAAGATCGAGACCATAGCCACGAAGATCTATGGGGCGTCCGGGGTCGATTACCTGCCCGCGGCGGAGAAACAGATCAAGATGTATACGGCCAACGGCTTCGACAAGCTGCCGGTTTGCATGGCCAAGACCCACCTCTCCCTGTCGGCGGATCCCAACGTGAAGGGCCGTCCCAGGAACTTCAAGGTCACGGTGCGCGAGGTTCGCGCGTCCGTCGGCGCGGGCTTCTTGTACCCGCTGCTCGGCGAGATGAGGACGATGCCGGGGCTTCCGTCCGACCCCGCCGGAGCGCACATCGACTTCGACGATGAGGGAAGGATAGTGGGGCTATTCTAGGGTGCGAGGCAGGGAACGGTGTAGATCACCGTTCCCTGCAATGCGTCACAGGAGGGTGTATCCGCGACTGTGTTCCGGGCATTGCAGGGAGTAGCCACGGGTCTGTTCGCAGGGGTGGTCGGCACAGCCGCCGGCGGCCTGGTGCTGCTGTTGTTTCGCAGGCCGTCCGACATGGTATTCAGCCTGATCCTGGGATTCTCCGGGGGGATCATGTTGTCGGTGACTGCTTTCGACCTGATGCCCGAGGCATTCGGGTTGGCGGGAGTTGGGTGGGGCATAGCCGGCCTGATACTCGGCACAATCCTGATCGGGGTCATCGACCTGGTCACCCCGCACATCCATTTCCTCTCGACCGACAGGGAGAGTTCCAGGTTCGCGAAGGCGAGCCTGTTCATCGGACTCGGCATAGCGATGCACAACCTGCCCGAGGGAATAGCCATCGGCGCTGGTCTGTCGTCGTCCGCCAGGTTCGGGGTGGGCCTCGCGATACTGATGACCCTGCACAACATGCCGGAAGGAATGGCGATGTGCGCGCCGATGTGCAGGGCCGCGGGACGCTCCTGGCGGATGGTGGCGATGGCCGCGGCGGCAGGCGTTCCGACGGGGATCGGCGCGCTGCTCGGCGTCGTGCTGGGCAACACGTCCCCCGTTCTCCTGGCGCTGAGCCTGGGTTTTGCGGCGGGCGCGATGCTGTTCGTCACCTGTGACGAACTGATACCGGACGCACAGGAGCTGGGAGTAGGACATACAGGGACCTACGGCATCGTCGCCGGCGTGGTCGCGGGCATCGCCCTCTCCACGATCATGGGCATGCACTGAGATGGGAAAGGGGGGGATCCATTGATCCTGGCGATTGACGTCGGGAATACGAACGTTGTCCTGGGGGCATACACCGGGAAGGAACTCGTGACCCACTGGAGGGTGTCCACGCAGAGGCACAGGACCTCCGATGAGTACGGCATCTTTGTGCTGCAGCTGTTCAAGTACGCCGATCTGGACCCATCCCAGGTGGAAGCGATTGTCCTCGCATCGGTGGTCCCTCCCCTCACGCCCGTGATAGAGGACATGTGCAGGAGGTTCTTCGATATAGAGCCGCTTGTGGTCGATCTGGGGGTCAAGACGGGGATCGCCATCGGGTACGAAAACCCGAGGGAAGTCGGCGCGGACCGGATAGCGAACGCGGCGGCGGCGTACCGCAAGTATGGCGGACCTGTCATCGTCGTGGATTTCGGGACAGCCACCACCTTCGACGCCATCACCGCAAACGGTGAGTACCTGGGCGGGGCCATAGCCCCGGGCATCAGCATATCCGCGGAGGCGCTGTACACCAGGGCGGCGAGGCTGCCGAAGGTGGAACTGACCAGGCCGAGGCACGCAATAGGCAGGAACACCGTGGCGAGCATGCAGGCGGGGATCGTGTTCGGCTACGCCGGTCAGGTGGATGAGCTGGTCGCCCGCATCAAGCACGAACTGGGTGGAGACGCGCGGGTCGTGGCCACGGGCGGGCTCGCCCCTCTCGTGGCGCCGGAAACCAGGTCCATCGAGAGGATAGACCAGTGGCTCACACTCGAGGGGTTGGTCATGATATACGAGATGAACACGAATTGAACGCGGAGAAGCGCGGGGGCAGGTACGAGAGGCAGACGGTCATCCCCGCGATCGGCGAGGCCGGCCAGGAGAGACTCCTTTCCAGCAGCGTGCTCATCGCGGGACTCGGAGGCCTCGGGTCGCCGGTTGCCCTGTATCTCGCGGCCGCGGGGATCGGGCGCCTCGGACTGGTGGATCCAGACACGGTCAGTGAATCGAACCTCCAGCGACAGGTCATCCACGGCCTTTCCACCATGGGCCGGAAGAAGGTCGAGTCGGCGGCGGCCCGGCTGAGAGACCTCAACCCGGACGTGCGCGTGACGGAGTATCCCGGCCAATTGACGCCGGTGAACGCCGCGTCGCTTGTCAGGGAGTATGATGTCGTCGTGGCATGCCTGGACAACATGGAATCCAGGTACTTGCTCAACGACGCGTGCGTCGGGGCGGGCAAGCCGCTCGTCGAGGGCGGCGTCATGAGATTCAGCGGCATGATCACCACAATCGTGCCCGGCAAAGGGCCGTGCTATAGATGCATATTCCCCGAAACACCGGGCGCGAATCCCATGGACCCTGCGAGGGCTGGGATACTCGGGCCGGTGCCCGGCGTGATCGGATCGATGCAGGCGATGGAGGTATTGAAACTGGTGCTGGGTATCGGGGAGCCGCTCGTGGGCCGTCTCCTGCTCGTCGACATGCTCGCCTGCTCATTCAAGGAGGTCGTGGTCCCGCGTAACCCGTCGTGTCCCTCCTGCGGGGGGCTCCGGTGACCGCCCCATTCACCCCCCCATCATCAGTCGCGCATGGCTTCCACAAGGGTGGACCACGCGTCCGCGTTCTCAAATCCCCTGCGCCACGTGGCGATTCCCTTGAGGCCGTATCGCTTTGCGAGCGCTACGCGCCTTTCGAGCGATCCCGCGTTCTCGAGCCAGATGGAGTAGTGGTAGCCGTCCTCGTCAAACCGGGTGAAATCCAGCTTGAGTGATTCGTCCCAGGACGGGGTCAGACCGTTCTTCTTCAGCAGGGCGGAAGCACTATCCATGGAAAGCGCCCTGGACGTGGTTCCCCCGCCGTCCGGCGCCTGTCTCCACAACCTCGTGTAGAACGGGATTCCCAGGATGACCTTCGATGGGGGAACGTCTTCGAGAAGCGTCCGGATGCCGTTCTCCACCCACGGCAGCGAGGCCACCGGACCGGGGACGCGGCTCCCCGCGGAGTATTCGTCGTAAGCCATGAGGATCAGGTAGTCAGCCGCCTGCCCGAGACCCTTCCGGTCGTAGCACAACGACCAGTTGCGGCTGTTAGATTTGACGGTGATGTCCACGGAGACCGTGAGCCCCTGCTCGTGACTCATCGGGACCAGCTCCCTGACGAATTGCACGAAGAGCGGCGCATCCTCCATGTTCATGTTCTCGAAATCCACGTTGATTCCATCCAGGTCGTAGGTACCGGCGTAGATCAACACAGACCTGATCGCGTTTTCCCTCGCGGAGGCGTTCCTGAGAAACGCGCCGGTCAGCTCGGGATCGAAGTTGTTATCCAGCAGTGCCCAGACCTCGTAGCCGCGATCGTGGGCCCATTTCACATAGGATGCGTCGGCGCGGCACGTGACTTCCCCCAATTCATTGGACACGCGGAGCCAGGTCGGCGCCACCACGTTGACCCCTGGGAGCGGCCCGATCGAAGACGGCCGTGGATTCTGTGAGATCACATGCTCCCATGTGAGGTTGACCGGCGCCCCCGTCCGTTTCCACGCGCGATAGTATTCGTCAGGGGGCGGGGTCAGAGTCACGATGCCCTTCAGTTCGACCGCGTTCTTCGGGACGTATCCGGGGGTACCGGCGCCGTACCTGGCAACATACCAGCGGTCATGCTCTCCGAAGATGTAGACCTCCTCATCCGGCCCCAGTCTCCTTATCACCGGGGATTTCACGGAAGCGGCTGTTCGTATCGCGGTAGGCTGCGTGACGCGGCCCGTCTGAAGGGCTGCCCCCGCGGGATCCACGGCCACAGTGTTTGCCTGCCGGTCGTGAGTGACAGTGAACCCCAGGAGCCGCGAGAGCGGGTCCGCCGGCACATAGGGCTGGCCGTCCAACAGGGTGGGGGCGATGGAAAGCCTGGCCGGCTTGCCGTTGACGAATGCCTCGAGTTCGCCCGTCCGCATTCGCATTACCTTGCTGCCGGTGGTCACTATGATCGACTTGGATGGTTCGTCCCAGGTCACTGACTGGTCCATGAGATCGTGTACCGCCGCGACGGGCAGTAGCAGCTCGCCGTCAATGAGCGCAGCGGGCATCCTGTGGAGCGACCCGCCCACCGCCAGGGCCGGGCGGCCGTCGGGCGGGGTCTCCGCGACATCGTCCGAAGGCACGTACGGCCACACCGCGAACCAGGCGAGGATCGCCGACATGAACATCAGCAGGGGAATCACCAACCATGTCCGGTTCCTGGCTACCGGCCGGCCGACCGCCAAAACGCATCCCACCTTCTCTACATAATACTTCGCCCTCCGGCCATGATCCCCCTGGTGGACTCCACCCGGCAAATTGTCTTGACAGGGGCTGGGAGCGGTGCTAGCGTCAAAGCGATAAGCGAGAATCTACGGGGTGATGCCCGTGTTCTACCTGTCCAGTTTCCTCGGCTCCAGGGTGCTCGACCGGAACGGCGCCGTCGCCGGTTCCGTATCCGACATGGTCATCAAGGCGAACAACCAGTCCGGGGCCGTGGTGAAAGCGGTGGTGTCCACGGTGCGCAAGGGCCCCGATCTGGTCGTCCCGTGGCAGGATGTGTCCGCCTTCGACGAGGCCGTCATCCTTTCCGTGGACAAGGACGCCCTCAGTCCCTACCTTCCCGACCAGGATGACGTGCCGCTCCGCAGCAGCATTCTCGACAAGCAGATCATCGACATAAAAGGCATACGCGTCGTCAGGGTCAATGACGTGGCCCTCACCAGGGCCGAACATTCGATCAGGGTGGCCGGAGTGGACACCGGGCTGAGGGGAATGTTGAGGAGGCTCGGGCTTCTGAGGCTGGCGGACCTGGCCGGGAAGATTGTCGGCTGGTCCGCGAGCGAGCGACTCGTGCCCTGGAACTGCGTGGAGCCCCTCGCCAGCGCCATGAGCCCCATCACCCTTGCGGTCCCGTGGAGCAAAGTGACGCAACTCCACCCGGCCGACCTGGCGGACCTGGTTGACGATCTGGACCTTCACGAAAGGCGCTCCCTGTTCGACGCCCTCGATGACGAGGTGGCCGCTCAGACACTGGCTGAGGTCGAGGAACCGGAGGTGCAGGAGTCGATCCTCGACACGCTGGGCAGGGAACGGGCGTCCGACATACTCGAGGAAATGCCGCCCGATGACGCCGCCGACATCCTGGGCGACCTTCCCCCGCACAAGGCGGCCTCCCTCCTGGACGCCATGGAAGACGAAGAGGCGGAAGAGGTCAAGTCACTCCTGGGTTATCACGACAACACGGCGGGCGGTCTCATGACAACCGATCTCGTCAAGATACCAGGGGCTTTCACCGTCCAGGAGACTATTGAATACCTGCGTGAATTGAAACCGGACGACGAGATGGCGTACTACCTGTACGTGGTGGGCGAAGGGGATAGACTGGTCGGGGTGTTGCCCCTTCACGATCTGGTCATATCCCAACCCGGTGTGCTTGTGGAGGACATCGCCACGAGGCCGGCGGTATCAGCTACGGTGGACATGAGCGGGGACGATGTCATGGAGCTCATGGCGAAATACGATTTCCTGGCGCTTCCCGTGGTCGACCGCGAGGGCGTATTGAAGGGATCAATAACCGTGGACGACGTAATGGATCTGGCGGTCGACAGGGGAAAACGCCGCGGGGGCCAGCGGGGTTAGGGAGGTCTTAGGGCCTGAACGGGTCAGACAAGAGCCTGGACGATCATCACTGCCGTAAGCACGACCAGGAAGACGGCCTGCAGGCCCGCGATGATGTTCTCCGCGCGCGTGTTGGTGTACCCGCCCATTATCCCCCTGTTATTGACTATCCTGAGCATCAGGTACAGGATCAGGGGCAGGAGGACGCCGTTCAACGTCTGGGAGAACAGCATGATCTTCATGAAATTGACGCCGGGGATCAACACCGTGGCGGCGCCGGTAACGACCATCAGCGTGTAGAACCAGTAAAACGCCCTGGACTCCCCGGATTTGACCTCCAGGCTCCCCTCGAAGCCCAGCGATTCCGCGACCGCGTAGGCGGTCGTCAGGGGCAGTATCGACGCGGCCATCAGTGACGCGTTGATTAGCCCCGCGGCGAACAGGATCCCGCAGTACTTGCCGGCGAGTGGCTGCAGAGCGACAGCCGCCTGATCCGCGGTGTCAACCCGGATACCCATCGGGAAGAGCACTGCGGCGCACGCAACCACGATGAAGAAGGCCACGAAGTTCGTCAGGAAGCATCCGATATATGTGTCCACGCGCTCCATCGGGAGGTCTTTCGCCGTCAGCCGCTTGTCTCGAATGGAGGATTGCTGGTAGAACTGCATCCAGGGGGCGATCGTCGTTCCGACGAGCGTGATGGCCATGGTCACGAACCCCGGGTCCCAGTCGAAAGTCGGCCGGAACGTGTCCCTCACAACTGCGCCCCATTCGGGCTTGGCCAGGACCCCCGATACTACATAGGTGCCAAACAGGATGCAGAACATCATGTAGAACTTCTCGACCACGCGGTATGACCCGCGAACGACCAGCCACCAGACGCCGAGGGCACAGACCGGCACGGTCACGTAGCGCGAGATGCCGAATATCTCGAACCCCGCCGCGATGCCGGCGAATTCGCCGGCGGTGTTCGCCAGGTTCGCCAGGATCAGCCCCACCATCGTGATGACGGTCAACTTGACGCCGAACGTCTCCCTGATGAGGTCACCCAGGCCCTTGCCGGTGACGGTGCCCATGCGTGCGCACATTTCCTGCACGATCGCCAGGCTCAGGGTAATGAGGAGGAGCATCCACAGCATCCGGTACCCGAATCGCGCGCCGGCCGCGGAGTAGGTAGCGATCCCGCCCGCGTCATTGTCGACGTTTCCCGTGATGATGCCGGGACCCGCTATGGCCAGGAAGAGTAGTAGCTTGTTCCTGAGTGAAGCGATTCTGGTCTTCAGCCCAGCTCACCCCCGTTGAGGTCACAGCTGTCGTTGATCCAGGACGCTGTGAGATGGTGATGGTTGCTGAAGGGAGCCCATTCAAGACTACGTTCGCATTTCTTGCCTTGGGATGCCATAGCTAGCCTATTCACCGTCACACCTATACACTACGACCGCCCCTGCATGAAGTCAAGAAATTCCGCCCCTGGACCGGCATGGCCCCGGGTGTGACCGCCGGCGCCGCCGCTGCTGCTGCGGGTAGGGGTCCCATGTTGTGGTAACATGTAGTCAGCGAGTAGTTGGACGTGCGGGCGTTCTAGCGCGGGGGTTGCAGGCAGGTGAAGCGGGTGAACAGGGCGTTCGTCAATGGCAACTTCGTCACGATGGACCGGCGCCAGCCTTCGGCGCGGGCGATCGCGGTTCACGGGGACCGCGTGGTCCTGGTAGGGGATGCTCCGGACGCGATCGCGGCCGCTGGGAGCGGCGCGGAGGTGTACGACCTGCGCGGGCTGACCGTGGTCCCGGGGTTCAATGACGCGCACCTGCACCTGACCTCGTTCGGCCTGGGGCTTGACGATGTCGAACTCTCAGGGGCGCGCTCGATCGGCGACATCACGAAGGCGATCCACGCCAGGGCAGCGGCCGCCGCCCCCGGCGAGTGGGTCGTCGCACACGGATACAACCACTTCCGGCTGGTCGAACGCCGGCACCCCACGGCGGTGGACCTCGACATGGCGGCCCCGGCCAACCCTGTATACCTCAGGCACGCCTCGGGCCACCTGTGCGTGGGTAACCACATGGCGCTCAGGATGGCCGGGATCGACCGCGACACGAAGGACCCGGAAGGGGGCGCCATCGGCCGTGACCCGCTGACGGGGGCGCCGGACGGGATACTGTACGGAGCGGCGCAGATCCTGCTCAGGCGGTTGCGGCTTCCTCATCCGGGGAACGAGATCATGCGAGCGCTGGGGCTCGCCGGGCTCGAAATGGCGAGGCGCGGCGTCACCAGTTGTCACGAGGCCCAAGCAGGGAGACTCGCGCCTTGGGAGATCGAGACGTATCGCCGCGCCGCTGAAGACGGCGCCCTGAAGGTGAGGGTGTGCCTGATTCGGGACGGTGCTGTGATCCCGGCGGGGACGCGGGAACCGGAGGGCGATACCTCAGCTGGCCACATGCTCAGACTCGGCCCCGTCAAGTTCTTTGCTGACGGGTCCGTGAGCACCGGCGCCGCCGCTTTCTCGCAGCCGTACGAGGGTGACGGCCCGCGAGCGGCGGTGAGGGCGGATGAACTCGAGCGGATGGCCGGAGAGGTGTCCTCCGGGAATCGTGTAGCCGTTCATGCCATCGGTGACGCCGCCATCGACGCCTCGGTCGAAACCATCCAGGCAGCGGCGGCCGGGCGCCCGGCGGAGCGCCACCGCATAGAGCACTGCGGGCTCCCAACGCGGGCGGCGATCGAAACGATGCGGGATCTGGGGATGATCGCGGTCCTGGAGCCCTCATTCATCCGTGAATCGGGCGAATGGTACGTGTCCCTCCTGGGTAACGACAGGGCGAACAGAATGTTCCCTGCCGGCACGCTTATCCGGGCGGGCGTGCACGTGGCTTTCGGCACGGATGCGCCCGCGTCCAACGCGACCCCGCTGCAGGCCATACATGACGCCGTTCACCGCTCCACGGAAGAAGGGCGGGTTCTCGGCCCGGATGATCGGGTGTCGGTGATCGAGGCCCTGCGCTGCTTCACAACCGGGGGGGCGTACGCCTCGTTCGAGGAGAACGTGAAGGGACGCATCGCGACGGGCATGCTTGCCGATTTCGCCGTGCTGTCCGACGACATCGTGCGGACGTCACCTTCACGCCTCTCCGCGATCAAGGTTGTGGCCACCGTGATAGGTGGAGAGCCGGTGTTCGTCTCGGGTGGGCTTGGATGGTGAGGCCCTGCTCATCTCCTACTTAATGATGTACACCGCGTCAACGGCGACGGTGAACCTCAACGTCCCGGGCATCACGGGCAGACTTGCAGAGTCGGCCATCTTGGCCGCCTGCCTCATGTAGATGGGCCGCGGATCCTCCCCTCCGAGTTCCTGAACGCTGAGGCTTTGCACTCCTGCAATCTCCTGGCCGGCCTTTGCGGCGACCTGCTCCGCCTTATTCCGGGCGTCGTCAATCGCCATATCCACCGCCTGCTGGGTTGCCTTCTGCGTGTCCCTTATCGAGAAAGCCACGTTTTCGACCTGATTCGCCCCGGCCTTGACCGCCTCGTCGATGATCTTGCCGCAGTCGCCGAGGTTGCGGGTTGTTACCGTCACCAGCAACTCAGAAGCATATCCCACCAGCCTCGGTGCGCTCCTGTAGTCGTAGACGGGGTTGAGGTTGACCCGCGTCGTGCGGATATCCGGGTCCTGTATCCCTGTGGCGCGCAGCGCCGCTATCACCTTGTCGAGACTCTCGGCCCCTGCCGCCTGGGCTTCCTTCGCGGTCGGCCGCTCGACCCTCAGCCCAAGGGTAATGTTGGCGGTATCCGGCTTCACGTCAAGGGTGCTGGTCCCCCGCACGCTTATCGTCCTGGTGGATGGCACGGAGTTCACGGCGATCGTGGTATTCCGGCCGAACGATACGGCGCCAAGCCCTACCGCGATCACTGCTATGAGCACTACCGCCCACATCAACGGGTCCCTTTGAGTAGCCATGGTGTTGCCCCCCTCCTGGATTCGCCTGGATGTTGGACGGCGAGGTGGGGGTTTGGTTCCAGTGGGGACTACGTCCGGCCGGGCGCGGCCCGGCCTCTCTCCCGCATGGCACGGGATTGGTGGAGGACGAAACGATTGAGGTACCGCTTGAACTGCTCGGATGGCCTACTGAACACTATGCCGGTTTTCCAGCAAGTGAGGGTTCTCTCGAAGCGGTTGACGGTGCACTCGAGCTCGCCGAAGTCGGACCACCCGTCCGCTTTGGCCGTGACGCCGATCACCAGGCCGTGGGGAAGCCTGATTCCGGTGGTGAACCCCATACCGGTGAGGCCGACGTCAACGGTCCTGCCGCTGCCTGTTCCCCCCTGGCCCCGCAAGTCGTGTCCGCCGAAACCGAGCAGCCTGTAAGAGACGGGAACGTCGAGTGGGACCCTGATGGATCTACGCCGTTCCCTGTGGACGATGGATCCCAGAGGGAACAGCCGGATTTCGGTGGGCTGCGACAGGACGGCGAACCCCGAGAGCGCGCGGACACCCGTTGACGTGTAGATCTCGGCCTTGAAGCAGCCGTGGTGGGGACAGGCGGTTCCGGGCGCGATCGTCACGCACAGGGCGGTCCCGTCCAGCGCAAGGACCCCGGTCACCTGTTGCGCCACTTCGGAATCGGTGAACCACAGGACCACTCTGGACCCGCAGGAACGGCGAAGCACGCTCATATGCATGCGGTGTATCTCACGGTCGGGGGCCTGCTCCATCATCCTGCCTCCGTGGCGCCGGGGATTTTTTTCCGGTTATCGAGTCCAGGGAGATCTCGAATACGAGCGTCCTGTCGGCGCTGGCTTGCCGGACCGTCCCGGCGGCACCGGGGGCGTATTTCCGCGCGAACTCATCGAGTATCTCTTTTTTCCTCACGGGGTCGTCAACCTGAACGGCCTTGCCGAACGCCACGACGCTCCTGTAGTGGTAAGAGACGTCGCACGCGACCGAAGATGGCTCCGTCCCTTGGGGTTCGTCGAGCTCAAAACACACGTGCGGGTTTGCGGCAATCGCCTCGACCTTGGACCCCTCGCGGGCTGAATGGACGTATACCCGGCCATCCAGAAACACGAAGTTGACGGGCACGACGTACGGTCGCCCGCTCGGAAGCACTAATCCGAGGCGCCCCACCTGCAGAGTCTCGAGGAGGATGCGTGCCTCGGCGGGGTCCATCTGCCTGTCCATCCTTCGAAGACGCCCGGTCAATGCCTCACCATCTCCAATCACGGCCATCGCAGCGGGTTGTCGCTGCAGGCCCGAACCGGTGTTCCAGCTTGCGCCTGCGTGCCGTGGGTGCGCCTACGCCAGCCTGATGTTGAACTCCGGGCAGACCGGGCAGCAGTAGCCGCACAGGACGCACTTGTCGTGGTCCACCACCGCTCTGCCGTCGGCCACCTTGATCGCGCCGCTGGGGCACGCCTTCTCGCAGGCGCGGCAGCCCTTGCAGAAGCTCTGCACCATGAGCGATTTGGTATTCTTACCTATCCTCGAGAGGACGGCCGGCGCCACAGGCCTGCCTTCGAACACCGCGACGTCGGCTTCCACTTCGTCGAGCGAGACCATCCCGACGGCGATGGAGGAAACGCCCGGAGTATCGAGAACGAATCTGACCGCCTCGTCAAACCGTTCGATGAGATGACCGCCGGCCAGCGCCTTCTGCGCCACCACGGCCTTGCCCCTTCTTACCGCGTAGTCCACCGCCGACATCATACCGGCGAGGTCCCCGCCGATGATCCCGACGCCCGCCATGTTGATGATGGGCATTATCACGTCGATATCCGGCACATCACCGGCGGCCCTGACGACCTCCACGGAGTGAGTGGATATGCCGGCGGCGCGGATCAATCCCTCGCGCTTGGCGTCCGCGAGGCACTTCAGCGCGCCCGCTCTTTCAGTGAACACTGCCGGTGTCGTGCGCGCCGCGTGGAGGTACATTATGTCTACGTGGCAGATCCCCATGCCCGTCAGGGCTTCGTCAATGGCGTTTCGCATGTCTTCGTACGCACAGCTGACCGTCTTGCTGGAGATCACCACATTGCCACGGTAGTCTTTCAACGCGTTCCTGATATGCGGGTACGTCTTGTACATCTGCGCCGTATCTATGTAGTTCACCCCGAGATCCAGGGCGCGGCGTATTATGGCGGCGCCCTGCTCAATGCTGACGCCCGCCTGGAGCGGCCCCATGGGCAGAGTGCCGAAGCAAAGCGCGGATACTCTCAAGCCGGTGTTTCCAAGTAAGCGGTAGTCCACCTGATACACCTCCGCTCGGTTTCACAGGGAGTTTTCCATAAGAACTGGAGAAACCCTGCAAGCGACGGCAGGCGCCGGCCGCGCTTGACAGCCGTGCCGCTCGTGCTAAAATCCCTGATGGGACTATGAAGAGAGGGAGAGAGTCATGCCGATATACGAATACGAATGCGATAGATGCGGACGGTTCGATCACTGGCAGAGCATAACCTCGGAGCCGCTGGCGGAGTGCCCCAAGTGCGGCGCCAGGGTGAGGAGACTCATCTCCGGCAACATCGGGGTGATATTCAAGGGTTCCGGCTTCTACTGCACTGACCACAGGAGCCAGAAAGCCGGTGCGTCCTCCGCGGAAGAAGGGTCAAATGCTTCCAGCAGGCCGGCGGACTCCGGCAAGCCAAAGGACTCCGGCGAATCGACGGATTCCGGCAAGAAGTGAGCCCGCGCTACTCCACCTCGAAGGGCGCCTCCGGCTGGACGCGCTGACTGTTCTGAATCCCGGGCGGTTGCTGCCCGAGGAAGTCGTCTATCCTGGCGCAGAGTGCGGTTACAGCCGGCCAGGCCCCGCAAAACAGAGTGGCCACAATGCCGGCTGAAAATCCGTTATTATAAAGATTCATGCCACCGTGGAGCCATGCCACGTTCATCACCAGGGCCGCGTGTATGAATCCGGCGAAAAACCCCGCTATGGGACCGAATACCCCGGCCACAGGGGCGAGGGCCGTGCCGAACAGCGCCGCGAGCTGCAGCCCGGGCGACGAAGTCTCCCATACCGTCGCCAGGGACGCCACGAGCACTCCCACCATCACCGGGACGATGGTTCTTGGCTGCTTGCCGTAGGCTGCGAACCCGACCATGGTAAGCAATCCCCCGACCGACGGGCCGTTGAACGCGCCTCCCGACAGCAGGACATAGGCCCACCCGATGTACCCCACGAGGCCCATGTTGAACAGGGTCGCCGGCCAGCCTGCAATAGCGGAGAAGTCTGTCGGCAGTCTGCCGTCCGATTTCAGGATGCGCAGGTACTGTCGGGGGAATCCCTTGCTCCATATGACGGCGGCCGCGCACATGGCGCCGAACAGGAGAAAGAACATCCAGCCGAGCCAGAATGATCTGTGAACCGACCACAGGAGCACCGGGCTGAACTGGACGGCGAACCCCGATTTCAGGGCGAACAAGACCATGCCCAGGATGCCTGCGGTCAGACCCATGTTATAGAGGTTGAGACCGTTGTGGCCCCGGTACATCACGGGAGCCATCACCGGCAGCAGGAAGCCGACGGTGATCCCGACGAGGGCAGCCGGAATCCACCCCCAGCCCAGGCCGTAGACTGCCTGGCTCACCACGGGAGCAAGGGCGGTGCCGAACATCGCGCTGGTGAGGAACTCGCTGAAAGGTCTCCGGTGGACCAGGGCGTTCAGATAGAACCCCGCAAGGATGGGCATTATGTTGAATACGTTCTTACCGAAAAACGCGAAGCCGGTCATCGTGAGTACGCCCGCCACCTGCGATCCGGCAGGGCGCACCCCCCAGGCCACTGTCATGCCGACTCCCACCAGGCCCACGATTCCCGCGTTGACGAGGGCGGCTCCAAGGCCGCCCACCATCACGTAGTCGGTAATCAGGAGCCCGGGGCTCATCAACAGGCGGCGGAGGCCGTGGTGATAAACCTCGGGCTCAGCAATGATTCCAGTGGCTATCAGGAAGACCTCGAACGCGGCAAGCGCCACGGCTTCAGCATAAATCCTCTGGATTCGTCCCGTTCTCATGTCGGCCCCCCCCTGGGGGTACGGCGTGTTGTGGCGGGATCAGGAAGTGAACTCGTTCACTTGGTATCTAACACGAATCTACCAGATCAGCGGCATTGGATCAACCGTGTTCGTGCCTTCTTCGCGATGCCGGGTCCGTCCCCCAACCGGGACGGGTCGCCTGGGCCGGCCCGCCAGCGGATCAGCCGCCCAGGTTGAACTTGGCGTGAAGTGCCCTCACGGCGTCCGCAAGCCTATCCCGCTTGATAATGCACGATATCCGCGATCCGGACGTGCTTATCATGTCGATGTTGATGTCCATCGCCGCGAGCGCCTCAAACACGTCAGCCGCCACCGACGCGTCCTGGGTGATTCCCGCCCCCACCACCGAGACTTTGCCCACATCATCTTCCACGACGAATCCCTGGCCGCCCACCTCCGGACAGAGGCCCTTCGCGGCCTCGATCGCGCACGGCAGATCCTCCCTTGAGACGGTGAAAGCGATGTCGGTCACGTTGCCGGTGCCCATACTCTGGATGATCATGTCCAGCCTCACGTTCCCCCGGGCCAGGCCGCGAAAGACCTTTGCGGCCACGCCGGGTACGTCCGGCACCGCCTTGAACACCAGTTTGATCTCATCCGCATTATGGGTGACGGCCCTCACCAATGGCTCCTCCACATGAGATACCTCCCTTATCCATGTCCCCGGATGATCGTTCGCGCTGTTGTGGACGTGGATTGCCACTCCGTACCGCCTTGCCAGCTCTATCGATCGGGTGTGCAGGACCTTTGCCCCGAGGCCGGCCATCTCCGCCATTTCGTCATACGGAACCTCGGGAATGAGGCGGGCGGACGGCTCGATCCTCGGATCGGCCGTGTATACGCCGTCTACGTCCGTGCATATCTCGCATTCGCTTGCCCCAAGAGCCGCCGCAAGCGCCACGGCCGTGGTGTCCGAGCCCCCGCGCCCGAGGGTAGTGACCTCTCCATTCGAGGCGACCCCCTGGAAACCGGCCACGACCACCACGTGGCCCTTGTCCAGGTGGTCCATCACTACCTCCCTGCTCACCCGCTGTATCCTTGCCCGTGTGTGCAGGTCGTCGGTGATGATGCCCACCTGGGAGGCGGTCATCGGCACCGACTCGACGCCGAGGTCGTTCAGGGCCATCGACAGCAGCGCTATCGACACTTGCTCTCCGGTGGCGAGCAGCACGTCAAGATCCTTCTGCCTGGGGGATGGCGAGACGGACCTTGCGAGACTGAGGAGATCATCCGTAGTGTCGCCCATCGCAGAAACCACGACGGCGACGGGCGCGCCTTGCTTGCGAGCCGCGGCCACCCGCGCGGCGATCCGCCGGATCTTCGCCGGATCCGCCAGGGATGAACCGCCGTATTTCTGCACGACGGGCGCCACGTCATGCCTGGTCATGAGGCGCGCGCCGTACAGGTCCAGGGTGAGATCCATCACCCTGCACGTGACGTCGCGCTGCCTGAAGACCTCGAGGATCGCGGCCTTGACCCTGGCCGCTTGCCCGTCGGTGAACACCAGCACCGACGGCCCCGAGCCGCTGACGGCCGCTCCCTTCGCCCCCGCCTTCTTTGCGGCGGTAATGGCCTCCATCAGCTCCGGCGCCAGGAAGCGGCGGTACTGCTGGTGGAGCCTGTCCTCGGTCGCCCAGCCCAGTACCTCCGATCTGCCGGTCACCAGCCCGCCCACCAGGGCTGCCGCCCTGCTGATGTTGAATATCGCGTCTTCCATGGGTACGGCCTTCGGGATGACGGCCCGGGCTTCTTCCGTCTTGAGTTCCTTGTCCGGTATCACGAGTAGCACGTTGGAGCCCAGCGGGGGTTCGAGCCTCATGTGCTCGACCCTCCCCGCCTCACGCGTAGATATGACGAAGCCGCCGAGCAGGGCGGGGGCGACGTTGTCGGGATGCCCCTCGATCTCGGTCGCGAGCTCGAGGAGTTCGTCCGTGCTCAGCGTGCCGCCGCTGAGGCCGTTCGCCGCCACCAGGCCGGCCACTATGGCCGCCGCGCTGCTGCCGAGGCCCCGCGCCACCGGTATGTTATTGGTGCACTTCACCTTCAGCCCTTTGGGCGTGTAGCCCACACGGTCGAAGACCCTCATCATGCACTGCACGATGGGGTTCGTCTCATCACGCGGGAGCCTGTCAGCCCCCTCCCCGGTGATCTCGAGCTCCACGACCCCGCCGGCCCCGGGCACCTCCTCGACATCCACGTAGTTGTACAGGTTCAACGCCATGCCGAGGGCATCGAAGCCAGGACCGATGTTGGCCGAAGTGGCCGGTACCCTGACGCTTACCGCCATGTCAATCCCTCCCGCCCCAAAACACAAATCCCGTCCCTCCAAAGGGACGGGATCGATTCCCGCGGTTCCACCCTTCTTGGCGCTTGCGACTCTGCCGCATACGCCCGGTCTCAGGGGCACCTGCATGCCCCGTCACTATAACGGGAGAACCCGTCGGAGCCTACTCGCCCACCGGTTAGGCGGCTTTTGGTCCGCGGCTCAGGGGTGGTTTTCGACTCCGGTCCTTGATCCCCCGCTCGCACCGGGCTCCTGTGACGTCTTCGCCCGCGGGGTTCTCTGCGATCGGATCCAGCGTCTACTCTTCCCCTTCACAGCCTTTAGGCAGATTACAGACATTCTAGCACCGGTCCCGGCAGGCGTCAACACAAGATGTTGGCTCGGGCCGAGGCGAATGGACGACGGTGATGCTGGACAGGATCAACTCCATCTCCTCGCCGCCCGAGGCGTCCCGTTTGATGCGAACCTCCATGCGCGGCACGATGACAGAGACTTCATGTGGAACGGGCAGGGTGGACCAGCGCCTGACCCGGATCTCGACCCCCGGCAGGCTCAGGCTGGTGTCGTCCTGCCATCGCTTGGGCTTGAACCACGGTAACCCGTCCATGACACGGGCAAGCGGGTTCGGAATGCGCACGGGTCTCACCCCCCTCGCGGTGGGCTTGCATCGACCTGATGTAGGTTATGTCACCCTGACCGGCGTGGTGACGTACCGGCTCAATTGCCAATGACTGGCGGGGTAGATATATTAGTGTACAGGGGACTCTCACCTGCTTGAACACGGCTATCACAGGGGGGAAGGACAGGTGTCGGTCTACGACAGGGCGCACGAATTGGCGAGAATGCTGCGCGAGAGCGGCGAATACCAGGAATACACCAGGGCCCGCCAGGCCATCGGAACGGAAAGTACGGCGCGCTCGATACTAATCGACTACAGGAAGAACCAGATTCAGATCCAGGCCGCGAGGCTGGCTGGGAAGGAGCCGCCCGGGCAGGCGGTGAAGGAACTGGAGAGGTTGGGGGGCATCATTGACATGCACAAGCCTATCAGTGACTTCCTCAGGGCCGAGAACAGGTTACTCACGCTGCTTGCTGACATACAGAAGATCCTTGGGCAATCCCTGGACCTCTGGGACTACGACGAGGTCGATACAGGCGCCTGATACGCGAAGGGAGATGGTCCGGTGAAATATAAGGGACGTCTCCGCGACCCGCTGGTGGACCGGCTGTTTGACGCCGTGCTCATGCTGGAAACGCCGGACGAGTGCTACAGGTTCTTCGACGACCTGTGCACGGTCGGAGAGATCAAGGCGATGGCCCTCAGGCTGGAGGTGGCCAAGATGCTCGATGCGGGGAAGACCTACGAGGACATCGCCGCTGAAACCGGGATGAGCACCGCCACTATCAGCCGGATAAGGCGATTCTTGAGCTACGGCTCGGACGGCTACCGCCTCGTTATCGACCGTCTTTCCGGCGGGGGATCGCGCCGTGCGCGAGCCGGCGCCCAGGCGCCGCCTGCGAGGACCGGTAAGCCTCCCGCGGACGCGTAGGCGGCCGCGCTCCCGCGTGGAGCGTGTGTGTCAAGTCATGCAGGCCCCCCGGGCCATGTTTCGAGAATGTCGGCGATGTAGCACATCTCGGCCTTTGGTATCTCCAGGCCGAACTGCTCGATTGCTTCGAGAGCCTTTCTTGGGTTCATGAACTCTGCCGCCCGCGATCGGCTACACACAGTCACGATGGTGGGCGTGGCCGGTCGATGGATCCCTGGGAAGGCTCGATCCCTCTTCACTCGTCGATCGAATCCTTGACTTCGTCGAGCGGACGCCCCCGGTCTTCTTCTATTGACGGTTCCACTGGCCTGTGCTATATTGTCACTGTACTTTAGCGCTTTACCATGATAAAGCATGAAGCACGAGACACCGGCGGATGCTGGGGGAATGGTTTCATTGGCGTCGTGTATTCCGAGGTTGCTGCCTGACGGGATGAGGGATCTGCTGCCCGAGGAGGCGTTGGCCCACAGGCGTGTGGAGTCCGCCATGTCTCACGTGATGGAATCGTGGGGATATGTGCGGGTGATCCCGGCTACCATCAGGTTCCGTGAAGAGGTAGCCGCCGGCCCCGGCGCTTCGATCGAGGCGAGGACATACAAGTTCGCCGACAGGCGCGGCCGCGTGCTTTCCCTGAGGCCCGATATGACGACTCCGGTGGCGGCCATGGTCGCTGGTGGGGGGTGGGCCCTGCCCGCTAAGGTCTACTACTCGGGAAGCGTCTTCAGGATCGAGGGTGATCGCTCGGGGAGGCCCCACGAATTTCTGCAGGTTGGCGCCGAGATCTTCGGGGTGGCCGGCGCATGGGCGGACGCTGAGATCGTGGCGCTCTGTGTGGAGTGCCTGAAGGCAGCGGGTATCCGCGCGTTCCGGATCGGGATCGGGAATGTCGGCGCCACCAGGAGTCTTCTCGAGCGGGCGGGTCTGGGTGACGGCGCCCTCGCGGGGGCCCTCGAGGCCCTTCAGAGGAGGGATATCGTCTCCTTCGAACGGGTCGCGCTTACGGCGGGGGTCTCACGGGCGGGTGTGGCGTCGTTGAGAGACTCACTCAGACCGGTTCCGGTCGACGAGATCTCGGACCCGTTCCCCGGGTGGAACGAGACACTCGAAGCCCTGCGGGGGTTCGGGATTGAAGGCGCGGTCTGCGTGGACATGGGAATCGTCAGGGACATGTCCTACTACACGGGAACGGTTTTTGAGGTGTACGGTAAGGGTGTTGGGCGGGCGGCCGGAGGGGGAGGAAGGTACGACGGGCTGATGTCCAGGCTGGGCGTACCCCAGCCTGCCACCGGTTTCGCCCTGAATGTACCCGAGGTGGTGGAGATGATGAGAGCTCAGGGTTCCGTGGAGAGAGACCAGCCACTGACCCTGGTAGTGGCGACGGACGGTTCAGCGTCACAGGCGGGCGAACTGGTGGCCTCTCTCAGGCGAAAGGGTCTCAGGGTGCGGTTCGATCGCGGGCCCTGTTCCCGCGAAGAAGCGAGAAACCTCGGACTTGCGCTCGGCGCGAGCAGTGTCCTCCTGGTCACACCCGGCGGATGTGAGGAGATCCCCACCGGTGAACGCCACGCCGGCGTGGAGTGGTTCGGCTGGATGGCCGGCCCTGCCGGCGCCGCCGGCATCCACTGAATCGGTCTTTCGGGTCCGTTGCTCCAGTACTCTTTCCCGGGGGAATCGACATGGACGAGATGACTATTGCCCTTCCAAAAGGGCGTCTTTTGGAACCCAGCCTGGAGATACTCCGGAAGGCGGGCATCTGGGAGGGCGAGGTCGCCGTCGTGGATGGCCTGGTGCTCGAACGCGACGGGATGAGAATAATCGTAATCAGGGATGACGATATCGCCACCTACGTGGCGTCAGGCGCCGCGGACATGGGGATCGTCGGCAAGGACATACTGCTGGAGCAGCAGAAGGATGTCGTTGAGATCGGCGATCTCGGCGTGGGGGTGTGCCGCCTGGTGGTGGCGGCGCCGGAGGGTTTCCGCAACCCATCGCGGCCGGTCCTCCGCGTGGCCTCGAAGTACGTGCTGCTTGCCGAGGAGTTCCTATTGCGGAAGGGCTGCCCGTTTCAGGTCATCAAGGTTCACGGCTCGACCGAACTCGCGCCATCTATGGGTTTGGCGGACGCCATCGTGGACCTGGTACAGACGGGAAGGACGCTCGAGAGAAACGGGCTGGTGGAGATAGAGGAGATACTGAGGTCGTCCGCGCGCCTCATAGTGAATCCGGCGAGCTACACGATGAAACAGGAGAGCATCGCCTTGCTGGCGTCGAGCATAACTGCAGCCGCGGCCGCCGTCGGCCCGGCCGGCGTGACCCGCGATCCCGGGGAAGGCCGCCTATGAGAGTGCTCAGGCCGGTCGAATTCGAGGGTTGTCTCCGCGCCAGGGGCGACTCCCTGCGTGACTCGCGCCTCGCCGCTGACGTAGCGGCCGTCGTCGACGACGTTAGGGCGCGCGGTGATGAGGCCCTCATTGAGTACGCGATGCGGTTTGACGGCGTCGAGATGTCCAGGGAAGGCCTGGAAGCCCATGCGGGCGAATTCGACGCAGCGTATTCACAGGTGGGCGAGGTTGCGGTGGAGACCATCCGCATTGCGGTGGAGAGGGTCCGGGAGTACAGCCGCAGGACCATGGCAGGGTCCACAACGCTGATTCCGGAGGCCTCGGGAATGCTGGGTCGCATATACAGGCCGGTGGGCTGCGCCGGCGTCTATATTCCGGGCGGGCGGAAGCCATACATATCGACCGCAATAATGACAGCCGTACCGGCCGGCGTGGCGGGGGTCTCCACGGTAGTGGCGTGCACGCCCCCACGCCCGGACGGCGCCGTCGACCCGCACATACTGGTGGCCTGCAGGGAAGCGGGTGTGGGCAGGCTCTTCAAGATAGGGGGAGCGCAGGCCATTGCCGCGATGGCATATGGAACGGAGACAGTCCCGAAGGTTGACAAGGTCGTGGGGCCTGGAAACCGGTACGTGACCACGGCGAAACGCCTGGTCTACGGGGACACCGGCATCGATTCGCTCGCGGGACCCAGCGAGATCGCCATACTGGCTGATGAAAGCGCAAATCCCGGTTGGATCGCCGCCGACCTTCTAGCCCAGGCGGAACACGGGCCGGGTTCCACGGCGGCCCTGTTTTCCACGTCGGCCGGGCTGATTCGGGAAGTCGGTCTCAGCCTGGCCGGTGTCGCAGGTATGACCGGATTCGACGGCGAAGCCCTGCCACGGTCCGGCGGGGACGAGCCGGGGCCATGGGTCGTGGGAGTCCTGTGCGATTCCCTGCCGCAGGCTGTGGAACTGATCAACGGAATGGCGCCCGAACACCTCCAGATAATGACCGTTGACCCGCTGGAGACGCTGCCCCTCGTGCGTGCCGCCGGCGCCATACTGATCGGGGCTTATTCCCCCGCGGCGTTGGGGGACTATGTAGCGGGTCCCAGCCACGTGCTCCCCACGGGGGGCGCCGCAAGGTTTTCCTCAGGTCTCACGGCTGACGACTTCATGGTGTCATCCAGCCTCATATGGGAATCGAGGGCCGGGATATCGGCGACGGGAGAACCGGCCGCCAGGCTGGCGGACCTGGAGGGATTCGAGATGCACGCGCGGGCGTTGCGCGCCAGGTTGGCCGGCGCGGAGGCCCGGCCGGGGAGCGGGGTGGGGATGGGATGAAGCAGATAAGGCTCGATATGAACGAGAACCCCTTTGAGATGCCTCAGGATATGAAGCGCTCCATCCTGGAAAAGGCGATGTCACTGCCGTTCAACAGGTACTACGCCGAAATCGGAGGGCCGGCCGGCGCCGGTGTGGATAGGCTGCTCGAGAAGATCGCCGACATGAACGGGGTGAGCCCCGGCATGGTGACGCTTGGAAACGGCTCGGACGAACTCATCATGATCAATTCGTCCGTCGCGGTGGGTTCGCGTGGCGCGATTATCGTTTCCACGCCAACCTTCGGCATGTATTCACTGGCCGCACGGGTGTACGGCCGCCCGGTCGTGGAGGTGCCCATGAGCCCGCGGTTCGAGCCGGATCTGCCGCGACTGCTGGAGGAGGCAAAGGCCCCCGGCTGCCTGGTATTCGTGTGCAGGCCCAACAACCCGACCGGAAACCTGTGCGACATCCGCGTCGTCGAGACACTGCTCTGTGAGACCGGCGCCGTGGTCATCGTGGACGAGGCGTACTACGAATTCTGCGGGGAGACCGTCGCAGGCATGTTGAGCCGGTACCCGAGGCTCGCGGTGATGCGAACGATGTCCAAGGCGTGGGGCATCGCCGGCCTGCGCCTCGGTTACATGCTCGCCTCGCCCGAATACACCGAGAGGGTCCGGGCGGCGAAAATACCTTTCAACATCAACATCCTCACGCAGATGATAGCCCTGGAGGTATTGGACCGGAGGGATCTGGTCGAACGCACCGTCACGGCCTTGAGGGAGGAACGGTCCTGGCTCGAACGAGCGCTCGGGGGTATCCGGGGGATAACCGTGTTCCCCAGTGTGACGAACTTCCTGTTGATACGTACGCCCCTCGACGCGCGCAGGCTCCACGCGGCCCTCCGGGAGAGGCAGATATACGTGCGGCTCGTGAACGGCCTGCCGGACTGCATCCGTGTCGCCGTGGGGACCAGGAACGAGAACGAGGGGTTCGTGGGGGCGCTTGAGCGCCTTGTGGGGAGCTGACGGAGGCGAGTATTGAAGGGGGCGGATGCCGTGGCGCTAAGGACTGGAAAGGCGTCGAGAGAGACGCTCGAAACCGCGATCGATGTGGAGCTGGACCTGGATGGTACGGGCCTCCACGAGGTGGCGACGGGGATCCCGCTGTTCGACCACCTGGTGTCCTCTTTGGCGTTCCATTCGGGTTTTGACCTGAAGGTGTCCGCGTCGTGCCGCGGGTTCGAGAGCCGGCATCACGTCGTGGAGGACACCGGCATAGTGCTTGGCGGGGCGCTGCGCGATGCGTACGGCGACGGCGCCGGACTGGCGCGGTTCGGTTGCGCGTGTGTGCCCATGGACGACGCGCTGGTGCTCGCGGCGGTGGACATGGGTGGAAGGGGCGGTTTCCGCTGGGACGTCCCGGTGGAGGACAGGGTCACGGACGGCTTCGAATGCCGGCTGGCCGGGGAGTTCTTCCGCGCCTTCTGCGCCAACGCCGGGGTTGCGCTGCACCTGAAATGCATATGGGGATCGGATCCCCATCACCTTCTCGAGGCCGCCTTCAAGGCCGCCGCCGTGGCGATGAAGGAAGCCGCGGCCGTTGCGAGGCGGAGGCGGGGTGCGCCATCCGTCAAAGGGGTAATCTAAGTGGTTGCGATTATCGATTACGGCGCAGGGAATCTTATGAGCATCTCGAAAGCTGTCCAGTGGCTTGCCGGTGCGTGTTGCGTCACGTCCGACCCGGGCGCCGCCGGATCGGCGGATGCGATAATCCTTCCGGGCGTGGGGGCGTTCGGCCCCGCCGCTCGGATGATGCGGGAGAACGGGCTGGCGCAATCGATCGGCGCAGCGGCAAGGCAAAATAGGCCTGTGCTGGGAATATGCCTGGGCATGCAACTGTTGTTCGAAACGAGTGAGGAGAGCCCCGGAGTCCCCGGCCTCGGCCTCATCGAGGGGCGCGTCATCAGGTTTCCGGAAGGCGGGCGGGTCCCGCACCTGGGATGGAACACGGTGGAGCCCTTCGCCGGCCCGCTTTTCGACGGGGCCGGCGGCGAGGCGCCGGGCTGTGAAACGCGGTTCTACTTCGCCCATTCCTACCTGGCGGTTCCTTCGGACCCGTGCGTGATCACGTCATACACGGAACATATCGTGCGGTTCCCATCGTCGGTGAGAGATGGCTCGCTCTTCGGTGTGCAGTTCCACCCCGAAAAGAGCGGGAGCGCGGGCCTTCGCCTGCTGCGAAAGTTTCTCGAGTTCGCCGGTGAGGAGGTAAGCGGGTGCTCATCATACCCTCTATTGACCTACTCGGAGGGAAGTGCGTGAGGCTGAGACGGGGACAGGAAACCGAGAAGACGGTTTTCTCCAATACCCCGGCGGCTGTGGCCAAGGTATGGGAACGGCTCGGCGCCAGGTTGATACACATAGTCGATCTCGACGGGGCGTTCCAGGGGAAACCTGTGAACCTCGGGGTAGTCAGGGAGATGACGAAATGTCTGAAAGCACGGGTGCAGGTGGGCGGCGGCATCCGGGACACGGCCGCGCTGGACGCGGTGTTTGAGGCGGGGGCGTTCAGGGCTGTCATCGGCACCGCCGCCGTATCGAATCCCGCGTTCCTGAAAGAGGCGTGTGCGGCGTACCCCGGGCGGATCGTCGCCAGCATCGACCTGAAGTCCGGAAGGGCGGCCGTCAAGGGTTGGAAAGAGACCGCGGGCGAGCCCATCCCCCAGATGCTCAGGAGGTTCGTGGAGGCCGGTGTTACGACGGTGGTTTTCACCGACACGGCCAGGGACGGGATGCTCGAGGGCATCGACGCCTCATCTGTGCGGCAGGTCCTGGGCCTCGGCCTGAAGGTCATCTACGCGGGCGGCGTGTCATCGTACTCCGATATAGACGAACTCAAGGCCATGGAGGGCGAGGGCCTGGAAGGCGTCATCATCGGGAGAGCCCTGTACGGGGGAGGCCTCAGGCTGGACCGGCTCATCGCCACGTACCAGGAAGAGGCGCCGCAGTGACAGGCGCGACGGGGGCGGTAACATGCTTTCGAAGAGGATAATCCCGTGTCTCGACGTCAAGGACGGCAGGGTTGTGAAGGGAGTCAACTTCCTGGGGCTTCGCGACGCCGGTGACCCCGTGGAGCTGGCGCGGTTCTATGAATCGGAGGGGGCCGACGAAATCGTCTACTTGGACATATCGGCGACCACCGAGGGGAGAAAGACGCTGGTTGACCTGGTGTCGAGAACCGCTTCAGAGGTGTTCATACCGCTCACTGTGGGGGGCGGAATAGGCGGGGTCGACGATATTCGCGTGTTGTTGAAAGCGGGGGCCGACAAGGTCTCCATCAACACCGCGGCCGTGGCGGACCCGTCGGTGATATCGCGGGCGGCGGAGAGATTCGGGCGCCAGTGCGTCGTCGTCGCCATAGACGCCAGGGCCGCCGGCGGGCGCTGGGAGGTATGGACGCACGGGGGTGGGCGGAACACCGGCCTCGACGCGGTGGAATGGGCCCGCCGCGCCGCGTCGCTCGGCGCAGGCGAGGTGCTCCTCACGAGCATCGACAGGGACGGCACCAAGGAAGGATTCGATCTCCCCCTTACCAGCGCGGTCGCGGAGGCGGTGAGCGTGCCGGTGATCGCGTCCGGCGGCGCCGGCGCCGAGCAGCACTTCCTGGACGTATTCGCGGAAGCGGGGGCGGACGCGGCCCTGGCCGCATCCGTCTTCCACTACGGGGAGATATCGATCCAGGCGTTGAAGAGGCGCCTGGATAACGGAGGGGTTCCGGTCAGGCATGTCGTGGGTGGATGAGGTCAGATTCGATGACAACGGGCTGGTCCCCGTGGTTGTCCAGGAAGAATCAACCAGACAGGTACTCATGCTGGCTTACGCGAACGCCCGGGCGCTGGAACTGACTCAAGCCTCGGGGCAGGCGTGGTACTGGAGCCGGCAACGGAGAAGTCTGTGGCGCAAGGGCGAGACCTCCGGGAACACACAGGAGGTCGTGGGGATCACGCTGGATTGTGACAGGGATGCCGTGATATACAGGGTCGTGCAGTCGGGCGACGCATGTCACGAGGGCGTTCATTCATGCTTCCACAACGTGGTCCTGGGGGACGACCTCGCAGCCGGAGCACCACGCGCAGCCGGAGCGCCGCGCGCGGGAACGCCGGCTGCGGAAGTGCTCGCGCGCCTGACGGCCGTGATCGAGAAACGAAAGAGGGATATGCCTCCGGACTCCTACGTGGCGGGCCTGTTCAGACAGGGCCCGCCGGCGATCGCCCGGAAGGTCGGAGAAGAGGCCGCTGAATTCGTGGTAGCCTTGCTGTCCGAAGGAAAGGAACGGGCGGTTTCCGAGTTCGCCGACGTTCTGTTCCATTCCATGGTGGCCCTGGGTGAAGTCGGGGCGCGGATCGGCGACGTGCTGAAGGAATTGGAGAGGCGAGAACGTTGACGAATCGCGCCGCCGTCCGGAGGGGGCGCGCGAGTGACTGGGGGAAGCGCAGTGCTGTGTGACTACCACATGCACCTGGAACACGGGCCGGTGGAGATGGCTTGGCTCAGGCGGTTCATCGAGGTGGCGGCGGAAAAGGGCATTGACGAGATCGGTATATCCGAGCACATGTTCCGGTTCCGCGAGTCTTCCCCGGTGTGGCCGTCATGGTGGACGATGCGCTCCGACTGTTCTCTCGCGGAATACGTTGACCTGATCGAGCAGGCCGGTTCCATGGGGATGCCCGTCAGGCTCGGGGTTGAGGCCGAGTACCTCGAAGGGCATGAGGATCGGATCCGCCGTTTCCTCCGGGAGGCGCCGTGGGATTACGTCATAGGGTCGGTGCACTTCATCGGGGAATGGGGATTCGACGACGTGGACGGGAAGGACGAGTGGGATTCCAGGGACGTCGACGAGGCCTACAGGAGGTATTTCCACCTGCTCGAGAAAGCGATGGAGTCCGGCATGTTCGACGTAATCGGGCATCCGGACGTGATAAAGGTTTTCGGCCACCGCCCCTCCATCGACCTCGGGCCGTATTACGAGAGGGCCGCCCGCGCGGCGAAGACCTCCGGCGTCGCGATCGAAATCAGCACTGCCGGACTTCGGAAGCCCGTGTCGGAGATGTACCCGCACCCCGGCTTCCTCGCGGCATTTCGCCGGTGGAATGTGCCGGTGATCATCTCTTCGGACGCCCACTACCCCGAACACGTGGGGTACGAATTCACGCGCGCAGTCGAGTACGCCAGGTCGATAGGGTACACCACGGTGACCCGCTTCTCCGCGAGGACCCCTTCGCAGGTTCCCCTCGCCGGCGAACGGGACGGCTGAGCCTCCGGGGCAAAAAAGAAGAGGGGCCCCGTGGCCCCAGGCGCCGGCGGATGATTCACGCCCCCTGCGACGCCCTATGCCCCGCGCTCCTGCGCCACGGAGGCCGCCAGATTCCTTATCGCCGCGCTGAGGGCTGCCCTCGCCGGGCCTTCTCCCAGGGTAGGGGCGAAACCCAGCACATCGCGGGCGAATTCGGTGGAGAGATCCCATCTCCCGAGCATGAACGGCGAGCCCCTCCACTCACGTTCCGGGACTACCCTGATCCCCGGGTTGAGGGTGGTCGCCTCCGAGATGTCGCCGGCGATTTCGGTCCATGTCACGAATAGGCTCGAAGCATTGAACGTCCGGCCGTACGCCGGGGGATTCAACGCGGCCAGTGAAACCAGGTGGGCGAGGTCGTCGAGGTGAAGGAACGAACCCCCGGCGCCGGCGACTGCCTCCAGTGGAATCCCTGATGCGGCGGTCGCGGCCATCTCCCTGAGATGGCGCCCGCCGATGTCGTCCCCGAAGGCCCACCAGAACCGGATGTTTGTGATGGGCAGACCGTGCTGCCTCCAGTAGGCCAGGTTGAGGTTCTCCGCCATGATCTTGGCGGCGGCGTAGAAGGGTTTCCTGGCCGACTCCACCCTCAGGCAATGGCCCTCTGTGACAGGCGTCTTCTCCGGCGCGCCGTAGACGACCGCGCTACTGGCGTACATCAGGTGACCTGCGCCGGTCTGCCGCATCGCTTCCAGCAGGCATACGTGGCCCTTCAGGTCCACGTCGAGGAGAACCGCCGGGTCATCGCTGAAGGACCAGGCCAGGTGACATACCAGGTCGGCGCCGGCGACTGCGTCGTGGACCGCGGCGCGGTCCTCGACCCTGGCTGGAACCAAGTCGAGCGTTCCACCGGCCCCCGGCGGCCGCGTGAGTCTCGCCAGGCCGTCCACGTCCGAATCGAGGGCCCGCACGTCCCATCCCCTGAGAAGAAACGACCTCACGAGATGACGCCCCACGGATCCGGCTGCGCCCGTGACGAGGACCTTCATGCCTGCTCCCCCCTCAAGTGATCAGCGCCAGGGCTGCCGCCGCCAGCACAGCGAGCAAGCCAATGGTGTTGGCGACGCCGCTTTGGCCCCTCATTCCGCCCCAATAGATGATCAGGAAGCCGGCCCAGAAAACCGCGATCGAGACGATGCGAGCCGGCAGCTTGTTCTTGACCAACGTTGGTTCGAGCTTCCCTGCCATGGTACCCACCTCCTCGGGGTGTTGTCTTCTACAAACCTGCGCCCGGGAACATAACCACCAGAATCAGGGACAGGATACCGGTGATGGCGCCGATTATCATGCCGGTGGTCAGCGTACGCGCCATGACCTCTCCTTCGCGTCCCGGTATGCCGGCCGATCCGGTGCCGAGGGTGATGTTCATCGGGCAGTGGATATTGCCTATGGCGCCCCCCACAGTCTGCGCCCCCGCGATGAGGAAGGGCGTTATCCCCAGGACCAGCGCGGTATCTCTCTGGAAGGCGCCGAACAGGATGTTCGAAGAAGTGTTGCTTCCCGTCATGAAAGCCCCGAGTTGGCCGATGTAGTTCGCGAGGAACGGGTACATCGCTCCCGAGGCCTTCGCGGCGCCGACGGCGAGAAGGGTGGTCATGCCGTGCTCCATCATCACCACCGACATCATGCTGAGCGGGATCAACGTGAGGCTGGCCGGTATCGCGGCCTTTATCAGCCTTTCACCTATCTTCTTGCCCACCTGCGGTTTCAACAGGCCGGTGATCCGGTAGAGGAACACAGAGATGATCAGCGATCCCCAGATTATCGAGCCCGGCATGGTGAATATCTTGAGCGGCGAGTACTTGGCGGCCTTCGCGTTGACATATCCAAGAGCGGTCTTCGTCTGGGGCCACGAGGGTCCCAGCTGGAATTGCTGCTGCTCCAACATGGCCCTGATATCGGGGGCGCCGAAGAACTGCTTGCCCAGTGGTGACAGGTAGATGGTCAACACAACCACGATGACAACGACGTAGGGCAGGAAGGCCTGGCCGAATGTCAACGGCTTGTCCGCCTTGCCCGGTTTGCCGGATGTCTGCGCCGTCGCCGTTGCAGGCGCCTGGCCCAGGTCGCTCGCTTCAGCCTTGTAGAACGGGAACTTCCTGATCAGGCTGCCCCAGGCGAGCCCCACGAAACCGGCCATGAAACCGCCGATTGAAGGGAATACGTACGAGGCGAAGACGAATATGGCTATGCCCTGTATGACGCCCAGCGACAGCCAGGGAAACCATCCGCGGCGCACTTCACGCCAGGGGTCGCTGTACGTCAGCTTGGAGTACCAGTACGTTCCGAAGAAGAACATCATCACACACATTGGGATGAAGTAGACCGCCGACCACAGCGCGAGCGGCTTCTCGGCGAGTCCCGTCATCCGTTGAAGCGTCCAGTATGAGCTGCCGAGTGACCCGAAGGTCACTGTCCAGCTGTGCCCGAGGAGCGGTATCGTTACCGCCAGTATTGGATCGAAGCCGAGGCCGATGAGAAGAGGCGCCGTCACCGCGACGGGTGTCCCGAAGCCGAGTACCCCCTGCATCCAGGCGGGGAAGACCATGCCTATTATGAGGATCTGGAGCAGGCGGTCGCCTCCGGTGACCCGGTTGAAGGTCGAGGTGATCACCGGAAACCCACCCATCCCATCGATCAAGCCGTAGATGGACATGGCGCCCCAGATGATCAGGAGGATGAACAATGTCTCCCAGAGGCCCTTGGCGGTGCCGCTCGCGAGGGTCGTAGTGTTTCCACCGAACCAGGTCAATGATACAATCGCCGCCCAAAGCCAGGCGAGCGCTCCCGCCTTGGCGCCTCCCCAGCGGAGGCCCACCATGAGGAGCAGTACAAGGGCTATTGGGGATATGCCCAGTATCCAGGTGGTGGGCGACAGGTACCGGGTCATTACCTCGATCATCGAACCCAACCTCCCACTGAAGACGATTCGGGAGAACGCGGCCCTGAAAAGGTCTCCTCCGCCAGATGGCGGGGCGCCGGGCCTAAACCATCGTTGAAGGTGATGGCCACGCTTCTGCTGGGATTGTCATCGAGGTGTTGCGGGTGACGGGCTGCAATTCCGGGACGCCGGCCTGACCCGGACCGGCGTCCCGGCCACCGGGATTGTCAGGCTGTAGCGGGCGGCGTGACCGCCTTAATCCCGACTTCGAGACACTTGGCGTTCACAAACTGCTGGATCTTCTCGATGTGCTCGGGTTTGAGATGCCGGAACCTGCCCTGCTTGGAAAGGTAATCCGAGACGGGCATGCGTTTCTCGGGTTCCATGGTCAGTTTGAACTGTCCGCCGGAGACCTCGTAGAGTTGCCACATGCCTGTCTGTATGGCGAGCCTGCCCATCGCCATGGTCTGGCTTGGCGGGAACATCCAGCCCTTGGGGCAGGGCGCGTGTATGTGCATGTAGGAGGCGCCGTCCGCATTGAGGGCCCTCCTGACCTTGTTCATGAGATCGAGGGGATACGCCAGAGAGGCTGTCGCGAGGTATCTGATGGCCGGGTGTCCCGCGGCCATGAGCTTCGCGTTGTCCTTCTGCCAGACGCGCTTCCCCTCGGGAATCACCGGGCCGGCCGGAGTGAACGTGGTCCAGGCGCCCCACGGGGTCGTCGGAGACGTCTGGATGCCCGTGTTCGCGTAGGATTCATTGTCATAGCAGATGACGAGCATCTTGTGGCCCCTATACATCGCCCCGGACACGCCGCCCAGGCCGATGTCGGCCGCGCCGCCGTCGCCGGCCATGACGATCACGTTCGGGTATTCGCCGGTTTTCTTGCCCTTTCGCAGCATCGCCTTATAGGCGGCCGCTATGCCCGAACCTACACCCCCGCCGTTCGTGATCTGGGCGTGGATCCACGGGACCCTCCAGGGACCGCACGCGTAACTCGTGTTGGCCACGTACATGCAGCCCGTCGGGCCGATGAAAATGGTGTTCGGACCGGCGGCCTTGGCCACGAGCCTGTACACCAGGGCCGGACCGCAACCGGCGCACGTCCGGTGCCCGGGGACGTAGTATTCTTCCTTGGGGGCCTTGGCCAGTGAACGGATCTCCTCGAGCATTCCCTTCCCCTCCTTTCGTCTAGGCGCTGAGCTCGAATGGCAACCAGTAGGTCTCTTTCTCGACGACCCCGGTCCTGGCGGTTTCGAGCATTACCTGCGCCATTCTGTAGAGTTCCTCGTGGCTGATGACCTCGCCCCCGAGACCCGCAACGAAGCCGATGGTCTTCACGCGGTCTCCGAAGCCGTAGAGCGCCGTGCGCACCTCGCTGAAGAGCACGCCCGAGCCCCCGCTGATCCCGAAGCAGGCATCGTTGTTGACCACGCCGACGACCTTGAAGCGCGAAAGCCGGTCTCTTACCTCTTCTGTGGGGAAAGGACGGAAGGTGCGGAGTTTGGCCAGGCCGATCTTGGCCCCCATCTCCCTCATCCTTCGGACGACGGCTTTTGCCGTGCCGCTGTGAGCACCCTGAATGAAGAACACTGCGTCGGCGTCTCCGGTCATGTACTCTTCGATCCACGGGTCGTACTTGCGTCCGAATATCCCGGCGAAGTCACTGTACGCCTCTTCGACAGCCTTCTTCGCCTCGTCCATGGCTTTTTTCCGCTGGTACTGCAGGGGTGGTCCCATGGTCGGCTCGATCTGGGCGCCGATGATCATCGGGGTCCGCGGGTCTAGGACATGGTGGTTCCGGTATGGCGGCAGGAACTCCTTGACCTGGGCCTCATCGGGAATGTCCACCGTCCCCGGTATGTGGGACACGAAGTACCCGTCCTGGCAGGGGAATTGCGGCAACAGCACCCTCGGGTCCTCGCCCACCCTGTAGAATAGCAGGCTCATATCCAGGGCTTCCTGGGGATTCTCGGCCCAGCCCATTATCCACGCCTGGTCCCGGCAGGAGAGTGCTTCAGTATGTTCGGAGCCGAAGTCCCCGGGTGGATCGAGTGTCCTGTCTGCTATCATGCACTGTACGGGTAGCCTTGCGCCGGATATCGGTGAGTACGTCTCGAACGCGAACGTGACGCCCACGCCTGAGCTGCCAACGAACGTCCTGGCGCCGCTGGCGGACGCGCCGTAGGCAATAGCGAGCTGGTCGTGTTCACCCGCGGCGTGGAGTACCTCGGCGTCGAGTTCCCCGTCGGCGACCATTCTGGTCAACTCCGACATGACGCCTGTGTACGGGCGGATCGGGAAAGTGGCGATTACGTCCACGTCCGCCAGCCGGACGGCGTGCGCCACGGCCACGAGGCCGGTAATGAATCTCTTCTGACCCATGCTTTTCACCCCCCCTTCTAGTCCGTGAACTCGAGTTCAGGAACGTAAGTTATCGCGCCCACGGGGCATTCCTGGCCGCACAGACCGCACCCCTTACAGTACTTGTAGTTCCACGCGAGCCCGTCGTCCGTCTGAGTTATGCAGGCGTCCGGACAGACTATCCAGCAGCTCAGGCATTCGGTGCACAGTTCCCTGTTTGGAACGGGGCGTTTCATCCTCCAGTTGCCCGTGATCATTCCCGTGTTCTCGGACACCGGAGAGGGGACCGTGCCGGCAAAGGGCATCTCGGCGTAGGCCATGCGAATCACACCTCCTTCGTTGTGGTTTGCCAGCTACGCGGGAACGTCCCAGATCTCGACGCTGTTGTAACCGAGCGTCGCAGCCTTGGGGTCCTTCACCACCTTGCAGAGGGAGTCGAGGCTTGCCCAGCCGGTGGTCCTGGCCACCGCTCCAGCCAGCGGGGCCGCAACGCCGCCGCCTATTCCCGAGGCGTCGGTGGCGCCCTCCGCACCGGAAAGGGTTATTACCACCTGGGCCAGCCCCGAGGCGTCGACGCACGCGATGCGAGAGAGGTTTGTGGTGTCGGGCAGGAATTTTGCGATGTACTCGGGGCTGCGCTTGGTGTTGACTACGAGCGTGCCGCCCGCGGGCATTCCCTTGAGGATCGGGCAGCCCTTGACGAGCGTTTCCTCGACGAGTACGACGCAGTCGGGCCTGTCGTTTTCGTAGACGTACTTCGATTCAATGGGCTCGTCACTGATCCTGGCGTAAGAACGCACCGGAACGTGGACCCTGTCAGGGAGGTCGACGTAATTGTCGAAGGCCTGGACGTACTTGCCTTCCCTGGCGGCGGCATTGGCCAGGGCCACAGCGACGTCGCGGGCTTCCTTGTTCATCAGTACTCCCCGCGTCCAGATGGACATCTGTCTCAGGGTCTTCTCTCTGAAGAGTTCCGTGGCATCCTGCATACCATCCCCACCATCCTTTCCAGCCATTCTCGATACCGTTGCGGCTACCCGGGACCGGCCATTCCCGCGGGAAACGCACTCATTCCGGCCGTTCAACCCCCCTTGCGTGCTCACCCATCTGCCGCAGGCCCTCCAGGAAGTGGTGCCGGGACACGCGGATGTCTGTCAGACCAGCCCGGTTCATCCCGCCGTCGAGGCACTCCCGCAAGGCCTCGATGGATGCGTGCCTGCAGAGCCCGGCGACATCGGAACCCGTGAACCCCTCCGCCAGGGAGGCGAGTTCGTCGAGGTCTACGTCGCTGTCGAGAGGGGTGTTTCTCGTGTGGATCCTGAGGATTTCCGCCCTGCCCCGCACGTCCGGCTTCGAGAAGTCCACAATGAAATCGAACCTTCCCGGCCTGAGGAGCGCCGGGTCTATCAGGTCTACGCGATTCGTCGCCGCGAGTATCAGCACTCCGGTTGAATCCTCCAGGCCGTCGATCTCAAACATCAACTGGCTGACCAGGCGCTCCGTGGCCGCAGCCGCGGATGCTTCCCCCCTCCTGGCGGCGATCGAATCCAGCTCATCGAAGAAAAGGATGCACGGCGCGGCTTGCCGCGCCTTTCTGAACAGCTCCCTGAGGGCCTTCTCGGATTCACCCAGCCACTTGGAATAGAGGACGGGTCCCGGCACGGCGATGAAATTGACGCCCGTCTCATTGGCAACGGCCTTGGCGACCAGGGTCTTGCCCGTTCCGGACGGACCCGAGAACAGGATGCCTCTGGACATCGCCAGCCCCGTCCGCTCGTAAAGGCCGGGGTATTTGAGAGGCCATTCCACGAGCAAAGCCACCATTTTCTTGACTTCGTCCAGGGCGCCGACGTCTTCCCACCTGACATCGGGGATTTCCGAGAAGAACTCGCGCATCGCGGAGGGTTCGATCCCTTTCAGTGCTTCGAGGAAATCCTGCGAGGTTATGAGTAGGCCGGGGTCTACGTCGCCTTCCCCTTCGGGCGCTGAGCGCCGTACGAGCCGCCTCAAGGCCTTCATGCCGGCCTCCCTGCACAGGTTCGCCAGATCGGCCCCGACGAAGCCGTGGGTCAGCTCGGCGATCTTCTCGAGGTCCAAGCCCGGGGCCAGGGCCATGCCGCGTGTGTGGATGCGGATGATCTCCAGCCGGTCCGTCCTGTCGGGCACGGGTATTGGGATTTCCCTGTCGAACCTGCCCGGGCGCCGCAGCGCGGGATCCACCAGGTCGGGCATGTTGGTTGCGCCGATGACGATAACGTCCCCCCGCGCGACGAGGCCGTCCATCAACGCGAGTAACTGGCCGACGACCCGTTTCTCCACATCCCCCAGCACTTGCCCGCGCCGCGGCGCCAGGGCGTCCAGCTCATCGAGGAAGATGATGCTCGGCGCCTTGCGCCTGGCTTCGTCGAATATCTCCCGCAGGCGGGCCTCGCTCTCGCCGTAGTACTTGTGCATGATCTCGGGGCCGTCGACGTGGATGAAGTGAACGTTCGATTCACTGGCGACCGCGCGGGCGATGAGCGTCTTGCCGGTTCCGGGTGGGCCGTACATCAGGACCCCCTTGGGCGGGGTTATCCCCAGGCGCCGGAGGAGGCCGGGCGAGCGCATGGGCATCTCTATCAATTCGCGGATCTGCTCGACCTGTCTGGAGAGCCCGCCGATGTCCTCGTAAGACACCCTGGCCTCTCGCCCGTCCAGCGATTCCGGCTGGGCGATCTTGAGCTGAGTCTCCGGGGTCACGATGACGGGACCCCTTGGGGCTGTTCCGGTGGCGGTAAAGGAATCGTATCTCTGGCCGGAAAGGAGGACTTCGATCCTGTCGCCCCTGGTTATCACGAGTCCCCTGAGGAGGCGGGCAAGATGGTCGAGATCCTGTCCAGAGTCGAATTCCCGAACCACGGTTGGGGACAGCACGACGGATTGCGCGGGTCTTGGGTATGCCCTCCGGACCCTGACGCGATCCCCGATCCCGGCGCCGCAGTTCTCCCTCGCGACCCCGTCGATTTGGATTGTCCCACGTCCGTAGACGTCGCCGAAGGCGGGGACGACCCGGACAGAGGTGGTGCGCTTGCCGGTGATCTCCACATATTCGCCCAATTTGAGGCCCAGTAGATCCAGGTAGGCGACATCGATGCGGGCGATGCCCTTCTTGGCGTCCTCGGGGAGTCCTTCCTGGACCGTCAACGTAGCCTCATCCCTGGAGTCTCCCGCCAACACCGCGCAACCCCCTCGCCGAGTGATGAGCACTGTCCCTGTGCCCGGCGAAACGCCTCACCAGACCGGTATACGGTATACCACCGGCAGGTCTGAGGCGGCCCGGCCGGGAGCGTCTCAACCTGGGAGATGGCCCCGGGTCCGGGCTGCTGCCTGCCGATGGCGGCGCAACCAGGACCGCTAGGATCCCGGGGTACGGACCTGAACCTGCAGATAGGCTTCCTTGGACCTGATCACATGTTCGCGCGAGAGCATTTCCGCGAGATCGCCGTCGCCCTTTTCTATCGCCCGGGCCATGGCAACGTGTTCCGCCTTTGCCGCCTCGATGCGGCCCGGTATGCCGTATGCCACCCTGGCGAACCAGAAGCTCTGCTGAACCAGGGTGCGAAGCATTCCGGACAGTCTCTGGCTCTGTGCCATCTTGTAGACCACCTCGTGGAATGCCACGTGACAATCATGGGTACGCGTCGAATCGCCCCTCGCCATGGCGGCCTCGAGTTGGGCGAGCGCCTTCTTCAGCCTGGCGATGTCCTGCGGTGTCCCGCGTTCTGCCGCAAGCCTGCCTGCCAGCGCTTCCAACGATGACCTGATAAGGAAGATCTCCACAACCTCGGCGGCGCTCACTTTTCGCACCACACAGCCTTTTCGAGGGAGGTGTTCCACCAGGCCCTCGGACTCCAGCCGGCTCACGCTTTCCCTTATCGGGGTCCTGCTGACCCCCAGTTTGTTTGCGAGGTCCCGCTCGATGAGACGTTCTCCGGGCGCCAGTTCACCAGTCAGTATCATTTGGCGGAGTACCTTGGACAATTCGTTTCTCACAGGGCGCCAACACGCGATGCTCAGGCCGGCGGTAGTCGGTGCCAACTCAATGCCTCCCATAAGGCCCCAGATTTGCCAAGTCTTGGGATCCTTCAACGCTCGAACCCGATCTCCTGCAAGACCCGGGCGCGTTTCGAGAAATCAAAGGGTGCCCGTACGACATGGATATGTCCCACATCGCGCGGCCATGCATGGCTCGTTCGGGGGGGGTGGAGGGGAAAGGAATGGGCTGGGAGTGGGGAGAATGAGGTAAGACCCGGTGCTGGGCGGGATACCGGATTCCCCCCGCCGGGCAGTATGCGCAACGTAGGAGGCCTCGAAATGCCGAACGTTAACCCGCAGGTTTTCCGGGAATATGACATAAGGGGACTCGTGGGCAAGGACCTCAACGCCGGCACAGTGGATGTGATCGGCCGGGCGTACGGCACATACCTCAGGAGTCGCGGGATGACCGATGTCATACTCGGGAGAGACAACCGCATGTCTTCCGGGGAATACAGGGACGCGATGGCCCGCGCGCTCCTCGGAACGGGGTGTAACGTCATCGACATCGGACTGGTCGTGACCCCGATTTTCTACTTCACCCGCGCGAAGCACGGTGTGGAGGGCGGGGTGATGATCACGGGGAGCCACAACCCACCCGAGTTCAACGGGTTCAAACTGGGCATAGGCGCCGCGACGATGTACGGGGATCAGATCCAGGAGATCCGCAGGATCGCGGAGTCGGGCCGCTTCGAGAAGGGCATCGGTTCGTTGCGCCGGTTGGACCCGGTTCCAGCGTACGTCGAAACCGTAGCCGGGTCCATCCGGCTGGGGCCGAGGCGGGTGACCGTCGCGGTGGATTGCGGCAACGGCGCGGGAGGGCTGTTCGGACCTCAGATCCTCGAGAGGATCGGGTGCAGGGTGATACCGCTCTTCTGCGAACCCGATGGCAACTTCCCCAATCACTTCCCCGACCCGGTGAAGCCGGAGAATCTCGAACACCTGGTCCGGACGGTCAAGGAAAGCGGCGCGGACGTCGGGGTCGCGTACGACGGCGACGCCGACCGGCTGGGAGCGGTGGACGAGCAGGGCAGGCCGATGTGGGGAGACGTGCTCATGGCCCTCTTCTGGCGGGAGATCCTTCCCAAGTACCCCGGGGCCGACGCCCTCGTCGAGGTCAAATGCTCCCAGGCCCTGGTCGACGAGATAAAGAGGCTCGGCGGGAAGCCGGTATTCTCCCGGACCGGGCATTCCCTCATAAAGGCGAAGATGCGCGAGATGGGCGCCGTCTTCACCGGGGAGATGTCGGGGCACATGTTCTTCGCCGACGAATACTACGGCTACGATGACGCGATATACGCCTCGGCAAGGCTCGCCCGCCTCATCTCGAATTCGAACGGCCCGGTCTCCGGCATGGTATCGGGTCTCCCTGCGTATCATTCGACCCCCGAAACGCGGGTGGACTGCCCGGATGATGTCAAGTTCGCCATAGTGGAGGATCTCAGGCGCCATTTCCGTTCGAAGTACGAGGTGATAGATGTCGACGGCGCCAGGGTGCTGTTCCCGGGCGGATGGGGCCTGGTGAGGGCTTCAAATACGCAGCCCGCCCTGGTGTTGAGGGCGGAAGCCCTTGATCCGGCGACGCTGGAGGCGATCAAGACGGAGATACGGGGGAAGCTCGGCGAATACCCCGCCATCGGAGAATTCGCCTGGTGAAGCCCGGGCCACCCATCGGGAATTCACCGGGATGATATAATGTGAACTGATGAAACGAGGCTTGGAGGGACGATCATGATCCGGGTCACCGTGGACAAAGTCGGATTGGACGTCGACAGCAACCAGGCCGTCGTGCTCCTTAAAGACGTTGAAGGCGGAACCATCCTGCCTATTTGGATAGGTCCCATCGAGGCGTCCGCTATTGCAATGGGAATTCAGGGTCTCAAGGCCCCAAGGCCGCTGACCTGCGATCTCCTCAAGTCGGTGGTGGACTCGCTCGAAGCGAGGATCACCATGGCCATGGTGAACGACCTCAGGGAGGACACGTTCTTCGCCCGGCTCGTGCTGGAAGCCGGCGGCCGGACTGTCGAGATAGACTCCAGGCCCAGCGACGCCGTCGCACTGGCCATACGGGCGGGCGCGCCGATATACGTGGCTGAGTCGGTCCTGGACAGGGCGGGTATCCCGGCGGAGCCGGACAACGTGGTTCACTGAGGAATGGGATCCGGAGTTTACTTGCGACCGGTGCGATTGGGTGAGATCGAGGTATTCCCTCCCGCGCTCCTTGCGCCCATGGCCGGCGTCACCGATCGTGTTTTCCGCACTTTGGCCCGAAGGCTGGGATCTCCACTGTCGTTCACCGAAATGGTGAGCGACAAGGGGCTGGTTCACGCCAATCGCGAATCACTGAAGATCATCGCGCTTGAAGACGAAGAGAAGCCCGTCGGCGTTCAGATATTTGGTTCGACCCCGTCATCCATGGCGGAAGCGGCCAGGATCGCCGAAAGTAAGGGTGCGTCCCTGATAGACATCAACATGGGGTGCCCGGTCCCGAAGGTGGTCAAATCAGGGGCTGGAGCGGCCCTGATGCTGGACGTGCGCCTTGCGGCGAGGATCATGGAACGGGTCAGGGCGACAGTGGGGATCCCCGTGACCGCAAAAATCCGGAAGGGATGGGACGAAGAGACCTCGGATCCGGCGCGTTTCGCCAGGGCCCTGGAATCCGCCGGGGCGTCCGCGATAACGGTTCACGGCAGGACACGGGCCCAGGGATACTCGGGACGTGCTGATTGGGGCGCCATTGAAGCGGTCAAACGGGCGATCACGATACCTGTAATAGGGAACGGCGACGTGGACGGCCCGTCGAGCCTGATCAGATTGATGGAGCGCACCGGGTGCGACGGGGCGATGATCGGCCGCGCCGCGCTCGGCAACCCGTGGATATTCAGGCAGATCGCAGCGACTCTGTCGGGGGCCACCGAGGTGGGCGTGCCTGTCGAAGAACGCGTGGCGACCATCATCGAGCACCTGCGCATGATGGTGGAAGAGTACGGGGAACGCACCGCCGTCCCGAGGATGCGGAAACACTTCGTTTGGTATACTAAGGGATTGACGGGCGCAGCTCGCCTGAGGCGTCTCATCATGGAGGCGAGTACAGCCGCCCGGGTCGAGAGAATCGCGCAGATGATGCTGGAACAGGAGGACGCGGATGGACCTTCCCGTAGTGCCGGTAGCTAACGCCATACTGCCGCGCCCCGATGGCGGCGCCATAAGGGGCGTGTTCCTCGACCCGGTCACCGCCTCGTTCATACACCGGATCGGGGCGGGTGGAACGTGCTTGCTCCTCCCGCATTCGGTGGAGACGGGCGAGGTCTACCCAGTCGGGGTCATCGGGCGCCTCGAACAGGCGTGGCTGCAAACGGTGTATAACCCATACCTCAGAACCTGCTCCAGGGCGATATTCGCGGAACTGGCGGGGCGCGGCCGGGGCAAGGCGCGGAGCTTCCGGTTGGACGATGGCATGGTCGTCGCCGAGGGGATCGAACCTGTCGAGATCGATGCCCTATGGTCCAAGGACTACCCTGTAATTGATGGCGCCGGCTGGCAGCCCGTCGAGGGCGCCACGGAGATGAAGGGGCTGTCCGATCTTCCCGTGACCATATACGGATACGACCTTGAGAGCGGGGAACGCGTGGAGCTTGCCGGAAACGTGGGCGGGCTCATCCCACCGGAGCGGGCCCATACTGTCGAACACGCGATGATCCGGTGCCTCAAGGAACACGCGATATGTACGCCCAAGAACCTTGCGGACGCAGTCACAGAGGAAACCATGGAACTCAAACAATCCCTGGAGCTCGGGTTCGCGTTCAAGCAACCGGAGGTGTTCGGGGTGACCAATTCCGGCCAGTGCGGGAATCCCCTCACGAGCCTCGCGCACTTCTATCTGGCGAAGGAATTCATACAGAATCTGAAAGAGGGGCAGAACCTTGAGGATTCCCTCGAGGGTGCTCGGCTGACGGCCCTCTCCAGGATTAGCTCGGATCTGGGGCTCAGCACGCGCCCCGGTCTCAGGGTCATGCAGGGCCTTAAGCAAGGCATGCTTCACGACGACACCACGCTCAGCCCGTCCCTTTTGAAGAAGGTCCTCAGACGCTTCCCGAAGAGCCCCTGGAGTTAGTCCTGTCCCCGCGCTGTGCCGGGGGTGCGTAGCTTTGGTCGATTTCGGTTTCGTAACCCACCCGCTCGACGTCACCGACATCGGAAGCAGGTATCCCATCACCAGATACCTGCCCCCGTCCTGGATCGAGGAAGTGGGGCGGCGTGTGCTTCCCATCAGGAAAGACAGGGTGACGGGTATCCGGTCGCCGTGGGGATCCGCCGGAGGATGGCTGATCACGTTCGCACTTACGGCCAGGCAGATGGAGATACTGCCCAGGCCGTTCATTCTCGATAGGATCGCCCGGTCGGTGCGCCTGGCCAGGAGACTTGGGGCCGGCATCGTGGGGCTGGGCGGATTGGCCTCGGTGATCGGCGGCGAAGATCCGGACCTCGCAGGCAGGCTGAACGTCGCCGTTACGACCGGCGAGAACTACAACGTGGCTGTCGCGCTGGATGCCGCGAGAATGGCCGCCGGTCTCGTCGGGAAGACCCTCTCGTTCGCGGAGGTCACTGTGTTGGGGGGAGAAGGCCATGCCGGGGCCGCCATGGCGAGGCTGCTGGCAAGGGAGGCGCACGGTATGACCCTCGTCGCAACGGACCCGGCGAGGATCAGGCGACTCTCGGCGGTCATCACCCGTGAGACGGGGCTGACGCCTAAGATAACCGCGGACGGCGGGCGCGCGGTCCACCAGTGTGACATCGTGGTTTGTACCGGCGGATGGACGGTGGACCCGCGTGACCCGAGACCGGGAGCGGTCTTCTGCGGAGTCGGCGGTCCCCCGGGGTCCTCCCGGCGGGTGCGTGAGGTACGCAAGGACGTGCTGGTGATCGAGGGGGGCCTCGTGGAGATACCGGGAGATGTCCGTTGCGCGAGTGCGGGGTTCAATCCGCAGTTGTGCGACCCGCGGCTGGCCGAGGTTATGATCCTCGCCATTGAGGGAGAACGTGAAGACTCCGGCGCAACGGCCGGTGTCACCGTCGAGAGGGTGGACAGGTTGTCTAGCCTGGCGAGGCGGTACGGGTTCAGGCTGGCGGGGTTGCTGGGGCCGGACAGGCCCGTCACAGGAGATGAGATAGCGGAGGCGAAAAGGGCGGCTTGCCAGGGGTTCCGCAAGTTAGGAGCCGTGGGGGAAGAAGATCGCAGATAGGAGTGGGTAAGCAGTCGAGTGACGATAGCTTGGCATTTTCGAAAATAATGGCGGACAAATAGCTCTATTGG
>JBLNBR010000042.1:0-2822 GCA_050260105.1 Ignavibacteriales bacterium | reverse complement strand
CCTCGGTATAATCCTCATAGACATGACCCCCGGCTACTCCGCGGATCTCATGAGTTACCTCTTCGGAAGCATACTCGCGGTTCCGGCGGGTGACATAGTCCTCATGGGCGCGCTCGACGCCATCATAATCCTGACGGTAGCCGCCCTTTACAAAGAGTTCCTCGCCATTTCGTTCGACGAGGAATTCGCACTGGTGGTGGGCGCGCCCGTGGAGCCGCTTTATCTCCTCCTTCTGGGCCTCGTCGCCCTCACCGCCGTCATGGCGATGCGCGTCGCGGGCCTCATCCTGACCATAGCCCTGCTTACCATCCCCGCAGCAGTGAGCCGCCAGTTCACCGCTCACCTGGGCAAGATGATGGGGCTCTCAAGCTTCCTCGGTGCGGCGTTCACCCTCGCCGGCCTGTGGGTCTCGTATGCCTTCGACCTGACCCCCGGCGCCACCATCGTCATGGTCTCCGGCGCCGCTTTCGCGGTCTCCTCGCTGTATCAAGCCCTCCGGCATCGAAGGTCTGGTGCGCCCGTGCGCTCCGCGCCATCGTCGCGTCCCGCGTAGCGTCGCAGCCGCAAGCGCTTTCGAGCACATTGCGGTCGCGACTCCTGCAGATGGGTCGGGCTTCGTAAAGGCGCCCGGCCCGGGTGCCGCGCCCGAGCGCGACACCGACGCCCTCCAAAACCGGAAGCACTTCTGCGCCTGCACGCGGTAGCCTTTATGGGAGGATTCCGGTATTGTGTGACGAATTACACACGTCAGATATATACCCAAGCATGGTAAGGGGGAGATCGCATGAGGAAGCGTCGCGTGTGGGTCGTCATCGCGGTTGTCCTGGCTGCCTTGCTGTCAGCGGGAGGTGGGACGTTCCCGTCGGGCGGACATGCGGCACTCGCTGCGCCGCAACAGGTCATAAAGATCGGCGCCATATTCCCTCTCACCGGCTCCGCCGCTGCCACAGGTGTGAAGCTGAAGTACGCCGTTGAGGCCGCCCAGGAGATCATCAACGGCGTGCACCCGGAGATAGCCATACCCCTTGCGAAGGATGCCGGGCTTCCCGGGCTGGGCGGCGCGAAAGTGGAGTTCGTGTTCGCGGACCATCAAGCGAATCCCGAGGTGGCGAAGTCCGAGGCCGAACGGCTGATTCAAAACGAGAAGGTCGTCGCTCTCATAGGCTGCTATCACAGCTCCTGCACGAAGCCCGCCAGCCAGGTGGCGGAAAGGTACGGTATCCCGTTCGTGGCCGGGTCTTCCAGCTCGGCGGCGCTCACTGAAAGAGGTCTCAAGTGGTTCACCAGAATCGCGCCCAACGACGACATGGAGACGAAGTTCTTCTTCGATTACCTCAAGTTCCTGAACCAGAAGTACAACGCGGGAATCAAACGGGTCGGCGTGGTGTTCATCGACAACGAGTACGGCGTCCATGCCGCGGAGATGGTGGAGAAGTGGATCGAGACGTACAAGAAGGACGGCTTCGAGCTCGTGGCCATGGTCAAGTACCCGACCACCGTGTCTAACGTGGACACCGAGGTCCAGAAGGTGAAGGCCGCAAGGCTGGATGCGATCTTCCACGCCTCGTACATCGGCGACATGACTCTGTTCGTGAAGAAGTACAAAGAGCTGAACGTGGTACCCAAGGTCGTCCTCAGCTACTGCGGCGGCTTCCAGGACCCGCAGTTCGTGATCAACCTCGGCAAAGACGCGGAGTACTTCGCCGGCTCCAACGCCACCACACCCGCGCTCTTCTCCAAGATGGACGTGGTGAAGAGAATCAACGATCTCTACAAAGCCAAGTCCGGCGTGGACATCGACGGTCCCACGATAGAAGACTTCTCATCCGCGATGATCATAGCCGACGCGATCAACAGAGCGGGGACCACCGACCCCGCGAAGGTCCTCGACGTGCTCAAGACCGCCACGTTCGACGCCCCATATTTCGTATCCGGGAAAGTGAAGTTTGACGACAAGGGGCAGAACGATTACTCCGCCTCCGTCATGGTGCAGGTCCTAGGCGGCGAATACGAGGCCGTATGGCCCGAAGAGTTCAAGACCGCGGAAGCCGTGCCCGAGTTCCCCGCTTGGAACGCCAGGTAGGAGCGGGCTGCTGACGCGCCCTGCGAAATGTCCCTGATTATCGGGGGGTTGCCGGTGATTGCACTGGAGGCGTGAGGATCCGGCCGCCTGCCTGATGCGCCGGGTCCGTGCGAAGCGCGCCCCGCCTCGGGCGCCGCCCCCCGAGTGCAACACCGGCAACCTGCCAACTGGCGAGACTAACCAGTGAGATCGGTCTATTGGGCTGCCGGGGGTGTTGGCGTGGTCCTGCAAGTCATCGCAAGCGGTCTCATGATGGGGTTCGTGTACGCGCTCGTGGCGGTGGGCCTCAGCGTCATCTGGGGAGTCATGGACGTCATCAACTTTGCCCATGGGGAGTTCCTCATGGTGAGCATGTACTCGGCGTTCTGGCTCTATACTTTGTTCCGTTTGGATCCCCTCTTTTCGTGGCCCATCGAGATGGCCCTGGTGTTTGCCCTCGGATATCTGACGTACAAAGTGATCATCAAACGGGTGGTGGACGCGCCGGGTCTCGCGGCGCTCCTCGCCACGTTCGGGTTGAGCCTGGTGCTTCGGAACCTCGCCCAGTTCCTGTGGACCCCCAACTACCGGTTCCTCAACGAAACGCTGGTCACCGACAAGACGCTCGTCCTGGGCCCCGTGGTGCTGGGCGTGCCGCAGGTCGTCGCGGCCATCGGAAGCGTCGTCATGACCCTCGCTGTGTTCTACTTCGTCCAGCGGACCCGGATGGGCCGGGCGATACAGGCCACGTCGCTCGACA
>JBLNBR010000041.1:0-69164 GCA_050260105.1 Ignavibacteriales bacterium | reverse complement strand
ATGTCCTTGCCAGTGAGCGTCACCCGAACTCCATGCGCAACGGAGGCCACGATCCAATGACTACATTCTTATTACGAGTCAACGAATCCCGTTCATCTACCTTTTATTTTGAGGCAACAGGGCATTGAGAGGCTCTCGGTGTTATCGGTCTGTGATATTGTCACCCTGTAATCGGACTGAGAAAATGTCACCATGACAGGCGCATCCACCGCCACTGCCATTGCCGCATTCACCGCCGTGCCCGTCTCAGAAACCCCCTCGCGATTGGCGCCGCCTTCCTCCTTGCAGGACACTTGCCTCCAGGCACACGAGTCCCGGTTTTTCGTGTGCCTGTGCACGCAAGTCGGGACTCAGTGTGTGCCGGCGCACATGAGTCGGGATTATATCTGCGCTCATGCGTGCGAAGCCGGCAGGCAGCCAGCGACACCGGGACAACACCAGAATCACGTCGAGTACCACAGGAATAGGGTAAAAAGAAAGGAGGACGCGCATAGCGTCCTCATGTGCCGGCCGTACTAGTCGGGCAGTACGCCATCGCCGCCGCAGCAGCAGCAACAGCAGCAGCAACAGCAGCAGCAACCGCCGCCATTGCTGTCGTCGCATCTCGGGCCGCCGATGATGGCTCCGCCTGCCAGCTCCTTGACTTTCAGATCGTCCATGCGCCCACCTCCTCGCCGCGTATCTTTGACTTGGCGGGTCTCCGCTGCGACGAGACCCTCCACTCATTCTCTGCACCATGATATGAGGCAGTGGACTGCGAATGTTACATAAAACTAGAATTACGGTCGAATGTCGTTTCGCTGCCGCATATGATGTCCGGGGGCGCGAGACAGTGAACTCCCACGATGGTCCCGCGGGTGGTCGCACGCCGGGCAGCATCAGCATCGTAGCTGCCGGCGACTCCGTCATCACACAGACGATGAGTTCCTGTCCTGGGCAGGACTTGCTCGCCTTGCGGGAGATCATCCGCGCCGCGGATGTACGGTTCACAAACCTTGAGGTGCTGTTCAACGATGGTGAGGGCTATCCGTCCGCGGAAAGCGGCGGCACTTGGCTCTCGGCAGAACCCTATCTAATCGAGGAACTGAAGTGGTTGGGCTTCAACCTCTACGCCTGCGCCAACAACCACACCATGGACTGGTCATGGGATGGCCTCCGGCGTCACCTGATGAATCTTGACAGGGCTGGGGTTGTCCACGCTGGAGCCGGAAAAGACGCGGGCCACGCGCGGATACCGGCCTACCTGGAGACGGCCGGCGGCCGGGTTGCCCTAATCAGCCTGACCACCACCATCCCCAACTCCGGCCGGGCGGGGGAAGCGCGGCAGGACTGCCAGGGGCGGCCCGGGGTAAACACTCTGAGGCACAACAGATCTGGGTATCACAAGCTAGACGCCGCCAGGATACTGACTGCAATCGGGGAGGCCAGGAGCCGGGCGGACTGGGTTCTTTGCAGCGTTCACTCCCACGAACACCCGCGAGGGGCCCTCCAATCACCAGTCAGGTTTCAAATCGATTTCTGTCGGGCATCAGTTGATGCCGGAGCGGACGCCGTCATCTGCCATGGGCCTCACGTGGTGCGCGCTATCGAAATCTACCACGGTAAGCCGATTCTTCACGGACTGGGCAATTTCATTTTCCAGATTGAGCCGGCCGGATGCCAGCCGGCCGATTTCTACGAGGAACTCGGGCTCGGCGACAGCGCCACGCTGGCCGACGCCCTCGATGCCCGCAATGCCGCCCCGCGGTGGGCTTTTCTGAAGAAACCCACATGTTGGGAATCCATTGTCCCTGTCTGGCGGTACGAAGGTGGCGCATTGGTCGAGTTGAAGGTCTATCCGGTGAGCCTGGGCTTCGGGCTACCTACTCGCGCCCGCGGGCGACCGGCAATGGCCGGGGGTGACCAGGCCCGTCGCATTATCGACCGGGTAGGCTGCCTGAGCCGGAGTTACGGCTTAGAGATCGAATTCATGGATGGCATCGGCGTAGCGAAATGGTGACGCGAAGAGGGAAGCGTTGACGCGGCCACGGTCTCTCCGGCCCCAGGTCAATCCCTCAGCGCTGTGCTAGCGGCAGGCGAATAGTGAAGCGGCTCCCGCGACCCACTTCGCTCTCGGCCTCCACGCGGCCCCCCATCAATCTCACGGATTCCCTGACGATAGCCAGGCCCAGCCCGGTCCCGGGGATGGACTGTGTATCGACTCCGCGGTGAAACCGTTCGATCGTCGCTGCTTCCCGAACCGGCCGGTTCGACTAGCCAGTATCATTTAACTGCATCCAGGTGCAATTTCACCTCATGGTTCGGTTAAGAGATCTACGCGATTGGGATGGCTCTGGTGGGTCCGCTCTGACTGGACTGCTCTGAGGGGTTTACATTGAAGGAAATTGAAGCGATACTAGAAACTGTGCTTTTGATTCGGGGTGAGAACACATGAGCAGCAACGGAGCATCCAACATAAGAAACGTCGCCATAATCGCCCACGTGGACCATGGAAAGACAACACTGGTCGATGCTCTGCTAAAGCAATCCGGCGTGTTCCGCGTGAATCAGCAAGTTGCGGAACGGGTCATGGACTCCAACGAACTGGAGAGGGAACGGGGTATTACTATCCTGGCCAAGAACACCTCTCTGGAGTATAAGGGCGTGAAAATCAACATCGTCGACACCCCCGGCCACGCCGACTTCGGCGGGGAGGTCGAACGCACCCTGAGCATGGCCGATGGCGCACTCCTTGTCGTCGATGCCGCGGAGGGACCGATGCCCCAGACCAGGTTCGTGCTGTCGCACGCCCTGAAACATGGCCTCAAGATAATCTTGGTGGTGAATAAGATTGACCGGCCCGACGAAAGGCCGGCGGAAGTAGTGGATGAGGTCCTGGACCTGTTCATCTCACTCGGCGCCAATGAGAACCAGATCGATTTCCCCGTGATCTATACGGATGCCAGGAGGGGCCTGGCGACGAGGGACGCGGCCGAGGCCGAAGCGTACCGCGTCATCCTGGAGAAAGAGGGCCCCCGGCACTTCGCGGACGGTATCAAGCCCGTGCTCGAGGAGATCCTCAGATCCGTCCCTGCGCCGGAGGCGAACCCGGACGGCCCGCTCCAGGTAATGGTCAGCACGATCACGCGGGACGACTACGTCGGGCGAATCGGCATAGGACGAATGGTGTCGGGAGTGTTGCGCCGCAACCAGCCCGTGGCCCTGTGCAGGCTGGACAACACCGTCACAAGGGAGCAGGTCAGCAGCATATTCATCTATCACGGGCTGAAGCGGTTGGAAATAGACGAAGCCGTCGCCGGCGATATAGTCGCCGTTGCGGGGATTCCGGATGTCTCCATAGGCGAGACCATAGCGGACGCGGAGAACCCACAGCCCCTTCCCCCGATCAAGGTGGAAGAGCCGACCGTCACGATGACGTTCGCAGTGAATGACAGCCCGTTCAGCGGCAGGGACGGGAAATACGTTACGTCGCGCCACCTCCGTGAACGGTTGTACCGCGAGTGCGAGAAGGATGTCAGCCTCCGCGTGACCGACGGGGCGAGCCCCGATTCGTTCCTCGTGAACGGCCGGGGGCCTCTCCACCTCTCCATTCTCATAGAGACCATGCGCAGGGAAGGCTATGAACTCGCGGTCACGAAACCCCAGGTCATCTTCCGCAGGGAGAACGGCGAACTCCTGGAGCCGTTCGAGTACCTTTCTGTCGACATTCCTGAAGAAGCCGTCGGCCCTGTCATGGAAGAGGCAGGTTCCAGAAAGGCCGAGCTGCGGTCCATGGGCGCGTGCGGCCAGGGTAGGGTCAGGATAGATTTCTCCATACCCACTAGGGGGCTGATGGGCTTTCGCTCGGCGTTCCTCACAATCACGCGCGGGACAGGCATAATGACGTATTCGTTCGATGGATACGGTCTTCACAGGGGCCCGATCCAATTCGCCAGGCAGGGGTCGATGATCGCATGGGAGACGGGGAGTACGACGACATACGCCCTGCACAACGCCCAGGAACGTGGAATCCTCTTCGTCGGGCCCGGCGAAGACGTATATGCAGGCCAGGTCATCGGCGAGCACTGTAGGAGTCGTGACCTCGACATCAACGTCTGCAAGAAGAAGCACCTCACGAACATGAGGTCCAGCACCAGCGATATGACGCTCCACCTATCACCGCCTCGCAGGATGAGTCTCGAGGAGGCCCTGGAGTGGATCGCCGAGGACGAACTCGTCGAGGCGACGCCGGGGTTCATCCGCCTCCGGAAAGCCGTCCTGGACAGGGGCGAGAGGTACCGCAACCGGGTGGTTCATGACGATGAAAACTCCGGTGGGGAGCCCTGCGAGTAGTAGGACTCGGGAAGCCCTCCTCGAAACGATGTGTTAGGCGATTCCGGAGGGGGTGTTCGTCGATGTCATCTCATATGGTCGACCGCCTCTCAATCAGGACCATAATGGACAACACCGCAGGCCTCCCGGGCATCAGGGCGGAGCACGGCTCTTCGATCCTGTTGGAGACCCCCGAAGCTGCCGTGTTGTTTGACTGCGGTCCGTCGTCGCTCGTGTGCCACAACGCACGGAGACTCGGTATCGACCTCTCCGGTTTGTCCGCCATCGTGTTGAGCCACGGCCACTCCGACCACACCGGCGGGCTCGCGGCGATTCTAAGAAAGGTCACGCGCCACCCCATCCCCGTCCACTCTCATCCGTCTGCAATGGAACAGAAGTACAACGAGCGGGACGGCAGGTTCCATCCCATCGGGATGAGGATCAGCCGCCAGCGTCTAATGGAGTTGGGCGGCGACCTGCGAGTGTCCAACGGGCCGGTCGAAGTGGCGCCTGGCGTCTGGACAAGTGGAGAGATACCGCGAGGACACGGTCCCGAGGCCCTCAGTCCCCGGTTCCGCGTGAGAAAGAACGGGCGTATCGAGGCTGACCACGTCCTCGATGACCAGTTCCTGTGGGCGAGAACGCCGGAGGGACTGGTCGCCGTGTTCGGCTGCTGCCACGCGGGGCTGGAGAACTCATTGCACCATTTGAGGGACATATCGGGTGATGGCAGAATCAGGCTCATCGTCGGAGGCCTTCACCTCCTGAACAGGCCGCCTGCTGAGGCACGTGTTCTCGCCGGCCGGATTGCCGGCGTCAGCCCTGGGGCGATTGTCGTGGGACACTGCACCGGTTTCGAAGCATCAGCTGCGCTCGTAGCGGCGTTACCCGGGAAGGTCTTCCGGAATGAGGTAGGTACCAGGATCGACGTGGGGGTGGAGGTGAAAGTCAGCTAGTCTACCGCCGGACAATCGTTGGTCTGCAGAATCACCCCGCAACACTGTAGACTATCTCCTTTGGCGGCCCGGCGCGACCGTTCACCAAGGTTCCGCCGGCGCAATATTATGTTACAAACGCCAAAGGAGTAGATATCCATGAGCGTCTCCGAGACTCAGCGTCCGCCATGCCCCGGGGGCAACTACTATACAATCCGCGCCGGCGACACGCTCTACTCAATCGCCAGGCGCTTCCGGATACCACTGGACGAGCTGATCAACGCCAACCCGGGGATAGTCCCCGAAAACCTGCAAGTAGGCCAGATCATCTGCATTCCGCTGGCGACCCCCTCACCGTGGTGCCCGCCCGGTTCCATCGTTTATGTCGTCAGGGCAGGAGATACCTTCTACAGCATCGCGCGCCGGTTCGGCGTGACAGTGCAGGCCCTCATCGACGCGAACCCGGACGTGAACCCCGACGCGCTGCTCATCGGCCAGCAGATATGCATCCCTCCGGCTCGGAGGGTCTGCCCGCCAGGGTCGTTCCCTTACCAGATCAGGGCCGGCGATACGCTGTATTTCCTGGCAATAAGGTACAACACCACAGTGGACGCCATAATGAGGCTGAACCCCGGGATTGACCCGTACAACCTCATAATCGGCAGCTACATCTGCATCCCCAGGGTCTCCGTCCCATGCCCGCCCGGCTCAACCTTCTACGTCATCGCCCCGGGTGACACGCTGTTCAGTCTCGCCCGGCGGTTTGGTGTCTCGGTCGCAGATATTATCACGGCGAACCCCGGCATCGATCCCCTCAACCTGCGGGTCGGACAGAGAATCTGCATTCCGCAGGCACGGAGGTTGTGCCCCCTTGGGACGTTCGCGTACACCATTCAACAGGGAGATACGCTCTTCAGCCTGGCCCAGAGGTTCGGCACGACCGTGCGCCGTCTGCAGGCGCTCAACCCTGGTGTGGATCCACGCAACCTGAGAGTAGGCTCTACAATCTGCGTCCCGGGAGTCTGAATGGCGAGGTTTGTCGTCCGTGTCAACGGGCGAAACTCCTAGAAAACCCTCGATGTACTGTCTCCGAGATGTATGTTGCGGGGCCGTGAGCGCGGCCCCGCCTGTTTCGGCCTGCCACGGTGATTGTCGCACTTTGCCCTCAGTGATCCAGTGAGAGATAATGTAAGGAAGTTTTATTTTTGATGCGAGGTGTTTATCGATGAGCGCGCCCAATCCCTCTGATCCAGAGGGGGGCACATCCCTCGGCCTGTCAGCGGACCTCGTCTACGTAATCCCCAGAGACGCCATGGAGGCGGGTCATCTCCAGGAGATTCTCCACAAGCATCCTGAGATAGCGTTCGTGTCCCTCGTTGGAGTCGACCTCCGGGGCAACGACACGGACGAGAAGATTCCCGTATCCGCGTTCCTGGGTGACATCGACCAGATACTGGGCGGTGGAGTGCAGACCGACGGTTCGAGCGTGGTGATGCCCGGCATAGCGACCCTGAACGACGCTAAGGTTGATTTCGTGGCCGACTACAGCGCCAACTGGATAGTCGACTACAACTGGGACCACATCCATCCGTCCACAGGCAAACCCGTCGGAACCCTCAGGATCCCTTCCTTTCTCGTGCATGGTGGAGAGAACGTCGACTCCAGGTCTGTGCTTGTGAGGGCAGTCCGCCGCCTTGGAGAGCAGATGCAGACGCTCCTCCGCTCGAAAATGGACAGCGCACGCATCCTCGGCTTCAGGGGAGACGACATCGAGCAGATAGTCCCCACCGCCGCGACGGAACTTGAGTTCTGGGTCAAGACTCCGGGCGATAAGGCCGACGTCGAGCAACTGTCCACGTCCCAGGTACTGCAAGAGCAGTACTGGAAGAGGACGAAGGGGGCCGTCAGGACTGCCCTGGAGCAGTCGCTCATGCTGATGGAGAAGTATGGACTCCGGCCTGAGATGGGGCACAAGGAAGTCGGAGGCGTGAAGGCCGAGATAGACCAGAGCGGCCAATTCACCCACATCATGGAGCAGCTCGAAATCGATTGGGCGTATTCGAACCCGCTCCAGGCGGCGGACAACGTGATCCTCGCCCGCAACATCGTCAAGGAGACATTCCGCCATCACGGCCTGGACGTGACTTTCATGGCGAAACCCATTGAGGGAGTGGCCGGCAACGGCATGCACACGCACGTGGGTATCGCCGCGAGGATGAAGGACGGCAGCATGAGGAACCTGTTCTGTCCGGCCGACCCATCCACCGACTTCATGAGTCCCATCGGCTGGGGCGCTGTGATGGGTTTCCTGAAGAACTATGAGGTCGTGGGCAGTCTAATCACCTGCACCAACGACGCTTTCAACCGTCTCAAACCCGGTTTCGAGGCCCCGGTCGCGATTGTCGCGTCAATAGGGCATAACGTGAGAGTGCCGTCACGCAACCGCACGGTGCTCGTGGGCCTGGTCCGGGATGTCAACAACCCGCTTGCTACCAGATTCGAGGTCCGCTCTCCGTATCCCAGGACCAACCTGTACCTGGCGATGGCCGGGATCTACCAGGCGATGCTCGACGGGATCGCGTATGCGGTACAAAGCGGAAAGACCGCAAAGCAACTGGAGAAGGAATTCTCGAAAGCGCCCGGGGACGACTGTGAGTATCTGGAACGCGGCAGGCTGTACCGCACAGAGGACGATGTCTTCGAGGACTTCACTGCGGAAGAACGCGCGAAGTACATGGGAGTTCCTCCTGCGACCGTATGGCAGGGTATAGAGAACCTGTCCAGGTTCCCCGGAAAGGCGGCTGTGCTCACCGCCGGAGGTGTATTCAACCCAAGGATCCTGAGCTCTTTCAAAGAAGCCATGGTCAACCAGTGGGTCACTGAGCTCAGGGATCGTATCATCCATGAGAACTTCGATTTCGTACGCGCCTGCCGCAAAATCCATAATGGCACCCCCGGTTCGAATGAAGTCGACGACCTCCGGTGGGCGGGCATCGAGGAAGCTCGCCTGGCGCTTGCGAAGGACGCGCCCGGTAGACCGTCGCTGTTCACGCGCCTGAGGGAAGCCATTGACAGGCGGGAATACGAGAAGGTCTCCGATCTGCAGCTGGAGATGAACCGGAAGATGGCCGATCTCAAAGCAGCCTACCAGGAGTACGTGAAGAACCTCCTGTAGGGCCCGCCGCATACATCCCCCCGGCCTCACCGCCGGCAAGCCTTTGCACACTCCGGACTGAGCAGAGTCCGGAGTGTGCCTTTTCAAGGGCTTCGGGCTGCCGCTGGTCCTGATGTCGTACAGGGTTACGGCCCTCTGATACGGGCAGTGCTCGCACATTTCTACCTGGTTTCGATTCACCCTTTCGCCGATGGGAACGGCCGTACATCCAGGGCTGTGGAGGCATTTATTCTCTGTCAGGGGGGCTACAACACTGTAGGCTTCTACTCTTTGGCCAACTACTACTACCGCAACCGGTCTCAGTACATCGACATGCTGCATAGGGCTCGATTCGTACACGATGCCGACCTCACCGAGTTCGTGGGGTTCTCACTCCGGGGCTTCGTGGAGGAACTGCGGCAGATTCAGGAGGAAATCCTGGATTACGTGAAGAGGGCTCTGTTCCGCAGCTGTTTTTGGGAGGCCGCTGAAGACGGAAGAATCAATGCGCGGCAGATGGCGATTCTGGAACAGCTCGCCTTCTACGAGAAGGATGGTATCCCCGTGGAAGCCTTCAGGAGCCGTAATCATCATCTGGTGAAAGCCGTCTACCAAGACAAGACCAACAAGACCATGATGCGGGACCTGCACACTCTCAAGGACCTGCGTTTCGTCGCAATCAGGGAGTCCAGGATAGTCGCCAACCTGGACCTCATGAACGAATAGACAGCATTCAGACAAGTAGGTGTATTGTGAGACTGGTCGAATTGACTCAGCAGCGAGGTGAAGCGCCGATGCTCAATGTCTCGGAAGCCTGGAGAACGGCATACCCCGGCGCGTGCGCCGGGATACTGCTGGTCGAAAACATCGAGAACCCCGATCATCACGCAGTATTGGACAGGCGGAAATCCGAACTCGAGGAATCATTGCGCTCGCAGTTCAAGGACAGGGGCTCCATCGCCAACCTACCGGCCGTCCGGGCGTATGACGCCTACTACAAGCGTTTCAACAAGACGTACCCTGTTCAGCTCCAGCTCGAATCAGTGGCCCTGAAGGGCAAGACGATTCCCCGTGTGGCGGCGCTGGTCGAGGCGATGTTCATGGCCGAGCTCAAGAACACCCTCCTCACGGCGGGACACGATTTCCGGGAAATCAGCCTGCCGCTGACGCTTGACATTTCGAGGGGGACCGAGCGCTACACGCGACTCAACGGACAGGAACACGCGCTCAAGGAACGTGACATGATGATGACAGACGCCCGTGGCGTCATTTCCTGCGTTGTCTACGGCCCGGATCAGCGGACCCAGATTACGCCATCCACCAGGCAGGCGCTGTTCGTTGTGTACGCCCCCGCTGGGATTGGCGAGGACCGCGTCCGCGCACATCTGGCGGACATCCTCGCAAACGTGCGGGTCGTCTGCCCGGATGCGCAGGTGCGGGCGGAAGAGGTTCACCTTGCATAGAACAGGATCGCGGTGAGATCCCATATGGGTACGACCCCAAACGAAGTAGTCCAGGCATACGGCAGAATGGTTTCGTCAATCTGCCGGAGGATGATCCAGGACGAAGAGGCGGCAAAGGACGCCGCGCAGGAGGTGTGGCTCGAAATCATTAAGAGCCTGCCCTCGTTTCGCGGCGAGTCCAGCGTCTCCACGTGGATCTACTCGGTCACCTCTCGTGTGGCCATGCACTACGCGCTCAGGGAGCGCACGTACACCACACGGTTCCTGCGGGGATACTTCCACGGCGACGATCTGGAGGCCCCGGATCGACTTGACTTCGACAGGCAGGTCTGGGTCAGGGAGATGTGCGACAAGTGCCTTACGGGAATCCTTCGCTGCCTGGACGTTGACTCGCGCATGGCGTACGTTTTCAGGGACATGGCAGGCCTGTCCTATCGGGAGATCTCGGAGGTGTTCCTGAAAGACGAGGCGGACGTACGCCAGATGGTCTCGAGGGCGAGGAGAAGGCTCAGGAACTTCCTCAAGGATGAGTGCGCGCTGAGTAATCCATCGGCCAAGTGCAGGTGCAAGATGCGCCGGTGGGTAGAAGAAATCGACCTTCCACGGGAGTACGAGAGAATCCGCAGGGCGCTACATAGGGTGAGCGTATTCAAGGCGTCCGAGAAGATGCTGCCTCGAAAGAACTACTGGGAACAGTACCTCCAGGCAGGCCTCTGATTCTGTTATCACGCTGTTGTCACGAATCCGTTCTCTACCCCCACCAATACTCATGGAGGGGCGAGACAGCCCTCGGTTGAGGAGGGGTATTGGATGGATCTCGAAAAGAAGACGCGGCTACTCGAGATGTTCTACGCCGGAGTACTGGCCGATGCCACGCTGCGCTTCACCAGGGAGGGAATCCTCGACAAGGTGACCTGTGAGAAGCGCGAGGAGCAGCTCGCCACCGGAAAGGCGAGGGCGGATCAACTCGGGATTACCGCTCCCGAGGATGTGTTCTCCAGGCTGTCGGAGGTGTTCGGTTGCGCGAATTGGAGCGTAACGGCAAGACCCGGCGGGTTCGCAGCCGAGGCAAGAGCCTGCCGCCTGTGCGCCCTGGCCAAGAGGATGGGGTCGGCGAGTCCCTGCAACATCTACTGTCTGGATCCGATGGAGGGCATGGTCAAGGGGCTGCGACCCGGCTCCAGGTTTGAAACGAAGAGCACTCTGTGGGACGGCGACGCATGCCGGATCGAGGTTTCAGACACTTGACAGGACCGGGGCTCAACCCCCGGTCCTGCCGGATTGGGATTGTTCCTGTACATTACGGGGTCTATTCGAAGATCGCCACCGCCCTGCACCAGCCGGCGCTTGCCCTTGCGATCTTGACCGGAAACGCAGCAAACTTGAACCCGTACGGGCGGGGAAGCTTATCGAGATTCGCAAGCTTCTCGATGTGACAGTACTCCCGGTCCCTTCCGGCGAAATGGGCAGGCCACACGGCGTTCTTGACGCCCTTCCGGTGGTTGGCCGCCATGGCGGACACCGGCACATCGAGGCCCCACCCGTCCGTACCGAGGACCTTCACTCCCCTGTCGCAGAACCACAGTACGCCTTCGCGGTCCAGCCCCGCATGTCTCTGGGGGTAATCGGATTCTAGGAGGTAAGGATCCCCTCCCAGGACCATCAACAGTACGATGTCCCACGGCTTGAGGGTGTAGCCAATCTTGGAGAGGGCCGCCTCCAGGTCGGCTACGCTGATGGTTTCTCCCCTCTTCTTGTGCCGCAGGTCCAGCACCACGCCGTCGCCATAGCACCAATCCAGCGGCACCTCATCGATGGTCTTCGCCGGTTTCCCCTCGGAGGTCGGACCGAAGTGCCAGGGCGCGTCGAAGTGAGTCCCGCTATGCGTGATTGCGTGTACCTCTTCGGCCGCAAGCCCCATCTGATCCGGAAACGCGTCGATCGGGACTCCAGCCAGTCTCGAATAGAACCGGACATTCTCCTTGTGCTCCCAGTACACGATGCTTGGCGGTCTGGGGTCGAACCCATAGTTCGCCAGGGTGGCACTCAGATCATATATCCTGGGCACCGCTCACGCCTCCTCTATGATTCGCTGGACCATCTGCTTGAAGGTCTTCTTCGACACCGTAGACTTCCGGACAATCGACTCTTCCTTGACCATCTGAGTTAGTCGCGCAACTTGATCTTCTGTGAGCTCTACTCCCATCTCATGGAGGAACCCCCGGACCGCCGTCTTGCCCGAAAGCTTGCCGAGGACGATCTCGTGGCCTTCGCGGCCGATCATCTCGGGCACGAACGGCACATAGGCGTAAGGCCTGCCCGCGGCCTTGACCTTCTCAAACATTGCCACGCTCATCCCGGCGACGTATGTGAACAGGTTGTCCCCGATAATGGGCTTGTTGTGGGGGATAGGCTCCTTCGCAAGTTCGCGCACGAGCTGGCAGGTTGGGTATATCTCCTTCATGTTTATCCCCGTCTTGACGCCCAGAAGCAATTCGAGACTCACGGCAACCTCCTCAGTGGCCGCGTTCCCGCCCCTCGAGCCGAGGCCGGTTATGGCGGTGTGAACGGTTGAAGCTCCCCCTGAGACAGCGGAAAGCATAACGGATGCGGCCAGGCCGAATTCGTTATGGGCGTGCATCTGCAACGGAGTGTCCGGGAGCCACTTCCTGAGCAACCTTATGAGATGCATCGTCGTCCAGGGAAGCGAGCATCCGGACGTATCCACGAGTGTGACCGCATCCGCGCCACCCTCGTACACCAGCGATTTGTACAGCCTTTCGAGGAAGGGAAGCGGCGCCCGGAAATCGTCCCACGGCATCGCGATCGTGTACAAGCCGAGGCTCTTGGCGTGAGCCACGCCCTCGACGAATCGCTTGATGATGTCGTCCTCGCTATGGCCCCACACCACTTCGCAGGACCAGGGATTGGCGACGTTCTCTACAATGATGCCGTATGCGCCGCATTCGGCGACAACATCAATGTGCTCCTTTTTCCAGAGGGAGAGGCTCACGACCTTCGACCTGAGCTTGAGGTCGACGATCCTACGGGTGACCTCCCTGTCATCCTTCGAAACCATGGGGAATGTCTCAATGCTATACACACCAAGTCTGTCCAGCGCTTTCGCGATGGCGACCTTCTCGTCCTTATTAAACACGACTCCGGGGGCCTGTTCGGCCTCTCGAATGGTCACATCGTGGATACGCACGGTGTTGTCCGCCGGCAGCGTCAACTGCGACCTGATCTCCTCCATGAAATTGAAAGGCGTGACCCAGTATTGATCCGTCATGAACTTCAACCCGTTCCCCAAATCCAATCCCTCCAAGTGCTCCGGCGCCTAGAGCGTCCCAGGCGTTCGCTCAAGCGATGCGTCCTTTCTCAGCAAGCGCCGTCCGAGCAGCACGACGATTAGTGCCAATCCTGCGATGTCTGTGGCCAATCCCGTATCAATCAGCAGCAGCGCGCCGCCAAGAAACAGAATCCGTTCAAAAATCGGGACCGGGCCCCGGAACCACCCCTCCACAACGATGCTGAGGCAGAAAACCCCGAGGAACGACGTGGCCGCCGCCTGCAGAATCCTGGCCGGCGCCCCGATACCCATGAGGCTCGGTCCATATATGAACATGAACGGCACGATGAATCCCGAAAGCGCGAGTTTGGAGGCCTGCCACCCCACGGCGTTCGGGTCCGCGTCGGCGATACCGGCGGCGGCGTACGCGGCCAGCGCAACCGGCGGGGTGATGGCCGAGATCGTCGCGAAATACAAGATGAACAGGTGAGCCTGGATGAGCGGCACCCCGACCCTCACAAGCATCCCGCCCACAGTGGCGCTGGCGAGTATGTACGCGGCCGCAACAGGCATCCCCATCCCGAGAATGAGACAAACGATCATCGCAAGCACCAGCGCAACGAGTTTGTGGACTCCGAGAATACTCACCATTGCGCTCATCTTCACGCCCAACCCCGTGAGGCTGATGAATCCCACGATGATCCCCGCGCACGCGCAGGCGAGGGCCACAGGCACCATTGTCGTGGCGCCGCTCTCCAGGGCGGCTAGCAGGTCGACCACGGTCATCCGCTTCTCCCGACGGATCATCCAGATCACCGTCAGCGAAACGATCCCGAACAGGGCCGACTTCATGGGTGAGAATCCAATCAACAGCGCTCCCACGATCGACGCGAGTGGGACAAGACACGTGGCGCCTCTTTCGAAGCTGAGGCGGCCCTTCTCGATGGATGCCCCAAGGGGAGTCAGCCCTTCCTTCTCGGCCCTGAGATCGATCGTCAGGAATATCCCCGCGAAATAGAGGCACGCGGGGATCAGGGCGTGGAGCATTACCTTTGTGTACGGAGTCTTGGTCATCTCGGCGAGGATGAACGCCGCGGCGCCCATGACGGGGGGCATGATCATGCCCCCGGTTGAGGCTGCGGCCTCAACCGCGCCGGCGTACGTCGGGCTGAATCCCAATCGCTTCATGAGCGGTATGGTGAATGTCCCGGTCGTGACCACGTTGGCCACAGCGCTGCCCTCAATGGTGCCGACGAAAGCGCTGGCCACCACAGCCGCCTTGGCAGGGCCGCCACGGGTTCTCCCTGTCAATCTTATGGCGAGGTCGTTGAAGAATTCCCCGCCGCCGGAGCGATCCAGGAAAGCCCCGAAGATGACGAACATGATGACGTCTATCGCCGACACGCTTGTCGAAACACCAAACATGCCCGCAGTCGAGTTGAACATCTGGTCGATTACCTTTGTGTACGTGAACTGTGGGCTCCCGAGACGGCCGGGCAGCATCCAGCCGAAAAGGCCGTACGCCCAGAACAGAACGGCGAGCCCCGCGATGGTCGTCCCGACGTGGCGCCGCGTGGCCGCCACGATGAGGACCATCATGACCGTCCCGAAGACCATGTCATACAGGTTGGGAGCGCCCTCACGCACGATGATCCCCTGGTAGTCGACGAGGGTATACAGCGTCACTGCTATGGCGGCAGCCAGTCCGAGCAAGCTGAGGACCATGTCGGCCCTCTTCGCGCGCGATTTCTCCAGGGAGACGAGGTACCCAACGATGAGCGTGAACAGGACGTGGAATGAACGCTGCCTCCAGGCCTCAAGCACACCGACCTGGGCGCGGTAGAGGTGAAATAGCGACATCAAGATGGCTGCAGCCGCTACCATGACCACGATTGCCCTTCCCAGACGGTCAGTACCCCCGCCATCCGGATTGAGCACCGTCTCAGTACGTGTCCTTACCAAGGCCTTCACCCCCTACTGGAGGGGGAGCCGGCGGCTCCCCCTCCGCCAACGCCCTGTCCTATTTCTTGTGGCTATTCACCAGCTTGAGGACCTCGGGGTCTGTGACTGATTCCTCAAGACCCGACATCACCCGTTCCCACGACAGCAGGTCGACAAATGGGAGTTCCTTCACCACCTCGTCCTTGTTGCTGACGAGCACGTCAACCACTTTCGCCAGGAAATCGCTGGGCAGGCTCTTGTTGGCGATGAGGACACCCGAGTACGCCAACAAGGTGACCGGCTCTTTCTGTCCCTTGTAGATCCCCGCCGGCTTCTCGACAGCGAAGAGGTAGGGATACTTCTTGAGGATTACGTCCAGCTTGTCCTTGTCAATGGACAGGAGCCTGATCTGCTTGGTAGTCTCGAGCTCCATGATAGTGGAGTGCGGGACTTCGCCGCACATGCTGAACACGTCAACGTGGTTGTCCTTCATGAGCGCAGGGACCTCGCCCCAGGCCACCAGGCTGATCGAGCCGCCCTTCGCCTTTATGTCATCGTAGGTGATGCCATATGCCTCGAGTACGTTGCGGAAGATGATCTCCGAGATGAACCCGGTCTTACCGGGGGCGATCCGCTTGCCGACGACATCCGGAATGGACTTTATGGGGCTGTTTGCTGGGACACCGATCTGAGTATAGCTTGTGAGCACAGCGCCCATCGCGGTGATGTTCGTGGCCTTCTCACCGCCACTCAGCTTTCCCTCGATTCCTGGATACAGAACCGCCGAGCTGGTCATGCCGATCTGCGCATCCTTGCCCGCGTTCACGAGTTTGATGTTGCTTTCGGCCCCACCCTCGATCACTGTGACGTTGAGGCCCTTGATCTCTCTCATCAGGATCTCAGAACACTTCACCATCGTCGGATACCACGGGCCACCGATCGGGCCTGACGCAATCACGATGGATTTCGGCCACGAAGCATTCGATGGCGGGGCCTCGGGTTTCGCCTCGGGCTTCACTTCCGGCTTCGGTTGATTCGCCGGCGCCTGCTGAGAGCAACCGGCCATGAACAGCGCCACAACGAGCACGATCGTCACGAGTGCGATTGGCCTGCGAGCTGTGAATGACATATGGTCCCCTCCTTACGTCTGTGCTTGCTGACCGGAATCCACAGTCTGCTCTGCGTCTTCACCTCCCACGCCATGAGACCCCAACCACTCGATCAGGCGATCGAAGGCCTGCATCTTGTGCTGGAACGTGAACTCGGACACCTGATCCCTCGCTCCCTCTCGCAGCAATCGCAGCATCTCCTCGTGGGATTTGAGGGACTCGGGTAGTATGTAGGGCAAGATGGAGAACACCGAACGCACCCTCTCCGTCCTATCCCAGAGATCGACGATCAACTTGCGCAAGAACTCGTTGCCGCAGGCCTCATAAACTATCAGGTGGAAACGCCTGTTCAACTGGCCATAGGCGTAAGGGTCACGGCTTTCCACAGCCGACCGCATGTCCCGCACAACCTCTTCCAGTAGGGAAATCAGCCTGGGGCCAGCGTTTTCTGCAGCCAACCCGGTAGCAAAGGATTCAAGTATGGCCCTGACCGGTAGCACATTACTGAGTTCGTTCACCGAGACTCCAGCGATCCTAGGTCCGATGTGCGGAGTGTTCTCGATAAGACCTTCCGCCTCGAGTCTCTTGACTGCTTCGCGTACTGGAATGCCGCTGGTCCCAAGCTGAAGAGCGATATCCTTTATCACAAGGCGGGTGCCCGGTCTCAGCTTCCCGCTGACGATCGCTTCCCGAAGGGCTTTGTATGCCATCTGATTCTTGGTTTCGTAAGCGATTCTCCCCATTCCGACGTCCGCCAACGGGGATCACCCACCTCTATCAAATATATTTGTTACTTGATACTATGTATTCCACGTATCTTCATGTATTTCCTCTTTTTAACCATGATGGATTCTTTCGGGCAATTCAGGGGCCACGGAGTCCCCGCCACTGAAGGAGATGACAGCAGAATCCGCGTGCGGAAAATGCCTTTGGGGGATTGGGGGAAGGCTACGTGCGTGCGGTGTTACGCCGGGCTGGACACAACGCAGCCGGGCGCCGGTCCTATCCGGTTCCTAGCGGCTGGTCCGGTCCGCCTCGGCCCACACGAGATAGGCGATGCCAGCCACCAGGCACACTGCAGACAGCCTGGATAGCCCCGGCCCCACGTATTGCAGCATCGCCCTGAAGAGGTCCGAACCATGAGAGTTCATCCCGGAACCGTAGATGGCGGCGCAGACGTAGCGCGTGGCGTGGAGAAAAGCGGCGACGGCAATCAGGGCAATCCCTGCGCCTCTTCTGTTCAACCTCATACACCTCCTGGGAGTCCACCTGAAATCCATTCGGAGTCCACACTTAGGATGACGTTCCCCCAGCCCGGGGGTTCCCTCATGCTTTCTGGACTCACTTCAGCAGCCCCTGCCGCCGCAGCCCCTCTCGAAAGGCCTCGAGATACTCTTCCTTTTCATCGAGCCAGTACCGCCTGGCGGGCGTGCCTTCCCTGCCGGGACGATAATCGAAATCGGCGTACGACCACCACACAGCAGCCCTGATTTCGGGGTAATCGGGCAAGGCCGTGAACATGTCGCTAATCCACTGTGCCTTGTCACCCCCGACCGAACTGCTCGCAAACTCGGTGATCAGCCAGGGAAAGCGCCTGTACAGGGCCCTGTACTCCGCAACGACCGGATCATAGATCTGGCGAAATGAGACCCAGTGTTCGCGCGTGACGGAATAGTAGTAGTCGCCTGTATTGTATCCAGTCAACCCTATCAGGTGCACGAAGCCGTTTCCAGGATAGTAGCACACCCCGCGATTCCAGTTCATCGGGGGGTAATTCCGACCGTTCGGGTTGAACACCCAAATCGCGTTGTCCACGCCTTCCTCATCAAATATCCTGTAGATCCGGCGCCAGACCTTGGTGTAGATGTCCACGTCGTTCAGCGTGCATACACCGCTGTATTGCGCCCAGTCCGTGTTCATCTCATTGTTGAGGCGGAACAGGAACGGGTGGCCGAATGCCTTCGCGCCGCGCGCAAACCGCCGGATTGCCTCGTCGAGCCGGCCGTCCAGGAGGTCGAAGTTGGCGTTTCTCACGTTTGCGTTAGCATTGTCCAGGGTCGCCACCTGCATTGTGAGTTCAACCAACTGCCCGCGTTCGAAGGCATTCCGCATCCCTTCGGTGGGGAAATCAATCCCCGGGTAGAGGTAGTGAAGGATGATCGGAAAACGGAATCCGAGTCTGTCCTCGATAGAGGCCACCCTTTGGTACGCCCCCGCGTCCGTGAGCGCCCAGGGGTAAAAAATGCCCCACATGAACCGGCCTCCATTGGCCAGGCGGTCATACAGGGCCTGGGTCTCCGGGTTCCACCTGCCGGGAACCGGGTGCAGGTCCAGGTTGAACCGTTCGGTCCCCCTGCGTCCGATTAACGTGAATGACTCCAGGACCCCGAGGATGGTGGGGCGTTGCTCGTCGAGGGAACTCATCCTGAAGAACAGCGTGTAGAACTCCTGCCTGCCCGGGGTCAGGACATAAGCGAGCACATATTCGTTCTGAGTCTCCGGACTGCCGGCCGCGGGTTCGCGTCGAAAACTGATGAACCGGGTGCGGCGCCCGCCGGCGTCCAGCCAGGTGTCATCGATGAGCCGGATGTCATTGACCTGCCGGTAACCTGCGTAGTCTTCGCGGGCGATGAAGCGGTTGGGGTAATCCCTGAGGTACATCTCAACATCCCCGTACGGGGAGCGTTCCCTGGAGATCTTGATGTCCAGCGCGGAGCTGGACGCCCGCACGTAACCCGGCGAATACCGGAAGTCCATCTCCACGTCCGGCGGCAGGTCCACCTGGTACCCTGCCGGATAGTTGATGAGGCGCTGGGCTGTCCCCACCCGCTGGATGATCTTCACATCGCGGCTGAAGTCCGGGCTGCCGGACTCGAGCGGCGCTCCGTCCTGGTATACGGTGGAGTCCCCCGTGGCGGGCGGCGTGGCCGCAGCGACTGCATGGTCCGGCAGCGGCAAAGACCAGCCCGAAACACTCAGCGCGACGATAGCGGCAACCACAATCCGCGATTTGACTACTGTTCTGTCCCTCATGGAAACGATATTAGCACGTGGCAACCAGTCTTGCCAGTAGATTCCTGCTACGGCGTCACATCATCTCAGCTGCACGCGTAACATGCTTGGCAAGTACAATCGCCGTGACGGATCCGACCCCACCGGGGACCGGCGTAATCATCGAAGCCACCTGGCTGGCGCCCTCGAACTCTACGTCGCCGCACATCTTGCCGTTCTCATCGACGTTGATCCCGACATCGATCACGATCGCTCCCGGCTTCACATAGTCCCTGGTTATCATCTTGGCACGCCCTATCGCCGCTACCAGGATGTCGCCCTGGCGCGCTTCAGCGGGGAGGTCCTGCGTGCGGGAATGGCATATCGTGACGGTCGCATGCTCGCCAAGAAGCAGCATCGCCGCAGGCTTCCCCACCACCATGCTGCGTCCCACTACCACGACTTTCTTGCCCTTGAGCGATATGTTGTAGTACTTGAGTATCTCCATTACGGCGGTGGGAGTGCACGGTGGGAAGCCGGTCGGGTCTCCCTCGAACACCTTGGCCTCGTTGATGGGGCTCATGCCGTCGACGTCTTTCCGCGGGTCGATCGTGTAGCGCAGCTTGGCCGTATCCATGTGCTTCGGCGCCGGCTGCAAGACGAGTATGCCGTGCACCGACGCATCCTCGTTCAGGCCCTTGAGGGCTGCGATTGCCTCGGATTGGGAGATGTCCTCCGCCAGCTCGGTCGTCTCGCACCTGATGCCAACCTGAGCGCACGTGCGTTTGGCGCCCTTCTCATAGAACAGGTCGTCGGGTCGCGCCCCAAAGCGCATGATCGCGAGCTTCGGCTGGATGCCCTTGCCAAGAAGCGCGTCGACGCGCGCCTTCACATCATTGACTACCCCCTGAACAACTGCCTTGCCACTCAGGATTTCCGCCATGTTGGAGGTCCCCCCGTTATGATCTTCTGATGCGCTGCTCCACCTTCTGTGTGATCGCGTCCGCAAGCGCCGACCCGCGCTCCACGATCCCGTTCACCTCTGCGTCGATCCTTGACGCGTATTCCCGGTCCTTCATAGCTTCCGTGTTGATGATGACGTTGAAGCGGCCGCCCAGTAGCGCAGCCTTGCAGAACAACGCTCCAACGCCGACGTCGCTGATGGCAAGCCTGCTGCCCTTCTGGGCGAGGTCGTCGAGCAGCTCGAGGCAACCGAAGGCCTCCTTGACGATGTCGACTGGGACGGTACAAGCGTTCTTGAGGGCCTGCTCCATGAGGTCATCCTTGGCCGCCTTCTCTTCAGGGGTCTCGGCCTTGATGCCGTATGCCTTCGACAGCGGCTCGAAAACCACCGCATCCTGCTCTACGAGATGGAGCATCCGCTCGCGGATAGCCTCCACCTTCGAAAGGATGGCTTTCACGTCATCCTCCACTTCACGGTACGCCTTCTTGCCGATCGTCAGGTTGCACACCATGGCGCCAAGGGCGGCGCCGAGCGCTCCGACCATCGCGGACGCTCCTCCGCCGCCGGGAACTGGCGCCTTGGACGCCAGCGCCTGCGAGAACTCCACACACGACTTCTCAGTGAACCCCACGTCGAGTCCTCCCTGTCTGATATGGTCTGTGGCCAGGGTCTGATTCCCGCGCATTGGCGGAAATCCCTTCTTACTTCCTTCGCTGGTCCCGGCCTCTAGGTGAACAGCCGCGGCCGCGCAATGTAGAAGACCATGCCATTTCGCGGCTTGAGATTGGGCTGGAGGGCCTGCGCACGCTCCTCCGCTTCCTTTGCAGACTCGCTGTTCCCTGACTGTCTGAGTACCATAGCCATCTCGTACCAGGCATCGGAGTCATTCGGGTTAGCGCGCACGGCCTCCCGGTAGTAACCCAGGGCTTCGTCCAGTCGACCGAGCTCCCTCTTGATGCTGGCGACGCAGAACAGGGAATTCGGGTGAGCCGGAGCGAGTTGGAGCGCCTTCTCGTAACAGGCGAGGGCCTTCTCACGTTCCCCCATGATCTGGTGTATGTTCCCCTTGTTGAACCACGCCTCGGCGAAATCGGGCTTCTGACCCAAGGCCCTATCGAGGTCGGCGATCATCGCCCGGTATGCCTGGGTTCGCATTGCATTCGCCTCGGCCTCCGCACTTGGATTCACACCCCGGCCTGAGCGAATCCGTTCGATGTCAGCCTGAATCCGCCTGGTCTCGTCCTGGAGCATCTTCTGGCTTCTTCTCCTGGCAGACTCGAACCAATCCTCGGCCTTCTTCCCGAATCCGAACATCTATTCTCCCTCCTGCACCTTCAGGCATGCTTCCACCCGTCGGCCTCCATCTCCATGCATCGTGGAGATCCCTGTTCGCTCCGCAGCCTGACTCCCATTCGACTCAGCGCCACAAGATGGATGGGCCACAGAATCGCACATAGTCCCAACCACGTAATGAGGTAGTCCAGGAAGCCCAGCTTGTGGGTCCATGGAATGGCAGGGGCTATGAAGACACTCGGGACGATGGGCAGGAGCACAAACAGTACCTTCACCCTTGCGGATAGGGATTTGCACCGGTGGCACCGGAGGATCACGACTTTTCGTTCGAGGTACTCACTCGTCACATACGCGCCTGACCGGTAGCTACTCAGGGGCTTGCGCATGCGCGCCTCAAAACTGGCTTCCGGCTCAGTGAGGGTTTTTCCGCAGTACATGCAGGCGTTGATCTTCGGGTTCAGGTCGAGTTCGTTCTCTAACACTACCTGAAACCGGCGGGCCTCCTGTCCCGACCCGCTTAGAACCTTGAGCCACAGAGTCGCATTCCCGCGGCCGACAGACACAAATCCGCCGGGGATGTCCAGGTGAACCCATTGCGGGGATCCGCCGAATCGTTGGACGGCCTCCAGCTCCTGTGCGGATATTGGATGCGGGCGGTAATCCGGCTTGCAGCCGGCCTCGAGCGTGAGACTGTCGAGACTGCAGCCGGCCAACGCGGCCGCGGCTCGGAACCCTCTCAGCAATACTCCGGGCTCGAACTTCTTAAGCCAGTAATACTCTACGACCTGGGGCTCCCTGATCACCACCCGTCCCCCCTCCAGCAATCCCCGGATACTTTCTCCCGCCTGGCGACACACTCCTTCAGACTGCGTGACGGGGGCCGATCCGGACGCGGTGCGGAGGCGCGGTCAACCCCAGGTCTTCCACCAGGGCCTTTGCGAAGAGCAGTCAGCAGCCTGGCGCGCCTTGAGAAAGCCCTCGGCTGATAACCCCTTGGCCCCCTGCAAGGAACACGGTGCCGGCCGGGGAACCACTTTGCGACACACCGCTCAGCTCGCCATGTGTTTTGCCTTCGACCCCCGGCCGCAGCCTAACCCAATACTTGATGTGGCGCCCTCGCCAGTGGTACTATGGCGGCAGTCTGATGGCTATCGAAGCACTGGAGGGAGAGACCCTGGATGACCAGAGAACTTGAGTACTACTTGAAGCTTCCTTACCAGATAGTCGTTCGCCCCTCGGAAGAGGGCGGCTACGCCGTTCAGATCCCGGAATTGCTATGGTGTGTCAGCCAGGGCGAAACGCTAGAGGAAGCCCTCAGAATGATCGAAGACGCGAAGGTTAGCTGGCTGGAGACCGCGATCGAAGAGGGGTTGGAGATCCCCGAACCCGCCGCCATGATCGCGGAGTACTCCGGCAAGCTCAATATCCGCATGCCCAGGACCCTCCACCGGACCCTCGCGGAGAGAGCACACGAAGAGAGAGTCAGCCTGAACCAGTACATCGTCTACCAGCTGGCGCGTGGATTGGGGCATTCCTCACCGAAACGGGAGCAGGGCGGGAGCAGCAGGCGAGGACAGAAGACGCGGAGCTGACGCTCCGCGCTACATTACATATGGTGCCAGGGGCCAGACACCATAATCTGCACCACGTTCGAACCCGTAATCGCGCTCTTGCACTGTTGACGCGGCCACCGCCTTCTACTTCACGATACCACTGGCATGCATGAGTTCATCAATAATCGTTCGGATCTCTAGCTGCGTAGTAGAATCGAAATCCCTCTCTCGCGCACAGTAGAAGGGGTTGTGGGCTGAAAGATGTCCCTGGAGACAAACCTTAGGCAAGAACTGTCTCGCGTTGCGCGTCAACCCAAGCGGATTGCTCCCTATAGCCTTCTTTATGATCCCCGAGAGCTGTAGGTAGTCGCCATTACTATCTTTGATGCTGTCGGCCAATCCCTTGTTGTCAAAGGAGAAGATGAGCAGCGTTTCGATTAGCCTCCGCAGCAAAACGGCGCAACCATCATATATGCGGTATTCAAAGCAAGCATTTATCTCATCGCCGAGGCGATCAATGTTCTGTCTCCCCTTCCTATACAGGCTAAAAGGCAATAACCCATCTTTCGGACGGCCGTGGACACTTGTACCAGCAGGCAGACTCGCTGCAAAAGCTCGCACCCTTTCGAACAGGCTACTGATAGTCTCATCCATTGTTCATCAGGTACTTTCGCATGTTCTTGAAGATCGCCTCGATCTGCTCATTCGTCGCATCTGGAGAAATGTGGATCTGGAGATTCACGTGTACGGGCGGCACCCAGACCCCGTCCGCTCTGCGTGTTTCACCAGGAGTACTGTCTTGGCCTTTCTCATCATCAGCCTTCATGGCCCCACGCCGCACAACAGGCTTCGGATCCCGTTTTTGACGGGCTAGTTTCTTACTCGCGGGCCCTCCGGCAACATCTAGCGGAGTTTTCAGCAGCATGTATGTCGTAGCATATTGCCTAGCTGCGCTCGCACCGACCCCCAGGTTTCTTTTGAACCATTCAATACAGGCTGACCTGTCAAAAGTTGGCCCTGGGAATAAGTCCCGTACCTCTTCGGGATACACACGTGTTACTATGTCGGAACAGACTTTGTTGTAGCTGCTGTCCAATCGCCATTCGTTGGCTTCAGGCGTTGGCTTGCCATTCTCGTCAATCAGATGAAGCAGTTTAAGCTCCGGCAAATACGTCTTAGCCGACGATTCGTTCACCTCTAGAAGGCTGGTCAAATAAGATGCAGTAACAGCGCCAGGTACCGAATCAGCAAACTTGGCTCGAATTGTCCACCAGACCTTTTCCGGTATCTTCGGCACGTTCTTCACCACTACACCCCCTAGATCCGTTGAAGCGCACCCGACTGAAATCTCAGGCACTTCCGGTTTCGACACCACTTGTCAGCTTCCCTCCGTCATTGCCACGAACCCCCATCCGAGATATGTCATAAGGATAAATCTAAGAGCAGAGACCCCCGGAGAAGACGCTCCCGGGGTCGTTATTGTACGTAAGCCCTCGCCCTCCAGCATTGACCCGGCCTTCGTGGCGGACGAGGTCAAGGCCCTGACCAAACAATCGGCCGAGCACGAAGCCCGGCTTCAGGAATTTGCATCCTCTACATCATTACTTGACATCATCGACCCCGCCGCTCTCCGAGCGTTCCTTACTGGCTTCAAGGGAACCTACGAATTGGCCTCTATCCCCCAACGCCGCGAGCTTCTTCGAACCTTCATTCGGAGGCTTGAACTAGACCCGGACAACAAAGAAGTCAGGGTCGAATTCTACCCTGACCATGTGGTGCAAAGTCTTGGTGCCGGGGGCGGGAATCGAACCCGCACGGGCCAAGGCCCAGAGGATTTTAAGTCCCCATCGTCTACCTGTTCCGACACCCCGGCACGTCTAAGAATCCTGTCTGGAATCCCTGTCTAGTATACCGCACTTATGAAACGACTGCGTCGGAGACGCAGCCGGCCGATTCATGCTATGGAGTTCTGCTATTAAGTCGGTTTGTATGAGTCCTTAGAACCCGGCTACCAGGGCTAGAACATCCGGCCCGATCCCCGGCCGCCACGCTTGGAATCCGTATTCTTTCTCAGATCGGACAGTCTCTCGTCGCTGTCCTTCATAAACCTCATGAGCTTGTCTTCGAACGATGCCCTATCCCGTCGGGGGCCGGAGCTCCTGGGCCTGTAAGTCGGCGACGCCTGCTTAATGGAAAGCCCGATCTTCCCCTTCTCATCAAACGAGAGGATCTTGACCTTCACATGGTCGTTCTGCTTGAGATAATCGTTGATGTCTCTGACGAACGTATCGGCGACTTCGGAGATGTGCACTAGTCCGGTCTTGCCGTTGGGCAGCGTAACGAACGCGCCAAAGTGGGTTATGCCAGTCACCACTCCTTCGACGATGCTGCCGACTTCAATTGTCATAAAACTGGGACTCCTCCTATCCTTCCAGAACCTTGACTGGCAACGATAATTATAAGTTACATTCCTAATTAGTGTCAAGCAGCAGCGCGAGGGGCATTAGGGTTCCAACGCCATATTCGACGCCACTTCGCAGGGAGGGGCCCCCGCGTCTGCGTAGGACCGGGGGCCCCTGCATTCTTACGACCGATCCATCGAACTACCTGGGCAATCGTACCCGGGAGACGGCAACCGGGCGGCCCCAGCCACGCTACCCTCCCGACGGCGGTGAGACCACCGTGATCTCCTCTCCGTCGGAGGGGACGTAGTCCCTGTCCTTGCGGATTCCGTTCGCCACCACGAACATGACCAGGCTGCGGTTCACGCCTAGGGAATCGAGGATCTCATTGACCGACGCCCGTGCGGGAACCTCGACTTCCAGGCGGTCCTTCTTCCCCGGGAAGAACTCGCTTCCGTGTCCGTAGACAAGGAGCGTTACCCTCTTCAGGATCCTCGCCGCAACCTCGCTCAAGTCCCCAAGGCCTCCGCAACGTAGTCGAGCCCCAGCTCCCTGAGCTTCCGCCCTGTCGGTATGCCCTTGGCGTCCCAGCCCCTGAGGCTGTAGTAGTCGTCGAGGAGCTTATTGAGTTGTTCGCGCGTGATGCCGTGACCCTTGGCGGGTCCGGTGGGGACCTTCTCCTCGATGAATCTGGGCGGCGGGTAGTCATAGTCACGGCCGAAGCCCTTGATCTCACGTATGCTGAACGCGCGCGTGAGGTTCCATATTCTCTCGCTGACCCGGAGCAGGTCGTCCCACGAGTAGTTCCAGCCGGTGACCATCGGGAACAGCTCGGCGTAGTGGCTCAGCTCGAATCCGATCTCGACCCACTGCAGCCTGCACAGGCCCAGCGTGTCGAACAGGGGCCTGATGTGCTGGAGCTCGATGACCCTCTTCGCCTTGCCCTCCAGGCTGTCGCGGCCGACCTGCACGTCGTAGGTTATCGCCCATGCCCTATTGTGATGGGCGCCGACGTCGGCGGTCATGTACGCCAGCATCATCGCCGGCGCGTAACGCGGCTCATACGCGCTGAGCTCGAGGCCTTTCACGTGGATGGCGAACTTTTCCGAGCCCTTGCCGAGCTTCTGCGAGGCGGTCCGGACCCCCTCGGCGAGCAGGTCACCGATGCCCTCGCGCTTCGCGATCTTCTCGAGCAGGTACACGCCCGCGTCGAGATCACCCCACGGGAGACTCCTGCCTGCATCCTTCTCGGTGATGATCCCCTTCTCGAAGCACTCCATCGCGAACGCCAGGACGCTCCCGCCCGATATGGTATCGATGCCGAGTTCGTCGGCGACGTAGTTCAGATACGCGACTTCCTCGATCGTGCCGAGCAGCAGGTTGCCGCCCATCATGCCTATGGTCTCGTACTCGGGGCCCTCGACGTATGCTTCGCCCCTGGCCGTCTTGGCCTTGGAGTACTTGCCGCACGGTATGGGGCATCCGAAGCAGGCCTTGTCTGTGATATGGATATTCTCGCGCAGCGACTGCCCGTTGATTCTCTTGTGATCCTCGAAGTAGCCGGTCCAGAAGTTCTTGGTGGGGAACGATCCGATCTCGTTTATCCAGTCGGTTACTCCCGCGGTCCCATAGGGCGTCCATTCCTTGAATCCGGGCTTCGAGAAGCACACATCATACATCTGCTTGCCCTTCTCGAACACCTTCTGCGGGTCAGCGAGGGGTATCGACTTCGTGCCCCTGACGGCGATGGCCTTGACCTTCTTCGATCCGAGGACCGTTCCCACGCCGGTCCTGCCGGCCTGGCGGCCGAAATCGTGCGAGATCACCGCGTACTTCACGAGGTTCTCGCCCGCGGGACCGATGGTCGCGATCTGGAAGTCCTCGCCGAGGTCGGTCTTCAGCATGGTCTCCGTCTGGATGCAGCCCTTGCCCCAGTACTTCGAGGCGTCGCGCAGCTCGACCCTGTCATCGTCGATGACCACCAGCGTCGGCTTCGCGGCCGCACCCTCAAGTATGACCGCGTCGTATCCGGCGTACTTGATCTCGGGGGCCAGGTGCCCGCCAACGTTACTGTCGCCGTAGCCGCCGGTCGCCGGGGATTTCGCGCCGAACTCGGTCTTGCCCGAACCCGGCAGGAATACGCCGGAGAGCGGGCCGGGCGCCATCACTACCTTGTTGTCGGGGGAAAGCGGGTCAGTGCCCGGTTTCACCTCGTCCCACAGGAGCTTCGCGACGAATCCCCTTCCGCCGAGGTACTCCCTCGCGAGATCTTCGGGGGTCTCATCCTTCTTGACCTGGCCGGTGGTGAGGTTGATCCGGAGGATTCTACCCCCGTATCCGTAGAGCTTGCTCATCTCTTGGCCACCTCCCCGTCCACGTCGAAGAGAGCGTTCGTCGGGCAATACCTCAGGCAGTCGCCGCACAGTGTGCACTTGAACGGCGCCGCGTAGTCCGGGTGTGTGAAGATGACGCCCTTCGGGCAGCTCTCCACACACAGCAGGCACCCCGTGCACTCATCCGGTTCGATCCGGTAGTGGCCGTTCTCCTGCTTGATCGCGCCTACCGGGCAGACATTGAAGCACTCCCCGCACTGGTCACAGAACTGGATCTCGAACTTACCCGGCGCCGGGAAATGGCCCTTCACCCGGATGGACGCCTTCTTCGGGTTGTTTTCTCCGAATCTGCTGAAGCCGCATATTGTCTGGCACACGCGGCATCCGGAGCACAAATCGTTGTTCGCGCCGATCCTCAAGTCCCCCCACCTCCATTCACGTATTCAGACCACAGACGGTTCGAGGATGAGCTCGTGCCTGTCGTACCTCGCCAGGTCCAACATGCTGATGTCTATGCTGGCCGGCTTGTCCAGGATCATCTCCGCCATCAGCCGGCCGACGATGGGCGCCAGCATGAATCCGTGGCCGGAGAATCCCACCGCCATGAAGAACCCCGCGACCTCCGGCGTCCCCCCGAGTATCGGCTGGCAGTCGGGGCTGATGGTGTACAGGCCCGACCACTGCCTCACGAGCCTCAAACCCTTGAGGAAGGGAAGCACCGGGACCATGACGTTCACCATGTTGTCCAGGAACTGCCATGAATGGCCGATGTCGTATCCTTTCAGCTCGGTGGGATCTCCGTACCCCATGATGAAACTGCCGTGGGGTGTCTGCTGGCAGTAGAAATGGCGCGAGAACGACATGACCATGGGTTTCTGGACGGGGGCGCAGGGCTCCGTCACGAGGATCTGGTGGCGCTCGGTGTAGACCGGGATGTCAACGCCCACCATGGCGCCCACCGGCTTCGCCCATGGGCCGGCCGCGTTCACCACGACGTCAACGTCGTAGTCGCCGTCACTCGTGGCGACCCGTGAAACCCTGCCGTTCTTCACGGCGATCCCTTTGACCTCAACATGAGGCTTCACTCTGACTCCCAGCCGCTCGGCCGCCCTCGCGTATGCCCAGGTGGTGTGGTGCGGATTGCAGTGCCCGTCCTTGGAGCAGAAGGTCGCGCCGTACAAACCGTCGGTGCAGAGGCCTGGCACGATTTCCCGGGTTTCCGCGGGAGTCACCAGCCTCGATGGGATACCCATCGTATGCTGCAATTCAACGTTCTTCTTGAACTGCTCCCATTCCTTCTCCGTGTATGCGAGAAGCAGATACCCACCCTGTTTGAATTCGATGTCATACTCGCTGCCCAGTTCCTCGTTGAGATGCTCGAACATGTTGATGGACGCGAAGGATAGGGCGCAGTTCATCCGGGTGCCCCACTGGCACCTTACGCCCGCGCCACACCGGCCGGTGGAACCGGACGCGAGGTAGCCCTTCTCGAATATAACTACATCCTTGCAGCCCTGCTTGGCAAGGTTGTACGCTATCGAACAACCGACGACTCCGCCGCCGATGACAGCAACCGTCGCTCTACTACTCACCGTCATCACCTCGAGCGATGACTCCGAGCTTGACCGGCTTCGTGGGCGGGCGGAACGTAGGAATCTGTACTTCGGCTACGTCAATTCCCAGGTGCCTCGCGATTTCCTGGGCGACCAGCGGCCGGCACGTCTTCCCCTGGCAGGGGCCCATGCCGCACCGGCATATCCTCTTCAGATCGTCCATGCTATGGAGCCCCTTACCGAGCAACTCGCGCACGCGCTTGAGGGTCACTTCCTCACACCTGCAGATCATCACCTTCTCCTCATCCATCAGGCGATCCCCCTCTTCAGCGCGATGTGCCTGACATCGTGGCAGAACTCCTTCGGGAATGCCACCCAGACCACCGGCGTCGCCATCTTGTCCTTCCCTTTCACAACGCGGACGACGTGACCGCGGCATACCTCCCGTCCCTCGCGGTCCAGGCAACCCACGTCCTCGCCGCTCTCGGGAAGCGGGACGAATTCGTACGGGAGCTTCACCAGCGCCTCAGCCGGGGAGAACGTCTCGTCCACCACAAATACCGCCAGGCCGGGGCAAGCGGCTACGCACGTCCCGCAGCCGTTGCACTTCTCCGGATTCACCACCGGCAGATCATTGATGTCCGCAAATGGCTTCACCGCTCCTTGTCTGCACGCGGGATAGCACGGATCGCACGGTATTCTCTGGAAACACTCGAACACCGCGTACGGGCCCTTCTTGCGCCTTTCCTCAGGGGGCAGTGTGCGCGCCAGATCCTCCTTGGACGGAATCCCTGTCTGTTCCAGCATCACGATGCCTCCCCTCGTAACGCCGCGAGGCCTTTTCTGATCTTCTCGCCCGTGGGCCCTGCGCGGAGCTCGCTCAGTTGCCTCAAGGCCTCTGCCTTTTTCTCCTCGAAGTCCGGACAGCGCCCGAGAGACGCGGCCGCGGAGTAGCCGGCCAGGCGGCCGCCCACCATTGCGCTGGACGCCTCTTCGACGCCCGACGCGTCACCCGCGACGAATACTCCCTTCACTGTTGTTTCGAGGTTATCGTCGTGCACCGCGACGTGACCGCCGAGGGCGCCCACGTATTTCATTTCGCAACCCGCCTGCCAGAGTAGTTCAGTCAGTGGCGACAGGCCGACCGCGAGACACATCACATCGCACTCTATGTGTTTTTCGGTGCCGGGTATGCCTTCCCAGTCGGGCCCGATCCGCCAGACGGTCGCGCCCTCGAGGACGTCGTCCCCATGCGCTTCCTTCACGGAATGAGAGGTGAGGATTGGCACTCCCATCCTCCGGATTTTGGAGGCATGCACAGCGTAGCCGCCTATCCGGGGCAACGCCTCCACGACGGCGGCAACGTTGACGCCCGCCTGCATGAGCTGGTAGCTCACGATGAGGCCGATATTGCCCGCTCCCACCATCAGCACCCGCCGCCCCGGCTCGACTCCGTGAACGTTCATGAGGGTCTGGACGGCGCCCGCCCCATAGATGCCCGGGAGGTCGTTGTTCGGGAACGCGAGCATCCGCTCGGAAGCGCCGGTGGCTACGACCAGCCGCTGCACCTTCAGCTTGATGTACTTGTCCCGCTGGTCGAGCGTCAGCACGCTGTCGCAGTAATACCCGAGCGCAGTGCAATCCATCATAACGTCGATGTTGGGATCCGACATCGCTTTCTCGCTGAGGTCGACGCCGATCGCGATTCCCCTCGTCCCCGCCCGCTGCTTTTGCGAACCGAAGAACTTGTGCGTCTGCTTCACCAGCTGGCCGCCCAGTCTATCCTCACGGTCGATGAGCGTCACCCGGGCGCCGCAGGAGGCGGCCGCCAGCGCAGCTGACAATCCCGCAGGACCCGCGCCTACAACAGCGATTTCCGTCTGCCTCACGCCTTATCACCGCCCACCACTGGCAGCACGCCCTTTCCGCGCTGCTGCTTCACGATCATGCCGTCCCGCACTTTCTCCACACAAACCCGCACGTTGGGAATGCCGTCGACCTCCATGAGGCAAGACGAACAGTTGCCTATGGCGCAAAAGAATCCTCGCGGGCGGTGCATCTCTGTGCTCCACCGGAGGACCCTTATCCCTGCAGCGTGGAGGGCGGAAGCGATCGGCTCTCCCTCGTACGCTTCAACCGGCCTTCCCTCGAAGTAAATCGTGACTTTCCTCCGATCCGGGAAGGTCAGAATCGGATGTTGCTCAATCCTCACCTGTCTCCCTCCTCGCCCTGTCAGTTCCGGAGCCCGCGTGAATGATTGCCTCCTTGAGCCTCAGAAGATGCGCCTCCATCGCGTTGGCGGCCGCATCCGGGTTCCCCCCTTCGATTGCCTCCAGGACCCTCCGGTGCTCCAGGCAAAGGGCTTCCCACTTATCCTTGTCCAGGTGCGATTGCTGCCTGTGTTCCTTGAGCAGGTTGATTTGGAGCTTGACGAGCTCGTGTAGCACGAAGTTGTGGGTTGCCCGCGCGACGGCAAGATGGAAGTCGAGGTCCTTATCTTCTTCCCTGGGGCTGTTCTTGCTGAAGAACTTGTTCACGACATTCCTCAGGTTGACCACGTCTTCGCGGGTCGCGCGCGCTGCGGCAAGCCTTGCCACGTTGACCTCGAGCGCCAGCCTGGATTCCACCACGTCGAGCAGCACCGATTTCTCCAGGGCAACCAGCGTGACGCCCTCTTTGAACAGGCCGGTGACCTCCCGGAGGAACCTTCCCCCTCCGGGGCGGCTCTCGATCAGCCCGCGCGCCTCGAGCACGCGGAACGCCTCCCTCAGGATGCCCCTGCTGACCCCGAGCTGTCTCTCCAGCTCCCTCTCGGAGGGAAACCGTTCGCCGGGTGCGATGTCGCCGGTTTCCATGTAGCCTACGAGTTGCTCGACAACCGACTCGTACAGCCTTTGCTTTTCTACTTTGAAGAACGGCACCTCATCTACCTCGCTAATCAGCGATTCAACTTTCTGACAGGACAGCCCAGCAGTCCACCTTTCTCTTTCTACGAGACCGGTGGAACTCCTCCCACACCACCGCCCTCCGGGTCGCGAGTTCCTTTGACGCGGCGGTTCCGCAGGTAGTAGAATTATCAGCGAGAATTCGTACGACAATCGCGGAGGAACGCTGAATGAGCACAAAGAAGCGAGTCTTTTCGGGTATCCAGCCGAGCGGCGGCCTTACCCTCGGCAACTACCTCGGCGCCATGAGGCAATGGGTAACCCTGCAGGAGACTCACGACTGCATCTACTGCGTAGTCGACCTGCACGCCATCACTGTGCCCGTCGACCCTGTGGATCTGAGGCAGCGCATCAACAATACGGCCGCCCTCATCTTGGCCGCGGGGGTGGACCCCGATCGCTCCATCCTGTTCGTCCAGTCCCATGTACACGAGCATTCCGAACTCGCCTGGCTTCTCTCCTGCACAGCCACGTTCGGTGAAATGAGCCGGATGACCCAGTTCAAGGAGAAGTCCGAGGGAAAGGAGTCCGTGTCCGTCGGCCTGTTCACCTACCCGGTCTTGATGGCCGCGGACATACTCCTCTACCACACTCACCTGGTTCCGGTGGGGGCTGACCAGAAGCAGCACGTGGAGATCACACGCGACATCGCCGATCGCTTCAACAGGCGCTACGGCCAGGTATTTACCCTCCCGGAGCCGTATATCCCGGAAATCGGCGCCAGGATCATGTCGCTGGACGACCCAACGAAGAAGATGAGCAAGAGCAACGCAAATCCCAATAGCTACATCGGGCTGATGGACCCGCCCGGCGTGATAAGGAAGAAGTTCCTGGCGGCGGTGACGGATTCCGGGCGTGAAGTGCGCTACGACCCGGAGAACAAGGCGGCCGTGAGCAACCTTCTGACCATCTACTCACTGTGCACTGGCCGGTCCATCCAGGAAATCGAGGGGATGTACGCCGGCAAGGGATACGCCGACTTGAAGAAGGACTTGGCCGGCGTCGTGGTCGACGCGCTACGCCCGCTCCAGGAGAGATTCGAGGACATTTCCACGTCCGGAGAGGCCGCGCGCGTGGTCAAGGATGGCGCTGACAGGGCCCGTGACATCGCGCGGGCCACACTTCGCGACGTGCGGGAACGCATTGGATTCGCCATGTAGCAGGTCAAATAACACTCGATAGCGAACCTCCCCCTAGACTGCCGTTAACATAACGCAGGAACGGGGGAGGTTCCGCATTTGCAGGGCCTATGGCTCCAGCGCGGCAGGACCTTGCGCGTAGCCCTTCTTGCCGTCGTCGCAATGACCGCAACGTCCGCCGTAAGGATATCCGGGGCGCCGGACTATGGGAAACCACCCGCGGAGGTACGAGGGATCGGGGACCTGTCCCCTGTGATCGATCTCGAGGTTAGATGGCTGCTATCCTCGATTCATCCGAGCGGCGCGCTGGCGCTGACCCCTGACAAACAGAGGGTCATACCCTATTTCTCCAACATCGCGATGATGGCCATCGCAGGCCGGATGCCACCCGTCGCGGGCAACTACATCGACTGGTACCTCGACAACATCAACATGCCGGATAGGTGGGGTGTGTTTGGAACCATATACGATTACCGGGTCCACGGCGATAACCTGACCCCGACACTGAACTACGATTCCGCAGACAGCTATGCGGCCACATTCCTGACGCTGGTGAAGGAGTACTACGACAGCACCGGTGACCTCGAATTCGTCAGCCGCCGCAAAGGGGAGATCGACGTGGTTGCCGGCGTGATCCTGGCGCTCCAGGATAAAGACGGGCTGGTCAGGGTCAAACCCAGGGATTCGACGAAGTATCTCATGGACAACTGCGAGGATTTCAAGGGGCTGATGGACTGGGCTTTCCTGCTGGACGCCCTCGGCGACAAGGAGGCGGCCGCCCGCTACCGCGCCAGGGCTGCCCGCATCGCGGCCGCGGTGGAATACCGGATGTGGGACGAGAAGCAGGGCGCCTACGCCTGGAGGATCGACAGGGCGAATTTCCCCAGCAAACCGGCCTGGACGAGATGGTATCCGGACGCCGTTTCGCAACTCTATCCGGTGATGAACGGCCTGATCTCTCCATCGTCGATGAGGGCCGGGATGCTCTACGACAAGTTCAACAAGGCCTTCCCATACTGGCCGGACGTCGAGATCAGGCACGGTTTCCCGTGGGGAATGGTGGCGCAATCGGCGATAATACTGGAGGACTACGCGAGGGCCCTGGAATTCGTAAGATCAGCGGCTGCCAAATTCGTGGTGAACGGCGGTCCTCAACCGTGGTACTGCCTCGAGTCGGGCATATTCATCCTGGTCTGCGACCACATGGTGGAATGGTCGAAAGGGCTGCCTCCGGAGCAGTAGTCCCAGGCGCCCTCAGGGCTCAGTCACGTACTGGATCTCCCCCTGTTTGATCCACCCGAGCTGTTCGCGCGCCACCTTCTCGATGTACTCATCATCCTGCAGAATCTGTATCTGTTCCTTCAGTATCTCGTTCTTGACCTGCTGCGCGCGGATGGCGTCCTCGAGATCCCTCTCCTGCGCCCTCACCGTCATGAGTCTGATCTCCTGGCTGGCGAACGCATACAGCAAGACGGCCACTACGGCCAGGGTGATGAGGTTCCTGCTGCGCCTCTGCCTCGGCCGCGAACGTTCAAGCGTGGCGGTTTTCCGCATGAGGTCTTTCAATGCCCCTGACGCCAGCAATCGCCCCACCCCTCCTTTCGCAGCCCAGCCCGTTCGCGACCCGCGCCCCATTTACCGCCCGCGGCCTGTGACGCCGGCCCGCCGGCTATTCTCCGGTTTGCGGCGCCTCAGGCCCCTGTTGGCACGATTCCCCCGGCTCGCCGAAAAGCGACAGCGGGTCGCCCGAGATCACGATGACCACCTGGTACCCCTTGGTCCTGGCGCGGTTGAACAGGGTGGCCACAGTGCCCGCGCTTATGCCCAGGCGAGCGGCGATCTCTTCGGAGGAATACCCCATCTCCTTGAGCGTAACCACTTGCCGCTCCCTGAAACTGAGCCTCTCAGCCCCCCTGATCTCAACCTGCAATCTGGAGCCACCATTCGTCTATCCACAGTTTTTATACAGCCTGTGGACAACATTTATACGGGATTTATATCCTTCGCCGCCGACGGCCGGTTTCCTGCTTCAACCCCCCCCCAACCCCTACTTGAGCGATGACAGTGACACCGGGCAAGCCACCGGTGCGCACGGCCATTCGTGCCGGGAGGTCTTCGGAGGGTAGGGGCGGCCGCTGAGCCCCGTCCTCACGACGCTTTCTTTGCTCACGGGAATCTCGGCCCGCCTCGGCCACACCACGATACCCGCGTCGGAATAGTCCACGAGATAGGCTGGGATGAGGGTGCATCCCAGCCCCTTCAATGCCCTGACGCGGTGGTGACCGTCGAGTATCACACCCGATCGCGCGTCCACCACCACAGGCTGGCGCAGCACCCCGTCCCGCCGGATTTCCTCGGTGAGCTCCCGGAGGTGGCCTTCATCCACCTCCTCGTGGGGCATGAGCGTCCGCGCCTCCACAAGCGCGAACCTGTACGGCATCACGACGGCTCACCCTCCACAGCGTTCACCGCGGGCAGATCCGCCATCGCCCGCTCGATTTCGGCCTGCGGGTGTTCGTAATCCTCGAGCACCCCGCTGGCGAACGCCTGGTAGGCCGCCAGGTCGAAATGGCCGTGACCGCTCAAGCCAAACAGGATGGCGGCCTCGCGGCCCGTCTCCCTCGCCTCGACGGCAAGGTCCACCGCAGCCCTGATCGCGTGCGCCGACTCGGGCGCCGGGAGGATCCCCTCAGACCTCGCGAACAGGACCGCCGCTTCGAATGTCGGCAGTTGCTTCACAGCCCTGGCCTCGATGAGCCCGTGATGGAAAAGGGCGCTCACCAGGGGTGATTCACCATGGTAACGCAGCCCGCCCGCGTGGATGCCCGCGGGAACGAAGCCGTGCCCGAGGGTATACATCATCGCCACGGGGGCCACTTTCGCCGTGTCGCCATAATCGTACGCATACACGCCGCGCGTCAGCGTGGGGCAGGCCGCGGGTTCCACGGCTATTACCCGCGGGCCTCCACGCCCGCCGGCCCGCTTCGCCCTCAGTGATTCCCCGATGAACGGGAACGCCAGGCCTCCGAAGTTGCTGCCTCCTCCGCAACACGCGACCACATAATCCGGCCGGTCACCCGCGAGATCCATCTGCCGTCGCGCTTCGAGGCCGATTACCGTCTGGTGTAGCAGCACGTGGTTGAGGACACTACCCAGGGAGTACTTGGTGTCGTCGTGGGTGACGGCGTCCTCGACCGCCTCGCTGATGGCGATGCCCAGGCTGCCCGGAGAATCGGGTGACGTCTCCAGTATCGACCGGCCTGCCGCCGTCTTCGGGCTGGGGCTGGGCGTCACGTCAGCGCCGTACACCTGCATCAACGAGCGGCGGTAGGGCTTCTGGTCGTAGCTCACCCTCACCATGTAAACGGAGCACTCGAGGCCGAAGAAGGAGCAAGCCATGGCGAGCGCAGTCCCCCACTGCCCGGCGCCGGTCTCCGTGGCCACTCTCCGGGTCCCCTCGCGCTTATTGTAGTAGGCCTGCGCTATCGCGGTATTGGGCTTGTGGCTGCCGGCGGGGCTGACGCCCTCGTACTTGTAGTAGATGCGGGCGGGCGTGTGCAGGGCGGCCTCCAACCGCCTCGCGCGGAAGAGCGGCGACGGCCTCCACAGCCGGTAAACGTCGATTACCTCACCCGGGATGTCGATCGTGGGTTCTGCCGACATCTCCTGTTCTATGATGGCCTGCGGGAACAGGGGAGCGAGGTCGCCGGGACCCAGCGGCTGGAGAGTCGCCGGGTGCAGCGGCGGCATCAACGGGAACGGGAGGTCGGGCACGATGTTGTACCAGGTAGTCGGCAGGTCCTTCTCACTGAGGATGAACTTCACGGTGGCTTCACTCATCTGGTCGCACTCCTTTCGAGGCAGGAGGCCGTCGCCGGATGGGAGATGGGCGTGCCCGCCAACGCCGTCGACCGGGGTCACCACCGGCGCCATCCGCCGTCCAGGCCCTGTAGAAACACAAAACCCGTCCCTGTTGGGGACGGGTTTCAGCCCGTGGTGCCACCCCGCTTAGTCCGGAACCCTGTCAACGTGCGCCCTACACGATGGATGCGCGCCTTGACGGTCGTCCGGGCCTCGCTCGTTGCGGGTACGAGGCTCTTCGCCTTTATACCCTCTCCCTCTAACGGCGGATCTCCGGCAGGCCCTACTTGGCATCCGTTCGGACCTGCGGCTCGCGGATCCATTCAGTCGCTCTTCCCGGCGCCGGGCTTTCACTATCCCCAGCTCGCTTTACCGGTGGTGCTGCGCCTACTAGCCCCGTTCATCGCCTGAACCCCTGTTTAATTGTGACGAATAATATCACACCGCGGGACCCGCCGTCAATCACGGAAATCCTTTCCTGTGTGTTCCCCGCCGCGCAGCCCCGGAGGCACGACCGCATAGGGGCCGAACTCAGATCCCAGGTACTCGGCGAACTTGCCGGAGACATACTCCTGGCAATCCTGCCGGAAAACGGCATAGCGATCGAGCAGGCCGCACGCGCGTTCCGTCAGTGTGGAGCCGCCGCCACCACCGCCGCCGGAGCGGGACTCGATGAGCCGGAAACCCAGCCGGGCCTCCAGGCCCCGCACCAGTTTCCACGCCTGCGCGTACGACATGCCGATTTCCTTCGCGGCCTGTCTCAGCGACCCGAGCCGCCTGACCCGGTTGAGCAGGTCGTACGCCCCATCTCCGAACACCTTGCCGTTGTCCTCCAGCCAGATCTTGATCCGGAGCCGCATACCTACACCAGCCTCGACAGCAGGTCACGGTACTCCTCTTCCGCCCTGCCCCGTTCCTCCCGGTCGACCCGGACAAGGCGCACGTCCGGCCTGGACCGGATGCCATCCAGCAGCGTGTTCGATTCAGCCTTCACGACCCCGGTGACAGGCGCCGGGGAATCCAGGGCCTCCTCCACCAGGGCGATGAACTCGGGTACAGCCAACTCAAAGCGGCCGATCTCATCCAGGACCACGATATCCGCGCCCCCCGCCAGAGCCGACTGGATCGCCGGAATCCCTATACTCACGAACCCTTCAAGGTCGATCACCGGGATCGCCGGGGCCGCGGGCACTCCTCCGCAATCCTCGCACGTGACCAGCGTGATCAGCCGGCGCCGGTCCCCTGTCAACAGGTCGACAATGTCCATGCCGGTCCGGCGGCCGCCGCGGTATACCTTCTTCACAACGTACCCGCCGGCCCTGATCCGCCGGTCTCTCAAGGCGCGGAAGAGTATAGTGGTCTTGCCCGCCCCGCGGGGGCCGGTAAGAAACAGGTTGGACCAGTGCAATTCCATTCGCCTCGCCGCCCGGAAACCTACGACGCGGTCTTGGGAGCGCTCCGGCTCGCCGCGAGCCTGTCCCTGTGCAAACAGAAGGCTCGACCCACAGCGAACGCCAGCCATCCGCCACCCCCCCCCGTTACGAGGGAGGAGACTAGTGTCACGGCTACCACCTTTCCGCTCAAGGCGAAGAACAGGAGCGCGTTGGAGACCGCTCCCGCTGCGTTGCCAAGAGCCCCCGCCATGATGAGGAGCACCAGTTCCGCCGCGGGGGTAACCTCCACTCGCCGGATGAGCCAAAACGGCGCCTCGATGACCAGCCCCGGCGGCAAATAGGAGAAGAACGCGGCAGGCCCGAGTAACCCCGTGAATCCGGTCGCCAGCGCCAGGAATCCCTGTAAGAGGCACGTAAGCAGCACGGCGCCGGGCTTGGGGATGACCTTCCCCACCAGCACCGGCCAGAACATGTACACGCCGCCGATGAACGACCCCACCGGTATGCCGAACGCGTTCTGCACGAACGCAAACGGCGCCCTCACATAGGGTTTCGTCACGATACTCATGGCGGCAATCAGTGATATCAGGGTAAGGTCTTGCCAGGTGAATCTCTTGAGCAGGGTTCTCACTCCTCGCACTCCTCACACTCTGTCGCAGGATACTGTCATACCAGCATACCGTCACACTAATAGTACCGTTATACTGATCCAGATACAACCCCTCGCGCGAACATCCTGCAGTCGTTGTCCGCCGTTGTGATCCCGCCCCTGCAGTCCGCAGCGCCGGTACGGCTCAGGGCTCTTCCTTCAGCCCCGCCGGCAGGAGTCTCAGGGCGACTTCGAGGTTGAAGCGGTCCTCGGGGCAGTCGAGGTCCATCCCGCTGATCTCCTTGATGCGCTGGAGGCGGTAGAGAACGGTGTTGTAGTGAGTGAAAAGGGCCTGGGACACCTTCCTGAGGTTGCCGTGATGCTCGAAGTAGCATTGCAGGGTGCGGATGAGCTCCGTGTTCTTGTCCCTGTCGTACTCCAGCAGCCTACCGACGGTTTCCTCGAGGTAGTTCTGTACCTCCCTGTCCTTACTCTTGGAGTAGATGAAGCGGTAGAGGCCGAGGTCGCTGAATGAGATGACGCCGGTGCGCAGGGGCATGTTGTCACTGATGCGGAGGGCCTGTTTGGCCTCCTGGTAGCTTTGCTGCAGCCCCCTGATGCCCGGGTAGTGGCGGCCCAGGCCGATGCGAACGTCCCAGCCGCTCAGGGCCTGTGAAAGGTATTCCCATGCGTGCTGGATCCGGCCTTTGGCAGATTCGTTGATCTCGCGCGAGGTGCGGGCCCCGTCCTCGACGCCGACCAGGACGACCAGGTAGTCACCCTTGCTTCCCGTCAGGCAATGGACTCCCTTTTCGAGCATCTTCCGGGGCAGTTCTCTCAACACGCGGCTCTTCGTGTCCCGGTCGGGCAGATGCTCCTCGCCGCTGTCCCTCGGGGCCAGGGCCAACACCAGGCTGACGGCGTACCTCCTGTCGAGGTCCCAGCCGAGCGCCCTGGCGTGCTGCATTTCGATCCTGTCATCCTCGACGCGGCCGCTGAGGAGGTGGCTCAGGAACTCGTTGGAGTAGCGCCGTTCAACCTCCCGCAGGGAGCGCTCCCTGGCTATCTCGAGGGCAGACATGACCGACAGGCGCTCCACTATGTGGATATCCCTGCCGGCCAGGGGGTGCGACGTCTCCCAGATGTGCACATGGCCGTAACACTCGCTTGCCACCATGAGGGGCATCACGAGATAGCCCATCCTGCGGCCATCAACTTCGATCTCCGACCTCTGGGCCTGGAACGGCGTTTTCGCGGGCGTGGTGTACTCCCTCACAAGCCTCATGAGGGTTTCCACCTGTGGCTCGTTGACTCCGCTGTACGCCTGCCGGTCGTTGAGCACGTCAAGAATACACACAGCGCTGTTGATCAGTGAGGCCAGGGTGTCGGCTATCTTCTGCAGCCCGCCGCCTCCGATCATGATTCTCATCAGGGTGCTGTGGACGTCGAGCATCTGCAGCAGATATGCCGACTGCTCGTGTATGATCGCACTCAACACCTCGTATATCACGTCGGCGAAGCCTATGTCAGGCGGTAGTTCAACGAGCGGGAACTGCCAGTCGTCCGCCAGGCTCAGCATCAGGGGAGGGATTTCTTCTATGTAACGGCGGGGCTTGATGCAGATGCCCGCCAGGTCGAGGCGGGCGAGAGAGGGCACCAACTGCTCCTGCGCTTCCTTGTTGTCCCGGATGGCGAATCCGGTCGTTACGAGCAGTTGTCCCGGCTTCACCCAGTCGATGATGTCCGGGACCTCCATGATGTTGACTCCGGTGACCAGGCGGCTCAGACCGGCCTCACCGGCCAGGATCTTGCTCTGGCCGAACACCGGCAACTGAAGGATCTTCTCGAGGGGTATGCCGAGCCTCTGGTCTGTCCCGGTCGCAGCCATATCCACTCTCCAAAGTCCCCTGGCCCCCTCTTGACGAGGGGGCCGGCTTTCCCAAACCCCACTGTACGGTATGACCTACCTGGCGCCCTCTTTGTCCGCCGAGTCTTCCCCGGCGTCCCTGGGCAGGATCAGATTGAGAATGATGCCCAGGATGGCCGCGAGGCCCATGCCGCCGAACTTGAGGTTGCCCCAGATGTTGATGACCGCGCCGCCGATGCCCACCACCAGGATGATGCTGGCGATCAGCAGGTTGCGGGATTTCTTGAAGTCAACCCTGTTCTCCACCACGGTCCTTACGCCTATGCTGGCGATCATCCCGAACAACACGATGGAGATGCCGCCGATGACCGGCTCGGGTATGGTACGGATGGTAGCGCCCAGCTTCGGGATGAGGGAGAGGGCTATGGCCATGACAGCCGCAATCCTCATGACTGCCGGCTTCCACACCCTCGTCAGCGCCAGCACACCGGTGTTCTCCGAGTACGTTGTGTTGGCGGGGCCGCCAAACAATCCTGCCAGGGAGGTGCCGATGCCGTCACCGATGAGCGTGCGGTGCAGCCCCGGGTCTTTCACGAAATCATCCTCAACCGTGGCGCCCACGGCCAGCACGTCGCCAACATGCTCCACCATTGTGGCTATGGCCACCGGGGCTATGAGGCCGATGGCGGCGGCATCGAACACCGGCCAGGTGAAACCGGGGATGCCGAACACTGTCGCCTGGGCGATGGGTTTGAAATCAACGATTCCGGCAATCAAGGAGACGACGTAGCCCACCACTATGCCGCTTATGACCGGCAGCAGGCGCATGAACCCCTTGACGTACAGACTGACGAATGCGACAGTGGCGAGGACTATGAGGGCTATGAGCCAGTTCTTGCTGGCCTGCCCCACCGCTACCGGGGCGAGGGTCAGACCAATCACCATGATGACGGGGCCGGTGATGACCGGTGGTAGTATCCTCTCCATGAACTCCCGGCCCAGGAAGTAGATCAGGGCCGCCAGAACGCAGTAGACCAGACCGGCTACGACGATTCCACCCCCTGCGGCCGGGATCCCCACTTCCTTGACCACCAGTGCGACGGGCGCGATGAAGGCGAAGGAGGATCCCAGGAATATGGGTACCCTGCCCTTGGTGACCCAATGGAACCACAGGGTGCCAATGCCGGCGGTGAACAGGGCTACGTTGACGTCCAGTCCCGTGAGAAGGGGCACGAGTACGGTGGCGCCGAACATCGTGAACGTGTGCTGCAGGCCGAGAATCATCATCTGGGTCCAGGGCACATAATCGTCAGCCCTGATGGGTCCCGTGATCCTGGAACCCCTCGCATGCGGGGCGCTTCCCATGAGTCTTCCCTCCTTTGTTCGTGACCGGAAACCAGTTGATCCTGCGTCGCTCCCTCCTTTCGCATGGTTTTCCAGGTCGCCGCTATTTCTTCACCCGTGGGTCCGGTAGTTCCTCCTGTCTCAGCCGTTCTTGTGGAGAGCCAGGTACACCCTTTCCGGCGACAGCGGAACCTCCCGCATTTCCAGGCCGGTCGCATTCGCAAGGGCATTACCCACGGCGGACGTGATGGATATCATGGGGTGCTCACCCACGCCGCGCGCGCCGTAAGGCCCGTCCAGCTGGGCCGTTTCGACGAAGTGGACCTCGATCTCGCCGGGCAGGTCTCTTGTCGTCGGTATCTTGTAGTCCGTCAGGTTCTTACTCAGCAGCCTGCCCTCCCCGTCATATACCAGCACCTCTGAGAGGGCCGTCCCCAGGCCCTGCACCACGCCGCCCGCGACTTGGCCCTTCACCAGCAACGGATTCAAGGCCTTCCCGACGTCGAAGGCTGAGACCACCCGGAGTATCTCTATATCTCCCGTGGCCGTGTCGACCTCGATCTCCACTCCCTGTGCGCCATACGTCCAGTCGTGGGCAGGCTTCCCCTGACCAGTATCCGCGTCCAGGAAGGTCAGGCCCTGGGCGATGTACTTACCCCTGCCGATGAGGGGGCCGCCTATGGCGCTCCCGTTTTCATAGGTGTATCCGATGGCCAGCTGGCGGTAATCCAGCCTGCTCTCGGGGTGCTGGCGGACGTAGACCACGCCTTCTCCGAACTCCAGTTCATCTTCAGCCGAGCGCAACGCCGCCGACGCCACGGTTCTCATCTGCGCCAGCAGATCGTCGCACGCTCGAATCACCGCGTTGCCCCCCATCACCGTGAAACGGCTGGCCACCGTCTGCCAGTCGTACGGCCCCGTCTCAGTGGTCGTCTCCCATGTCACATGGACTTTGTCGAGCGGCAACCTCAATTTCTCAGCCGCGATCTGAGCCAGAGAGGTGTAGGTTCCCTGCCCATAATCGATGCCGCTCACGAGCACATTGACCGAGCCGTCCTCGTTCATCCTGACCACAGCCGAGGAGGCGGTGCTTGTCGGCATGGCAGGCGCCTTGTGCAGCGCGGCTATTCCCCGCCCCCTGTACTTGCCCGTCTGCCGCTCCCTCGCCTTTTCTTCCTCGGATTTCAGCAGCGGCCACCCGATACCGCGGGCGACCGCGGTGAGGCATTTTTCAACGCTCCCCGTGTTCGCGGTGATCCTTTCGCCGGTGATGGTAAGAGACCCCGGCCTGAGTATGTTCCGGAGGCGGAACTCAAGGGGGTCCATGCCGAGCTCCCGGGCCACGAGGTCCATCTGCCGCTCGACGGCCCAGAAGAACTCTGCGTGCCCGAATCCCCTGTAGGCCGTCCCGAACACGTGGTTGGTGTATATCGTGTAGGAGTCCACCTTCACGTTGTCGACCTCGTACGGTCCCACCGCCGAATAGCCCGATGCGCGGCCGATGTTCACCCCGTAGTCGGCGTAGGCGCCGGCGTCCCACAAATACTCAACTTCCTCGGCGATGATCTTGCCTTCCCGGTTCACACCGGTCTTCATGTTGGCCACCAGCCCCTGCCGGCACGGCAGGGAGGAGGTCTCCTCTTCCCTGGTGGCTGTGAGTTTCACCGGCCTGCCGCCCGCCGCGCGCGACAGGCTGGCGACCAACGCCTCCATGTGAATGCCCGCCTTGCCGCCGAAGCCCCCGCCCACATATGGCACGATGACCTCTATCTGGCTGCGCGGCACTCCGATGGCTATGCTCAACAGGTCCCTGACCGCGAACGGGGACTGGGCGCTGGTCCAGATCTTGATCCGGTCACCGGTGGACCACTTCGCGATGGTCACATGGGTCTCGAGGGCCACGTGCAACACCTGGGGTTGGAAGAACCGGTTGGACACCACGAGGTCGGACTTCGCCAGGCCGCCCTCGATGTCTCCCTTCCGGACCTTGAAGTGATTCGCGATGTTGGTGCCCGGTTTGGGGAAGTAGACGTTCTTTATCCAGGAATACGTCCCGAGGTCCTCGTGAACGAGGGGGGATCCGTCGCGGAAGGCCTCTTCGACGTCCAGCACCGCCGGCAGCGGTTCATACTCCACCTCAATCAGGTCCACGGCTTCCTGCGCGGTGTCAAGGTCTACAGCCGCCACCGCCGCAACCGGCTCCCCGAAGTAGCGAACCTTGCCGGTAGCCAGCGGCGGACGGTCCACCATGTACAGCCCGATCCTGTACGGCAGGTCCTGCCCGGTGAGGATCGCCCTGACCCCGGGCAAGGCCCTCGCCTTGCGGGTGTCTATCCTCGTAATCCTGGCGTGCGCGTGGGGACTGGTTTTCAGCCTGGCGTGCAGCATTCCCTGGACTTTCATGTCGTGGACGTAGAGGGCTTCGCCGGTCACCTTCTCGATCCCGTCTATCCTGGGGATCCCCAGGCCGATAAGACTCCGGCTCATCTCCCAGCCCTCCTTGCCGCGACATCCTTGACCGCCTCTATAACGGGAACATAACCGGTACAACGGCAGAGGTTGCCCTCCAGGGCCTCCTTGATCTCCTCCTCCGTGGGGTGCGGATTCGAACTCAGGAGCGCCCTAGCGGCCATGATGGTCCCGGGGGTGCAGAAACCGCACTGGAGGGCGTTGTGATCGATGAATGCCTGCTGCAGATCGGACAGGCGGCCGCCCCGCGCTTCGCTCTCGATCGTGTATACCTCGCCCCCGTCGGCCTCGGCGGCCAGCACCAGGCACGAGTTGACCGCGCGGCCGTTGAATATGACCGTACAGGCGCCGCACTCACCGGCGCCGCATCCCTCTTTCGTCCCGGTGAGGTTCAACTCTTCCCTGAGCAGCCATAAGAGCGTCTTGTGCGGCGGAACCGCTGCGCTCACATCTTCACCGTTCACCTTGAGGTTGATGACCCGCTTCACGGTTTCAGACCCCCCTTCCCAGTCTCTCGAGCACCTGCTTGGTCAGGTACTCGACCATGGCAAGACGGTATTCCCTGGAGGCCCGCTGGTCACTGATCGGGTTCACCCGTCCCTTCACCTTCTCTACAATTGCGAGGACCTCAGCGTCCCGCCACAGGGCTTCGCGCTGAACGCGATCGAAATCCCTGATCAAGACGGGAACCGGCGCCACCGCTCCCAGGGCCAGGCTCAGCCGGCCCTCATCTGTCAGGAAGCCAGCCACCCCGACCTGGGACAGGTCGTGTCCCCTGATCCGGGATCTCCTCATGTAGGCGCCCTTGCCCGCGGCGGGCGGGATCTCGACTCTGAGCGCGATCTCATCCGGCCGCAGGGCGTTCATCTTGACCCCCACGAAGAACTCCTCCAGGGGTATGGACCGTTGACCGGCCCTGGAAGCGGCAATGACCTTCGCGCCAAGGACGAGCGCCGCCGGGGCCATATCGCCGGCCGGCGAGGCGTTGCACAGATTCCCCACCAGGGTCGCCCTGTTGCGCACCAGCGCATTGGCCAGAGTCTTCCCCGCCTCGACCAGAATGGGATAGTTCCTGACAACCGGGCCGGCAGTCACCAGCTCGCTGATCGTCACGGCGCCCCCCACGGTCAGACCCTTGCCGGGATCATAGAGCAGGTCGTGCATCTCGGGTATTCCCTTAATGTCCAGCACCTGCTTGCACGCGACAGAGCGCTCGCGCAGGTTCACGATCAGGTCCGTGCCACCCGCCATTACCCTGGCTGCAGGGCCGGAGCGCGCCATTACTTCCAGTGCTTCATCCAGGCCGGCCGGTCTCAAGTAGTCCACCTCAGCCATGGAGTCCGCCCTCCTTTGATTCATCGCCACGAATTCAAACCCCAACCTCATCAAACGCCACGATCCTGGAAATGGACGATTCCCCGCCCACAAACCTCCAGGGGAAGCAGCCGATGATGAGCCGCCTGCCGAGGATCTCGTCGATCTGGCCGCCGATGTTCTCGGCGTGGATCAGGTTGTGCGGGAAGAGCGCGATGTGCATCACCTGGTAGTCGGCCGCGGGAAGCAGTTCCTCCATCGACTTCCCGTATCTGCGCCGCATGAAAGCGTCGCACTCCTTCGCGGGGCCCGGCATCCATTCGCGGATCTTTGTGTTCATCGGATGATCGGCCGAACCGCAGTCGACGCCGATCCATTTAATCCTGGTCTTGAGGCACCAATCGGCGAATTCCCGCGTCGGGCCCGGGTGCCTGGTCATGTAGCGCACCTCGTCCGCCTTCGGCTGGTCCCAGGAGTAATGATGATAGCCGGTGTGGATGATCAGGATGTCCCCCTCTCTGACCTCGGCCCTGTCGGTTATGTCCTTTGGGGTGTAGATCCCGTAGTCCTCGGCCATGTCGCTTATGTCCACCACCACGCCGGGTCCGACCAGGAAATCCAGTGGCAGGCTGGCGATGTCTTTCCCGTACCCGCAGAAATGCAGGGGGCCGTCCAGGTGGGTACCCACGTGGTTGGAGGTGGTTATGAGCTGCCCGTTCGCCCCGTTGGGGCACAGGCGCTTGAAGAACTTGATCTGCAGAGGCTCATAGGTGGGCCACGGCGGCGTCAGATGGCTCAGGGGTTGAGTCAGGTCATACATCTTCACCTTGTCCCAGTCTCTCAGCATCGGTTCACCCTCCTCGTCGGATTGTCTCTCGCTACTTCTCACAGCACCGCCCAGTCCCCACGCCGCACGCCGAAGCCCGCTCGAACGCCCTAGTCCCGGCCGTATTCCTCCGCGAGGGCCAGAATGGCCCTGGCGAAGCATTCCCACGGCGGATTGACCAGGCCGGCGCCGACTTGCCCCACGCCTGGACGCTTGTGCGCGATGCCGGTGTTGATCTGCGGCAGGATGTTGGTTTCCACTACCCTGCGCGCGTCGATGCCCGTCGGCGAACCGCGGAAGTCGAAGATGGGGATCAGGAAGGCCGGGTTCTCTCCGAGGGTGATTTCGTACATCCTCGTTGAGTACCCGAGGGCGTCCTGGGGGGTGCCCCCCACGAACTGGACTATGGCTATGGCGGCGGCCATGGCGAACCCGCCGATGCCGGCTGTCTCAGTGATGGCGCTGTCGCCGATATCGGGGTTGGCGTCCCTTTCGTCGTATCCCGGGAAATACAGGCCCTTGACCATCTCCGCGGGGCCCGTGAACCACCGGTCCGGCAGCCCGCTGACGCGGATGCCGAACTCCGTCCCGTTCCGGCTCATCGTGGTCACCATGGTGCTGCCCTTTATCCCGTGAGCGGCGTCGAGCATCGCCTTGCACGCCGGCATGGAAAGATTCAGGAAGAAGTGGTCGTTGCTGTTGATGAACTTCAGGATAGCGGTCGCCTCGGCGGCGGGAACGCCCGCCTCGATGAGGTGGGGGGCGATGGAGCGTATGAACAGGGATGTGCCCGCCTTGTTGCGGTTGTGCAGTTCGTCGCCCATGTTGAGTGCCTGGGCGATGATGGTCCGCAGGTCGAGGCCCCCCGCGAGGCGGATCGCCTTCCGCAGGCCGGGCGCCAGCACTCTGGCCATCCATTGCAGCCGTTCGATGACCTCGCCGCTGTACGCGCCGTAGCGCAGCACCTTCCCCAATCCCTCGTTGAGCGTGCAGTATGCTTCGTTCCCATGGGTCTGGTTCCGGATGATGAACACGGGCATCGAAGGCGAAATGACGCCCGCCATCGGGCCGACCGCACCATGCTCGTGGCACGGGCTGAAGACAATGTCCCCCGACGCGGCAATCAGCTCCGCCTCTTCGGGGCCGGCCGCACGGCCCTCGTAGATCAGGGCGCCCATTATCGCCCCCCGCATCGGGCCGCTCATCGCCTGCCACGTCAGGGGCGGTCCCGCGTGCAGGAACGTGTTGGGGGTCATCCCCGGTATGACGTCCAATGCCCGGCCGATGTCGACGAGCACCGGCACTGATGAGGCGTACCTCTTGAATGCCTCCTGGTTGGCGGCGTCGATGTCCGGCCGGTGGCTCAGCCGTTCCAGGGCCGCGATCAGGTGCGGTTCCCCCCGGGCAGGCGGTTCCCAATCCACGTGGGTCACGTCCACTCCGAGGCCTTCCAGGTCGGTCGCGAAACCGGGATTACCGAGATTGACGATCCTCAGTTTCTGCCCGAAAAGCCGTTCAATAGCCATCATGGTACCCCCATTGTGCAGGTCAGGTAGTCAACAGCGCCGCCGCCAGGTTGGCCGCACGTACGTTACTTGCACAGACGATCACTCCCGCTTGCTCGAGCGACCGCCGTTGCGTTGAGAATCCCTGCGGGTCCGCGGCCGTTCCCACGAAGGCTGCCACGAATGCGAGTGTCCTGCCCTCACCGGACGCCAGATTCCGCGCCTGCTGCACCCCGCCGGCCATGATCCCCGCCGGATCGCCGTGGGACCCGTATCCCAGGACGACGTCGAAAAGGATCACGGCTACCTCCGGATCCCCAGCCTCTCTGAGCAGCCGCGGAATCCTGAGGCCGGGCTCCAGCATCGGGTGGGGCCGTCCCCTGGTGAAGTAGTCCTCACCCATGTCCAGGAACGTGTTGCCTTCGCTCTTCTCCACGTCGGCCAGGGCCTCCGACGGGTCCAGCGGTATGTTGGACCGCACGGGTAAACCCCGCCGGCGGAACACCATCATCGCCTCGTCACAGAGGGTGCCTCCTCCGTACAACGCCCGCACGTACTGTTGCCTGGGCTTCCGGAAGCCCGCCAATCGGCCGCCGGCTTCGGTGACATCTCCAGCGGGGAGAGTCACTCTGCAGCCCCGCACGAGGCTGACAGCCTGCACCGCAGCCTCTTCCAGGTTGCCGCACCGCACGACGTTGGTCCCGGCTGCCACCGGGGGAACATGCTCCCCCAACATACACATGATCAGCGGTTTCTCTATCCTCGCCGCCCTTGCCGCGATCCTGTCCGCCACATCCGGGGCGGGAGGCTTGGAGATGAGTACAATCACCCTCGTGCCGGGGTCGGCGGCCAGGGCCTCGAGGGCGCTCAGGGTGGTTCTCCCGCCGATCTCTCGCGACAGGTCGCGCCCCCCGGTACCGATAGCCTGGCTCACCCCCTCGCCCAGACTGTCGACAATGGCCGTAACCTGCTGGATGCCCGTTCCCGAGGCGCCGATGATGCCTATGGCGCCGCGGCGGACCCTGTTTGCGAACCCGAGCGGTATGCCGTTGATTATCGCGGTCCCGCAGTCGGGCCCCATCACCAGCAGGCCCTTCTCACGGGCCATTTCCTTGAGGGCCAGTTCCTCCTCCAGGCTCACGTTGTCGCTGAACAGAAACACGTGCATCCCCTGGCGCAGGGCCTCACGCGCCTCCCTGGCGGCATAACGGCCCGGAACCGAGATCAGGGCGAGGTTGTACCCGGGGCTCAGCCGGCAGGCCTGCGCGATGCTTCGCGGCCGCTGCTTCCGGCATTCGCCGGCCGCGCCGGCCCTGTCCGGACGCGGGCTCACCAGCAAGCCGTCAACCAGGCGGAGGGCCGCCGCGAGCACTCGGTCATCGCTCGCCCGCAACCCGATCAGAAGATCGTTGGGTGAAGCGCTCCCGGCCTCTTCGGTCAAGAGGCCCACGTCTGCCAGGGATTGCTTGTTGAGATCAGTACCCATGCCCACAAGGGCATCCTTGACGCCCTCCAGCCCGGATACCCGGCCGGAAATGCGCATCAAGGTAGCAGAATCGTAGTAGACGCCGGACTTCACGATAGTCTTAGTCAGCACCCCAGAACCCCCGCTTTGTTCACCTGATAGCATCGATTGATGGCATCAATGGAGTCCTTCGAACCCTGTTTCCCGCCCGCATAGCCAATCGAAGCCGGAGTAGACACCCGTCGCCATGTCCGTACCCGAGGTACCGCCCATCCGCAGCAGATTGCGGGCAGCCACGATCACACTCGAGGGTATTCCCCTGACGACGGCATAGACGACCTCCTGCAGATACTCATGGTAGTCGCCGGCAATCGCCTGCCGCAGCAGAAAGCCACTCAATCCGGTGGTGTGTCCGAGATTTGCGGCCACGGCCCGGTGCAACCTTCTCCGGCAATTCCGGTATTGCGCGCCCCCATTCGCAGTCGCCAGGAGGCCAATCATCACGTCGTCCCCCGCCGGGGTCGACCCCGCGCCGTACCCGATCAACGCGGCCACGGCCGCCTCCAGCAGTCCGTCCCGCGTGCAGCGCAACCCTGAAGCCAACCGCTCTAACCGCCCGTGCAGGGACTGGTCACGCCTCGCCGTCCCAGCCAGGCTACTCTCCAGCCCCCAGCGGCTGATAGCGCCGCGAAGGGCCGCCAGGTTCGCCGGCGGCAGGTCCTCCTTCCTCCACAGGAGGTCGGACGGGGACCGTCCGCACCACAATGACGACCGCCGGCAATCGACGACCAGGACTTCGCCTATTCGGATCCCGTCCTCTTCCCGCCTGACTGGCATCCCCTTCCGGATTCCAAGCCCCGTGAAGTCAAGGTTCTCCGGTAGGTCTACAACGAGGAAACCGGCTGCGTTGCCAATGCCGGGACCGGTCACCGAAAGCAGGCGGTTTCCGGACCGGATGTTGACCACCCTTCGAAAAACACTGTGAACCCGCGTGTCCGGCCAGTGACCGGTGGCCAGGAGCGAGTGGAAATGTCGGCCGCTGATGGTCGCGGGAAGACAACGAAGACCGGCGGACAACGCATTCAACTCCATCAAGCCATTGGATACTGAATTTTGGCTGTCTTGGGACTAATCCTTTGTCGACACTCCACAAACGGCGGGGCCTGTCATTTGGGATCCGCTGGGCCGGGGGGCGATAGCATCCCCGGCAAATGCGGGATGGGGTGAACATGGAATGAGCCCCGCGCGAACGCGGGGCCCTGCAGCATTTTCTCAGCCGGGATTACGCCCGCTACTTCGGAATGTCTTCGAGCATAGGAGCGCTTTCGCCGCCCATGGCCTTCTCGGCCACCGTTGTGAGGACGAATGCCACACAGCTTATAGCCGAGCCGATCACTATGGGCATGATGCCGAACTGAAGGTCCGCCGGGCGGGATTGCCACCAGATGCCGCCGATACTTCCCAGGATGATCGAGACGATACCCGAGTTCCTGGACGCGCCCTTCCATACAAGGCCCAGCGCGAACGCCGCAAAAGGTCCCGCCGACCTCAGCATAAACGCGAAGGTGTTCAGCGTGATGATGTTGATCTGGAACAGCGCGACCCACAGCGCCAGGAGGCCTACTACGACGTTGAAGGCCTTGGTCATGGTCATGATGGTCCGGTCCGGGCAATCCGGGTGTATGTACTTCTGGTAGAGGTCCTTGACTATGATTGTCGACGCGCAGAGCATGTCCGAGTCCGCGCTGGACAGGGTAGCGCTGATGATGGCCGAGCAGATCAGCCCGCCGATCACCGGGGGCACCAGCTTTGTTGCGGCCGTGGCCATGGCCAGGTTCCCATTTATCGTCGGGAACACGGCGAAGGCGGCCAATCCTATCAGGGCAGGCACGAATGCGTATACACCCATGAAGAGGGCCGACATGAGCGTCGCCTTGAACCCTTCTTCCTCATTCTTCGCGGCGTAAATCCGCGATACCATCTCCGGGCCGGAAACAAAGGTGACGAAGTAGTTGAAGCAGAGGCTCAGGATCATGGGCCAGCCGAGCGCAGTCAACGACAACTTGGCCGGAGGGACTTTCGATACGATTGCGCTCCACCCGCCGGCGTTGGAGATGACAAACGGTAGCGCGATCAGCAGACCGAAGAATAACACGATCCACTGGACGAAGTCGCTGATGGCGTCGGCCCAAAGGCCTCCGACCACCGTGTATGCAATGCACACGACGCCGGCGGCAAGGATCGCGGTGTTCAGCGGAAGCCCCGTTATGGCGGAGATTATCGTGCCCGACGCCCCCATCTGGCCAGCGGTAAGGGCGAACATGGCCAATATGTTCACGACGGACGTGATGACGTGGCTCGGAGCGCCGAACCTCTTGCCTACGACTTCGGGAATAGTGAAGGCGAGGGTCTTCCTCAGCGCCTTGGCCAGGAACGCCATGGGCACAATGCCTATCCCGGCGGCCAGGACATACCAGCCTGCCGAGATGCCCCACGGCCCGTACACACGGCTCGCCACGCCTACGCAGCTTCCGCCCCCGATGTTGTTGGCGGACAGGCTGGCAGCCACCATTATCGCAGGAAGCGCCCTGCTTGCAAGCAGGTAATCCTCACTGGTCTTGTTCAATCTGGTATTGGCGTACAAACCGACCGCCAGCATGCCGATCAAGTAGACAATAACGATCATCAATACTCCGGCCTGCATGGACTCAACCTCCAATCATCCGAATGATCGGAACGTCGAACCATTCATACCCTGGGGTCCCTGCTAAGGCATCCCCCATCCGTGCGATCCTCTCCCACCCCCTCAGAAATGAGTGGCGCCTGCATCCAGGGCGCCCGTCAGAGGCACCCGTCAGAGGCGAACTGTCATGGGCGTCCGCCCATGACCAGGGCCATGAGCGCCTTCTGGACGTGCAGTCTATTCTCTGCCTCGTCGAACACCACCGACTGCGGCCCGTCGATCACCTCGTCGCTGACCTCAAAGCCACGATCGGCGGGCAGCGGGTGCATGTAGACCGCATGTTTCTTCGCCAGGCCCATCATGCGGGAATCGCAGGTCCATTTGGGGTACTTGCTGATCAGGTTGACGCCTTCTTGCTTATCCTGGGTGTGGACAAGCGGCCCCCAGCTCTTCGGAATCACGACATCGGCGTCCCTGAAGGCGTATTCCATGTCATCGACGATTTCGAATCTCGCTCCGGCCTCTTCCGCGTTCTTCTTGGCCTGGTCGACGATCTCCGGCATGAGGACGAATTCTTTCGGATGCGCCAGCGTGACGTCGATGCCGAAGCGCGGCATCATCAGGATGAGGCTCTGGGGAACCGAAATGGGGCGTACGTACTTGGGAGCAGATGTCCAGGAGACCACCAATTTCAGCCCTCTCGTGTTCGACCCGAAGCGTTCCCGGATCGTCAAGTAGTCAGCCAGGATCTGGAATGGATGGTACACGTCGCATTGCATGTTCAAGACCGGCACGCTGGAGTTTTCCGCCATCTCGCGCATGTATTTGTTGCCTTCACCGTAGACGCAGTACCGGATCGCGATAGCGTCGCCGAATCTCGACAACACCTTCGCGGTGTCCTTCGCGCTTTCACCGTGGGATATCTGGAGCTTGTCGGGCGTGAGGTCGTGCGCATGGCCGCCAAGCTGTGTGATTCCCGCCTCAAAGGAATTCCTCGTGCGGGTCGAGTTGTCGAAGAAGATCATGAAGAGCGTCTTGGCCCGCAGAATGTGGTCGTGGTATTGTCCGCTGGCTCGCTCCTGTTTGAGCCGGGCAGCCAGAGAGAAGATCATCTCAAGTTCTTCCTTGCTCCAGTCCTGCGTTGTCAGGAAATGCTTGCCTCTGTACAGCGAGTGCAACTCCATCACCCTCCTGCAGTATCGTCGTCAGGCCCGAACACCGGACTAAGCCGGTTCCGTCTCGCTGAGTACGCTGGGAAACAAGGCGTAGAAGGCGGCCGCCTTCACCAGTTGTTCGACGGGGACGTACTCGCGGACCGTGTGCGCCAGGACTTCATTGCCGGGACCATACCCTATCGCGGGGATTCCCAACACCCCCGCCAGCGTCACGCCATCCGTGCTGAAGGTCCACTTGTCGACGACGGGCTTTTCACCGAAGAGCGTCTCCGCCGTGCGGACTCCCGCAAGAACAACGGGGTGAGACTCCGCGGTGACCCATGTCCGGTACTCCTTCGGCACTTTCTCAACGTAGCCCGTGTGGCTCGGCGTCTCGTAAGTCAACAGCTCAACATGGGCCTCCTCGGCCCCCGGCAGCGATCTGATCTCGGTGAGCGAACTCTCTGGGTCCTCACCAACCGTCATTCTGCGGTCGATGTAGATTGCGCATTCGTCGGGCACCACGTTCAGCGAGCCGGACTTGCTTTCAATGCGCGTGACTGCGATGGTGCCTTTGCCAAGGAAGGGGTCGTCCTTCAAGCGGTGCTGGAGTCTCTGAATACCCTCCACGATGCGGCACATCTTGTAGACCGCGTTGTCGCCGCGCTCAGGGGCGCTCGCGTGGCAGGCCCTACCCTTGACGGTGACTTTGATCTCGCACCGCCCGCGATGCCCGCGATAGACCCTCAGGTCGGTCGGCTCGCCGATCACCACCGCATCCGGTTTCCTGCCAAGGCTCTCGACGAAAACGCGTGACGCCCACCCGTCGCAATCCTCTTCCTGCACGATCCCAACCACATACAGCGTGAAGCGTTCTTCGAGCCCGAGTTCCTTGATGATGCGCCCGCCATACACCATGGAGGCGATGGCCGACTTCTCGTCAACCGTTCCCAACCCGTATACCTTTCCATCCTCGACCTTGCCTAGATACGGATCGTGCGCCCATTGGGACGGGTCACCGATGCCGACCGTGTCGATGTGCGCGTCATACATAATCAACCTGGGCCCCCGGCCGATGCGTCCGACGGCATTGCCGATCTTGTCGATGAACACCTCGTCGAAGCCGGCCTCCGCCATTTCTTCTGCTATCCGCTCCACCACCCGCTTCTCCCTACAGCTGGGACTGGGTATGGCCACGATGTCCCGGAGGAACCTCACGATGTCTCCCTCATAGCGCGCTGCGGCCCTGAGGACATCCTCCGGCAGGCCTTTCTCCGTCCTTTGGGTCAAACCACATCCCTCCAAGGCATGACATGCAGACTCCGTACCGGCCGCGGAATCACGCTAATCGCCAGAACCTCCCTGCCGCGCCTTCATCAACAAGCGGTCGACTTCGCGCACCTTCGCACGCTCCTCGGCCCACCATGCCTGGCTCCTCTGCGCGTTCAGCTCAGCCACCGTCTTGCCCTGTTGCTCGACCCACGTGTAGTACTTCAGATTGAACCACCTGTCACGGTTGTCGCGCGTCCCTTCCTGGACGTAGTCGATCTTGACGCCGCGGAAAACGGCCTCGTACCGGGCTGCCGCCTTTTCACGGCACATCTTGCCATGGGTGCGGTCGAGGGCCGCCATTACCGAGTGGTATCGATCGATCGAGTCTGTAGCCACCGTAACGATGTTGTCGCGGCTGCCCATGCGGTAGTACTTCGCAGTCTTGATGGCGCCGAGCACATTGCATATACCGGAAATCCCGAATATCGTCGACATCTCGCGCACGACGCCCTCGTCTATCCCCACCTGGCTAGACAGATACTCCATCCCCACGGGATCGGTAAGGAGCTGCAGCCCCAATTTCGATTCCATGTCGTCAACGCACATCAACGCATCCATGTTGAGCACGTTGTGTATCCACGTTACGTGCTTGTCGCCTATCCCCTGGATGTCATGGTCCCCGTACCCGTTGTTGTAGAGCGTCGGGCACTGTATCGGCTCGAGCCCTACGATCAGGTGCTCAGGGAATACCTCCTTCAACCGGTCCCCCGCCGCGATGGTCCCGGCGGAACCCATCGCCGACACGAACGCGGCGCACCGGCCGTTGCCAATCCCATTTTTCTTCAGATCGGCCACGAGCTCGACAACCGTGTTCCCCGTCACGTAGTAGTGGAACCGGTAGTTTCCCATCACCTCGAACTGGTTCAAGACCCTTATCTCGGGTCGCCGCCTCAACTCCCGGCACTTGTCGTAAATCTCCTTGACACTGGACTCACAGCCCGGCGTCTTAATGTATCTCGCCCCGTATTCGCTGATTATCCTGAACCGCTCCTCGCTCATCAGCTCAGGCAATATCACCAGCGAGTCGTACCCCATCCTCGGCCCGACCCATGCCCCGCCTATCCCGTAGTTCCCTGTGGATGGAAACACGATCGTGTGTTGCCCGGGGCGTAGACCACCGAGCAGTTGCTGCTCCATCGTCACGGAGTACGTCGCCCCCACCTTGTGTGACCTCGTGGGGAAGTCGCGCCCGAACAGCACGATTATGTTGGCGTCCACCCCCGTCAACGCCCGGGGCAAGACAATGTGGCTCGCCCTGCCGTCCGGCCGCATCCACGTGATGTTGTAGAGGTTGATCTCGTTGAGCGGGTCGCGCTCTCTTGCCGCCAGCGCGCTCTCCCGCACGCCGGGCGCGATAGTGGCGGGATGCAGCATCTCTTCATATGTCGGTCCCCAGACGAATCTCATCGCTGGACCCTTCCTCCCTCATTCATCTTCCGGACGAATTCATCGATGTCAGGCCTTATCGTGATCGCTTCACCGCATGCCCTTCTCGCAGCCGCGACATCCTTGAGGCCGTTGCCGGTCACCACTACCGCAACCCTGTCAGTGGCTCTGAGGGCTCCCTCGCCGGCCACTTTCCGGAACCCTGCGAAGCCGGCGGCCCCTGCTGGTTCGCCGAACACGCCAACCTCTCTGGCCAGTTCCCTCATTGAGTCGAGGATATCCTGGTCGCTCACAGTCACCATGCGCCCACCGCTCTCACGAACCGCCCTCAGAGCCTTGGCCCAGTTCCGGGGGGCCCCTACGGCAATGCTGTCGGCGAGCGTGGCGGCATCTCCGAACTGCACGCGGTGCGCTCCATCCCTGAAGGCCCTGTATATTGGCTGGCAGCCTTCGGCCTGCACCCCGCACAACTTCGGCACGCGCTCGATGAGCCCGAGTGCCTTGAGATCCTCGAACGCCTTGTGAAGCCCGCTGATGCAGCACCCGTCGCCCACGGCGATGAACACCCAGTCCGGAACCTCCCACTGAAGCTGTTCGGCGATCTCAAGGCCGCACGTCTTCTTTCCCTCGACAAGATACGGGTTGATTGCGCAATTGCGATTGTACCAGCCGAACCGCTCAATCGCCCGCATGGAGAGTTCGAACGCGTCATGGTAGGTACCATCTACAAGTACGACATGGGCGCCATAGATGAGGAGCTGGGTGATCTTGGCATCCGGCGCCGTCCTGGGCACGAATATGAAGCAATCGAGTCCGGCCACGGCCGCCAGGCCCGCCAGGGAACTCGCAGCGTTGCCCGTCGAGGAACACGCGACAACCGTGCGCCCGTACTCCAGGGCTTTCGCCACCCCGACGGCGCTCGCCCTGTCCTTGAGGGAAGCCGTGGGATTCCGCCCATCGTCCTTGACGTAGACACTCATCACACCATACTTGGCCGCAATGCGGTTCGCCCGGTAGAGGGGCGTCCACCCGACGGCAACCGGTTGCACATTCTCGCGATTCCTGACAGGCAATATGGGCCAGTATCTCCACAGGCTATACTCCCTGTTCAACGCGAGTGCCTCGCGGGTGAACACCTCCCGGATCGAGTCCAGGTTGTATAACACGTCCAACGTTCCATCCAAACCGCACACCGGACAGGTATAGTCCACTTCCCTCTCACGATACACACGCCCGCAGGATACGCACCGGAGTCCCGCCACAGTACCCATCATCGGCCTCCAACGAGTCACTGACCTGACCCCATTTGTTGCACTTTTCATGCGTTGCATTTCCCATGCCACAGCGCGTCCACAGGCTCAAAACGAGGCCTACCTGCTCTGCATCCGTTTCACCGCAGCGCAGATAGGCCTCGCGCTCTATCATTATGATACAAACCCCGTCGCTCGTCTCCGGCATCCTACCCCCAGTGCCCGCGGTCCAGGCCGGGGTCAGCCGCTGGTCCTTCTATCATTTCGATACAACTCATCTCATTTTGATAGGTCGCCCCCGTGGAGGTTCATTTTCCTGTACAGCGTTGCGATGCCGATCCCCAGATCCCTGGCGGCAGCGCACTTCCCCCTGTAGGTAGTTCCATGTCTTGAAAGGGCTTCCCTTATCAGCCGGGCCTCCATCGCCGCCAGGCTCAAGTCCTGCCCTCCGGAGGGCCCGGTCGCCTGGCCCTGCGCGCCGATGCGAATGGCCTCAGGAAGGCTCGGAACACGGATCACCGGTGACGTCTCGAGATTGGCGGCGTACTCGATCGCGTTCTCGAGCTCGCGTACGTTTCCAGGCCAGGGGTACGCCTCCAGCAGCCCGAGCGCGTCCCCAGAGACATCCACGAGCCGCTTGCCCAGTACCCGCCCATATTTCGCAGTGAAATGCCTGGCCAGGAGCACGATGTCTTCGGGCCTGTCCCGCAGCGGCGGGATAACCAGGGGTATCACGTTGAGCCTGAAGTAGAGGTCCTCACGGAATTCCTTGTGCGCGATCTTGTCCTTGAGATCCCTGTTCGTGGCCGCTATCACTCTCACGTCCACGGGCCTCGGTCTGGTCCCTCCCAGCCTCTCCACCTCTTTGTCCTGAAGCACCCTGAGCAATTTCCCCTGCAGATGTAGGGGCATGTCCCCGATCTCATCGAGGAAAAGGGTCCCCGTATCGGCGAGCTCGAACTTGCCCGGCTTGCCCTGTCGTCGCGCACCGGTGAACGCTCCTTCATCGTAGCCGAACAGTTCACTCTCGAGAAGCTCATCCGGAATTGCGGCGCAGTTGACAACGATGAATGGGTGACCCGCCCGGGGGCTCGAATGGTGTATTCCTCTCGCCACGAGCTCCTTACCGGTCCCGCTCTCCCCAAGGATCAACACCGTGGACCGGCTCCCGGCCACTTTCAACGCCTTCTCCTTCAAGCGGCGGATTGCCTCGCTGGAGCCTACTATTCCGTCGAGGGCGAACGAGTCCTCCGCCTGAGTGAGGTTGTATGCCCAACGATGCAGTTCCGCCAGCGGGCGGAACGTCGCCATGGCGCCAAGCACGTCGCCGTCGCCCCTGAGCGGCGCGGCCGATACAAGGTATGGCTTCTCTCCTTGTCCGAAATCCAGGAACATCTCTTTCTCCTCGAACTCCTCCTGTGTCGCAAGCATCCCGTTTAGAAACGCCAATCCCTCGATCTGGTCAGACAATCGCTGCTCACCCGCTGGCCTGTCTTCGCCATGACTCTCAATCCCCAGGAGCCTACCGGCGGGGAGGTTACAGTGAACGAGCCTCCCGTCCCTGTCGACCGCAACCACGGGATCCGATATGCGGTCGAGCAGCATCTTGATCTCTTGCGCCGCCAGGCGTTCTTCCTCCCACAGCCGGACTTCCATCACCTTTCCCGCGAGAAGACCGGCCATGTGGCTGATGAAGTTCTGGTGATGCTCGATTCGGGCCATGAGCCGCTGCCGTTGTTCCTCATCAAAGCAAATGAGGCCGATGACGCCGACCGCTTTCCCCTCGACCAGGATGGGCGCTGACAGCTCGGCCTTCTCCTCACAGGTCCCGCAGCTGGGGCATTCCTGGCAGATGGACTCCTTGCCCGGGGTCAAGACGAGCATCCCGCGCCCCGTCGCCATGACCCGCTTGTACGCCGCGCCTTCGTGTTCAAGCGACTGTCCAACGCGTGAGCGATACTTCCCCGTCCCAGCGATCCGGATGAGATCCTCATCGACTACTTCCACTTCAAGTCCCAGTACAGCGGCGATGGCGCTGCTCACTTGCTGGGCGGTTTCCCTGAGCCCTCCAACGCCCCACAACCCGTCCACCTCCCGCAGGGATTCAGCGCCTGTAGGTCCCCATCGCAGGCATCCGCCAATCCGAAATGCGTAACCGTGTCCCTGAGGTCGATATTTGACATGGTGGCCGCCGCCACCTTGCATCGCTCCGCGCCGGGGAAAAACAGGGTGGCGAGCTGTCCGCCCGCCACTCCTTCTCGCCAATCGTCCGGTTACGCCGGCCGGTTGTCTTTCCCCACCTCGATGAGGTGCACGTGACCGGGGGAGATGCGCACGCACACCCTCGCGCCCGGACTCAGGTTCAAGTCCTGCCCGGGCTGCCCGATTACGTGGGCAGTGATTGCGAACCCGCAATTCAGGGTAATGGCGGTAATCGTGCCCAGGGGCTCGACGCTGACCACCACGCCTGCAAGCCGGTTATCCTGGTTGGAATCCCTATCGCCCTGCTCCGGGGTCCTTTCGCCACGGAAGGAGTCCCCCACCAGCACATGCTCCGGCCTTACGCACACCATGACTTCCGCGCCGGCGGGGGCCCTGGAGGTCGACAGGATATCCGTGTCGCCGCACCGCACGCGGGTGAATCCCCCGGCCGAGCCCTGGACGACGCCGCGCAGGAGGTCATCCACTCCCACCAGCGAAGCAACCTCGGGGCTGGCCGGGTGATTCCACACCTCCGCCGGCGCCGCGTCCTGCACCAGCCTTCCACGGCTCATGACGGCGATGCGGTTGCCCAGGTACAAGGCCTCGCTTACCTCGTGGGTCACATACACGGCAGTGGCGCGCAGGTGCGCGAGTACCCTCGTCAGGTCCCGCCTGAACGCCACCCTTGTGGGATTGTCCAGGTTGGCCATCGGCTCATCCAGGAAGAGTATCTCGGGCTCTCCCGCGAGCGCCCTGGCCAGGCTGACTCGCTGCGCCTCACCGCCGGAGAGCGTTTCCACCCTGCGCGAAGCGAGGTGTTCGATGCCCAGCAGTGAGAACGCGCGTTCGCACCTTTCTGCGATCACATCGTGCGGCAATCCGCGCACAGCAGGCGCGTACGAAACGTTGTATGCCACTGTCCCGCTGAAAAGCAGGGGCTCCTGGAACACCATCGCCATTCGCCTGCGCTGCTCGAACCGTTCCTTCTCGGAAGCGAGGCGCCTGCCGTGGAACAGGATCTCGCCCGACGCCGGTTTTTCGAGCAGGCTCAGCATCCTGAGTAGGGTGCTCTTTCCGGAACCGTTCCGCCCAAGCAGCGCGAGCACATCTCCCTGGTTGATGCGCAGGTTCTCTATGTCGAGCACCGGTTGCCCGTCGTACGACTGGACGAGGTTGGACACCGCAATCAGGGGTTGATCCATTTCCTCGCCCCCTTTTGCTGTATCCACGTGAGCGCAAAATTCACCAGGAACGACAGTGACAGGAGCAGAATGCCCAGTGCCAGGGCTATTTCGAAGTTGCCCTTCCTGCTTTCGAGGACCATGGCCGTTGTGAGAACGCGCGTCTGCCCCTCGATGTTTCCCCCGACCATCATCACGGCCCCGACCTCCGACACCACGCCGCCGAACCCCGCCATGATCGCCGCGAGCATGGGCAGTCTCGCCTCCCTCATCAGCAGGGCGAGGGATTGGAGCCTGCTCGCGCCCAGCGCCATCGCCTGAAGGCGTAGCCTCGGGTTGATCTGCTGGATGGCGGCGAAGGTGAGGCCCGTTACTATGGGGAATGCTATCAACACCTGCGCCACCACCATGATGGTGGGCGTATACATGATCTCGAGGAACCCGAACGGGCCGCTCCTCCAGAAAAACATGGACACGACCAGGCCGACCACCACCGGGGGCAGGCCCATGCCGGTGTTGACCAGGCCCAGGACGATGTTTCTCCCCGGGAAGCGGTTGAGGGCGAGGAAGACCCCCACGGGAATCCCGAGAAGGATGGAGATCGCCGTGGCCGTCCCCGAGACCTGGAGGGACAGCACGGCAATCTCCATGACTCCGGCGTCAAGCGACGCCAGCAATCTCAGGGCTTGTACGAATGCTTCAACAATGGACCCCAACGGGCACCCTCACTTTGTGGCCGATGGGACGAAGAGCGCCTGGCCGAACTTGTCCTTCCCGAACTCAGCGATGATCTTCTGTCCCTCAGCTGAGGTAATGAAGTCGGCGTACGCCTTCGCCCCTTCAGCGTTCTTGGCCCCCTTGACCTCGATAACCCCGTACGGGTTGAGCAGGGAGGGATACTTCTCGATAATGACGTCGAGCTCCAGGCCCTTGGTGGCCAGGTAGGTACCGCGGTCAGTGAGCGTATACCCCTTCTTCTCGCTGGCGATCTTCAGCGTGGCGCCCATACCCTGGCCCGTCGATATGTACCACGCCCCCTCGGCCTTCGCGCCGGCCGCCTTCCACAGTTCTTTCTCCTTCTTGTGGGTGCCGGAATCGTCGCCGCGGGTGACGAACGGCGTCTTCGCCTCCGACGACAGCTTCCGCAGGGCATCCTCGGGCTTCAGCCCCTTTATTCCGGCGGGGTCGTCCTTGGGCCCCACTATCACGAAGTCGTTGTACATGACGTCCAGGCGCCTTGTTCCGAATCCATCGGCCATGAACTTGTCCTCGCTGCTCCTCGCGTGCACAAGGAGGACGTCCGCTTCCTTCTTCTCGCCCAGCTTGAGCGCCTCTCCCGTACCCACCGCTATCGTCTTCACCTGATATGGGTATTTCGCCTCGAACGCGGGGTTCAACACGCTGAGCAGGCCTGTATCAGCCGTGCTGGTAGTAGTCGCAAGCACGAGGGGTGTCCGTTCTTTCGGCTTCGAACAGCCCGCCACGAGCAGCGTGACTACGGCGGCGACCAGGCACGCCGCGGCTACAGCCTTCGATGGAAACGCCGGTCTGCCGGGATTCATGATTACCACTCCTCCGTTGGCCCAGCCGCATGCCGAGGCTCACCCCGGGGGTGTTCGCGATCCACACGAAAAAAGCCACCATTCCCCCGCAGGTGGTGGCTCCAGTGACTTCCTTTCCAATCGCGGGAGGCGCCGCCGTTTCCAGCAACACCCTGACGGTCCCGCCCCCTGGCGGATCGCGCTTTAGGGGCTTCGACTCGGAATGTCAACATGGGTCTGTAGTTTTGTTTGTACCAGCAACTATTCTACACTTGCTGATCGAGGCCCGTCAACAAGCGCCGGCTATGAGGACTCGGACACCCGAGTCTTCGAAGGCTTGCTTCTGTTCCCGAGAAATGCCGTCGTCGGTGACGAGGACATCCACTTCCGATATGCCCGCGACGGTAACAAGGGATGTCTTTTCAATCTTGCTGTGGTCCGCAACCACGACTACTGTCTCGGCCTGTTCGAGCATGAGGCGCTTTGCCTGGGCCTCAGTCAAGTTGGGAGTCGTCAGCCCATGGGATACTGAGACACCGTTCATTCCCAGGAACACCTTATCGACGTGAAACTGCTTCAGGGTGGCCTCGGCAAGGGATCCGACGAGGGTTAGGGTGGGTTTTCTCAGGCTACCCCCGATCAGTATGATGTCCATGTCTGATCTCGCCAGCTCAGTACACACGTTGATCGCGTTGGTAATCACCGTAATGCCCTCGCGGTTCCTCAGGTTCCTGGCAATCTCGACGGTGGTCGTTCCACCGTCGAGGATCACCGTGTCTCCGTCCTCGATCAGGCCGGCCGCCAAGCGCCCTATGCGTTCCTTTTCGGCCCGGAATTGCTCCTCTTTCTCGAGCATCGTGGGCTCAAAACCGGTCCCCTCTGCCAGGATGGCCCCTCCGTGGGTTCGTGTTATCAACCCCTTCATTTTCAGATACCGGAGGTCCCTGCGAATAGTCGCCTCAGATACGTTGAGCAGGTCCACGAGCCCGCTCACAGTGATGCGGTTGTCCTGCCTGAGCAGTTCCACGATCCTCTGGTGTCGTTCCTCTGCAAACAGCCCGTTCTTCTCCGGCCCCATCCGAGTACCCCCTGGATATCGTTCCTCTCAAGTCTAGAAGCTTTGAATCGCGACCCGGCGCTCGAATCCCCTTATGTCCTCAGCTGAGCATCCCGCGGTGCCCAAGGTCGATGCCGAGGCCGTGCCGGCGGCGGTGGCGAGCTTCAGCATGGTTTCGGGGTCCGACCCGTGCAACATGCCCCAAACCAGGCCGGCGACCATGGCGTCCCCCGAACCCACCGTGCCCTTGACCTCCACGCTTGGCGCCGCCGCCCACAGTCGTTTCTGCGGGGAAACCAGGATCGCTCCCTCGGATCCAAGTGAGATGACCGTCATCTTGGCGCCCATGGAGCGAATATCCTCTGCGGCGAGCAAGACGCTCTGCATATCATCCAGAGCCCTGCCCAACAGCTCGGACGCCTCATGGCGGTTGGGTTTGACCAGCGCCGGCCGGGCGTAGACCCCGAACCGGAGAGGTTCTCCATCGGTATCCAGGATAGTCGAGACGCCGCGGGCATTCAAGACGTCGACCAGCCTGGCGTAGAAGTCCGGTTCCAGACCCTGTGGCAGGCTACCTGCCAGCACAACGACATCGCCGGGCTCGACCATTGTCGCCAGTCCCTTGAGAACCTTGCCGCCGGCGGCCGCAGGCGCCTCCGGCCCCGGCTCGTTGATCTCGGTCTGGGCGCCGTCCGCTTCAACGATCTTGAGATTACACCGTACTTCTCCGGGGGCCTCCACAAACTCGAACGGTATGTTCTCATGCTCCAGACAGGACTTGATCAGTTCACCGCCTCCGGCGGGCAACAGTCCCGCGGCGCGAACATCCACTCCCAGTCGCCGCGCAACGCGCGCCACGTTGATCCCCTTTCCCCCGGGGTCAACCCGGACTATCCTGGAACGGTTGAGCCGGCCACGGACCAGGGAGTCCAATACTATCGTGCGATCAATCGCGGGATTCAACGTGACGGTCACGGCCTTCGGCATTATCGTCGTTCCTTCCAGCCTGTCTTAGTGGGTCCTCCCTATTGGCTCACACATACTTTCAGGGCCTTGCCATTTTCGATCAGATCCATCCCCCGCTCGATCTCCTCGAGCCCGATCCGGTGAGTGATGATGCGCTTCAAGTCGATGCCGCCGGCGGCGATCATCCGGAGCGCGATCTCATTCTGCCGGGGCGTCGACCCGTACGCGCCGAGAACGAATAGTTCCCTGTAATGGACCAGGTTTGAATCGAACTCGATAACGGACCTATCCTTGGGCAACCCACCGAAGAAGCTCACGCGTCCCCTCTTGCGCGCCATTCTTATGGCTTGCTGCTGGGCTGCACCCGAGGGACACGACACAATGACTACGTCGGCGCCGTGCCCGGCCGTGGCGCCCATCACAGCCTCGATGGCATCCTCCCGGGACGAATCCACATACAAATCTGCACCGGCAACATGGGCCATTTCCAAGCGCTCAGGGTTCATCTCGACCAGGATCGTCTTGAGGGCCCCGAGGTTCCTGGCCAGTTGAACGTGCATACAGCCCACGGGTCCCGCTCCGATAACCGTCACAACGTCCCCAAGTCCGATGTGCGCGATCTCCTGGCCGTTGATCACACATGCCAGCGGTTCCGCCACGGCCGCATCGTCGTAGTCGACCCGGTCGGGGATGATGTGAACGTTGCCCTGCATTACAGCTCTCCGGGGTATGCGGCAGTATTCCGCGAACCCGCCCCCGTAATGATAGCCGATGGATTCCAGGTTATCGCAGACCGTCTGCTGACCCCGGCGGCAATAGTAGCACGTCCCACACGGAATCGCCGGTGCGACTGCGACCCGGTCTCCCGCCCGGAACTCCGTCACGCCCCGTCCCACGTCCGCAACAACCCCGGCGATCTCGTGCCCGATGACCTGGGGTAGCCTGATGTTGGCGTGCCCGTGGTGATATATGCGGACATCGCTCCCGCAGATCGCGCAGGACTTCACCTTTATCACTATCTCACCCTCCCGCGCTTGCGGGACAGGCAAGTCCTCCAGCATCAGCTGTTCCGGACCATACAGAACCGCGGCTTTCACGGTCTCTCTCCTTCCCATGACGACGGCCTGCAAAGTAGATCCATCACTTCCTGGCTTGATGTGGCCCTGCACAGGCGCCCGGCGGTGAATCCGTCCTTCAGGACCTCGGCCAGGTTCGACAGGACGCCCAGATGCTCATCGCCCTTAGCCGCTATCCCGATGAGAACGTGCGCAATCTCGTCCCCGAACTTGACGCCCGCCGGGAACTGCACCAGGGCGAGACCGGTTTCCCGCACGAGATCCGCCGTCATTCCGTGGGGAATGGCTATGCCACTCCCCACGTACGTGCTCATCGATGCCTCCCGTTCCAGCATGGATTGTACATAACCCTCGTCCGCCAGGCCATCGCGGACCAGCAAACCTCCAACCATTTCGATGGCCATGGTCTTGTCCCGGGCAGTGGCGCCAAGGACGACACGGCCGGGATCAAGAATCGCAGTCGTCACGCGCTCACCGCCTAGCCCACGATATCCTGGCCGGCCTTGATCCTGGCTATCAGGTCATCGACCTCCGGCATCATGAGAAAGTTCTTGAAGGCGACAACGGCTGCTCCGGGGGCAGCCTGTCTGGCCCTGGCGGCCAGCCCGCTGTGGACCACTACCACCTGAGCGTCGGCCGGCAGTCGATGGACTGGGAGATGCGTCACCTCGACATGACTCAATCCGGCCTTGTTCAGCTTGGACCGGAGTTGTGAAACCCCCAGTGCGCTGGAACCCATACCGGCCTCGCAGGCAAATATGATCTTGTGTACCTGCGCTCCGTTGACAACCCCCACCGCGGCCACCCCCTCCGACCCCCTACCTAGTCCTTCGATGCCTTAATGATAGCACCATTTACCAGGAACGACACAACCGCCGCAACCAGGATGCCGGAAATGACGGCGAAATGCCCACCCTTCGGTGTCATGGCCAACTCCGCGAAAATGCTGCCGGGTGAGGGAGTAGCGACTAGGCCGGCCTTGAGCAGGACAAATGTGAATACGCCGCTCATGCCGCCGGCTATGACACCAAGAATGGTCAACGGCTTCATGAGAACATACGGGAAGTAGATCTCGTGAATGCCTCCGAGGAAATGGATGACCACCGCGCCGGGTGCGGACTGTTTGGCGGTGCCCTTGCCGAAGATCCAGTAGGCGCAGAGTAGTCCCAGGCCGGGCCCGGGGTTGGTTTCGAGCAGGAAGAAGATGGACTTCCCGAACTCTTTGGCCTGTGCAACGCCCAGCGGGGCCAGGACGCCATGGTTTATTGCGTTATTGAGGAATAGAACCTTTCCGGGTTCGATGAAAATCGAAGCCAGCGGCAGCAGGCCCGCCTTCACTATCGCATCAACGGACGACTCCAGAACCTTGTTGAGCGAAAGCACTACCGGGCCGACGCCCTTGAACGCCAACAACGCGAGTATGGCGGCCAGAATTCCGGCCGAGAAGTTGTTTACCAGCATCTCGAAGCCAACCGGAATTCTGCCCTCCAACCGCTCATCGAGTTTCTTCACCAGCCAGCCGCCGAGCGGGCCCATGATCATTGCGCCGATGAACATCGGCACCTCCGACCCCACCACCACGCCCATGGTCGCCGCGGCCCCAACGACAGCGCCTCGCACACCATGAACCTGTTGGCCACCGGTATACCCAATGAGCAAGGGCAGCAGGTAGACGATCATCGGGCCAACCAGCTTCGCCAGAGACTCATTGGGCACCCAGCCGGTGGGAATGAAGAAAGCCGTAATCAGGCCCCAGGCGATGAAAGCGCCTATGTTCGGAATCACCATGCCGGCCATGAAGCCGCCAATCTGCTGAACCCTTGCCCTGAAGTCGACGCCCGGCCCGGGCGCTGTTCCCGGAGCCACCCCACTCGTCATGACACATCCTCCATTCTCAGCAGTATGGAGCATGGATAGGCACATTGCCGACCGGATGGAAGCACCTGTCTCGCCTACACCCCCTCTATCGACTGTGACTGATTACGATCGAATCTGATTGTATTATAGAATAGTCGCTCCTGTTTGTACAGTCCGTTGTGGAGGAAGTGAGGCCGGGCGGCGATCGTGCCAGGAGGGTTTTCAGTGGCGGTGGAACAGTGTCCTGAGCCTCGCAAGGGCTGCGCCAGCCATCCGCGCAATCCGGGAATCCGGCCTTGAAGCGGAGCGGATTCTCCTGATTAGCGTGAGCGCACGCCCGGACACGCGCCGGATCGCCCGCTTCACGGCTGCCCCAACCCGCTCGAGAACGCGGACGATGAACCTGAACACGAGGATTACCACTGGACTGGCGAGAAGCAGGTACGACCCCAGCCCGAGCCCGAACCCTGCGAACACGTAGAGGCGGAGATCCACCCAGTTAGAGACGAGGAGCGAGAAGATGAAAAGGGGAGTCAGGATGAGCCAGAAAACCAGGTCTTCGAGGTAGACGAGGAAGCCCCTCGGGGACGTGGCCCACCTGAATATGCGGTAAATGTCCAGCAGCAGGCCGGCGGCGGCGCCCGCCAGGGCCATTACGGAAACCCGGTATAGTTGGATGTCCAGCGGCTCCAACGGCGGGCCCTCCGGCTACCTGAACAGTCTCTCGAACAACCCTTTCCCTTTGTGCCTTCCCCTGGCGCCCATGTTGGGGGAGTACTGGAACCCGTGCACGACGCCCTCCACTGAGAAGCTCCCGTCGTCCACGTCGAGTTGCTTGATCTTGAGGTCTTCCCCCCTCACCGTGAGCAGGCCGTAGTCGGTGTCCATCACGACCTCCTGGTCATCGAAGCTTTCGACCTGCAGCACGCCGCGGACCATTACCCTCTCACGGTTGACAATGTGGATTTCGTGGTCCTTGGCGAGGTCGAAGTCCTTGTCGTCCACGGGCAATCCCTCCTCGCTAATACGTATGCTCGTCTCAGGAGGTTATGCCGCGGATGGTTTCCTCTACCACCCTGTACATTTGCCTGGCCTGTTCCAGCGACGCGCTTTCCCGCGTCTCGAGTACCTCGACCCTGATCGTCCGGTTACCGAACGCGACCGTCACGGTGTCGCCGTTGCGCACTTCCGCTCCGGGCTTCGCCTGCCGTCCGTTTATGGACACCCTTCCGCCGTCGCAGGCTTCCCGGGCCACCGTGCGTCTCTTGATGAGCCGGCTCACCTTCAGAAACTTGTCTATCCTCATCCGTCCTCCCCCTCCCGGTGTACCTGGACCGGCAGTCTCCCCCGGATCGGGTAGGAGGCGGAGTCACCCCCGCTGTCCTCCCACACCACCGGACATGCGGTTCCGCATCCGGCGGTTCATGAAGCATATTGAATGCAGTGTAGATGGTCGAGCAGTGACACGAG
>JBLNBR010000040.1:0-104546 GCA_050260105.1 Ignavibacteriales bacterium | reverse complement strand
TCTCTGATCCACCGGTTTCTCAACCTCCTGGTACTAACCTTGGGCGTTTCTTCCACCCCAAGTTATATCAGGAGGTTTTTCCATCAATCAACCACGCCCACACATCACCACAGGACTGCTTTATTCCGCATGTCCCGGGCGTCCAGTATGGGCGAGTCGCTGATCATCAATGCCTCAAGGCTGCGCATTTCCCGGCGGGGCAACGCTTCTCCTTGATGTGAGCTTCATACTCATCCCTGTAGTGCTTCAGCGTACTCATAACCGGCACCGGCGCAGTCTGTCCAAGTGGGCACAATGCCGCCTTGTACATGGCCTGTGCAAGCGATTCCACGAGGGAAATGTCCTTCTCCGAGCCCTCGCCCTTCGTGATCCTATCGACAATCCTGTACAGCTGCATCGTCCCCTGCCTGCACGGAGCGCATTTCCCGCAGGACTCGTGGACGAAGAACTTGGCGAACGACTTCGCCACATCCACAATGCAATGAGTATCGTCGATGATGAGGAGCGCGCCGGAACCCAGCGCGGTTCCCGCTTCGGCCAACTTGTCGTAATCCATCGGGATATCCAGCATCGATGGGGGAAGGCAACCGCCGGATGTCCCCCCGGTCTGCGCCATCTTGAAAGTCCGGCCACGGGGAATCCCCCCGCCGATGTCGTAGATGACTTCGCGCAGTGTTATCCCCATCGGAACCTCGATGAGCCCGCCGTTGACGATATCTCCACACAGGGTGAACACCTTGGTGCCAGGCGTGGATGAGGTCCCCATGCCCCGGAACCACTCCCAGCCCTTATCCATGATGACAGGGACATTGGCCAGGGTTTCGACGTTGTTGATAACGGTAGGACAACCCCAAAGCCCCTGGTCCGTGGGATACGGGGGCTTGATCCTGGGCTCCCCTCGCCCTCCCTCCAACGACTCCAGCAGGGCGGTTTCCTCGCCGCACACGTACGCTCCGGCGCCCGTTCTGACCTCGACGTCGAAGTCGAATCCCGAACCAAGAATGTTCTTTCCCAATAGGCCCATGGACTTGGAGACGCTGATGGCCTTCTCCAGCCGCTCGATGGAGAGCGTGTATTCTCCCCTGATGTACACGTAGCCCTGGTTCGCGCCCACCGCGTACCCCGCTATCATCATGCCTTCCAGGAGGCCGAACGGATCCCCCTCGAGGATCAGCCGGTCCTTGAACGTGCCGGGTTCGCCTTCGTCCGCGTTGCACACGATGTATTTCTGCGGGGAGACCTTGCTCGACGCCGCGAATCCCCACTTCATTCCGGTTGGGAACCCCGCGCCGCCGCGCCCGCGGAGGCCTGATTTCTTGATCTCGTCTATGACTTCAGCCGGCGTCATTCCCAGGGCCCTGCTGAAGCCGCGGTACCCTCCACGCGCGATGTACTCCTCGATTGAGTAGGGGTCGATCAGACCGCAGTTCCGTAACACGACGCGAACCTGCCTCTTGAAGTAGTCAGCGTCCGAGAACCGCACCGACGGCTTCTCTGGAACGCGGTAGATGAGCCTTTGGACGACCCTCCCTTTCAGGAGGTGGCTCTCGACTATCTCTTTCACGTCATCAGGGGTAACCCGTGCATAGAAAACGCCGCTGGGATAAACGACGACTGTGGGCCCCTGTTCACATAGCCCGAAGCACCCCGTCTCAACCACCTTGATCTCCTTCTCCAGCCCGAATTCCTTGAGCCAGAGATCGAAAGCCCTCAGGATCTCGGCGGGGGCCTTGAGCGCACAGTTGCTGCCGTGACACACCAGGACGTGTGCGCGGTGAAGTTGCATTCTCTTCGCCTCCTTACGCCGTGGCCCTATAAGCGGCCAGAATCTGGGGTATCATAGCGGGTGTCAGATTCCCGTACACCCTATCGTTGATCGTGATGGCGGGCGCTACCCCGCAGACCCCGATGCAGCTCGTGAATTCCAGCGAAAACAGCCCATCGGGAGTCGTTCCACCCATCTTGATCCCGAGGTTCTTCTCGAGCGCCTCCACGATCGCCTGCGCCCCTTCGACGTGGCAGGGTGCGCTCTCACATACCCTGATCACGTTCCTCCCCTTGGGCGAGGTGGCGTACAGCGTGTAGAACGTGGCCGTGCTGTAGATCTTGCTGGCGGGGATGCCCAGCGCTTCGGCTATCTGGACCATGGCAGAGCCGGAAACGTATCCGATTTCCTTCTGGATGTCGCTCAGAATAGGCAACAACGCGCCTTTGCGCATCTTGTGGTTCTCAATAATCCGGGCAGCAACGGCATTCTCGCTGACGGCTGTGTGCGTGCCGTTGTGGCATGGGGTAGACGGTAACCTTGGGGTCACCACGATTGCTCTCCTCCCTCCTGATAACCGTCTTGTTCATATGTTGCAGCCGGCCCGCGCGGCGAACCACGCGGGCCGGGTGAAACCTAGACGCACACCTGTCCGTACTCGCCCCGCGGCGTGTAGTGTGTGTGCAAGAGCTCATGCGATTTGTGCCCGAGCGGCTTGCCCAGGAACTGTTTGTACAGCTCCTGCACGGCGGGGTTCTCGTGAGATTTCCTGAGGGTCATCCGTCTATCCGCTTCGTAGATGGCCCTTATCCTCTTCTCGCGGATCTCGGTGTTGGTCGGGATGGGCTGCCCGCCGCCGCCTATACATCCGCCGGGGCAGCACATTATCTCGATGAAGTGGTAATCCGCCTTCTTGGCTCTCACCAGGTCGAGCACCTTCCGCGCATTGCCGAGGCCGTGCGCTACCGCGACCTTGACCTTCAAGCCGCCGGCATCCACCGCAGCCTCCTTGACTCCCGCCAGGCCGCGAACCCCCTCGAAATCGATCTTCTCGAGGGTCTTCCCGGTGATGACCTCATACGCGGTACGAAGAGCGGCCTCCATGACGCCACCGGTCGCACCAAAAATGACACCGGCGCCCGTCGTGATTCCGAAGGGAGCGTCGTACTCTTCGACCGGCAGCCCCTCGAAGTCCAGACTCGCCTGCTTGATCATCCTGGCCAGTTCCCTGACGGTGAGCACCACGTCGATGTCCGCGTATCCGCTACTCGACATCTCCGGCCTCTGCGCTTCGAACTTCTTTGCTGTGCACGGCATTATCGAGACCACGAACATGTCCTTCGGGTCGATGCCCGCCTTCTCCGCGTAATACGTCTTGGCCAGGGCCCCAAACATCTGCTGCGGGGACTTGCAGGTGGAGATATTGGGCACCAGGTCCGGGTAGAAGTGTTCCATGAACTTGATCCACCCGGGGCTACAGGAGGTGATCAACGGCAGTGTGCCGTTCTCGTTGATCCTCTCGATCAGCTCGTGCCCTTCCTCCATGATGGTGAGGTCAGCGGTGAAGTCGGTATCGAATACCTTGTCGAAACCGAGCCTCCGCAAGGCCGACACCATCCTCCCCGTGACGATGCTGCCCTGGGCCATCCCGAGCGCCTCGCCGAGCGCCACTCTGGTGGCGGGGGCCGTCTGCACGATCACATGCTTGGACGGGTCTGACAGCGCATCCCATACCTGATCGACCTGATCCTTCTCATACAGCGCGCCGACGGGGCACACCAGGACGCACTGGCCGCAGTTTGTGCATACGCCTTCTGACATCTTGAGGTCAAACGGCGGCGCGATAGTCATGTCGAAGCCGCGATCATGCGGGCCTATGGCGTTCACGGTCTGGACCTTCTCGCACACCGAAACGCAGCGGCGGCACAGTATACATTTCTCCGGGTCCCGCACAAGAGACGGGCTCGAATCGTCGATGGAGTGTCTCGCCATCTCGCCCTCGAACCGGATGTTCCTGATCCCGAACGTTTCCGCAAGCGACTGCAGCTCGCAGTTCTGGTTGCGGATGCAGGTCAGGCACTCCTGGCGGTGGTTGGACATAATGAGCTCGAGCGTCGTCCGCCTGGTCTGCCTGATCTCCGGGGTATTCGTGCGCACTTCCATGTTGTTTGCGACAGGAGCCACGCACGCCGCCTGGAGGGACTTCGCGCCTTTGACCTCCACGACGCAGATCCGGCACGCGCCGATCTCGTTGATGTCCTTGAGGTAGCAGAGCGTGGGTATATTGACCCCCGCCTTGCGGGCGGCATCCAGGATCGTGGCTCCCTGTTCAATCTCCACTTTCTGACCGTCTATGGTCAGGGTGACCATGCCCATACTATTACACCCTCCAATCCTAGGCGTCTTTTACGTCGCACCGCAGGCAACGGCCGGCTTCACGGACTGCCGCTTCTTCAGTCAAACCCAGTTCAACCTCATCGAACGAGCACGCCCGCCTCTTGTCGGAGATCACGCCGGTTTTCTCACGCGGCAACTCCTTTTCGATGATCTCGCCCGTGATGACCCGCTCCACTTCGGTCCAGGGGACTACCTCTCCATCTCCACCCAGGTACTTGTCGATCTCCTGTGCCGCCCTCTTGCCTGCTGCGATCGCTTTTATTACTGTGTCGGGACCCGTCACGCAGTCACCGCCCGCGAATATGCCCTCGACCGGCGTCGCCGTCGTCTTCGAGGACGCCTCGACGGTACCGCCCTTACTCAGGCCGACTCCAGAGCCCTCCAGTGCGTCACCCTCGGGGACTTGACCGATAGCGGCGATGACCATGTCCACCGAGAGCGCGAAGGTCGCGCCCTCGGCCGGGACCGGCCTCCTCCTGCCGCTCTTGTCGAACTCGCCGAGGTTCATTCTCTGGCACTCCAGCGTGGTGACCTTTCCGCCTGCCCCCGTCACCCTGGCCGGGGCGGCAAGGAACGCGAATTCCACGCCCTCGTGCATCGCCTCTTCAATCTCGGTAGGGATGGCAGGCATATCTTCCTTGCGCCTGCGGTAGACGACGGTGACTTCCGAGGCGCCGAGGCGCAGCGCGCTCCTCGCGGCGTCCATCGCGACGTTGCCCCCGCCGATGACGGCCACCTTCTTGCCCTTCACGCCGGGGTCCTTGCCCAGGTTGAGGTCCCTGAGGAACTTCACTCCGGAAACGACGTCCTCCAGGTCCTCTCCTTCAATTCCGAGCTTTTGATCGGAATGCGCGCCGATCGCCACGAACACTGCCGCATAACCCTGCTTCTTGAGCTGGCCGACGGTGATGTCCTTGCCAATCCGGACGCCCGTCTTGATCTCCACGCCGAGATGCCTGATGGATTCGATCTCGGCCGCCAGCAGTTTCTTCGGGAGCCTGTACTCGGGTATGCCCACGGCGAGCATACCGCCCGCGACGGGGAGCGCCTCGAACACGGTCACCTGGTGGCCCTTCAGGGCCAGGTAGTGCGCCGCGGTCAGGCCGGCGGGCCCGGAACCGACAATTGCCACCTTCTTGCCCGTGGACTCCGCCCGGGTGAATGTGGGCAGCTCGCCCTTGTGCTCGAGCTCCCAGTCCGCGGCGAACCTCTTCAGGGTCCTGATCGCGATTGGCTGGTCGATCTGCGCTCTCCTGCACTTCCCCTCGCACGGGTGGTCACACACACGGCCGCACACCAGCGGCAACGGGTTGTCGCGCTTTACGGTGAGGTAGGCGTCGGCGTATTTCTGCTGCTTGATGTAATCGACGTAGATGGGCACGTCTATTCCCGCGGGGCAAGTGTTCTGGCAGGGTGAATCGAACAGCGTCGCGCAAACGGAGGCGCGGCACTTCTTCTCCCTGATGTGCTCGTCGTATTCCTCGCGGAAGTACCTGATCGTGCTCAGGACCGGGTTCGGCGCCGTCTGGCCGAGGCCGCACAGCGCTGACTTCTTGATCTCCTGTCCGAGATCGATCAGCAGCTCGACGTCGCCTTCCTTTCCCTTGCCCTTCGTGATCCTGTCGAGGATCTCGAGCATCCTCTTGGTGCCGATCCTGCATGGGGCGCATTTGCCGCACGACTCGTCCTGCACGAATTCAATGAAGAACTTGGCCAGATCGACCATGCAGGTGTCTTCGTCCATGACGATTAGACCGCCCGACCCCATGATCGTCCCGAGTTGGGCAAGGGAGTCATAGTCGACGGGCGTGTTGAGGAACTGCGGAGGTATGCATCCCCCCGACGGCCCACCCGTCTGGGCGGCCTTGAATTTCTTGCCCTTCGGGATGCCGCCGCCTATGTCGTAGATGATTTCCCCGAGGGGGACACCCATCGGGACCTCGACAAGACCCGTATTCACGATCTTGCCTGCCAGGGCGAACACCTTGGTACCCTTGGACTTCTGAGTCCCGAGCGATGCGAACCATTCCCACCCCTTGAGGATTATGGGCGGGACATTCGCCCACGTCTCCACGTTGTTGAGGACGGTCGGTTTGCCCCAGAGGCCCGATTGCGCGGGGAACGGAGGCCTGGGCCTCGGTTCGCCGCGCCTGCCCATGACTGACGCCAGGAGCGCGGTCTCCTCGCCGCACACGAACGCGCCGGCCCCCACCCTGATTTCCAGGTCGAAGCTGAACGGCGTGCCGAATATGTTCTGTCCGAGCATGCCGTATTTTCTTGCCTGATCGATAGCCTTGCCGAGCCTCTCGACGGCCAGCGGATACTCGGCGCGCACGTATACGTAACCCTGATTCGCGCCTATCGCGTACCCGCATATCTCCATAGCTTCAATTACCGTGTGCGGGTCGCCCTCGAGGACCGACCTGTCCATGAACGCGCCGGGGTCGCCCTCATCCGCGTTGCAGACGACGTACTTCGGAGTCCCTTCGGCCCTTGCGGTGAATTCCCACTTCATGCCGGTTGGGAACCCCGCGCCGCCCCGGCCGCGAAGCCCTGATTTCTTGACTACGTCGATGACTTCTTCCGGCTTCATGCTGGACAGGACCTTGCCGAGAGCGGCGTACCCGTCCCTGGCGATATACTCCTCGATCGACTCCGGGTTGATGACACCCGTGTTCCTGAGCGCGATTCGCGTTTGCTTGGTGAAAAAGTCAATCTCCTCGATCTTGGGTACGAGTTCCCTCGTCCCGGGGGCCGTGCATAGCAGGCGCTGTACGACTCGGCCCTTGAGGAGGTGCTGTTCGACGATGTCCCCCACGTCTTCGGGTCTTACCTTCCGGTAGAACACGCCCTCCGGGTAGACGACCACGATGGGCCCCATATCGCACGGGCCCATGCAGCCCGTCTCCACTACCCTGACCTCTTTCTCAAGGTTGAACCTTTTCAGGCCCTCCAGGAGCGCCGACTCAACGGCCTTACAACCGGACGACACGCACCCGGCCCCGGCGCAAACCAGGACATGGGAGCGGTAGAATTCCATGTGCGAAACCCCCTTCGATCTACTGCTTCCTGGCAATGACCCATTCCCCGATGATTTGACCGTTGATCACGTGCCGGTTGACTATCTGGCGCGCTTTCTCGGCGTCCACATACGAGTAGGTGACCTTCTCTTCACCGGGCCTGATGATGTCAACCAGCGGCTCATATTCGCACAGGCCCACGCAGCCCGTTTGAGTGACCGTGACATCGGTCTTGTTTCGCGCGGCGAGCTCGGACAGGATCGCCGACATCACATCGCGGGCGCCTGCCGCGATGCCGCACGTGCCCATGCCGACGACGATCTTGGTCTCCTTCTCACCCTCGCGGACCCTCATCCTCTCCTGCACTTCCTTGCGGATCCTCTCGAGGTCCTCCAGAGACTTCATCCCTTGCACCTCCGATTTCGTCCAAATTCTGTCTCAGGTAACTGTCCAACCAGGTAAGGACCATGGGGCTGTTCACCGGTACTTCGCCCAGCCTGCGCTGCATTTCATCGCTGTCCAGGGTGAAACGCCTGCCGTTGACCGAATGCTCGTACCTCACCCTGATTCCCGGGTTCCCGCCAAGGATGGCAACCACCGTCGCAGCCATGTCCCCGACGGGCATCCTGTCAATGTGACTGTACCGGAACCTCGCGGAAACCCGCGTTCCACGGCCCCTTTCGGACTCTATGGTGACGCCGCCGTCACAGGCCCTGGCGGCTTCAGCGAGAAGAGGGACACCCAGTCCTACCCTCCTGGTGGTCCTGGTCGTCGCGAACGGATCCGTGACCCTGGCAAGCAGGTCCCGGTCCATCCCTCTCCCGTTGTCTTCCACAGTTATGGTAAGGCTGTCGCCGTGGATGTCTTCATCTACCCCGATGTTGACCCAGGTACACCCCGCCTCGATCGAGTTGGTCACGAGGTCCAGTATGTGTAGGGCCAATTCCTCCAACGGGCATACCAGCCTTTCCCTTCCCTCCCGGACACCCGCGGTCGTCTATTTGTAGGCGGCCAGAATCGCGGGTACCCTGTCGGGCTTCAGCCTCGCGTGCACGTCCTCGCCGATCATCAACACGGGTCCGAGGCCGCACGCCCCGAGGCACCTGACGACTTCTATGGAGAACTTATGGTCGTCTGTGGTGTCACCCGCCTTGATGCCGAGCTCCGCCTCGAGTCTCTCAATCACCTTCGCGGAGCCGCGGACGTAGCAGGCCGTCCCCTTGCAGATCTGGATGTTGTACTTCCCCTTGGGCTTAAGGGAGAAGAACGCATAGAACGTCGCCACACCGTATACCTCGCTGAGCGGCACGTTCAGCCCCCGTGATACTTTCAGGAGCACATCCTTCGGCAGGTAGCCGTACGCGAGCTGCACCTGGTGCATCACCTGGATCAGCCCGCTGGGCACTCCCTTGTACTTGGCTATTGCTGCCTCAATTCTCTTGTCGATCTCCTCCTGACAGACCGTTGCCTCTGCGGTTGCCAAGCTCTCTCCTCCTTCCCGACGGACCTAACCGCTCACACATACTACTCGAGCACCACCACCCTCCGCAAACCCTCATCCCGGAAAGCCATCCTCAATTCCCCCACGGTGACCTCTTTCAAGTAGAAAGCCGTCATCGCCAGGCCCACGTCATCCACGCGATGGGCGTCCGACGACCACACCGGCTTGTACCCGCGCACCTGCCCGAGGGCGCCCCGGTTCCTGACCTCCAGCGCATCGAACGGAACGTCCGGTGGAATGAAACCAAGCGTTCCGACTACGCTGAACGCGGGCCGGTCCACGTGGGCCGCAATCATCAGCCCGCCAAGCCTCCTCACCTCCTCCGCGAACTCCGACAGACTCGCGTCTGCGGCCGCGTAGAGGGGTTTTGAGCATTCCCCGCGAACCGAGTCGTCCGGACCGTAGATGATCTGCCTCCCGAAAACCCCCGGGGAGTACGGCAAGCCTGGAAGCCTGCCATACACGAACTCCTGCAAGCCCGCGGCCTGATCCGCGTGATCGAACAGGCAGATTACATGTACCTCCTCCTTCGTCTGGGCCTCCATCCCGGGCAATACATGAACCCCCGATCCCGCAGCCGCCGTCATGACCGCGGCGACGTTTTCGGCCGAGTTGTGATCGGTGATCCCCAGGATGGAGACGCCCGCCTCCGCCGCTGCGCTGACTATTCTCACCGGCGACATGTCATCACTGGCGCACGGCGAAAGTCCCGTATGAACGTGCAGATCCGCGCCATACCAGGAAAAGGCCACAGGCCTACCCCCGTAGGAGCGAATACAGTTTCCCCGCCACGGCAAACGACTGCTCACAGGTCGTGAGTATCACGACCTTCTCCTCCTCCGCCTTGGCAAGCGTCTCACCGTCCGGCTGCCTGCCGCCGGTCATTATGACTGCCGCGACACCGGTGAGGACCGCGACCGCGACGACGTTCTTATGAGTCTGGATGGTAACCCAGACGACGCCCTCTTTGGCATTCGCCATCACATCGCTGAGCAGGTCGGAACAATAGCCCCCCGTGACTTGCCGGTCCAGCAGGCTCGCCGCCTCGCCGGTCAGCGCCTTGAGATCGAGACCTCGCGCGACATCTCCTACGGTCATCGCTTCACCTCACCCTTGTCGTTCCTGAGTGACGCACCCTTGCCCTGGTTCTTGGTACCCATGGCGGGTGGCAGTCTCCCGGCAAGATCCACCATTTGCTCGGCCAGCTCCCGGACTCGTTCTCTCAACTTGAAAACGCAGTCCGTCTCGGAGGCCGTGCCCCTGACGATGTCTTCGGCAAGAGCCCGGCAGCTGGGTGACCCGCACGAACCGCAATCGAGCCCCGGCAGCTCCTCGAGGGTGCGTTCGAGAACGCGCATCTTCGAGATGGCCTTGCTGACGTCTTCGTCGAGCGCCATGACGCTCCTGGCCTTTATCGGGCCTTTAAGGTGGAAGAACCCGGTGGAGTAGACCGACGCTACCCGTCGCTCTTCAACCGCCATCGGCTCGCCAAGTAGGCCGTCACAGAGATACCGCATCCTAACCCTGGCGAGGAACGGGTTGAGGACCGTGAGGCAGCCCCCGATACACCCGCCGACGCAGGCCTGCATCTCAATATACTCCACGTTCGAGAGCCTGCCGCGCTCGATCTCCTCGAGCACTGTGATGACACTGTGAATCCCGTCGACGGCGAGGGTACTCTTCCTCGACACTACCAGGGCTTCTCCCCCCGAGCGGCCCCACGAGTAGCCCACCCTGGACGCTTTCCTGAGGCCGGCCGTCTTGCCGGGCTTTGACACGCGCTTGAGGATCTCCGGGTAGATCAGGGATACGGCTATCGCTCCATTGACCGACGAGACATCCTCGCCGACAGGCTGCTTCACCGCAGTCACCTTCGCGGGACACGGGGACAGGAAGAACGCCCCCGTGTCCTTGCCGGCGCCGTCCTTGGCAAGTCGCGCGGCTATTTCCATGGGAGTCTCGATGGGAATGATGTGCTCGAGCAAACTGGGAAACTTGACCTGGATAAGCCGGACAACGGCAGGGCATGCGGACGATATGAGCGGCCTGCGGTATTTCCCGTGTTTCATGAATTCCTGGATGGCGATCGTCACCGCTTCTGCCGCAGCCGCCACTTCGTAAACCTCATCGAAGCCTATGTCCAGAAGCGCCGCGATGACCGCGTCCGGGGAGACGCCCTCGTCGAACTGCCCGAACAGCGCGGGTGGAGGCAATGCAATCTTCCGCCTGTAACACCCCAGTTTCTCAAGGGTGTCGGTCACCGCGGTCTTGGCATGGTTTGGACATATGCGGATGCATTCGCCGCAGTCAATGCAGCGTTCCTCGATGATGACGGCTTTTCCCCCACGGACCCGTATCGCCTCTGTGGGGCACCTCTTGATACAGTTCGTGCACCCTTTGCACTTCTCTTCGTCCAGGGTAACCGAGTGAAAGTATCTGCTCATCCAGGCGCCTCCGGTCCACCCAGCGTCCGGCGCCGCGCCGGGCCGGTTACGGGTGACGGTTGTCCTTCGGAATCCTGATCATCATCCTGACCCAGGTGCCCTTTCCGACGTGGGACTTTACCTCCATCTTGTCAGAACACCTGTTCATGTTGGGTAACCCCATACCGGCGCCGAATCCCATCTCTCTGATGTGGGCCGGCGCCGTGGAGTAGCCCTCCTTCATAGCCAATTCGATATCCGGAATGCCGGGACCTTCGTCCTGTGACACGATTTCGACTGCGTCCGGCGTAATGCAAGCGCGGATTGTTCCGCGCCACGCATGGATGACTATGTTCATTTCGGCCTCGTAGGCGCACACGGCGCAGCGCCTAACGACGGCGTGCCCGAGACCGATCTCCTGAAGCGTGCGCTTCAGTTTCGAGGAGCCCTCTCCCGCACTCTTGAAATCCATCCCCGCCACCGGGAACTCGATTACCAGCGGTTCAGGCACGAGCTGTGTCACACTCCACGCAGCCTTTGAGTCCGGCCGCATGCAAGATGCCGCAACTGTCGAACATCAGGTGGCGCGTGACCAGGACGGGGATTCCCCTTTCTCTCGCAATCTCAATTACCCTGCCGCTGACCTGCCGGAACTTGCCCCTCACAAACACAACCGCGGCGGCATCGACCATTTCGGCTGTATGAATGACCTGCTCGTTCACCAGGCCGGTCAGGATGACGGACTTCTCGAAACCGAAAGCCAGGACATCGCTCATCAGATCGCTCGCGCAGCCCGCGGACACCACCGTGTCGAGCTTGTCCGCCCCACACAGCGTCTCGGCGTCAAGCAACCTCTTAACGTCGGCCAGATTCATGCCTATCCCTGCCTCCCGGCTTCCCGCGCAGGCCCGAACGCCTCCATGCCCTTGATGACCGCGAGCGCGAGCACTACTCCGCCGATGGCTGTGTACAACTGGGTAAGAGTCATGGCAGCGATGATCGGTGGCTTGAGGGGAATCTGTCTTGCAAGCAATATCTTGATACCCGCTGTCATCGCGAGGTATTTTGCCACGGCCGCAAGCAGGCCACCGGCGAGGCGGCTGAGCCTCCTCGTGAGGGCGAACACAACAACCAGTGAAAGGTTGCCTGCGACGATGACAGGGATTACCGGGGCCGGGCCCGTGAAGATGCCCGTCACCGCGGCCGCCCACGGTGTGATGAGTCCGATCAGAATGCCGCTGAGAGGGCCGACAAGCTCAACCGACGTGAGGAGTATGGCGTTTATGACGGGCCCCGTGACCGCCTGCTGCAATCCGAGGGCCTGGAACCCGACGGCCAGCGCTATCATTATCGCACTTCGCGTTAGAAACCTGGTGTTTAGACTCAACACGTGACCCCCCCACACAATCGTGTGTATCCGCAGAGTGTGTGTACCGGCGCCTATGTGAAAGAATACACTAGCTGATCTCCACCGTCATTCTAGCATTGTGCCAACGGTTCAACAATACCTGCCCCTATGTCGCGGGCGCTACCTCAGGCTTACGACGGCGTCGGTGGGGACTATCTGGATCCACGTCTGTCCGGGAGCGCACTCGATTGCGTTCCCATCGAGCGTGACGAATCTGGTAGGCGATTCGGGAGACGCCTTCTCCCACACGCCCTCCTGGAGCTTCCCCGCGGTCAGGAACATTGCCTTGCCCTTTCCCACGAGGTCGATGACGAGACCCAGGTCCTCATACGCAACCCGGCTCTCTGTGAACTGTACAATGACGTTCGCCGCCACTATCGCCCTTCCGGTCTCCCTATCCTTGTGGACCTCCCCGTTCATGGATCTCCGGTAGCCGCCGTCCGCGCGATCGTACCTGACGGTGTATCTGGGCCCGTACTTGATCTCGATGCCGGCGGCGGGCTCTTCCTGCCACCGCCCGATTGTCCAGGGCGGCGAGGACACGGGTACGACCGGGGATTGCGCTGCGGTTTCCTTCGCGCGCGACCTCACGTTGTTTGCCGTAACATAGAGGTTGTGAGGCATCGCCCTGCTGTTGTCACGCCAGAATCCCCTGCCGTCGCGCAGCTCGTCCACGTCCACCAGACGGAGATCCCGCACGGGTTCGATATCCTTGGCGTCACCACCGCAGTGCGCCACGGGCGCCCCCCATTCGCGAGCGATCACTGCGAAGTACGGCCGTATGCTCCTGACCGGTCCTATCTTCCTGCACGAACTGCAGTGAAACAGGGCCAGGAAACGGGATATGCCGCCCTCCGCGAGGGCCTCGTAGACCACATCGGCTTCCACAAGCCCGCTCTGGGGCCGCGCGTTTGCGCTGTTCTCCACCACCACAGCCACAAGGGTGTTGTTGGGATCGTGCGTTCGCGACGTAAAAGGGCACTGTACCCATTTGTCCCGCGGCGCCGGAGCAGGCCAATCGAGATCCACCGGCGAGACCGGGCGGACCTGTTTGCCGGGGACGTCCTTCGGCTGTGACTCACCCTGTTTCGCCTCACCGGCCTCCGGCTGCTGAACCTGCTGGGGCTGTTGTGAAGGGGCCTGCGTGGGGGTATCCACGGGCGGTTGCCGCGGCGGGGTCTGCGCCCCCTGTCCTCCGCACCCCCCCGTCAATACAGCGGAGAGTACGACAACGACAGTCAATCCTCGCACAGCACCATGGGTATATCGCCTCACCTCGTTTTCCCTCCGTCAACCCTTCCGTAGACCCACGGCTGGGCCAGCCGCGTCCTGAAGGCCCTGATGTTGTCCGATCTGCTTATCCTTACCCGCCTGAGCTTGAACGGGTCGCTCCCGGCCAGGGCCCAGCCCGGAGCGGTCGTGACCGCCCCCGCATAGCCCGCTCGTTTGAGCCGGGCTACCAGCGCGTCGTTGAACTTGCCCGCGGGGTAGCAGAAATAAGACACCTTCACCTGAAGCCTTTCTTCCAGCGCCGACTTCGACGCGGACACTTCATCTTCGAGCACGGTGTTCGATGCCGTCCTTGCCAGGTCGGGATGGTTGGCCGAATGGCAACCCACCTCCATTCCCGCGCCCGCCATCTCCTTCAGTTCATCCCAGGAAATGTAGCCCGGCTGGCCAATCCTGCCGGAGATGACGAAAAACGTCGCCGTCATTCCCATCTCCTTCAGCAATGGATAGGCGACAGTGTAGTGGCTCTTGTAGCCGTCGTCGAAGGTCAGGACCACCGGCCTGTCGCCGGGGTCCCCGCCCGCGCCCGTCCCACCCGTTATCAGGCTACCCGCTTCACTGAGGCTCACTGTGCGGTAGCCCTCGCGGGCGAGGAACCGGAGCTGCCGTTCGAATTCCCCCACCCTGACGTACAGCTGGTTGGGCCCATCCCCGAGCTCGTGGTACATGAGGATGGGGACGGGGCGACTGTGCGGAGCGGGGCGGTCCGGCGTGACTCCGGGAGCGGCCGAGGTTAGCGGGGTTGCAAGGACTGCCGCCGACACGACGACCGCCGGCAGCGCGCGGAGAAGGTGGCGGAACAGTCTGACCACGGAAAACACCTCAACCAACGGTGAATTGAATCCCACGACGGAACGTCCGTGGGCCCAATAACTTCTATGTGTGGAAATGGCCGCTGTATGTTGGTTACTTTCTCCCTTCATCTGCGCTGTCCTGCTACGCTCCCGGAAGGTGTTGAGGTTTCTACGGCGAACACCGGCACAGGAGGGAAGAACATGGAAGACGCGCTCAGGTTGATAGCCGAGCTGATGGCGGTGTCCGCGAAGACCGCCCCAAAGGCGGCCGGCCAGGACTACGTGACGACAAAGGTGTTGACCGGAGAAGACGTCGCCAGCCTGGCTGACGCGATGGTCGAATACGGGAAGGAATCGGCGAAGGTGAACTTCGACCGCGACGGCGCCAATGTGAGGAACTCCCCGGTCGTCCTGCTCGTGGGGCTGAAGGACGCGAAAACCCTCGGCCTCAATTGCGGAGCATGCGGCAAGAGCCGTTGCGCAGACCTCCAGAAAGTCGAGGGGCCGGAGTTCGCGGGGCAGATCTGCGCGTGGCGGCTCGTGGACCTGGGAATAGCGCTGGGGTCGGCGGTCAAGACCGCCAGCATGCTCAACGCCGACAATCGCATAATGTACCGGATCGGGGTTGTCGCGAGGCGGATTGGCCTGATTGACGCCGACGTAGTGGCGGGTATCCCGTTGTCCGCTACCGGCAAGAGTATATACTTCGACCGGAAGTGACCGGGGTGTCAGCCACCACGCACTCTGCCGCGAAAAACGGGATCCGGGGACATCCCCCGGATCCCGTTCTACGTACTGCAGCGTTGCCTTCGTCATCCACTTGCCCGCATCACCCTGCCCTGGTCTTGGCCATCTCACGGACAATCCGCGCCGTATCCCGCGCTATGGCAAGCTCTTCGTTGGTCGGGACGACCATGACGGTGACGCGGGAGTCGGGAGTAGATATCACCTTCTCCTTGACAGGGCTTTCGTTTTTCTCCTTGTCAACCTTGATGCCGAGCACTCCAAGCCTGGAGCACACCTCCCACCGCACGAGCGGGGAGTTTTCGCCGATGCCGGCGGTGAACACCAGGACGTCCAGCCCGTCCATGGCTGCGGCGTAGGCGCCGACGTACTTCCTCAGCCGGTAGCAGAACATGTCGAAAGCCCTTTTGGCGCCCTCGTTACCCTGAAGCATCGCCTGCTCGATGTCTCTCATGTCGTGGGAGACGCCAGACACGCCCTTCAGCCCGCTCTGCTTGTTGAGCAGGTCGTTGACCTCCTTGACCGTCATGCCGAGGTCGACGACCATATGATACGGAAGCGCGGGGTCTATGTCACCGCTCCTGGTGCCCATCACGAGGCCCTCGAGAGGCGTGTACCCCATGCTGGTGTCCACGGACTTCCCGCCGTCGACGGCGGTGATGCTCGATCCGTTTCCCAGGTGAGCCGTTACTATCTTCAGATCCTCGTATTCCTTCCCCAGCAGGTACGCGGCCCGTTCGGAAACATACTTGTGGGAAGTGCCGTGGAACCCGTAGCGCCTGATCCTGTGCTCCTTGTAAAGCGAATACGGAATCGGATACAGGAAGGCGTGCGGCTGCATCGTCGTGTGGAATGCGGTGTCGAACACGCCGCACTGCGGGATCCCCGGGAGCAGTTCCTCAGCCGCCTTGATGCCAAGAAGGTTCGGTGGGTTATGCAGCGGGGCGAGCGGGATGTTCCTTTCGAGGGCGGACTTGACCTCGGCGGTGATGAGCATCGAACCCGCAAACTCCTCGGCCCCGTGGACGACCCTGTGTCCCACCGCGTTGATCTCCGAAAGGCTGCCGACCGCTCCGACTTCCTTGTCCACCAGCGTGTCAAGGATGGCCTTGATCGCGACCGCGTGGTTCTTGACCGGCAGTATGTCTCGCTTCTTGACGCCCTTGTGGGTCTGGTGGGATAGTATGCCGTCATCCATGCCCACCCGTTCGACCTGGCCCTTGCATAGCACCATTTCCTTCGTCATGTCAAGGAGCTGATACTTAACGGACGAGCTGCCGCAGTTCAGTACCAACACGTTCATGAGTCCTACCCCCAAGTCAAGTGATCGAGTGGCTACGGGCTGCTGGCAACGGCGGCCCTTTCACGGGTATAGCTTGCTTGCTGCGGCCTACTTCAGCAATCTGACCGTGTCCCCGGTGGAAAGGAGCGCCGCGTTGGCTTCGTCCGTGTCGACGTGGCATTCAAGAGCGTACTTGGGGCTGACACGCACCACGACGTCGCCGAACACGGTCCGCCGCTCGCCTTCTGTGATTTCGATACTGACGATTTCCCCATCCCTGCATCCATACTCCTCGGCGTCTCCGGGGGTCATGTGGATGTGTCGCTTCGCGAGGATACACCCTTCTCTGAGTTCGATAGTTCCCCTGGGCCCCTTGATGGTGAGGCCGGGGGAACCCTTGAGGCTTCCCGATTCGCGCACGGGGGCGGCGATACCGAGTTTGAACGAATCGGTGCGTGAGACCTCCACCTGGGTCTGGCTGCGCACGGGCCCGAGTATCCTCACTCCCTCGAATGATCCCTTCGGGCCGGTGATGGTGACGGTTTCCGCGCATGCATACTGGCCGGGCTGGCCCAGGTCCTTGGTCTTGGTCAGTTCGTACCCTTCACCGAACAGAGCGTAGAGATCTTCCTTCGATACGTGCAGATGCCTGTTGGATACTCCTGCGGGGACACCTCGAGGGGATGTGTTACTGCTCAACCTCAAAGCCTCCTTACTGGACGCCCGCTGGGCGTTCCTGCTTTGCCGCAACTTCCTCGCTATTCTCCGTATAAAGTTGCATCTCCTTTAAGGCCAGCCCACCGCTCCTGGTTTTTCCCGCCGCGCCGGGGGGACGCGGCCACTGGAAGCAAATCGTGACGTGAGTGGAAACATATCGTTACGGCACGCGTCTTCCTCACCGGCGCAGGCCGTGTTTCCGCATCTTGTTGAGGACTGTCGTGTGCGACACGCCCAGAACCCTCGCCATCTTGCGACTGCTGCCGTAAGCGGAAAGGGCATCGAGCAGCATCGCCTTCTCCGTCTCCGCAACGGATGCCCTCAGCCCGGCGGTGGCCCCCGGGCCGCCTGGAGATAGGGCAGGGTCGAAGACCAGATGCTCCAGACCGATCTCTTCGCCCCCCGCCAGGTTGATCGCCCTTTCGATTACGTTCCTGAGCTCCCGGATGTTTCCCGGCCAATCGTATGCCGCCAGGGCCTTCAGGGCTTCCCTGGACAGACGCGTAATCCGCTTGCCGAGCCTCGCCCCCACGAGGCGTAGGAAATGCTCGGCAAGCACGGGGATATCCTCCCGGCGCTCCCTCAAGGGCGGGAGCGCTATCGGGAATACGTTGAGCCGGTAATACAGATCGTCTCTGAAACGCTTCTGGGCGACGAGTGATCTCAGGTCGGCGTTGGTGGCGGCGATGACCCTGGCGTCTACAGCGACCTCGACGTGTCCCCCAATCCGCCGGACCCTTCCCTCCTGGAGGGCCCTCAGCAGCTTGGCCTGCAAGGGCAAGGCGAATTCCTCGATCTCATCGAAGAATATGGTTCCGCCGTCGGCGAACTCCATCAGACCGGATTTCCCGCCCCTCTGCGCCCCGGTGAATGCCCCCTCCTCATAGCCGAACACCTCGCTCTCGAGGAGCGTCTCGGGCAACGCCGCGCAGTTCACGGGCACGAACGGCTTGAGAGCGCGATCGCTGGAGTAGTGGATGGCGCGGGCGAACAGCTCTTTTCCCGTGCCGCTCTCCCCGTATATCACCACGCTGGAACTGGAACGAGCGACGGTTCGCGCCAGTTCGATCACCCGTTCCACCCTCTTGCTCACGTGGACGATGTCTTCGAACACGACCACACCCTGCCCGCGAGCGGATTCGGCGATGTGCCTCGCATCCTCCATGTCCCTTAGCACCGCGACGGCGCCGGCCGCCGCGCCCCCGTCGTCGCGAATCGGCCTCACAGAAGCCATGTATTCGATGGAACCGCGCCCCACGATAGAGGACGCCCGCACGTTATCTAGAGGCTTGCCCGTGCTCACGGCCTTCACTATGGGGTTGCCGGAACCCAGGAACTCATCCGCCGGCCGGCCGAGGACGTCCGCCGCCTTTACTCTCAGGATCTTTTCGGCCGCGGGATTCATCATCGCGACCCTTCCGCGGCGGTCGAGCGCGACGATCCCGTCGTTGACGGCGGTGAGAACGGCCCTCGTCTGCCTTTCCTTCTCCTCGCCGGGGCACGTGTCGATGACCGCCACCCGCCTGATATCGGGAGTCGCCAGGAGCGTATCCTGCAGGGCACTGACGGAAGAGCGGCCGGTAGTCTCGAGGGTGGCGTAGATCATGTTCGGATAGACCTCCATGCCGCGGATGTTCACCCCATGCAGCGCGATGGCCTCCACGACCCTCAGCACCATACCGACCTTGTCCTCGGATTCTATTCTAAGGCGCGTCAAGTGCATCATGCTCCCACATTTCGCCGCCGGTGGCAAGGTTCCTTTCCGCCCCTTCATCCGCCCGGTGTGAATATGCTGCTCGAGCAGGCGTTTTGCAGGGCGGCCGTGCAGGCACGATGTTTGCAGGATCTTCGGGTGGCGCACTCCTCAAAAGGTACCGGCAATCCTGCGGTTCAAACTGTCAAGGGGGTATCGCGAATGCTGGAGTCGTTGAACGCGGCTGAACACGAACAGGTGGTCTTCTGCAGGGACGACCGCGCGGGTCTGAGGGCAATCATCGCCATTCACAGCACCATCCTGGGCCCGGCGGTGGGAGGAACCAGAATGAGGCCGTATCCGACCCTGGAGGACGCCTTGAATGACGTCCTCCGGCTTTCGAAGGCCATGACCTACAAGTGCGCGGCCGCCGGCCTGAGCTTCGGCGGGGGCAAGGCGGTGATCGTTGGGGATCCGAAGAGAGACAAGACGGAAACGGTGATGAGGTCGTTCGGGAGGTTCGTCGAGATCCTCGGAGGGCGATTCGTCACGGGCGAAGACGTCGGCATGACCGAGGACGATATGCTGGCAATCAGGCGTGAGACACGGTGGGTCGTCGGGTTGCCGCCCGCCTACGGCGGCGGCGGCACGACCGCAGGCGCCACCGCGCGCGGGATGATGGCGGGCATACGCGCGGCGGCGAGCGTGGCGCTGGGCACAGAATCCCTGAAGGGGCTGGGGTTCGCGATTCAGGGCGTCGGCCAGGTAGGGGCCAGCCTCGCCTCGCAGCTGGCCGCCGAGGGAGCGACAGTCTATGCGGCGGACGTCGACAGGGCGGCCGTTGACGCCGTGTGTGCGCGGACGGGCGCGAAGCCGGTGGATCCACAGCGCATTCACGCGGTGGAAGCGGAGTTCTTCTGCCCGTGCGCGCTGGGGAACGTCATCAATGACGCCACGATCCCCGAGTTGAAGTGCAAGGTCATTGCCGGCTGCGCGAATAATCAGCTCGAGGACGAGGAGCGCCACTCCGCGATGCTCAAGTCCAGGGGAATTGTCTACGTGGTCGACTACGTGGTCAATGCCGGAGGAGTCATAAGCGGGGTCAACGAGCTGTCCGGATACAACCTGGATCGCGTGAACCATCAGGTGGATCGCATCTACGACAGCGTGGCCCGGATACTTAAGACAGCCGGCCTGCAAGGAATCACAACGGTTGAGGCGGCGCGCAGGCTCGTGCGGGAAAGGCTCGACGAGGAGCGCCGTGTGAGCGGCATCCAGATAGGCTTCAGACCGCACCTGCGCTGAGATATCGAGACGGCCGGCCGGGGCAATTCCCGGCCGGCCCTTTTCACGCGCCACGAGTCAGCTACGACCGGATGCGGCCGGCCTCCACCCTGACGCCCGCGGCCTCTCCCTTGCACGGGATCATTCGCGCCCCGTCCGCGGTAATCCAGGTGCCTGCCCTTCCTTTCAGCGCTTCAACCGCGCTACTGAGCGACGAGATGATCGCCACTCCCCCGCACTCGAGCACGAATCTCTTGCAGGCCTCCATCTTGGGCCCCATGCTCCCCGCCTTGAAATGCCCTTCCCTCTGGTAGCGCTCGACCTCGTCCACGGTCATCGCGTCGAGATCGACCTGATCGGACTTGCGGTAGTTTATCGCCACCTTCGGCACGTCCGTCAGGATCAGGAACACATCGGCCCCTATATCCGCCGCAAGCCGCTGCCCGCCCAGGTCCTTGTCGATGACCGCCTCCACCCCCGTCAAGGCGCCCCCGTCATCGACCACCGGTATTCCGCCGCCGCCATTGGCGATTACTATGGCGCCGGATTCGACGAGGGTGAGGATCGCGTCCCTCTCAACGATTCGCACGGGGTCCGGGGACGGAACGACCTTTCTCCAACCCCTACCCGAATCCTCGATCCAGGTCTCATGCTTCTCCACCATCGCACGGCGGGCACGCTGTTCGTCGTAGAACGGTCCCACCGGTTTCGTGGGTCTGGAAAACGCGGGGTCGGAGCGGTCCACCACCATCTGGGTGACGACCGTGGCCACCGGCGCGTCAATCCCTTCCTTGCGGAGGAGGTTGGCGAGCGATTGCTGTATCATGTACCCTATTAGCCCCTGGCTTTCCGCCCCGCACACATCGAGAGGCATCGCGGGCACCTGGTCCGAGCCTGCCTCGTTCTGTATCAGGATGTTGCCCACCTGCGGCCCGTTGCCGTGCGTTATCACCACTCGATACCCGTCTTTCATCATCGCGACGATCTGGGAGCAGGTCTTCTTGACGTTTTCGAGCTGCTCGTCGTAGACCCCCTTCTGCCCCGGCTGGAGTATTGCGTTCCCTCCCAGGGCAACAACCACCGTCTTTGCAGTCTCCATCCCGCGACCCCCTTCTGCCTCCAACCACCCGGCAGGCCGTGCCAGTAATGGCTATTACGACCTGTGATTGCGAAAATTTCGATGGAAGCGGGCCTTATTCCTTCTTGCATAAATGGAGACAGGGTATTCGAAACGAAAGGGCCCCGGCTGAGGTGGGGCCGGAGCCCGTTTACCCGATGATGGACTGCGCCGCTCAGCGCTCCCCCATCTCTCTGATTTCCATGAGTCTCCTCGAAATGAGGTACCCGGCGATGGCCCCCGCGATACATCCGAGGACGCCGAGGCCGGGGAATCCGAACGACTGGGCTATCGCCCTCCCGGACAACGCCCCAACTATGGAGCCTATCGTGGCAAGGATACCCCGCGTAGAGATCACTGGATCCCCTCATTCACCGGCGGGGCCGCGACGGGTCGTACCTCCTGAGCCTCAACGAGTTGCTCACCACGGAAACCGAGCTCATCGCCATAGCCGCGCCGGCAATTATCGGGTTCAGTTTGCCCAGGGCGGCCACGGGTATTCCGACGGTATTGTATATGAACGCCCAGAAGAGGTTCTGCCTGATCACCCTCATCGTCGCTCTTGACAGCCTGATCGCCCGCGCCACACCCCTGAGGTCGCCGCTGATTAGTGTTATGCCGGCGGCCTCCATGGCCACGTCCATGCCTGTCCCAATGGCGATCCCGATGTCGGCGGTGGCGAGAGCCGGCGCGTCGTTGACCCCGTCTCCCACCATGGCGACCGTCCATCCCTGGGCCTTCATGCGCTCCACTTCGCCGGCCTTCTGGGCCGGCAGCACGCCGGCGAACACGTCGTCGATGCCGGCCTGCGAGGCTATCGCTTCCGCTGTCCGGCGGTTATCCCCGGTCAGCATCGCAACCCTAATCCCCATCTCGTGGAGCTCCTTTATCGCGCCGGGGGCTTCGTCCTTGAGCGTGTCCTGGAGGGCTATCACCCCGGCGGCGGTACCGTCGACCGCCAACATTATCGTAGTCTTGCCCCCGGCCTCCAGGCCGGCCTCAATCCCGCCGAAACGGGAAACGTCAACGCCGGACTCCGCCATGAACGACACGTTCCCCGCGAGCACCGGCCGGAGCGGCGCCTCCGCTCCTCCCTGTCCGGCGGGAATGCTCGCGCGGACTCCCCGCCCCGGGACAGCCTCGAAGTCCACGGCCTCCGGAAGATATATCCCCTGGTCACGGGCGTAATCGACGATCGCCGCGCCCAGCGGGTGTTCCGAGGCGCGCTCAACCCCGGCCGCGAGGGTCAGCACAGCCTCTCTGGTAAACGGCCTTATTGCGACGACGTCCGTAACGGACGGCCGGCCTCTGGTCAGCGTCCCGGTCTTGTCGAATACCACGGTCGTGATCCTGTGAGCCCTCTCGAGGTACTCCCCGCCCCGGACGAGCACGCCCATCTCGGCGCCCCTCCCGGTGCCCACCATTATGGCGGTCGGCGTTGCCAGTCCGAGCGCACACGGGCACGCAATGACCAGCACTGCGGTTGTCGACAGTAGCGCCCGCGTCAGGTCGCGCGTCACCACCATCCATCCGGCGAACGTGATTACGGCTATCCCCATGACCGCGGGCACGAAGTAGGATGCGACCACGTCGGCCAATCGCTGGATTGGCGCCTTCGATCCCTGGGCCTCCTCGACGAGGGCGATGATACGCGCCAGCGCGGTCTCGCTCCCGACCTTTATGGCCTCGAAAGTGAACGAGCCGGACTTGTTGATGGTGCCGCCCGTGACTTCCATTCCAGGACCCTTGTCAACCGGGACGCTCTCGCCCGTTAGCATACTTTCGTCCACGGCCGAGTGCCCCTTGAGGACGACGCCATCGACCGGTATTCTCTCGCCGGGCCGCACCAGGACGGTGTCGCCGGGCCGCACTTCATCCACGGGAACCCTCGACTCCTCGCCGCCCTTGATGACGGTTGCGATCCTGGGTTGCAGGCCCATGAGTCTCCTTATCGCGCCAGAAGTACGGCCCCTGGCGACTGCCTCCAATAGCTTCCCCAGCACGACAAGGGTGAGGATCGTCGCCGACGCCTCGTAATATACATCGCCGGTCGTGATGAAGGTGGTCGCGACGCTGTAGAAGTAGGCGGCGGAGGTGCCGAGGGCGACCAGCACGTCCATGTTCGCGGCCCCGTGGATGAGGCTGAGCCACCCACGCCGGTAGAACTGCCATCCGACGCCGGATTGGACGAGAGTCGCCAGGACGAACTGTACTCGCGCATTATCGAACAATGGCAGCATGTGAATGCCTGTCAGATGGCCGACCATGGGGATCAACAGGGGTATGGTCAGGATGGCGGATATTGCGAAGGTGATGGCCTGCATCCTGACGTCCCTTTCACGCTCGCGGCGCTCGCGATCCGCAGGGGCGGCCCCCGCGCCTCCACGACCGGCCGCATCGCGCGGGATCTCGCACACCTCGTCCGCCCTGTACCCGATGTTCCTGACCAACTCAACCAGGGCGCCGCACCTCGTACCCGGCAGGATCCTGACGGTGGCCGTCCCCAGGGCGAGGTTCACTGCGGCGCTGACCACGCCCTCCTGCTTCGCCAGCTCCTTTTCGATCCTCGCTGCGCACGCGGCGCACGACATACCCCCGAGGGTGAGCCGGACGGTCTCCAGTGGAACACGGTACCCGGCCCCCTCGATCGCGCTCACGAGCCGGCCCGTGGATACTTGCGACGGGCGGTAGACGGCGGTTGCCCGCCCCGTGGCGAGGTTGACCGATGCATCCTGCACACCGTCCACGCCCTTGAGGGCCTTCTCCACGTGCTTCACGCACGAGGCGCACGTCATGCCCTCCACCGGGATCGCGAGGGTTCGCGGGCCACCGCGGGCATCTTCCTTGAGCGTGTTCTCTTCCAGTCTCGATCACCCTCCGGCGTCCATAGTAATGCCTCCGCTCCCCGCCGGTCAAACCGCCCCCCGAGATCGTTTTCGAGTCTTGTTCATACAGTCTTGACAAGATCTTCACAACCGCGGGCTACAATTCTGAAGCAGAAGCAACTACCAGAAGGGAGTGGTTCCTCTGAGAAAGAGACTGGTATGGGCAGCGCTGGCTCTCGTGATTATAGTGGGCATCGCGGGAGTCGCGGCGGCCGCCCCGGCGGCCGGGCAACTTGCCGGATTCGGGCGGGCTTGGTGCGGCATGGGTGGCTTCGGCGGTATGGGAAAGGGCGGCGCCGGTCAGCTTGGACAGGGGGCTGCCAGCTTAATCGAGAAAGTCAACCTCACCGATGAACAGATCGAGCGAATCCGCGAGATCAACGCCGGCGCATTCGAGCGGATCCAGGCTCTCCAGGCATCGATGTCCCAGAAGGTGTTCGAACTGCAGAACCTCTGCTGGCAGAGGGATCCGGACGAAGACGCGATCGCGGCGAAGCGAGACGAGATCACCGCTCTCCGCGAGCAGATGAGCGAGATCCGCGAGCAGATGCAGGGTGACCTGGAGAACATACTTACCGAGGAACAGCAGGAGGCCCTTTCGCAATTGAAGGGAGCAGTCCGGGGCAGGCGTGGCCGGGGCAAGGCCGGCGGCCCGGCGAAGACGCCCGCCGCAGGTGATACGGGCACTACCTCCAACTAGTTCCCGCCTTGGAGGGTGCGCAGGAGGGAGGGAATTCCTCCCTCCATTCCCTATTGGCAAGGGATTCTGGAGAACGCGCTGAACCGGATTCAGGGGGGATATTCGTGGAAGGAAACCCGATCCTCGTGGTCGACGATGAGCCGAAAATAAGGGAGGTCTGCCGGGTCTACCTGGAACAGAACGGCTTCCCGGTGATCGAGGCTGAGGATGGTGAACAAGCCGTCGTAAAGGCACTCGACTATCACCCCCAACTGATCATCTTGGACCTCATGCTCCCCGGCATCGACGGGTGGGAGGTGTGCCGCCGGGTCCGCCAGGTCTCCGATACGCCCATAATCATGCTTACGGCGAAGGTAACTGAGGTCGACCGCGTGGTGGGGCTCGAACTCGGGGCCGATGACTACGTTTCGAAGCCGTTCAGCCCCCGCGAACTCGTCGCCCGGGTGAAGGCGGTTCTCAGAAGGTCCCGGGGACCGCGTGATCGGGAGAAGCCAGTCCGGTTCCTCACGTATGGGGACCTGACGATCGACTACGACGCGCGTCGCGTCCTCCTCAAGTCGAAGGAGGTTCCCCTGACGCCGAAGGAGTTCGATCTGCTGTGGTTCCTTGCCAGTTCCCCCGGCAAGGTATTCTCCCGGGAGAAGCTGCTTGAGTGTGTGTGGAAGTACGAGTATCTCGGTGACGCAAGGACCGTAGACACCCACATCAAGAGTCTGAGGGATAAGCTCGGCCCGGAAGGAAGACAGTACGTCAGGACCGTGTGGGGAGTGGGATACAGGTTTGCGGTGGACAACCATGAGGCTGTGTAGCGTGCGCCTGGACAGGATCAGGACCACCCTGTTCGGCAAACTCCTCGCCTCCTACGTCCTCGTGATTGTAGTGGCGCTGTTCTCGGTGGCGGCTCTCATGTCGCACCTGTTTGCCGACTACTACTTCTCCAGCAAGGAAGCGGAGCTCGTCCGCAAGGGCCAGGAAATCGCCAATCTCATGTCCGCGTTGAGCGAATCAGGGCTCAGCGTTCCGGACGACATCTGGCTCACCGCCATGGACCGGTTTCTCGGGGCGAGGCTCTACGTCGTAGACCCCCGCGGTCTAGTGCTGGCCACAACGACAAACCTGGCCCCGAGAGGCTCGCGTCTCTCGGACGGTGAAGTGGAGATCCCCATAGGTAAGAAGGTGGTCATGGGCCGCGGCTTCAGCCAGCGTTTCCGGGAGCCGGTCCTGTCCGCCGTGGTGCCCGTCGTGCTCCGGGGCGAAATCGCCGGCGGCCTGGTGCTCGCGGCGCCTGTCACGGGTTTTGCCGCTGCCATATCATCGGTGCGCATGATGACTGTCTATTCCGCGATGGGCGCCATCGTACTGGCGGTGGTGCTCGGGTTCTTCCTCTCGCGATCCATCTCTTACCCCCTGCGCGAGATGAGCCGGGTGAGCCTGGCGATGGCCAGCGGCGATTTCAAGCAGAGGGTCAAGGTCAACACGGGGGATGAGATCGGGCAGCTGGCTTCGAGTTTGAACCTCCTGGCGGCAGCCCTCGACAAGACGGTCAGCGACCTCGCAGCGGAGAAATCCAAGATCGAGAGCATCCTGTCCGACATGGCGGAGGGCGTCATCGCCACAGACGCCGGCGGCAGGGTGATCCTTATCAACGAGAGGGCCAAGCAGGTCACCGGCCTCGGCGAAGATGCCGGCGGCCGCCGGCTTGACGAGACCCCGGGGGCAGCGCCACTGGCCGAACTGGCGAAAAGCGTACTCGAATCACACACGGCTGACGTCATGGAATTCGCGCGGGACGGCAGGTTCATAATCGCCCGCGCGGCACCCATGGCCGGCGCCGGCGGCGCCCTGAACGGTTCGGTAATCGTGCTGCAGGATGTAACGGACCTCGCGCGGCTAGAACACTTGCGCCGGCAGCTCCTGGCCGATGTCTCGCACGAGCTCAGGACCCCCCTCAGTTCCATCCAGGGGCTGGCTGAAGTTCTCAGAGACGGCCTCGTTAAGGATGAGCGGGTGCGAGACCAGTATGTGGAATCCATTCACGAGGAAGCCATGCGGCTCACTCGCCTCGTCCGTGACCTGCTGGACGCTTCCTGGCTCCAGTCGGGAAAGGCCGAATGGACGGTGGGTCCGGTTGACATGGGCGAGGCCGTCGCTGCGGCGGTGGAGCGATTGGACCAGGCGGCGGCGGACCGCGGCGTCACCGTGAGGACGCGAATCCCCGGCGACCTGCCGGAAGCGGCCGGGAACAGGGACCGCCTGGAACAGGTCGTGTCAAACCTCGTGGAGAATGCCATCAAGTATACGCAGCCTGGCGGGCGGGTCGAGATCAGCGCTTGCGTCACGGAGAGATTCGTGAAGGTAAGCGTCTCAGATAACGGTCCCGGCATTCCCGCCTCAGACATCCCGTACATCTGGGAGCGGTTCTACCGCGTCGAGAAGTCGCGGGCTCGCTCCACAGGGGGAAACGGGTTGGGCCTGGCAATCGTCAAACAGATTGTGGAGGCTCACGACGGCGAGGTGTCGGTCCAGAGCGAGATCGGCCGGGGGTCGGAGTTCTCGTTCACTGTGCCCGTGTATGATGGGTGATTGTCCAGGCGAAGGAGTGTGTTTCATGTCTCGTAGACGCACAATCGTAGTCGCGGTCGTGACCGTATGCGCCATCCTGGTCACGGGTGTCCTCTGGTTCAACAGCAGGAACAACAGCAAGACCAGGGCTCAGTCATCTACATATGCCACCGCCGTCGCAAGGCGCGCCCCGCTCGTCGTCACGGTGGGTGGAACCGGTTCCGTGACTCTGGCGGACCGGCGAGAAATACGAGCGGAGGTAAGGGGCATCGTCAAGGAGATACTGGTTGACGAGGGGCAATCCGTGAAGAACGGGGACGTGATAATGCGGCTCCAAAACGACGAACTGATCGCGCAGGCCAGGCAGGCGCGGATAAGCTACGATCTGGCCCTGAACAAGCTCGCCGACATGGTCGGGACGTCGCCGGACAAAGCCATGAGCGTCGACGTATCCAAGGGCCTCACTGTGACCTCGAAGTCGTCGGGAAGGTTGACCTCCCTCAAGGTCGCACAGGGGGATCAGGTCTCGTCGGGCTCAGTGATCGGATCGGTGGCCCAGGATGCCAACATGTATTTCGTGACCGCGCTGACGGAGGGTTATGCTCTGCAGTTGAAAGCAGGCGACGCCGTGTCGATAAGAATAGACGGCTTTGACGGCGAAATCGAGGGGCGCGTGTCCTCGATTTCGACATCCGCCAGGGCAAGTGGGTCCTCCGTCTGGCGCGACGTTTCGGTCGAGATACCCAACCCCGGGCTGCTACGGGCCGGCTCCACAGGTATCGCCACGTTCCACACGTCGGACGGGAAGGCCTTCCTCGGCGACGGCAAGGTCGAACTCCCTTCGTCCGAGTCGATCAAATCGCCTGTATCTGGGACCGTCTCGAAGATCCTGCTGCGGGAGGGTGCCACGGTAAGGGTGGGCGACCCCATCCTTGTAATCACCGATCCATCGCTGAGCACGAGCGTCAAATCGTCCAGGCTCAGTGTGGAGCAGTCTCTTCTGGACCTCGAGAGGAAGCAGGACGACGTCGATGCGCTCACGATAAGGGCGCCCGCGGACGGGGTTGTCGTCTCCATTCCAGTAGACCTGGGCAACAACATAGAGGAGTCGCCCGTCCTCGCCGTCATCGCGGATACACAACACGCCCAGGCTGTCATCGAGGTCGATGAGCTGGACGTCGGCAAACTCAAGATTGGCATGCCCGCGAAGGTGACGGTGGACGCCCTTGGCGGCAAGGTCTTCAACGGGAGCGTGCGGACCATTGCGGCAGAGGGAGCGCAGCAAAGCGGGGTCGCGAAGTTCGATGTGACCGTCGACATCGATACGCCGGATGAACTGAGGACCGGCATGACGGCCAGCGTCGAAATCACTGTGGCTTCGAAACAGGACACGCTGGTCGTTCCCGCGGAAGCGGTGACCGGCACGCGCGGGCAGGAGGTGGTCAACGTCATCGACGCTGACGGGAAGGTCTCCACCCGTCCCGTGAAAGTCGGGCTGTCCAGCTCGCGGTTCACAGAGATAACGGACGGCCTTCAAGAGGGCGAGCGTATCGCGATAACGACTTCCCCGGGAGGGACCGACTCCCGTTCAGGGCAGATGCGCATGTTCATGGGTCCCGGCGGGCCTCCGCCTTCACAGACGCGGACTTCGACCCAGAGCGGAGGCCAACAGCGGTGATAAGGCTTGATAAGATCACCAAGACATACAGGACGGGCAAGATCGAAGTGCAGGCGCTCTCGCCCATCGACCTAAGAGTAGATCAGGGCGAAATGGTGGCGATAATGGGACCGTCCGGATCCGGGAAATCAACGCTGATGAACATACTCGGTTGTCTGGATAGGCCGACGTCGGGCGTGTACTGGCTCGACGGCAAGGAAGTCGAGCGTCTCAGCCAGAACGACCTCGCGGAGGTGCGGAACAAGAAGATCGGGTTCATATTCCAGAGCTACAACCTGCTGCCGCGCCTCACAGCACTCGAAAACGCCGAGCTGCCGCTCATCTACAGGGGGGCGACGGCGAGAGAGAGAAGGGCGGCGGCGATGTCCGCGCTGGAGATCGTCGGACTTGCCGATCGCGTGAGCCACCTTCCCTCCGAGCTGTCCGGGGGCCAGCAGCAGCGTGTGGCGATTGCGCGGGCACTCGCGGCCAAACCCGCGCTGCTTCTCGCGGACGAGCCCACAGGGAACCTCGACAGCCGGTCCGGCGCGGAGATCATGGGCATATTCCGGGACCTCAACAGCCAGGGATTGTCCATCGTGTTGGTAACCCATGACGAAGGAGTGGCGAAGCAGTGCAAGCGCATCGTCCGCGTCAGGGACGGCGCGGTGGTAAGTGACGAACTCGTCGCCGCCAACGGCGCGCGCGCGAACCGGAAGGGGGGATCTGCGCGATGAACCCGTGGGAGGGCGTACGCCTGGCCTGGAAGGCGGTCTCCGGCAATAAGGTGCGCTCGGGATTGACGATGCTGGGGATCATCATCGGCGTCGCGGCGGTCATCATCCTGGTGTCCGTCGGCCAGGGGGCCACCGCGCAGGTGACCTCGCAGATCCAGAGCCTCGGTTCGAACCTCATAACCGTCATGGCCGGCAGGACCGCTGGAGGGCACCTCTACGCGTCGGACGCGGTCGAACTCATGGAACGGGTACCGTCGATCGAGAGGGCAGTGCCTTCGCTGACCCAGTCGTGCACGGTCAAGTGGCAGAACGTATCCCATGACTCCTCGTTCGAGGGCACGACCGCCGGATACCTCGAGGTGCGTGGAAGGCAGCTCTCGTCGGGGAGATTCCTGTCGGAGGAGGACAACGCTCAGAGGCAGAAGGTAGCCGTCCTCGGACAGACCGTGGTGAAGGAATTGTTCGAGGATCGCGACCCCCTCGGCCAGACGGTCAGCATCTCGGGATACCCATTTACCGTCATCGGCACGCTTGCGTCCAAGGGCGCCTCCATGGGCCAGGATCAGGACGACATCGTGATCATACCGGTGAGCGTGGCGGAGCGCATAACCGGACGGAGGGAGATCGGCAGGTTGTACGTGCAGGCGAAATCTGCGGAGGACTCCGCAGTCGCAACCGAGCACATAACCGCGATCTATCTGAAGAAATTCGGGCGGGAGGACGCGATAAGGGCCTCGAGCCAGGAGGAACTGTTGTCCACCATCAACTCCATGACGCAGACGATGACCATGATGCTTGGGGCTATCGCCAGCATCTCTCTCATCGTCGGGGGAATAGGGATCATGAACATAATGCTCGTGTCCGTGTCCGAGCGCACTCGCGAGATCGGTATCCGCAAGGCGGTCGGGGCGAAGAACCGCGACGTTCTGTTCCAGTTCCTCGTGGAATCCGTCGTGCTGAGCGTCACGGGAGGCATCGCAGGCATACTCCTGGGCTTCGGGGGATCGCGGACGGTGTCCAAGATAGGCGGCTGGCCGTCAGTGGTATCGGGTTCCTCAGTGGCGGTGGCGTTCCTATTCGCGGCCGCTATAGGCCTTTTCTTCGGCGTGTGGCCCGCGGCAAAGGCGGCGGCGCTGGATCCGATAGACGCGCTGCGCAGGGAGTAGCACGGTATCAGCACGTCCGGCCAATGATCGGGCGGATCGGCAATAGACAAGGGGAGCGGCCCCCACCGCTCCCCTTGTCTCCATTTCGCCCCGGCACCCGCTTCATAGCCTACTGCTGCGTCTGCTCCTGATCTTGCTTCTCTTCCGGTAGTTCCTCTTCCTCTTCATCTTCGTCCGGCTCATCTTCATCCGGTTCATCCACTGTGATCAGGCCGGAGTCGCCGTCATAGTCCACTTTGCACCTGAGCGCCTCGCTGACGAACCGGATGGGAATGACAGTCCTGCCGTTGGTCGACTTGGGCGGGACATCGAGTTCGACCGTTTGCCCGTTGACAATGGCCACCCTGTTCTCGAGCTGCAGCGTTATCTGTATGTCGCCCTTCGATACGACGACCTCGCGCGTTTGTTCGCGCCATTCCACGGTGGCGCCAAGGGCTTCGCCGATGGCCCTTATCGGGACGAGCGTCCTCCCGCTCACTATGACCGGAGGCTGATCGAACGCAGGCTTCTTGCCGTTCACGAACACCTTGAGGGACTTGTCGCCCGATGCGACATACAGCCGCTTCATTTCGGCGTACACGGTCTCATCTCCGGGCTCGGCGCCGGCGGCCTGTTCGATCGCCTCAATGGCCTCCTTGAACCTGCCCTGCTCCTCCTCGATCTTGGCGACCGCCTTGAACGCCTCCTTGGAGAGCGGATGCTCGGTCAGGAACTGGCGCAGTTGCTCGAGCGCGGTCTCCCTTTCCGTGACGGCCAGCCTGAGCATGGTCTTCACCTGTTCGTGCTCGATCTTCTTTTCCCTGAGGCGCTTCAGATCCTGAACCAACTCGCTCGCTTCTGGAACCGCGGGATTGTCCTCCGCATACTCTTCGGCTTCGGAGATTGCCTCGTCCAGGTCGTCGCCGGCGACGTCCTGTATGGCTTGGAGCCGTTCGCGGACGCGTACCTCGAGTCTCTCCCACTTCCTCGTTCTGGCTTGCTCCCTGAGCCTTTCCTGAGAGGCGTCAATTGAGTCGATCTCGTCAGCGGCCTCCAGGAATCGATGCTTCTTCTCCTGGGGAACGCCTGTTTTCGGGGCGGCCTCCGCCGAGCATACGAACGCGCCGGCGCAGAGCGCCACCAACAGCGCCGCACTCACCATCGCCATGGTCATTGCCCTCTTCATGGTCGCTACCTCCTCCAGTCTCCCATGGGAATCGCCCACCAGCATTGGCAGGTCTTCTGTAAGACAAGTACGAATCAGTAATGAAGTTTCGGGGGGTACCCACCAAAAGCCGTAGTTCCACTCGTAATGACTTGTGAGGGGTCAACGTGGTACCCATCATCCAACCAGATATCGTGGCGATAAGGTCCAACGACCGGCTGAGGGAGCAATTCCTCGAGACGCACAGGGATTTCGTCAGGCGGTACGCCTCCTTCGTGGCGCGAAAGCCCCTCGACTGGAGGAACGACGATGAACTGAGCGTGGCTCTAATAGCGTTCAACGACGCCATTGACACGTTTGACCCCGCATCGGGCGCGGGTTTCACGGGATATGCGAAGGTGGTCATCAGGCGGCGCCTGATCGACTACTTCCGGAAGCAAGCGGCGAAGGCGCCCGAGTGTGCGATTCCCGAAGGGTTCGATCTGCCCGATGCGCGCGCCACGGCTGAAATCGAAAGGTTGGACCGCGCGTTCGAGATGGAGCATTTCGAACGACGGATGGAGGAATTCGGCATAACCCTTGCCGATCTCGTCGCGAATTCTCCGGCCCACCGGGGGACGCGGGAGACGCTCAAACGACTCGCCGTATCGGTGGCAAGAAGGAAGGAGATCATCGAACGGCTGCTCGAGACCAGGCAGCTCCCGATCAAGGAGATCCTGGCGGCTGAGGGTGTCAGCCGGAAAGTGCTCGAGACATGGCGGAAATACCTCATATCGGCGATCGTGATCGCGGCCGACTATGAATTCGAGAGTATGCGTGAATTCGTTTTCGGGGACCAGCGGCAAGGCGGGTCCGGGAGTGATGGAGTTGCGTAGCGACATCGGGGAAGGCTACGGCCTGGTCATCAAAGTGGGGGACGGGGACTGCTTCGCAGTCGCCCGTGACGGGAGATACGTGCGGTTCCGGGTGTCCGGCGCAGCCCCGCGGCCCGGCGAGATCGTGCGGCTACCCGCCGCCACCCCGGCCCCGTCCGTCTTCCGCCGCGGCATGGTCCGCCTCGCGTTGGCGGCGTCGCTCGTGCTTGCCATCGGAATGGGCGCCGTCCTCGTAGCCCTCCAGAGCCACGCCGCAGCGTACGTCGCCATCGACATCAACCCGAGTCTGGAACTTGCGCTCAATTACCCGGGCCGGGTAGTCGGCGTAGACGCGCTGAATCCTGACGCAGTACTCGTTCTCGACCGGGTGCCCGGGGGACGACAGGCTCTCCTGGGCCTGATCGCGCGCGAAGCGCTGGCAGAGGTCATCAGGGCGGCCATCGAGCAAGGATTCCTGCCCGCTGGCGAAGAGAATGTCATACAAGTGACCGTCGTCGGCCGCGGGCGAGGGATCCCCGGACCGGAGGCCTTGCGCGATGAGGCCGCGGCCGTCCTGGACGGGCACGGCGCGCAGGCGTATCTCAGGGTCAGATCCGCGGAATCAGCCACCCGCAACGAGGCGCGCAAGAAGGGAGTATCGGTCAACGCCCTCCTGCTCGCGGAGGAGATGGCGAAAGAGGGCATGGCTCCGCTTGCGCCCGGAGCGGAAGGGGATCCGGGGGAGGCAATCCGCAAGGTAGGGGCAGCCAACGTGTTCAAGGCCAGTGAATTGGCCGGAAGGCGAAAAGGGCAAGAAAACGTCCCTGAGGCGCCGGAGGCACCCCCTGGCCAGGGTGGAAGCCCCCGTGACGATGATCCGGAGACTGAACCCGGGCAGTCACGCAAATCCGCCCCCGCCGGAGACGGAAAGCCTGCGGACGACACTACCAGGCCGGATGGCCCGCGTGTCCCCGGTCATGGCCACGCAGATGATAGCGATTCAGGCAAGGACGGGGCGAAATCCCCGGAACCCCCGCAACCATCACAGCCGCCCTCGCCGCCACGGCCCTCCCAACCACCCGAGCAACCGGAGGACGGGCGGCCTGAGCAACAGGACGGGGCGGGGAAAAAGGAAAGGGACTCTGAGCGTGACACGCCCCAGGACGATTCCCCCAGGGGCGACCGCGATAAGACAAGGAAACCGGGCGGCTGAAAGCCCGGTTTCCATTCTGCCAGGCATCTATTGTGCGAGCCTGGATTCGTTACGCGCAGGACCTATTTGCCCTGGCGCGCGAGAAGCACGGCCAGGGCGAGCGACACCGCCTTGTTCTCCGGCGTATCCGCCCTGGAGTTCAGAATGACGGGCCTTCGAGCCCCCATCACGATGCCCCCCCATATCGCATTGGCGAAGTAGAGCATCCCCTTGGCCAAGAGGTTCCCGCATTCCAGATTGGGTACCACGAGCACATCGGCGTGTCCCGGCACCTGCCCACGGACCCCCTTCTGCTCGCACGCCACGGCGCTAATGGCCGTATCCAGGGCGAGAGGGCCGTCGACCAGAGCGCCCTTGATCTGGCCCCTGTCGGCCATCTTCGCTATCGCCGCCGCGTCCATGGTGACTTGCATGTCCGGGTTCACCGTCTCGACGGCGGCCAGGCACGCGACCCTGGGTTCGCGGTATCCGAGAGCCCTCACCATTTCTATGGCGTTCTGCACTATCTCAACCTTCGTCTTGAGGTCGGGCGCTACGTTGACCCCGCCGTCGGTGACGAACACAAGCCTGTCGAACCCCGGCACATCAAGGGCACCCACATGGCTGAGCGTCCGCCCCGTCCTCAGGCCGGTCTCCGCGTTCAGGACGGCCTTCATGAAATCGGCCGTCTTCACCTGTCCCTTCATGAGGATGTCAGCTTGTCCGGATGACACGAGCGATGTCGCCATCTGGGCGGCGACCGGCGCAGAGGGAGCATCGGTTATCTCCATCCCGTCCAGGGGAAAACCCCCTTGTGCAGCAAGTTTCTTGATCTTCTCGCCGTTTCCGAAGAGTGACACTCTGACGCCGAACTCCTTCGCGCAGATCGTAGCCGACAGCAGAGTGTCATCGTCGTCCGCGCCGGCCACCGCGATCCTGATAGGTTCTCTGGCTATCAAGTCGCGGGCCTTTTGAGCGTAAGGCTCAAACCTCCTCAGATTCAGGGCCATGGCTTTGACTCTACCTCCCGGATGGAATGATAGCGCGAACAGCGTTCGTAACCGGACCATATCCCGGGGGAGAATTCCGTGATCGCTATGTCATATCCTCCCCACCGTCCCGAAAAGCCGGCAACGGCGTTCCCCGGGGAGTCTTGGGTGGCCGTAGGGTCATACGAGCGTGAGCACAGCCGCGAAGTGGGCGGCGCTCCCCGCCAGGACGAACAGGTGCCAGATTTCGTGGAATCCCACCCTGCCCGGCCAGGGATTCGGCCATTTTACCGCATAGAGGATCGCCCCGGCAGTGTAGAACAGGCCGCCGGTCGCAAGCCAGCCCAATCCCCTCGCTGTCACCGCCTGGGCCAGCGGACGAGTCGCAACGAGCACGAGCCATCCCATGAGCAAGTAGAAGCCGGTGGACAGCCAGCGAGGCGCACTCATCCAGAAGAGTTTCACGATCATGCCGGCTGCGGCGCAGCCCCAGACCGATCCAAGCAGCCACCAGCCCCACGGCCCTCGCAACGGCAGAAGGCAGAACGGCGTGTATGAACCTGCGATGAGGACGAAGATCATCATGTGGTCGACCTTCCGGAGGGCGAGCGTACACCTCGGGGACAGTCTGAAAGCATGGTAGGCCGTGCTGGCGGTATATAGCAGGATGAGGCTGACTCCGAACACAGCGAAGGAGACTACGTGCCAGGCCGTTCCGCGGGAGGCCCCTGTATAGAGTAGGATTACCGAACCGCCTCCGGACAGGATCGCCCCGATCAGGTGGCTGATAGCACTGACAGGATCCCTCAGCCGGGGAGAATTCATGGTGGTCCACCTCACTAACAACCGGCGGCACTGCATTCGTGCGCTTCCATCCGGCGGGCGCACTACAGGCGCACTACAATGGATTACGGATCCCGGTCGGAAAGTCCTACCTGGAACTATGTGAAAGACTACGCATCACTTGTGGAGGGAAGCGCGCAATATGGCATCCCTGGCCTCGCCGACAGTAAGGGGCGTCCCGATGTCCACACCGTATCGCTCCAGGTCGAAGGCCAATTCCACCAGGATCGGCGGTTGAAGGTTGGCCTCGCGGAGAACCTCGGGGCGCGAGAGCACCTCCTTCGGGCCGGCGTGAAACGCGATGCCGTCCCCGGCCAGCAGGTAAACGGAATCCGCCATGAGGGGGACGCTGTCCACGTCGTGCGTGGTCATGATGAGGGTTGTGCCCAGTTCTTCGTTGAACCTGTTGACGAGGTCGAGGATCTCGACGCGGGACCGCGCGTCCAGGCCGTCGAAAGGCTCATCGAGAATGAGTATCTCGGGCTTCGAGATCATGGCGCCCGCAATGGCCACCTTCTTCTTCTCGCCGCCGCTCAGGTAATGAGGGATCTTGTCTCTCAGCGAACCGATCCCCACCTCGCGGATGATCCACTCAACCATCTCGCCGAGCCGGGCGCCCCCCACACCCGCGTTGCGGGGGCCGAAGGCCACGTCATCCCACACCGTCGGCCCGACGATCTGTTCATTCACATTCTGGAGGACCACGCCGACCCGGTTCCTGATCCTGGCGAACGCGCGCGACGGGTCCACCCCGAGTACCCTGACCTCACCCTGGACCGGCCTGAGAAGGCCCGTCAGGTGCATGAGAAGGGTGGTCTTCCCCGAACCGTTGGCCCCGAGTACCACGACCCTTTCCCCCCTGCGGGCGACGAAATCGAGGCCGCAGAGGCTGACCTCCGTCCGGTCCGGATAGATGTGTTTCAGGCACCGCACCGAAACGACGTCATCCAAGGATTTCTCACCTTCAACCCATAGAGTTGTCTCTATAGCATTGTCCCGGCCAGCAGGATCACGATGCCTGCGCACACCGGGTAGATATCACACAACGTCAATGCCGGCGCCGGGCCGAGGGACGCCATGCCCTGGCCATATCCCCTGACGACGAGCACACTGTATACGCGCTCGCTGGTATCGATCGAGTGAACGAGCGCCGTGCCGAAGGCGGCGCCGACCGCGGAAAGGCTCCTCCCCCCCCTGAGCCTCAGTACCCTGCCGAGAGCCGTTATCTGGCCCGCCAGCAGGAACAACGAGCGATAAGTCATGTAGACTGAATCCGAGATGACGCGGGGCATCATCCTGGCCAGTATGGCATGGATCGATGCGAACGTAGTCGTGCCGAGGAGTAGTATGAGGGCCATCGCGGCCGCCACAGCCCGCAAGGCGCCCAGGAGTGGCTCGTCTCCCGAGAAGATCCACCCAAACAGGGCCGGGTATGCCAGCAGGTGCGCCGCCCGGTGGACTGGAATGCACGCCCACACGCTCAGGCCAAGCATGATGGCGAGCACTGCCGAGGCCGCCCGCAGATCCCGCGCGGCCACTGCCCCGGCCACCGCCAGCGTCGCAAACAGCATCTTGACCGCGGGGGATGCGCGGTGCATGGGGGTTCTCCCGCTGGTAGAAAGGTAATCCAGGTATGCGATATCCATTGACCCCTCCGCCATTACCGTTGCTTGAGCAGCAGGTCGGGCCGTACCCGTTCGAGAAAGGTCGCTATGGCCGCGACCACCAGGGATTCGAGCACCGCACCAAGGAGTCCGATTGGTCCTCCAAGGGCGACGGTTCTCTCCACCCCGTGCGCGTCGAGCGGCCCTTCGCCAATCGCCGCGGCGGAGACCACGCCGAACACCACCGCCAGGGATAGCAGTACTGACACCATCGTCGACAGGCCGGCATATACGCCGGCGCCCCGCCCGTTGCCGCCGAACCTCCCGTACAGGCGAGAGAACAACCACCCTGCCGTGACCGCCTGCACTCCCAGCACGATCGTGTTCAGCCCGACGACGGTGATCCCGCCGTGGCCGGCGAGGGCGAGGATCAGGTTCACTGAGAAGACGCAGATAAGGGCCATGGCCGGACCAAGTAGTACTCCGGCCAGGGCGGCGAGGTTCAGGTGCACGGGAACGGGCCCGAGAGGGACTGACATCGCCAGGAGCATGAATGCCCCGACGATACCAGTGAGCGCAGTGCTCCGCCTGGCATCGCTGTTACGCAGGGTCCACAGGCAGATGCTCAGGGCCAGGGCCATCAAGGCATAGCCGGCAACGGCAATCCGGCCCGGTATCGCCGCATCCGGTATGTGAAGGTGCGTCATTCGCCGCTCCCTCCACTGCAGTCCTCGCAGTAGCCGAAAGCCTCGAATTGGTGGTGAACCAGTCTGAACCCCGCGGCCTCCAGGAACTGTTCCTCGATGTGCACGGGGCATTCGCTCATGTCCCGGACCTTCCCGCACTTGAGGCACACAAGATGGTGATGATGTTCCCGGTTGGCCTCAAAACGGGAGCGTTCGTCGCCGAAGTTCACCTTGCTTATGATCCCCTCCTGGGCCATGAGGCCCAGGTTGCGATACACAGTCGCCAGATTGGTGTTCGGGCACTTCCTCCTCACGCGCTGATACACTTGCTCGGCGGTGAGGTGTCTGGAAGTCCGCGACAGCACTTCGAGTATGGCCGCCCTCTGCCTGGTCAGCCTGTACCCCATGCCGCTGAATTCCTGCGTGGCGCGGGCCCTGTCCAAACTCACGCTCCTCCTCGCAACTGCGAATCATTTGCAATAACATTGTAGATCTACCGCCGTTCAACGGCAAGGGGAGGAGGGCACGTCTGCATCGCTACGGCCCGCTCGGGGATAGCCCGAGATGTCTCTGGACCTCGGTCAGTGCCTGGGCCGAACGGCGGAGTGCCTCCGTCTCCCCGTCCACAAGGGGGAGTTCAAGGACGCGAGCGCCAGAACGGCCGACGATGGCCGGCAGGCTGAGACAGACGTCTCTGAGGCCGTACTGGCCGCTTAGTAGTCCGGACACGGTCAGTATCGAGTTCTCGTCGCGCAGGACGGCTTCGACGATGCGTCGCAGAGCCAGCGCAACAGCCCAGTATGTGGCCCCCTTCTTCTCGATGACGTGGTAGGCTGAGTCCCTCACGCGCTCGGCTATCTCCTCCCTTTCGACGCCCTCGCACCTGTTGGGGCATGCCGAACAGAACCTGTCGAACCCGGCCCCGGCCACGTTTGTGAGGCTCCACGAGGCGACCTCCGTGTCCCCGTGTTCGCCGATGATGTACGCATGCACGCTGCGCGGGTCTATGCCGCAGTGCCGGCTGAGCATGTACCGGAATCTGGAGGAATCCAACACCGTCCCCGACCCGAGTATCCGCGAGGGAGGCCGCGATGAGAAGCGAGTGGCCGCGTATGTCAACACGTCAACCGGGTTCGTTACAACGATGATAACGGCTTCGCCGGGGGCATACCTGTCGACGCCGGACATGATGTCCCGGACAACGGCCGCGTTGTCGTGGGAAAGGTCTATCCTGGTTTCTCCGGGTTTCTGGTTGCGGCCGGCCGTGATGATAATGACGTCGGCGCCCTCGCAGGATGAGATGTCGCCGGCGTCAATCTTGAGGGGCTTGACGAACGCGCTCCCGTGGATGAGGTCCATGACCTGTCCCTCCGCCCTGTCGGGGTTCTTGTCCACCAGGCATATCTCGGAGACCACTCCGGCATCCATGAGGGCAAACGCAGTTGCGGACCCCACGAGCCCCACTCCGATGATGACCACCCTGGCGCCCCCTGCCACCGCATATCCCTCCAGCACCCGTCACGGCGTCTCAGATGATCATTCCCTTGCCACGCTTGGATAATGCGACCACGGCCCGCTGGCTGTTATGGTAACACTTGCAGCCCGGCCGCCATAGAATGTTGGTGAACACGAAGCGGCCTGCGGCTTGGGGGGCCGCGGTCGAGGAAAGACGGAGCCGGTTCAGGAGGTGGGAGGCAATGAGAATCGGCGAACTGGCGCTCGAACCCAGGGACGTTGTATTGATCAAGGCGCTCCGGCCGTATTCTGGAGCGTTCGGCCAGAGGCTCATTGACACGATCGTAGACATGGCGTCCGAGCAGAGCGACGGGAGGGAGGTCCAGGTTCTCAGTCCCGTGTGGTTCTCTATCAAGCTGCAGGAAGTGCTCCAGAACGCGTACACGCTGTTCCTCATATTGATACTGCTGCTACTATCGACCGGCGAGTGGGGCAGGAATGGAGACTGACGCCGGAAAGGTTGTGGGTGGTCCATGAGCATTAAGATATCCCCCGAAATACTCTCAATGTCGTCGAGGGCCGAGAGGCGCCTTCCAGTAATCATAGAGTTGGCCCACGAGGCAGCAGCCCTGGGGGCGGGGCCCGCCCACATCGAGGGTTTCCGCTTGAAGTGCCACCTTGGCCTGATAAACGCTATGGCGGGGGTCCTGGATACGGATTCGCTGGAAACCATGGCCGCTCTGCCGTCAGTGTACCGCATATATCCAGACAAGATGGTGCACGCCACGCTGAACGTCGCGGTTCCCACTCTGCGTGCGGCGTTCCCTTACCAGAAGGGCATCACTGGCAAGGGGGTCACGATCGCCGTACTGGACACGGGGATCCATCCTCACCCGGACCTGACGCAGCCGGCGAACCGGCTCGTGGGATTCGCGGATTTCGTCGGCAAACAACGATCCCCGTACGATGACAACGGACACGGAACCCACATCGCGGGGGCAATCGCGGGAAACGGCGTCTCCTCACGAGGCAAGTACAGGGGCGTCGCGCCGGAGGCGAAGTTGGTCGGGGTGAAGGTGCTGGACGAGAACGGTAAAGGCCGGACATCGACGGTCATCGAGGGCCTGGACTGGTGCCTGAAGAACAAGTCCAAGTACAACATCCGCGTTCTCAACCTGTCGATGGGTTCGGAAGCGACCTCGCCGCCCGCAGATGACCCGATGTGCAAGGCAGTGGAGCGACTGTGGGACGCCGGGGTCGTCGTGGTCGTGGCCGCAGGCAACGACGGGCCAAACGAGAAGACGATACTGTCACCCGGAATCGACCCGAAGGTAATCACTGTGGGCGCCATGGATGACCGGCGCACCGTAGATCGGAAGGATGATAGCGTCGCGAAGTTCTCCGCCAGGGGTCCAACGCTGGAAGGACTGGCCAAGCCAGACGTCCTCGCGCCTGGTGTCGACATCACGTCACTGAAGGTGCCCAGGAAGGCGTTCGGGTTCTTCGCCAGGGGCACGGGCGGCAACTACAAGGCGCTGTCCGGGACCTCGATGGCCACCGCGATCGCCACAGGGGCAATTGCGCTCGTGGCAGACAGGTTTCCGGATCTGGACCCCAGTGGGATCAAGGAGCGCCTGCTGTCGTCGGCTGAAAACAGAGGGTATGACCCAAATGTCCAGGGGCACGGGTATATTGACGTGAACAGGGCGACGGGCTGAAGCCGGGGCCGGTCCGCAGAGGAGGGGATGAGTGTGTTCCCGCCACAGTTTCCATCGCAGTTCCCCAGGTTCTCTCAACCCAGGGTGACCGTTGACCTCGGGGAGCAACGCACCCCGGGGCCGTCATGGCCCGAGTACCAGCTCTGGGTATGGCCGTACACCTGGAGGAAGTCGTCCACCAACGTGACGGTGTTGAGTCCGGGTTCCCGCAGAGGCGGTATGAATCCCGCGGAGGCCGCAGCCCCTGCGCCCCCCGCTGAACCGCCGCCGCCCGGGTCCGGGTCGCCCGCGCCGGTGCCTGCGGCCGGCTTGATCGATTCCGGGGGTTCCCTCGTCGAACCCCCGCAGGAACCGCCGGCCACAGGGCCGGAACGAGAGGCTCTGCCCGAGGCGCAACCGGAGACTCCACAACAGCCTGCTCCGCAGGCGCAGGCACAGGGGTCGCTCGTGTGGAGAATCCCTTCCATGAGGAAAGGGGGATAGGAGGGGATGCGACAGGCAGGTCAGCAGCCCGGCACCTATGCGGCCAGCAACAGGGCGCTGGTCTACAGTAACCCTTTCGACCAGCGCATAGCCGCCGCATGGTACAACGGGAACGTGGTCCATTTCCTGGATCTGGGGGAGGTGGACGTGAAGCCGGGCGCGGAGGGTCTCAATCCCATCTACTTCATCATCACCGGATTCGATCACGAGGGAACCCCGGTGCTCGTCCAGGGCCAGTATTGCGTCATGAGCCGCGTCCCCGGCCAACCCGGGTATTCCCAGTTCTGCAGGGCCCTGTTCGTGGAAGTCCCGGCGATATACATGCCGAACACCATCCGCTCGGAAGCCGACATAAGGTCTGGCGGCTTTCCCGTCCTCGCCTCGGACATGACGCTCTGCGCGGCGATCCTGTGAAAGCGCGGCCGGTGGGGGTGGTCCAGTGGTCTTCGCCACCCGGTACCTCAGAATAATGGACCCGTACATGACGGGGCCGGACGTGAGCCTCGTTCAGGCGAGGCTGAAGGCGCTGGACTTCTACGACGGGGACATAGACGGTGTTTATGACGAGGCCGTCGAGTCCTCAGTAAGGCGCTTCCAGGAAGACGTCGACCTTATCGCGGACGGCATCGTCGGCCCCGACACATACGGCGCATTGAGGCTCAACGAGGCAATCCAGGTGTGGCAGTCACCCCGCGCGGGTCCAAGGATGACCATCGACCTCCAGAGGCGAAGGCTGTATCTCTATCGCAGCGGGGCCGTGCAGGCGGTTTACAGCATTGCGGTTGGGAAACCCTCCACGCCCACGCCGCCCGGTAATTGGGTGATCGTTGAGAAACAGGAGAATCCGGGAGGGCCGTTCGGCGCAAGATGGATGCGGTTGAGCGTGCCGTGGGGAGGCTATGGCATACACGGCACCGATAACCCCGAATCGATCAGCAAGGCCGTGAGCCACGGTTGCGTCCGAATGCACAACAATGACGTCGTTGAGGCTTACGACCAGGTCCCGTTGGGTACCAGCGTCAAGATCCAGGGACCGGCCATGACTGGCCGGATCCTTCGCATTGGTGTGGCGCCCGGCGACGATGTGCGGATGGTGCAGGAGAGGCTCAAGGCGCTGGGATACTACGACGGGGACACCGATGGATTCTACGGTCCGGTCACCGCCGGCGCGGTGATCGCCTTCCAGAGGGCCAGGGGATTGGATCCCGACGGAATAGTCGGGCCGGACACGTATTCGGAGCTGGAACTGGCTTGGGACCAGGCTACCGGGGAAAGAAGGCCATGACCCCGGAGCCCCCTTGACGGCACACCGTGGGGTGTGCCGTCGTGATTTGCGGCGGCATAGGATCTAGGAGGCGTGCATCCCAGGGGCGCCTCATCACGATTATGGGGGTATGACCGCATGGAAGAAGACACCTACCAGCAGATGTTCGACCGCATCAGGGAAATGCGCTCGGGACTGGAGCAAGCGAAGGCCAGGCTGCGCAAGAAAACCATAAGGGTTGAATCGGGGCCCGTCAGGCTCGAGATGAACGGTTATCAGGAGGTGACGGGCGTCTGGTTCCAGAGGGGCGCCGCCGCGCAACCGGCACTGGAAGATGCCGTGAAAGCAGCGGTGAACGAAGCGGTCTCCAGGTCACGCAACATGGTCATCGAGGAGATGGGCAGGCTCATGGGAGGCGTCTTTCCGCCGGGATTCGGGTCGTTATTCGACTGAGGGGGTGGGGAGCTTGGCGGATGGTGATGAGTACAACCCGGGGAGCCTCATAAGGTATCTGGATTCCGAGCAGGCCAGGAACATGGACCCCGTCTCTTTCGTGTGTACACTCGGCCTGATCAACGTGTACACCATTGTGAACCTGATGCAGTCGCTGGCCTCCAGGCAGGGGGCCATGCCGGCCGAGGGGCTGAGGAAGGCCCCCGATCCGCAAGTGTTGGCCCAGACCATATCCGGCCTGATGTCGGGCCAGGGTGGGCAGAAGCTGAATACGGGGGCATTCATGGGACTCCTGAACATGCTCTCCAGCCACATGGACCGGCCACCCTCCCGGCCGGAGTCGAAGCCCGAGGATGCCCCGCCGCCGGCCAGGCTGGAACCGAGAAGCGAACAACGGCGGGCGGCCGGCGATTCCGGCGACAGAGACGCAAGAAGCGCGGTCCAGAAGTAGGCGGAGGGAGCAACGGTGTCCCTTAGGTTCCACCGCTCGAGGCCCACAGTCGGCCTCGCCCTTGGCGGCGGGGGCATGCGGGGCGCCGCCCACATAGGGGTGCTCAAGGTCCTGGAGTCGGAAAGAGTACCTGTCGATTACATCGCGGGGACGAGCGCGGGCAGTATAGTCGCCGCGATGTACGCGTGCGGGTACCACGCCGCCGACCTCGAACGCATGGCCGTCAATCTCAAGTCGTCGGATCTGTTCGATTCGGCCTTGAGTCTCAGGAGAGTCCTCCTCATGGGTCTCAAGGTCGCCCTGGATTGCCTCAACCTGCCCTCTCGCTGGATGCCCCGGCCCCCGATGGGGTTGATCAGGGGCAGGCGTCTCGAACAGTGGGTCCATCGCATGACGGGGGGCAAGACCTTCAACGACACCGACATACCGCTCGCCATCATCGCGGTCGATCTGGACACCGGCCGCGAGGTTGTGTTCGGTTCAGGGTCCGCGACGGCCAAGCTCAGCCGCTACTATCCCACGGCGCTGATGGCTGAGGACGAACCCGTGTCCCTGGCCGTCCGCGCGAGTTCGGCCATCCCCGTGGTCTTCATGCCAAGGCGCTACGCGGGGATGAGCCTCGTGGACGGCGCAGTCATCAACAACGTGCCCGCCGACGCCCTCAAGGCCTGGGGCGCCGACGTCGTCATCGCAGTGGACCTCGAGTTTTCGAACCAGAGGGGAACGGTCATAGATAACGTCATGGAAGTGGTCATCCAGTCGCTGGATATAATGGGGCAGGAAATAACGAATCTCAAACTCGCCAAGTACGCCGACGTCATCATCCGGCCCGGGACGTACGACGCCGGGCTCATGGATTTCCACCGGATCCCCGAGCTCATCCAGGGCGGGGAGCGCGCCACCCTGGAGGTAATGCCGAGGATCAGGCAGATGGTCTTCGGCCCCGGCCGCTGACATCTCCGCAGGGAAAGCGGGGCGGGCACACTGCGACCGGGCGCGCGCAGACCCTCGACAGGAAGGAATCCGTCCCATGCGGTAGAACACGTACCCGGAGTCCACGTCCGGATCCACGTGATAATGGCGCCGGGGGATAATAGAACCGGGGGTATGCTCTTGCAGCAGGGTACATACCGGGAGATCTACCTTGACAACGCCGCAACCACCCGCGCCTCCGCCGAAGTATCGGCTGAGGTTGCGCGTTGCCTCACTGAGTCCTACGGCAACCCATCGTCTCTCCACGACAAGGGGATCGAGGCCGATGGGATCGTCGCCAAATCTGCCGCGGCGCTGGCTGCCGTCGTGGGCGTCAACCCGGACGAAATACTGTTCACATCTGGGGGAACTGAGGCCAACAACATGGCCATCTTCGGCGCGATTCCCGCACGGCGGCGCGCCTCCAACAGGGTGGTAATCAGTTCCATAGAGCACCCTTCCGTCTACAACGTGGGTGTGGAACTGCGACGCCGGGGGTTCGACGTGGTGTTCGCGCCGGTCGATTGCGACGGCGTGCTCGATCTGGACAGGTTCAGGGAGGCGGTCGGGCCGGGGGCGGCCTTCGTCAGCGTCATGCACGTCAACAATGAAACCGGCGCGATACAGCCGGTGGACAGGGTAGCCGCCATCCTCAGAGACCTGCCGGAGAAGCCCCTGCTCCACGTGGATTCGGTCCAGTCACTGGGTCACATCCCGTTCCGCCCGGCCGACGCCGGGGCCGACCTGGCCAGTTTCAGCGCGCACAAGATCCACGGCCCCAAGGGGTGCGGGGCACTGTGGATAAGAAAGGGCGTCCGCCTCGACCCGATCGTGTTCGGGGGCGGTCAGCAGCGCAACCTCCGCAGCGGGACGGAGAACGTGCCCGGGATCGCCGGTTTCGGCGCCGCCTGCCGCCGGATCGCATCCAGTCCCGGGTCTGCCCGGGAATCGCTCGCGTTGCTTCGGGACGCCTATCTGCAGAGGCTTCGCGGCCTGCACGGCGCGGTGGTGATCGGCCCGAGGGATACGGGAACTGAGCCGGGCGCTTCAGCCCCTCACATACTGAATGTATCCTTCCCTGGCGTGAAAGGGGAGGTGCTGGTTCGCGCGCTCGGCGCCTTGCGAGTCTATGTCTCTACGGGCGCCGCTTGTTCGTCGAGAAAGAAGGGCCCGAGCAGGGTCCTGAGCGCGATGGGCCTTCCGCGGGCCGTTGGGGAAGGCTCTATAAGACTCAGTTTCGGGATGTTCAACACCATGGAAGAGGTGGATCCGGCGGTTGCCGCCATCGAGGCGACAGTCGCCAGACTCAGGGGGATCAGGGGATAAGCGTGACAGGCGAAATCATATTGCTGAGGTACGGCGAGGTTGGGCTGAAGGGGAAGAACCGCGATTTCTTCGAGTCCATCCTGGTGCAGAACGTGAACCGCGCGGTCGGGCGCCTGGACGCCACGGTCAAGAACAGGTCCGGCAGAATCGTCGTGCACGTTCCCGCCGAGAATGCCGGAGCGGCCCTGGACGCCCTGTCGCGCGTCTTCGGAATAGTCTCCGTCAGCCCCGCGGTCAGGACAGCCCTGGAGCCCGGCGAAATCGAGCGGGCGGCCCTCGAGGCCGTTCTGAGGGAGGCCCATCCCCCGTTCACCTTCAAGGTCGAGGCGAAGAGGGCCGAGAAGCGTTTCCCCCTCACTTCCCCCGAAATCAACCGTGCAGTGGGGACGTTCATCCTCGATGCGCTGGAGCGCGAGGGCGTAGAGGTGGACGTCCACAATCCGCAGGTGACCGTACACATTGACGTCCGGAGTGACGGCGCGTACGTGTTCTGCCGGGTCATCTCCGGGCCCGGCGGTCTACCGCTGGGCGCCAGTGGCAAGGGCCTGCTCCTCCTGTCAGGCGGGATCGACAGCCCCGTGGCCGGCTGGTACATGATGAAGCGGGGAATAGCGCTGGAGGCCATCCACTTCCACAGCTTCCCCTACACCAGCGAAAAGGCCAGGCAAAAGGCAGTTGACCTGAGTGAATCCCTCTCGCGGTGGGGCCTTCCGGTTCCCCTGCATATCTGCCAGTTCGCCCCCATCCAGGAGGCGATCGGCAGGTCCTGCCCGGACGAGATGATAACCATCGTGATGAGGCGGATGATGTTCAGGATCGCGGAGCGAGTGGCCCGGAGGCGCGAGTGCCAGGCCCTGATCACAGGCGAGAGCGTCGGACAGGTCGCGAGCCAGACGCTGGAAAGCATGAACACGATCGGCCGGGTGACGGGCATGACTGTGTTACGACCGCTCTGCGGTCTCGATAAACTGGAGATCATCGACCGCGCCAGGCGGATTGGGACATTCGACATCTCCACCAGGCCTTTCGAGGACTGTTGCGCCATGTTCGTCCCGCGTAACCCCAGGACGAAGCCCAGGCCGGAACAGGCTGAAGAGGCCGAGGCTCGCATGGACGTGACCGCGCTGGTGGAGGAGGCCGTGGAGGGCATCCAAACACTCGTATCCCAAGGAGGATGAGCGATGTCAGTAGAGACCGTCAGAGTCAAGTGGAAGGGCGCCACCACGTTCGAGTGTTCCCTGCCGACCGGCAAGAACATCATCATGGAGGGTAGCGGGCCGAAGCCCCTGGAGACCATGATATCCAGCTTGGGAGGGTGCGCCGCGATGACCCTTATCGCGTTTGCGGAGAAGATGAGGCTCCCCCTCGACAGGCTCGAAGTGGACGTTGACGGGGTCCTCGCCGACGAGAAGGTCCACGCACTGAAGGGCGCCCACATCAAATACAGGTTGTGGGGCGCCGGCCTTGAAGAACAGCAGGTCAAGAGGCTCCTGGAACTGACGGAAAAGTACTGTCCCGTGTACAACACACTGATCCATGCCGGGCCCATAGGCCATACGTTCGAAATCAACCCGTGACGTCAACCCTCGCATTCCTCCGGGGCCCCCGGCGCATACTACCTCCGGACGATACTGGGGGTGACGAAAGAAATGGCCGGGAGCAGAGACATTCGCGGCGACGGGGACAGGCGGAGCGATGACGGCGACGCTCAAGACCAGAGAGACGGAGACAGGGTACAAGCGGCGAGGAGGCTCCTGGAGAACGCCCGGGAGAAACGCGAGAACCCATACAAGACCCCTCCCAACCTCCTCACCACGAAAGACCATCAGCAGAAGTAGCGCCAGGCCCCGCGAGGGGCCTAATTCGTTCACCTGTTTCCCGCTGGAATTGCCCTCCCTGCCGTTGGGGAATCTAAGAACTGCAACGCAAAAACGACGGGAGGGGTGCTCATGGGGCTTTTCCGGTATGACCCGGCCAGAGAGTTCCTCCGCCTCCGCGACGGGTTTGGGCGGTTCATGGACTACCCGTTCAGGGCGCTCAGGAGGGAGACCGGGCCGTGGCAACCATCGGTGGACGTGTTCGAAAGGGGTGACGACGTCGTCCTGCGGGCGGAGCTTCCGGGTGTTAACCCTGGGGACGTGGATGTGCGGGTAACGGACAGCGCCGTCGCCCTCAAGGGCGCCGTCCAGCACGAACGGCAGGCCGACGAAGAAGGATACTATTACAGTGAGAGGCATTACGGCTCGTTCTTCAGGTCCATTCCCCTGCCGGCCAGGGTCAGGCCCGAGGAATCGCGTGCAACGTACAGGAATGGTATCCTGGAACTGGTGATGCCCAGGGAATCGCACGCGAGAGAATCGGGCTACAGAATACGGATCGAACCCGACGGCAACACGAATACCGGCGCCGGCGCAGACACCGGCAGGCCCCCGGACACGGGTAGGCCCCAGTAGCCGTCCAGAATCTGGGGGTGTGCGAATTGCGATCCGGTTCTTCTCATCCTGGAAGACCTGCGGCGCCTGGAAGGCTTGCGGCAGCGGCGGTTGTTGCCTGCCTCACGGTGTTGCTGCTCCAGGCGGCGGGCTGTTCCCTGTCGCTCGGATCGGGCGGGAGTTCCGGACAGTCCAACGGGCCGCAGATACAGTCTATGGTGAAACAGGAATTACAGAGTGAGGACACACGCAAGATGATAGCGGACATGGTCAACCAGACGCGGACTCAGCTCACAGCGGACGAGGTACTGAAATCCCCGGAGGGACAGAAGACCCTCCAGGACGAGCTGAAGAAGGTCATGCAAGCCCCTGAGATGCAGGCGGCATTGCAGCAGCAAGTGAAGAAGACCATGGATTCCCCGGAGATGAAGAAGACGATGTCCGATGCCGTCAGGGAAGCACTGATGAGCCTGCTACAGGCCAAGGGCGGCGGAGCGGCTGGAGGAGGCGCTGCCGGAGGAGGCGCCGGCGGCGGTCAGGGCTCATAGACCCTCCCATTTATGTAACCATCTGAGGCATTGCGACATAATAATGTAGCGGATAACGACGGAGCCAGCCGGCTCGGAATTGAGCGCCAGGCTTGAGGTGCCAGGCCTCCCCATCCCCTCCAGGCCGGTGCCTCCCAGGCGGGGGCCTTGCGGTCCCCGCCTTTACCGCGTTCACCTTGCGGCAGTCATGCCGGCGGCGTCTTCCCCGCAGGCGGTCAGTGCGCCACCTAGGGCCTCGACCGCCGCCTTCAATCTGGCCTCGAAGTCGCCGATCGAGGCGATGCGTTCGACTCCGGGTGCGGCAGTCCACTCGCGGATGAGTTCGGACAGCGACTCGTGCTCTCTCCTGGCCTCCGCTATCAGGGTCTCCCAGCGGTGCAGGCGTTGTTCCGCCTGCTTCATTCTTCGCCCTTCCACCGCGAGCCTGGCCATTGACGCAAGACCCTCGAGCAGTCCCGTGAGGTCCACGTCCCCGAGACTGGACGCGGACCTGAAGAAATCCGACAGGGTCTCGATGGTCCGGTCGCCGGCCTGGGCCGGTCCAGGCGCCAGCCCGTCAGACCCTGCGATCTGTGGCGGCGCCACCTGCGATCTATCCTGCTTGAGCCGGTAGTACTTCCACCGGGCGGTCAGCCAGCTGATCCCGTTGCGGTCGGCATATGTCTTGAGAGCCTCACTGATGTTTGCCCCTGAACTGAGGCGTTCCTGCATGAAGGCCCAGAGTTCGTCCTCTTTTCCGGCCTTCCACCTGATGCGCTTCGGCGATTCGCCAACAGGCATACTCATGCCACACACCCCTTAGGTTGAGTCTGTATCAATGATCATATCCAGAAACAGCCAGTGATATGCCATCCAACCCAGGGGTTTCGCATTCCCGGCGCCCGGGCGAACCATACATCAGGTCTCAGCGCCGGAGAGGCCGGCCACGAGCCTGCCCAGTACAAACGCCCGCTTCAGCATCAATTCGTTCCGCCCGGCATCGCCCCTTGCGGGAGCGCTCGCGCCTAGCCTGGCGACGAATTCCATGCCCAGAGCATCGAACGACTCCGTCATCATACCAAACAGGTGACGGGGCGTGCCGGGGTCGGTGTCTCCGTACGGGGCGATGACAGCGACCTTCTTGCCCTTGAGCGCTTCCTGCAGGTACAGCGCATAGCAGCGGTCGACAAGGCATTTCGTTTGGGCCGACGGCCCCCAGAAGTACACGGGCGTGCCCAACAGTATCCCGTCTGCCTTCAGCATTTTCGAATAGACCTGTTGCATGTCATCATCCTGAACGCATCTGCCCGTCTCCTTGCATGACTCACACCCTCGACAGGGGTTGATGCGGAGGTCCGCGAGGCGTACCTTCTCGATGGTGGCGCCCGAAGACGCGGCGCCTTCCAGCGCCCTGTCAATGAGTATTTCCGTGTTACCCCCCTTGCGCGGCGAGCCGATCAAACCCAGCACGTGCACTGAAATCCCACCTTCCCGGCGTAGTCCATCTTGACTCCATGACGTTTCTGCAGGAGGGTGGAATCCCCCTACCGCGGAGCGGGACTCACCTCAATCCAGCGCGACCGGCCGCGATATCATGAGATACTCGAAGGCGCGTGCACCAGATGCATTGCGAACATCTTCAAAGGCGCCTACCGGCGTCACGCCGGTGTTGGACGGGGACATGGTGTTGGATCATACTTGTTCTGTACCGAACGTTCTCATGCGAACACTCTTGTGGAACAGACCCCTTGAATGGAGGTGGACGACGTGGCCGAACGTCTCGAGGTGTTGAGGCGACTACTGAAGGTCGTGAACCGCGACGTATTCGACCTGACCAGGGACGTCTTTCACCGTTTCGGGTTACCGGCCCCCGGCATGGTGGTCCTGGCCCAGGCGGTTGAGTCTCCGGGGGCCACAATCAGTGAGATCGCACGGCGAACCGGGATCGCCAAGTCCCACATCTCGAAGACCGTCGAGCACCTGGCCGAACAGGGGTTCCTGGAGAAGCGCCCCGATCCGTCCGATCAGCGATTGGTTCGCATCTACGCCACAGAGAAAGCGGAGAGGCGCTCCCGCCAGGTGGAGGCCGCTATCCGCGAAGGCCTGTTGACAGCACTGTCGGGTCTCCCGTCCGACAGGGTAGAAGGGGTCATCGACGGGCTCCGGGTGTTGCATGAGGCACTGGCGCGTGGGAAGAGAGAGGATGACAGCCGTTGATCCAGCTTTTCCGGTATCTCAGGCCATTTGTGGCTGGAATGGTTTGCGTGGTAATGCTGGTGCTCCTTCAGTCTCTTGCGGATTTGGGCCTGCCCACCATGATGGCCGACATCGTCGACAAAGGAATAGCAAGGGGCGACATCGGACTGATCTGGAGAACCGGTGGCCTCATGCTGCTGGTAGCCCTGGGCGGCACGGCGACTGCCATTGTCGCGGCATTCATGTCGGCGAGAATCTCCGCAGGATTCGGCAAGCGGCTTCGCAGCATGGTCTTCTCGCACGTGGAGGGTTTCTCGCTTCACGAGTTCGATAGGTTCAGCGTGGCCTCCCTCATCACGAGGACGACGAACGACATCACGCAGGTTCAGATGGTGATCCTCATGGCCCTGCGCATGGCGGTCTTCGCGCCGATGATGTGCATCGGCGGTATCATCATGGCGGTCTCGATGGACAGGGGGTTGTCCGTGACCCTGGCCGCCGTGCTGCCTGCAATGGGCCTGGCGCTGGCCGTGGTCATCACGAGGGGAATGCCTCTGTTCAAGGCGATGCAGGCGAAACTCGACAGGCTGAACCAGGTCGCTCGCGAGGGCCTCACGGGGGTCCGGGTCATCAGGGCGTTCAACCGGACAGACCTCGAGGAGAGGCGCTTTGACGAGGCAAGTCGTGACCTGACCGCGACGGCGATCAGGGCCAACAGGCTCATGGCCGCCCTCATGCCCGCCTCAATGCTCGTGCTCAATTTCACTACAATCGCTATCATCTGGATCGGCAGCCACCGAGTCGACGCCGGCAGTCTCGAAATCGGGAGACTCATGGCGTTTGTCCAGTATTCGCTGCAGATCCTGTTCTCCCTGATCATGCTTTCCGTAATCTTCGTCATGCTGCCACGCGCTTCGGCCTCCGCGGAGAGGATAAACGAAGTGCTCTGCACCGATCCCACGATCAGGGACACGGGCAGCCCACGGAGACCGGAGCGTTGCGGGGGCGCCATTGAGTTCCAGGGGGTCACCTTCAGATATCCCGGGGCCCAGCAACCCGCGATACGCGACGTTTCGTTCCGGGCGAATCCCGGTGAAGTAACCGCGATCATCGGGGGAACCGGATCCGGCAAGTCCACCCTCGTGAATCTGATCCTCCGGTTCTACGATGTCGACTCGGGCAGGATCCTGGTCGACGGCGTGGACATACGCCACATGACGCAGCAGGACCTGCGGGCGGCGATAGGGCTGGTCCCGCAGAAGGCCGTGCTGTTCACCGGCACGGTCGCAGACAACATCAGGTACGGCAAACCGGATGCGACCGCCGAAGAGATCAGGCAAGCCGCCGAGACCGCCCAGGCCATGGAATTCGTCACCGCGACGAAGGATGGTTTGGATTCCCTCATCTCACAGGGCGGGACGAATCTCTCCGGCGGGCAGAAGCAGCGCCTGGCCATCGCCCGCGCGCTGGTCAGGCGGCCGCAGATCTACATCTTCGACGATAGCTTCAGCGCGCTCGACTATAAGACCGACGCGGCGTTGAGGGCGGCCCTCAAGAAGGAGACCGCAGACACAACAGTGCTCATCGTCGCTCAGCGCGTCAGCACAGTGATGGATGCGGACAGGATCATAGTACTGGACGAAGGCGCAGTAGTGGGAAATGGAACCCACAGGGAACTGATGAAAGGCTGTGAGGTCTACCGCGAGATCGTGTCGTCGCAGTTGTCGGAGGAGGAAATCGCGTGAGCCAGGAGCGGAGAGAGACTACACCCCAATTCCCAGGCAGACCCGGCCCAATGGGCGGACACGGAGGGTTGGGAATGCCCGTTCAGAAGGCGAAGGATTTCTGGGGCACGCTGAAGAGGCTGCTGGAATACTTGAGGCCGCGCCTCCTCCAGTTGACCACGGTGTTCCTTTTCGCGATTCTGGGCACAGCGTTCAGCATCCTCAGCCCCAGGGTAATGGGCAAGGCCACTACCAGGGTATTCGAGGGCGTGATGATGAAGATTCAGCGCGTCCCCGGGGCGGCTATCGATTTCGGGTATGTCCGGAACATTCTTCTCAGCCTTGGCGGGCTCTACGTACTGAGTGCGCTGTTCACCTACATCCAGCACTTCCTCATGGCGGCGGTTGCGCAGGCCACTGTGTACGAGATGCGCAGGGACATCAATGTCAAGATGTCACGGCTGCCGCTAAGGTTCTTCGACTCCCGCACCCACGGGGAGATCCTGAGCCGGATCACCAATGATGTGGACAACATCAGTAATACACTGCAGCAGAGCCTGACCCAGCTCATCACCGCCGCCACGACGGTCATGGGCATCGTCGTCATGATGCTCACGATCAGCCCAGCGCTGACCCTCGTAGCCCTTGTCATGCTGCCTGTGTCCGCGTGGGTTACGATGTTCATCACCAGGCGCTCACAGCGACACTTCGCCGGGCAACAAAGGATCCTTGGCGAACTGAACGGGCATGTGGAGGAGATGTACACCGGGCACCGGATAGTCAAGGCGTTCGGCCGGGAAGAGGCATGTGTTGCGAGATTCGACGAGATCAATGACAGGCTCTACGAACACGGCTGGAAGGCGCAGTTCATTTCCGGGGTAATCATGCCGCTCATGGCCTTCATCAACAACACCGGTTACGCGATCATCAGCGTCGCTGGGGGGCTGTTGGTGACCAGGAGAGCCATCGAACTCGGGGATGTCCAGGCCTTCATCAGCTATGCTCGTCACTTTTCGCAGCCCATCGTCCAGACGGCCAACATAGCGAACATCATCCAGTCCGCTGTAGCATCTGCCGAACGCGTCTTCGAGATCCTGGACGAAGCGGAGGAGACGCCGGATGCGCCGGGCGCGAAGGTCATTGCGGCGCCCAGGGGTGACGTCATCTTCCACGACGTCAAGTTCGGCTACGAACAAGGGGTCTGCCTCATTAAGAACATGAACATCGAGGCAAAGAGGGGACAGACCATCGCGATCGTGGGTCCCACCGGGGCGGGCAAGACTACCCTTGTCAACCTGCTCATGCGCTTCTACGAGATTGCGGACGGCAGGATAGCGGTGGATGGCGTGGATATCAGGGATATGACTCGTGGGGGTCTTCGCACCATGTTCGGCATGGTCCTCCAGGACACCTGGCTTTTCAACGGCACTATAAGGGAGAACATCGCCTACGGCCGCGAAGGCGCCACGGACGAGGAGATCGTCAGGGCGGCTCGCGCGGCCATCGCCCATCATTTCATCAGCGCCCTGCCGGACGGGTACAATACCATCCTGAACGAGGATGCGTCCAACCTCTCCCAGGGGCAGATGCAGCTCCTGACAATCGCGCGCGCCATCCTTGCGGATCCCGCGATCCTGATTCTCGACGAGACCACGAGCAGCGTGGATACCCGCACCGAGGCGCAGATCCAGAAGGCCATGCGCAACCTCATGAGGAGCAGGACGAGCTTCGTCATCGCTCACAGGCTCTCCACCATTCGCGAGGCGGACCTGATCCTGGTCATGGACAACGGCATGATAGTCGAGCAGGGTAAGCACACTGAGCTGATGGCGCGGAGAGGCTTCTACGCCGACCTGTACAACAGCCAGTTTGCAGGCTCGAACCAGGTGAAACAGGCGGTCTGACAGGCCTCTGATGGGTGGGCCCGGCTTTCCAGGCAGTGGCATGACATAGGAAAGGCTCGCGCGACATGGAGGTGGTTTTCTGGATACTGCGGGCATGGGCTTGTTTCCACCAGCTTCTCGCCGGTCTTCAAGACGCGTGGTGAGGTTGAGCAAGGGAGTCTTCTCTTCCTGGACATGGTGAATGACGGCGTTATCCTGTACGACCGCGACGGATTCATGCGCTCGTGTCTCGCCCGGCGCCCCTCCAGTTTCGGCGCCAGGAAGGTGGTCCGGGGCAATTCCTGGCACTGGGTGTTGAACCCCGATAACTACGAAGGCGAGGTCTTCGCCAGCATCGTGTCGCGGATGTAGGCGGGTGCGCCGCCTGCTTTGATGATCCTCAACAAGTCCGCCGGCAGAGGCTCGAACCTGAATGACCTGCCCGCCGAACGGTCGATTACCTCTCCGGTCTCGAAATCCACCTCGATTTCCGAGCCGCCGTCGATGGTCGCAGTCACACCGGGACACGACGGGAGAATCGGGACGCCCGCGTGAATACACGACCTCAGCGCCCCTCTGGGTATCGATTCAACCACGACCCCAACCCCCGCTCCCTTGAGCGCCAGGAAGCCCTGTATGTGATGATTACCCTCTCCAAACCGCTTTCCGGCGACGACAATGTCCCCCGGCTCGACCTCGTTGGCAAACCTGGGGTCAATGTCTTCCAGGCACCATTTCGCCAGTTCCCGTGGGTCATAGATCTGGAGCTTCTCGTACTTCCGCGACAACAGCCCGCCATCGTTCGGGATCCGGTCGCCGTACTTCCACACCCTGCCCTTCATACGAAGGCATGTCACCTGCAGGTCCTCCCTCCGGTTCAGCCCGCGAGTTCGCGCGGATCAATGATTTCTCCCGCCACAGCGCAGGCAGCGACAGTCGCCGGGCTGGCCAGATACACCTCGGCCTTCGTGCTACCCATCCGGCCTGGCTCGTTCCTCGTCCCGGTCCCAACACACACCTCGCCGTCCGACAGGTGGATGATTTCACCATAACACGGGCCACACGTCGGTGGCGTGACCATGACCCCCGCTTCGATGAATGTCTCTAACAGGCCCTCACGTATCGCCGCCTGGAACACCTCCTGCGACGCCGGAGATATGACCATCCGGACTCCGTCCCTCACGCGGCGGCCTTTTAGAATCGCCGCCGCTGCCCGCAAATCATGCATCCTTGCGGAGGCGCATCCCGCGATGAAGGCCCAGTCTACCTTCTTTACGGCGCAGCGCCGGACCTCAGTCGAGTTGTCGGGGGCCGGCGGCACGGCGATCTGTGGCTCCAGCCGCGATACATCGAACTCCAACACTCGCTCGAAAACCGCATCAGGATCGCTCACGATCGGCGACAGCGGTTTCGCCGTCCTGCCCTCGAAATAGTCCAGGGTCACCCCGTCAGCGGCGACGAAGCCGGCCTTCGCGCCGATCTGCACGACGCCGTTGCACAGCGTCATCCGTTCGTCAACGCTCATGCTCTCAACCACGGGACCCAGGAACTCGAGGGCGCGATAGTTCGCTGCCTCCCAGCCGATCTTCCTCAAGAGGTAGAGGATCACGTCCCTCGCATCGACCCCCGGCGCCGTTTTTCCATTCAGCACGAGTCTCACTGTCTGGGGCACTCGCATCCATACAGACCCGGTGGCAAGCACGAATATGATGTCGGCGTTCACGGGAACGGCAAAGGCGCCTATGCCGCCGAGGGTCGTCGCCTGGGTGTCCAGGCTGGCTATGAATGCGCCGGGAAGGGCGAATCCCTTCTCCACTGGCAGCTGATGGGTGAGGCCGTGCCTGCCCACATCGAAAAAGCGGCAGAAGCCCGGCTTGCATACCTCTTCCCGGATCCTCTTGACGATGCCGGCGTCACGATCGCTGTTCAGGAACACGCGATGATCCGAGACGACGACGATACGGTCGGGGTCATGCGGCATTTCCAGGCCGAGCGATTTCATCTCGGAAAGCGGATTCAGGATAGATGCGTCGGGCATGGTCACAAGGTCAGGCTTTGCCCAGACAACGTCCCCGGCCTTGACCTCGTCCTTCCCCGCACATCTGGCCAGTATCTTTTCGACAGCCGTCTTGCCCATCCCGGTACCCCCAAACCACCTATTCGCCAGGCGCCTTGACCGCAGGCTCACCCTTCAACCCGCGCACCACCCGCATGGCGTCATCAACAGCGCCCTCTTCCCCCGTGATCACGATGCACACCGAACCCTCGGAGCCACCTATGCCGCCCGCCGCCACAAGCATGGCCTTGACTCCGAACATGGTCTCCAGGGCGACTGTCTCCGTGACAACCTTGCCTGTGACCAGCGGCATGAGGCCCACAGGGATGCCCGTTGTTTGTTTGAAGCGCCCCTGGCCGCACTCTGCGGCCGCAGCCAGCACGTCGGGAACGAGTTTTTCCAGGCCTACCGGGATAATGAGGTGAGAACCCCGGGCGATCACGACCGGCAACGCCTTGCCAATTGTTCCCGATGACGGGTCGCCCAGGAATACCCCCGCCTTGCCGCTCGGATCCACTGCGTTCGCACCCTTTATGAACACGTCATCCGGTCCGAAATCGGCGAGAGCGGTCCCGGGAGAGATGTCCTCCACCTTGCCGTCGATCAGCACATACGGGTTAATCCTCGGGCCGTTGGACTTGCCCTTCAGCTCACCGCCGGTAATGTAACCCGCCATGTACTGCTCGGCAGGCACCTTCGTCCCCAGGATCTCCCCGGCGACAAACGCGTTGGTGCTGCCCCCGGCTAAGACAACCCTCCCCTTCTTCAGTGCCCGCTTCACTTCGGGCAACGAGGCGACCGCCCTGGCTATCAGCCTTTTTGACTCGGCCGGCGTGAGCACGATCAACGCACGCGATTCCTGCACCGTGATTCACTCCTTTGCAGCAACAGAATCGGGACGCGGCCGCGAGAGCCTGTTTCGCGATTTCTCAACCACAAACGCAACCGCGATGCACCCGGCCGCGACCAGATCGGTGACAGTGCCGGTATCGACGAGGCACAGTCCCGCTACCGCCAGAGCCAACCTTGTAAGCAGGCATAGTTCCTTCCCTAACGAGCGACCCCTGATGGCCCCAACAATGCAGAACACGCCGACCACCGACGTCGCGAGAGCCTGCGCGATTTTCGCCGTGGTCCCCACCATCAGCAGCTCGTTGCCGAAAACAAACATGTAAGGAACGATGAACGCCACGATGCCGATCCTGCAAGCCTCGATCCCGATCTGGAGTGAGCTGGCCTGGGCTATGCCCGCGGCGGCGTAAGCGCCAAGGGCCACAGGTGGCGTGATGGCGTTCATGGTCGCGAAGTAGAATATGAACATGTGTGCGGCGAGCCGGGATACGCCCATCTTAATCAACGCCGGCGCACACACTGACGCGCATATAACGTACGCCCCGGTGGTAGGAAGCCCCATCCCCAGCATGATCGCCACGACCATGGTCATGATCAGGGCAAGCAGCTTGCTGGCCCCCGCCACACTGAGTATCAGCGACGAAATCGTCGTCCCGAGGCCGGTCAGTGTGAGTATGGCTACCACGATTCCGGCAATGGAGCAGGCCATGCCCACCGAGAGCAGCCCCTTTGAGCCTGCCACCAGCGTCTCGACTATCTTCCTGGGACCCATCCTGGTCTCGGGACGGAACCATGAGACGACTATCGCAGCAACAATGGCCATGAGGCACGCCCGGATGGGGCTCTGCCTCAACACCATCAGGTAGAATACCAAGACGAGTAACGGCAGCAGCAGGTAACCGCGCTCTTTGAGGATGGTGGCCAGCCTCTTCTCTCCTGCCGAGTCGTCGCCACCGAGTCCGAGCCTCCCAGCCTCGGCGTCCACCGCCAGGAACATGGCGAGGAAGTAGAGGATGGCCGGTATCAGGGCTGCCAGGCATACTTGACTGTACGGCATGCCGAGCATCTCCGACATGAGGAACGCGCCCGCCGCCATGACAGGCGGCATTATCTGGCCTCCCGTCGAGGCTGCCGCCTCTATTGCCCCCGCGAACACCCTGGAGTACCCCGACTTGATCATGAGCGGGATGGTGAAAGTCCCGGTCGCAACCACATTCGCCGCAGCACTGCCTGAGACTGTCCCGAACAGCGCGCTCGATATGGTCGCGATCTTTGCGGGCCCGCCCCGCGATCTACCAGCGACGGCCCCCGCGAAGTCGAGGAAGAACTGTCCTGTTCCCGCGGAATTGAGGATCGCCCCAAGGATGACAAACGGGTAGATGTATGTGGCCGAGACTCCGGCAATCATCCCGAAGAGGCCTTCGACCGAGTAGATCTGGCTTATCACCCTCTCAGGCCTGTACATTGGGATCCTCAGTACCCCGGGGAGCAAGTGCCCAACAAGCGCGTACAGTATGAACACCGCTCCGAGCGCAGAAAGCGGCCATTCAGCGGCCCGCCGGGTCATCTCGAGCACTGCGATGACGGAGGCCCACCCGAAGAGAATATCCAGTCCGGTCGGCTTGAACCCGGCCCTCAGCAGCCAGCCCTCCTGGTCCATGATGATGTATACCGTCGAGGCGAGCACAAGGCCCACGAGAATGACGTCGAACACTCGCGTGAGTACGCTCACGGCTGACCGTTTCTTCGACGCGGGATACAGCAAAGCAGCCAGAGTACATATCATGAGCAAGTGAACAGGCCTCAGAACACTCGGGGGCACAGGCCTGATACCGAGCGTGTATAGGTGGAACAAGCCTCCGGCGACCCCGACCACAGTGATGGCCGCGTTCTTCACGGAGAACCGTCCGCCAGACGGCACTACCTTGTCGCTGTCCGTAGACATTCGTTTTCCCCCCTGCCGCGAGTCTCTCGCGGGGCGGGTCACTGATCCGCCCTGTTGCTTTCGACCTTGCGTTTCATGGCGTTCAACACCTTTTCAGGCGTTATCGGAAGGTCCTTTATCCAGACCCCTACGGCGTCGTATACTGCGTTGGCGACAGCGCATGCGGTGGGAAGCAGGGCCGGCTCCCCGGCGCCCTTGGCGCCGAAGGGCCCTGTCTCATCTGGGATTCCCAGCAGCACGACATCGATTTCCGGCATGTCCATGGCCGTGGGAATGATGTAGTCCCTGAATCCAGGATTCATTACGGCGCCGTCCGGGGACAGCCTGATCTCTTCCGTGCAGGCGTACCCCAATCCCATAACAACGGCGCCTTGCACCTGGCCCTCTGCCAGCACCGGGTTGACGACTGTGCCACAGTCGTGAACCGCCACTACCTTGAGCACGTCCACCCAGCCTGTCTCCGTATCGACCTCAACCTCCGCTATCTGAGTCGCAAACACGTACGACCCGTACGGAAGGCCCTGTGAAGACTCCGCGTCGATCTTCGAGACAAGGGCCGAATACGAACCGACCCCGATTGCGACCTGCCCCTGCACGATCGCCTTCTGAGACAGCTCCTTCAGGGATATGCCCACTTTCGGAAAGTCAGCCACGTAGACGCGGCTGTCCCGGCAGACGAGCGTCTCTCTGGGGACCTTCAACTCCTTCGCAGCGAAATCGAGCAGAATGCCCTTGGCGTGAGCGGCAGCCCGCTTCACGGCAGACCCGGCAAAAAGAGTCTGCCGGCTTGCAACCGCCCCATGATCGTAAGGCGTCGCCCAGGTGTCACCCATCAGCATCCTGACCGATTCCACGGGGACCCCCAGCTCCTCGGCCGCGATCTGGCACAAAGCCGTCTGTGCGCCTTGGCCGTTGTCGACCGCCCCACTCTGAACCACGACGGTTCCATCCTCGGCCACACGAACCACGGCACAGCTCGGGCTGCTCCGCCAACTCGGGCCCTCTCCGTAAGCCATGCATGCCACGCCCCTGCCGAAGCGCTTCATCCGCGACACCCCCTCTGCCTCTGGTCGCTGCCCCATCCGGATCGCTCGGCAGCCACCCTGAGCGTCTCCACCACGTTGCTCTTCTGGAGGATCTGCCCGTTCATCATCGTCGCGCCGTCGCGGAGGGCGTTCTTCAGCCTGAACTCGAGCGGATCGACACCCAGCTCCCGTGCTATTCGATCGGTGTGCACTTCACAGGCGAATATCGTCTGGGGGACGCCGAACCCCCTCATGGCCCCGCCGTCGTTGCAGTTCGTGTAGACGAGGAAACCCTCCACGAGCACGTGGGGAATGACATAGGGACCGCAGCAGAAGTTGACCGCCCGCTCCAGGGTCCTCGCGCCGACGCCCACGTAGGGCCCCGTGTTGCTGATGATCTTCACGTAGCGACTCAGGAGCGTGCCGTCCTTCTTCACACCCGACTTGAACGTCATCACATACGGGTGCCGCACCGTTGAGGCCGTCATTTCTTCCTCGCGCGTGTACACTATCTTCACCGGACTGCCCGACTTGCGGGAAAGGAGACACGCGATGGCCTCGACGGTCATCTCGTTCTTTCCGCCAAACCCGCCTCCGACGGGAGGGGTAATCAGGCGCACTTTCGATAACGGCACCTCCAGCACACGTGCAACGTCGGCAACCACCACGAAGGGCCTCTGAGTGGATGACCATATCGTAAAGGCGCCGTCGGGTTCATACCGCGCGATACACGCGTGGGGCTCCATGGAAGCGTGCTCGATCATGGGGCTGGAGAAAACGTCCTCAATCACGAAGTCGGATTGCCCGAATCCCTCTTCGACGTCGCCCCTCCGGAGGTATCTCCTGGTAGCCACGTTGTCCGACCCGTGAATCTTCGGCGACTCGGGCTTCATCGCTTCGACCGGATCGAACACCGCCGGCAACCGCCGGTACGTGACCTTTATCTTATCCAGGGCCTTCAGCGCGATTTCCGGCGTCACGGCAGCCACGGCGGCGACGCCGTCCCCCCGGTAGAACACGCGCTTCGCGGACAGAACGGCCTTGTCATCAGGCAGCCTGGCGCCACGATCGTCAAGCATGATGCCCCAGGAGTTGAAGGGCACGTCCCTGGCGGTGATCACTGCCGCTACGCCCTCTATCGACTCCGCCTCACTTGTGTCGATGTCGACGATGTCGGCGTGGGCCTCGGAACTCCGCAGCACTTTGCCACAGAGAAGTCCGGGGATATCGAGATCATCGGTGAAACGGAGCTTGCCTTGTACCTGAAGCTCAGCATCGAGCCTCGGGATCCTCGCCCCTAACGCCCGCATGGCACACGCCTCCTTTCCCGTCATCCGTCTCTCCGGCGCAGCCGCCGGCGGCATCCTTGACCGCCTCGACGATTTTCACATAGCCCGTGCATCTGCAAAGGTTCCCGGCGAGCGCTTGCCGGATTTCCCTCTCGCTGGGTTTGGGATTCCTGTCGAGGAGCGCCTTGGCTGACATTATCGCACCCGGAGCGCAGAATCCGCATTGGAAGGCCCCGTGTTTCACAAATGCAGACTGAAGGGAGCTCAAGACCCCGTCTTCGGCCAACCCTTCAATGGTGATGATTGTTCTCCCGTCAACACGAACAGCCGGAATGATGCATGAATTGACGGGGGCGCCGTCCAGGATTACCGTGCATGCCCCGCACTCCCCTGAGAGGCAGCCCTTCTTGGCGCCGGTGAGACCGAACCTATCCCTTATGAGGTCTATAAGTAATTCGTTGGTTTCAACGCGTGCGGTGACGCGTTGCCCATTCAACACAAAGGAAATGTCGTGCATAGAATCACATCCCCCACTGTGGTCTCCGCCGGTCAGGAACTCCCTGCGATCCGGGTGCGGATTTCGCGCAAGGCCCTTTCTACGAGAACCGCGACGAGTTCTCTCCTGTACCATTCCGACGCCCTGATGTCGCTGATGGGCCGGGACTCGCCCGCGCACCGCGCGCCCGCCTCGGACACCACACTGTCGGTCAGCTGCTTGCCATCCAGCCACGATTCGGTTTCGAACGCCCGCATGGGCGTCGGGGCAACGGCGCCGAGCGCGATCCTCACGTTCTTGACCAGAGGCGCGCCACCCCCGTTCGTCCCCGCCGGCTCGGCCTTGACAGCCACGTTCACGATAGCCAGGGTCAGCGCTTTCCTCCTCCCGAATTTGCCGAACACACAGGCGGATCCGGCCGGGAGCGAGGGTACCAGTATCTCGGTCAGTATCTCGTCTTGAGATATCCTCGACTTCTTGGGCCCGGCGAATAGGTCCTTGACAGCCACCTTTCGCTCTCCGGATGCGCTCCTGAGGACAGCGACCGCATCCAGGGCCATCAGAGGGGGCGCCATGTCTGCCGACGGGACGGCGGCGGCAAGGTTCCCGGCGACGGTCCCAAGCGAGCGCGTCTGCTCACAGCCCATAAGGCTTGCTGCGTCCGAAAGCACAGACAACGGACTCCCAGCCAATAGGCCGCTCGAAAGCGAGGCGATCCTGGAGAGCGTGGCGAGAGCTCCGATGTTCAGGACCCCATTCTCGATCACCGCCCGGCCGAGGGACTCGCGAAGACCCCAAAGGTCCACGAGGCGACGCACCCCAGCGCTGTTCTCCTGGAGGGAGGGAATGAGATCGGTCCCGCCCGCGATGAGCCGGGATTCCTCGCCGTATGTCGACAGGAAGTCCAGGGCCTCCTCAAGAGTCCCGGGGTTCGCATACTCCATCCTGGGCAACCCTTTCAACGGCTTCACCTCACCAGCGGGCTGTGTCCGCAAGCGATCGCGGACACAGCCCCTGTTTGAACAGCAGATGCTACTTTTTGTATTCAGGCGGAATCAGCTTGTCGGGGACCGATATCCCCTTCTCCTTGTAGTACTTGATGGCCCCTGGATGGAGCGGTATGTTCAGCTTCTCGATGTTCTCAGTCTTCATATCCTTGGCTGCCGCGACAGCGGCGAGGAGATCAGACTGGTTCTCCCACGACAGCTTCGTTATCTGGTAGGCGAGGTCTTCGGAGAATCCCATCTTGACAGCGGCATAACTCCACGTCGTGACAGCCCGGGTTCCAGGCTTCATATACTTGAGGCCCTCGCCGAGTTTGATCTCCTGGTAGGCGGGGAATGTCTCTGAGATCTTCTTCACTTCTTCCGGACTCATCTCGTAGTATTCAACCTGGTGCGTCTGTTCGAGTTCGCTCGCGGTGGAGTGGGGGTGGCCACCCTCAACGATCGCCACGTCAGCCTGGCCGTCCTTCAGGATCTGAACCAGATCGCTGAAGTTCGCGTTGACGATGCTCTTCGGCTTGATACCATATAGTTGCATTATCCTCCCGAGGAATATGTCACCACCCGCCTGCTTCGGGCCGGGGCAAACGATCTTCCCGTTCAGATCGTTCAGAGACTTGATCCCCTTGCCTTTCACGGAGAAGATTGTGATCGGGCTCGGATACACGGGGAACAGCGCTCTCAGTTTGGTGAAGTCGGCGTCTTTCGCCCAGTCGGTCTTGTTCAGCGCGATCTCATACTGTACTGTACTGGTCAATCCGATGTCTGCCGTGGCTTCCGAGAGCAACCTGAGGTTGGCGATGGAACCACCGGTGGCTTCAATCTGAATCTTGGTCCCTGGGACCTTGCTCTCGATCAACTTGCTCCACGCTGTCGTGAACACGTAATACAGCCCACCTGTGGACCCCCCTGCCGCGCGCAGCAGCGACTCTTTCGGTGCGGGGGCCGGGGCGGGAGCGGGAGCAGGAGTAGACGCAGGCGGCTGCTCAGCAGGCTTCTGGGGTTCCTTTGGCTTCTGGGAGCAACCCACGACACTCAGGGCCATTACGCAGACGAGCAACATGCAGAGACCTATCCTGTTGACTTTCGACCAGAGTTTCACAGTTCTCCTCCTCTCGACTCCTCATTCCTTCAGTAGTCCGTTGTGATCGGGCCGACATGCAAGAAAACCCTTCGCATAGCGACAGTCTGGATAGAATACCCCCTTCGATCATCCCTAGCAATCACACTGGACCACTATCGTATAGGATATATTCGGCGAGGTTTTCCAAGCACCTGCTGGAACTGCCATGAGAAACGCAGACCATGACCTGCCACGGAAGAAGGTTTTGCCTGGTCCCAGTATCTTACCCTCTGAGATAGAAGGAACCACGCGGGATGCGCCGAATCGTATATGCGATGATATATTCTGCATCACGATCGTCCGCCGCGACCGGCGGCGGGGGCCGCCGGACATGGCGGCCCCAGGACATAGACTCTGCACGACAAATGGAGATGGGGGAATTGCACAAGATTCTGGTGGTCCAGAGGATTCACCCGGGAGGAATGGCGATCCTGGAGGCCGGGGGGCAAGTAGTGATACCACGAGACCCCTCCGATGAGGCGGTAATAAGCGAGGGCAGGGATGCGGAGGCTCTGGTGGTGCGCCTGACGAAAGTGCGCAAGTCCTTGATCGATGCGCTTCCGGCCCTGAGAGTCATCGGGCGCAACGGCGTCGGCGTGGATGAAGTTGACGTGGAAGCGGCTTCCGCTCGAGGCATCATGGTGATCAACACCCCCGGCACTAACAGCAACAGCGTCGCGGAATACGTCATCTCCGCATTTATGAGCCTGTACAAGCGACTGCCGGCCCTGGACGATCATACCCGCCGGGGAGACTGGAAAGCGCGGGATCAGATCAAGGGGTTCGAGGTGGAGGGCAGGACAATCGGCATCGTCGGAATGGGACGGATAGGGTCGTTGCTAGCGCGGAAATGTCGCCTGGGTCTCGGTATGAACGTGGTTGCCTATGACCCTCTGGTGTCACCGGATGCAATAAGGGAAGCGGGCGCCACGCCCTGCGAGGATCTGGACTCTATCTTGGCCCAGTCGGATGTGGTCTCACTACACCTCCCGCTCACCCCGGAAACCAGGGGCCTCTTCGATTCCGGCAGGTTGAGGAGGATGAAACGAGAAGCCGTCCTGGTGAACGCCTCACGTGGCGGGATTGTCGATGAACGCGGCCTGGCGGAGGCTCTCCGCGACGGCGCCATCGCAGGGGCCGCCGTGGATGTCTTTGACAACGAACCTCCGGCGCGGGATAACCCGCTGTGGGGAGCGCCCAATCTGCTGGTCACTCCACATATCGGAGGGATGACCGAAGATGCCGCGCGCCGTACTGCGGAAACCATGGCCGCAGACGTCATTCGCGCGCTGAACGGTGAGAATCCCGTCAATCTATACAATAGGGAGGCTCTGAAACAGAAGGCGCTGTAAAACGGCCCAACGGCCGGACCATTGAGGAATCTGGCGGGAGGTGGTGAATGACAGGCAGTGGCTGAGCACCGGCACCGAGCATCATAATTAAGCGACCAAGGAGGCAGATTGAATGTTCTACGCAGTGGACTGGGTTGATCGGGTCGATTTCGTCAAGATGCGCGAGATGCGCACGGAAAGACTCCGCGAGTGCATGAAGAAGTACGGCCTCGACGCACTCATCACCTTCCGCGCCGAGAATATCCGGTACATGACGGGCATGCGGCCCCTCTGGTGGCCGATCAGTTTCCTGTCGCGAAATGCCTCCATGATGACCCAGAAGAGCAGGCCCATCCTGTACGTCACGAGCGGTGACGCGCCTCGTTGCCGCGCCACCATGACCTGGATGAAGCCCGAAGATATCAAACCCTGTGGCACCATGGAGGATATCGGCATCGTCGAAACCATGGTTAAGCAGTTCGTGCAGTCCCTCTCCGACCTCGGATTCACATCCGGACGCCTCGGCGTCGACGCCGGAACCTTCGATATGATCGAGACCGTCAAGAGAGCATTCCCCAAAGCGGAGATCGTCGACGGCGGGGACTGCGTCAAAGACGCCGCCGCCATCAAGAACTCCGAGGAAATCAAACTCATGAAGATCTCCTCAAGGTGCGCCGAGGTAGGCATGGACACCGCCATTAAGAGCATCCGCACCGGTATCCGCGAGTGCGAGATCCTCGGCGAAGTCATGAGGGTCTTCTACTCCCTCGGCATGGAGGTGCCGCAGTGCAACCTCATCGTCACCTCCGGCGAGGGCACCGCTCCCCTCCACCGCTTCGCTGGAGATAAGATGATCCGCTACGGCGACCTCGTCTTCATGGACCTCGGCGGATGCTTCAACGGGTACTTTTCCGACTTCACCCGTACCGTGATCCATGGCAAGCCCAACGATATGCAGAAGAGGATCTACGCGGCGGTCTACGAAGAGATGATGGTCGTCCACGACCTGCTCAAGCCCGGCCACACCAACGCCGAACTCAGCAAGGCCGCAAGGGACGTCATCAAGAAGCACGGCTTCGAACAGTGGGGATTCAACGGCGTCCTCGGCCACTCGATCGGCACTTCCGGCCTTGACGCCCCGCTCATCGGCGACATTTCCGCTTCCGGAGAAAAGACCTTCGAGTTCAAACCCGGTATGACGTTCTCCTGCGAGCCGGCCATCCTCGTCCCCGGCGTCCCGGGCGGCGGCGGGGTCAGGCTCGAGGATACCATCCTCGTCACCGAAACAGGCAACGAGATACTCACCAAGCATCCATATTGCGAGGAACTCCTGAACTAGGTATCTGAACGGGGATCTGTAGCCCGATTGGAGTGAGGAACATGAAGGCAATACAGTTGGTAGAACCCAACAAGCTGGTGGAACGGGAGGTGCCGAAGCCCTCGGCAGGTCCCGGAGAAGCCGTGATCAGGGTGAAAACCGTCGGCATCTGCGGGACGGATGTGGGTATCTACCGCGGGACCAGCCCCGCTCCGTACCCCATTATTCTGGGACATGAGTTCTGCGGCACGGTCGTTGAAGCCGGCCCGAACGTGGACAACGTTTCCGTGGGCGATTACGTGATATCGGAGGCAAGCTGGGGCTGCGGGACGTGCTACTTCTGCCAGCGTGGCACGCCTTCGTATTGCGAGAAGCCGCGCATGTACGGTCGCACCTGCGATGGGGCGCTGGCGGAGTATGTCAAGTCACCGGCCGGCGTGATTCACCGCATCTCGTCGAAAATCGACCCGGTGGAGGCCCAAGGCGCCACCGCCATAGCCACCGCATTGCGCGGGCTCAAGCGCTCCGGGTTGAAAGCAGGCCAGAGCGTCGCCGTCCTGGGCGCAGGGCATGCCGGCGCCGTCCTGCTTCAGCTGGTGAAGATGGCAGGAGGATCCCCGATCTTCGTGACGGAAGCCATCCAGGAGCGCCTGGACCTCGCCATGTCCCTCGGAGCGGATTACGGGGTAAACGTCCTGGAGACCGGCTGGATGGACAGGATCCGCAAGGGAACCGGAGGATACGGCCCGGACGTGGTGATTGAGGCGACCGGACGCCCTGACGCGGTCAAGCAGGCTGTCGAACTGGTCAAGAAAGGCGGCACTGTCCTTGTCTTCGGCATAACCAGCGGGCCGGTCCCCGAGTTCGTCGCCAGGGACCTGTACAACAAGGACATCTCCATAGTCGGGAACAAGGGCGGGTACTTCGAGTATGGAAACGCCGTGAGCCTCATGGAGAGCGGCAGGGTCCGGGTTCGTGACCTGGTGACCAGGGTGTTCCCTCTTCACGAAACGGCCCTGGCGTTTGAGTCTGTCGTCAACAACCCGCGAGCGTTCCTGCGGGCAGTGATATCGGTGGAGTGAGGGCGCGGGGAGCCAATTCCACCTGCGGAGGTAATGACAGTGAGTAGCGAAAAATGGTGTTTGTCACCTCTCAATAGCTCGAAGGAAGTCATGCGCAAGCCGCTCCCGGCGTCTGTGCCGATATACGACAGTACCCTCAGGGACGGTGAGCAGACGATAGGTGTCTGCTTCAGCCCCGAGGAGAGGGTGCGCATCGCAAAGGAACTCGAGGCAATCGGCGTGAAGCGCATCGAAGCCGGAATGCCCGTCGTTTCCGCGGAAGATAAGCAGGCCGTCTCTGAGGTCGTGAAGACAATCAAGAAATCACAGGTCTGGACGCTGTGCCGCTGCACCAGGAAGGATGTCGAAGCCTCCGCGGAGGCCGGGGTGAAGAACGTACTCTGCGAAATAGCGACCAGTCCATTCAAGATGAGGGCCTACGGTTACACGGAAGAGGGCGTGCTGGGCAAGATCGTGGATACCCTGAAGTACGCCTCATCCAACGGCATGTACACCGCGTTCTTCGCCGTAGACGCAACCCGGGCGGACCTCAAGTTCCTCGAGCGCGCATACAAAGCGGCGGTGCTGGAGGGTGGCGCCCGTGAGGTGACCCTCGTCGACACCCTGGGTGTCGCGTCTCCCGAAACCATAGAGTATATGGCCGAGTTGATCCAGGGCTGGGTCAAGGTTCCCTTGATGGTACACTGCCACAACGATTTCGGCATGGCTGTCGCCTGCAGTGTGGCCGCCGTCAAGGCCGGCGCCTCCATGGTTCACGTCACAGTCAACGGACTGGGTGAGAAAACCGGCAATGCCGACCTGGCAGAAGTCGTTTTCGCCCTGGAAGGCCTCTACGGCATCAACACCGGCATCAACCTGAACGGCCTGATACACCTGTCGAAGATGCTCGAAGAAATCACCCACGTCCACATGAGCCCGCTGAAGCCCGTAGTCGGAAAGACGGTGTTCCAGCGCGAAAGCGGAGTGACGGTGGCCCAGCTTGTCGCCTATCCGCCTTCGGTTGAGGGATACTCACCCGAATTGATCGGCGCCGAGCGGGAGATCATGCTCTCGAAGAAGTCAGGTGCGAGCTCTATCGAGCATTTCCTCGCCAAGAACGGGCTCAAGGCGTCGCCCGAGAAGGTGAACGAGATCCTCGCCGGAGTGAAATCGCTGGGCATAAAGAAGAGGGGCCTTGTCACGGAACAGGAGTTCCTGGACATCGCGAAGGCAGTCCTCTAGGGAGATACGGAGGGGGCCCATCCCGTGAATCCCGGGACGGCCCCCTCAACACCCTTCCGGTGCGACACCCTCACACTACACGAGCGGCCCGTATTTCAGGGCGAGGTTCTCCATCTCCGAACTCACCCTCAAGACCTGGTCCCTGACCAGCGATTCCAGAAGGCCGAAATCCTTCTTGCGTAGAGCATCCAGCATCGCGCTGTGCTCTTCGAGCGACTGAATGGCCGAAACCGTCACCGCTCTGAATATGCCCCGGGCCCGCTCGGATTGACTCCACATGTCCCCGATTAGATCCTTCAGCTTCCGGTTGTCACACCTGCAATAGAGCACTCTATGGAACTCGCGGTCGAGCTTGGAGTAGTCCCAGAACCTTTGTTCACGCACGCACTTGCTCATGCTGTCGAGCAGATCGGTTATCCGCAATACATCCTTGTCCTTCAACTTCGGGGCTGACAATCGCGCCGCAAGGGGCTCCAGGACGCTTCGTATGACCAGCGTCTCCTTCAAGTCCTCGATGGACGGCACACTGACGAGAGCCCCCACGTAGGGCGTGCACTTGATCAGCCCATCCGCCTCGAGCCTTCTCAGCGCTTCTCTGACCGGTATCTCGCTCACGTTGAGTTCGTTGGCGACATCACGGATGATTATCCTGGTTCCCGGCGCCAGGTCACCGCCAACAATGGCGCTCTTGAGGCTCTCATACACTATCCCCGATTTCGTCTTGTGCTCGACAGCAGCTCTCATCCGCAATACTCACCCCACAACCAGGGTCACGATTGTATACCATACAATATACCACGTATTCGACTTGGGTTCCGCATTACCTTCATCGCGATTCTATCCGGACCAATACTTTGTGATTCTACGCGCAAATAGCACATGTCCTTCTTCCCGGGGAATTCGTGTCAAGAAGAAAGGGCCTAGGGGTGCGCGGGCATCAAAAAAGGGCCTCTGCCCGGGCCCACAAATAGAAATGGTGCCGAAGGTGGGATTTGAACCCACACAGGCGTTCGCCTACGGCGCCCTGAACACCGCGTGTCTGCCATTTCCACCACTTCGGCACAACTGCATCACCTATATTAGCACGTCAGAAGCCCATATTCAATAGCCTTTACGTTTGTCTACAACATCGAGCATCTCATCGCCGGCGATCCAGCGCCTCAGGTTGCCGGCGAAATGCTCAGCCAGCGCCACGAGGTGATCCGGCCTGCTGCCCGCCACGTGGGGCGTGATGATGAGGCTATCCAGCCCCCAGAGCCGGCTGGTCGCAGGGAGTGGCTCCTCCGCGAAGACGTCGAACCCGGCGCCGCGCAGGGCGCCCGTTTCGAGCGCCCCGGCAAGGGCGTCCTCATCGACGATCCCACCCCTGGACACGTTGATGAGGCACGCCCCGTTCTTCATCCCCTCGATCTCGCGCCTCCCTATGAGGTTGCGGGTAGCGGGGGTCAGCGGCACGCACACCACGACATAGTCCGAAGCAGCCAACACCTCCAGCAGCCCTTCCGGTCCATACACGCGGTCTGATGCGGTTGTGTCCGCCGACGCCCGGCGGCCCCGCACCGCAAGCACTCTCATGCCGAGGGCCCTCGCCATCGCCGCGACCCGGCGCCCGATGGCCCCGTAACCTATGATGCCGGCGGTGCTTCCTCGAACCAGGGGCATCGCGTAGCGCTCCCACACTCTCTGCATCTTGTTCCCGTGGTATCTGTGCATGTTCTTGGCCAGCGCCAGGAGTATCGCAAGCGCGTGTTCGGCCACCGCCACGGCGTGTACCGTCCGGGAGTTCGTCACCACTATGCCGGATTCCACGACCTCCGGTATGAGGATGTGTTCGACCCCGGTCGAACCCACGTGAATCCATCTCAAGTCCGCAGCCGCCCTTATCAAGCCCGCATCAAGGCTGAGGCCGCCCCACACGCAGAACAGCACCTCAGCCCCGCGAAGCACCAGGACCATCTCGTCGCGGCTGCCAGGGCATACCACGGTCACTCCCGGCGCGGATTGCGCAATGATTGCGGTCTGATCGCCCGTGAGAGCGCGCGTGGTCACGATCTTCGTAAGGCCGCGCGGCCCCGGCGAGACACTTCTCGCGGGATCGGCGTTGCTCGTCATGGTCGAACACCGGTCCAAGTCAATGTACCTCCCGTGGCCCAAGGGGCATGGATCGGATCAGTCGCGCAGGTATCGCGGGTAGAGGAATCTGTAGACCCTCCTGTCCCGCGCCACCCTTTGAACGAATTGCCTCGTCTCAGCGAATGGTATATCCCCTGGTTCCAGCCGCCGCTTACCGGCTGTCTCCAGCCAATCCTGCACGTTGCGAAGGCCGGCGTTGTACGCAGCCAGAGCAGTCGTGGGATCCCCGTCGAACCGGTCGATCAAGTGCCTCAGGTAGAACGACCCCAGGCGAATGTTCATCTCCGGATCACGCAGATCCCCGTCGGAAAACGGGATGCCGAGCTGCGACGCCACCCACGACCCGGTCCCGGGCATTATCTGCATCAGCCCCGACGCGCCCACAGCGGACGTCGCCTGCGGGTTGAATCCGCTCTCGACCCGGATGACCGCATACACCAGGGATCGATCGAGGACGAAATCCGAGGAACACCGGTCCACGATGTCGCTGAATCCGATTGGGTAGAGCGCACGTCCCGCCGCGACGAGAGTCAGGAAAACGAGGCCGAGGGCCAGGGCGTACAAGGCCCCTCTTACGATCGAACGCAGGTCAACGATCAACAGCACCACTCCAGGCCGAGCGGGCACAGACTGTGTGACGGGTCATTCATTCTGACCGTTCACAAAGAGTATATTGCGTCTATCCGGCGGTTTCACCTGCACGTCAGTCAACTGTCGACGCCCACAGGTCCCTAACCCGGCGCCGGAGGTCGTCCTCGGAACCTGAGTTATCGATAACCACCACCGGCAGGTTCGTGGTCTTCCTTCCCCCGGCCTGCGCTCTTATCCGCTTCAGCGCGCTTTCTTCGGAGTAGTTGTCTCTCTTCATCAACCTGTTCGCCTGTGTTTCCGGCGCCACCCTGATCATCCACACGATGTCCACGAGCCTGTCCATTCCGGCTTCCAGCAGCACGGCGGCATCCACCACGACTGCGGGGGGAGGCCCTCCAGCCCTCTCGCGGGCTTCGCGGATCCTCTCCTCCACAACGCGGCATATATGCGGGTGGGTCAGTTCGTTGAGCCTTTTCAACGCAACCTCATCGGAGAACACGAGCGCCCCGAGCTTCGGCCTGTCTATGCTGCCGTCGGGATGCAAAACGCCATCCCCGAATTCACGGCGGATGGCATCCCATGCCGGGCGTCCCGGCTGAACGATCTCGCGCCCGATGGTATCCGCGTCGATGATCTCAGCCCCGAGCCCCCTGAGAATCGCGGAAACCGTGGACTTGCCGCTCGCTATCCCACCTGTGAGACCGATGACAACCATGTCAGTGCAGGTGGCACGCCACAGCATGCCCCCCTCCAGCTTCGCGTAGTTCCGGCTCCACTTCGGAACAGACCTTCATTGCGTAGCCGCACCTCGTCCTGAACCTGCACCCGCTGGGTGGGTCGATTGGGCTGGGCACATCACCCTGCAGGATCACGCGCCGCCGCTCCGCCTCCACGTCGGGATCCGGTATCGGTATGGCCGACAGGAGCGCCTTTGTATACGGGTGCAGTGGCCGATCGTACAGGTCATGACTGGGCGCCAGTTCGACAATCTTGCCGAGATACATCACCGCAACCCTGTCCGATATATGCTTCACCATGGACAGGTCGTGCGCAATGAACAGATAGGTTATGCCCAGGCGTTCCTGGAGGTCCTGGAGCATGTTGATGACCTGCGCCTGGATGGATACGTCCAGGGCGGAGATTGGCTCGTCGCAGACGATCACCTCCGGTTCGACCGCAAGCGCCCTGGCGAGCCCGATCCTCTGCCTCTGCCCGCCGCTGAACTCGTGCGGGAACCTAGTGGCGTGCTCGGGATTCAGTCTCACGAGATCCAGGAGTTCGAGCACGCGCTCCCTCCTCGCGGCATTGGACGCGATGTGGTGAACCTCCATGGGCTCAGCGACGATTTCCTCAACCGTCATCCTGGGGTTCAGGGAGGCGTACGGGTCCTGGAATATCATCTGCATCCTGCGCCTATAAGGCAACAGGTCCGGTTCTCTCAGGTGGCTGATGTCCTTGCCGTCAAAGATGACGGCGCCGCCGGTCGGCTCGTAAATCCTCACGACGACCCTTCCGGTCGTTGTCTTCCCGCAACCGCTCTCGCCCACCAGGCCGAGGGTCTCCCCCTTCATGATGTGGAAGGAGATTCCGTCCACGGCCTTGACCGTCCTGCGACCGCCGCCCCACAGCCCCGCGTGCATGGAGAAATGCTTCTTGAGGTTCTTGACCTCGAGGACGGCGCACCCGTTCATCGGCTCACCGCCCTTCTCCACTCGACATTCGGCGCCATGGCGTGTTGCAGCCAACAGGCCACCTGATGACCATCCGAGACGGTGACGGTTTCCGGCTCAATCTGGGTACACACCTTCATGGCGTAGTCGCACCTCTGCCAGAAGGCGCACCCCGCCGGCGGCTGTATGAGGTCCGGCGGCTGCCCGTATATGGGAACCAGCCTCTTCTTCTCCCTGGAATCCAGGCGCGGCACCGCAGCCAGTAGACCCCAGGTATACGGGTGCTTGGGGTCATGATAGATTTCCCGCACCGGGCCGCGCTCTATGATCTTCCCTGCGTACATGACCATCACACGCTGTGCTATCCTCGCGACGACCCCGAGGTCGTGCGTGATGATCATTACAGCCGTGTTCAACCGCCCTTTGAGCTCCACGAGAAGGTCTATGATCTGCGCCTGGATGGTTACGTCCAGGGCTGTCGTGGGTTCGTCCGCGATCAGCAGGGCGGGATTGCACGACAGGGCCATGGCTATCATCGCCCTCTGCCTCATGCCGCCGCTGAACTGGAACGGGTATTGCGAGAGGCGATCGCCCGCGTTGGGAATATTCACGGTGGTGAGCATCTCCGCAGCGCGCTTACGGGCCGACGCGCCGTGTAGCCGCTGATGCATCTGGAGGGGCTCCATGAGCTGGTTCCCGACCGTGAAGACGGGGTTCAGGGAGGTCATTGGATCCTGGAACACCATGCCGATCCTGTTGCCTCTGATCCGCTGCATCTCTCCCTCGCCGGCCTTGACGAGGTCGTGCCCGTTGAACAGAATCGATCCCCTGGTTATCCTCCCGGGGGGCGTCTGGATCAGCCTCATTATGGACAGGGCGGTCACGGTCTTACCGCAGCCGGATTCCCCGACTACGGCCACCACCTCGCCCTTGGTGATGTCAAACGACACTCCGCGGACGGCCTGTACTTCGCCTGCATATGTCCTGAATACGACGTTGAGGTCCTTGACCTTCAGCAACGTATCGTCCATGCCCGTCCCCCCTATTTCCGCAGCCGCGGATCGAGCGCGTCCCTCAACCCGTCGCCGACGAAATTGAAGCTCAGCAGGCAGACGCTTATGGCCGCGGCGGGGAAGAAGAGTTGCCAGGGATACGACTTCATCGACTGGATTCCGTCCGACGCAAGCGTTCCCCAGCTTGCGACCGGGGCGGAAACCCCGAGTCCGATGAAGCTCAGGAACGCCTCGAGGAAGATCGCCGTGGGGATGCTCAGCGTGGCGTAGACCACTATCGGCCCTATCGCGTTGGGTATGAGGTGCCTGGTAATCAGCTTCCACCGCGGGACACCGGTCACCCTGGCGGCAAGGATGTAGTCCTGCTCCTTGATGCTGAGGATCTGCCCCCTCACGATCCTGGCCATCGTCAGCCAGTACGCGATGCCCAGGGCGAGGAATATGTTCCCCAGACCGCTTCCGAGCATCACCATTAGAAGGATGACAATGAGCAGGATCGGGATCGCGTACAGGATGTCGACAATCCTCATCATGAAGTCATCCACCCTGCCGCCCGCGAAGCCCGCAATCGCTCCGTAGGTGACGCCTATCGTCAGGTTGATCAGGCTCGAAACCACACCTATCGACAGCGATATCCGCGCTCCGTGAAGAACCCTGACGAAAAGGTCGCGCCCGAGAGCGTCGGTCCCGAACCAGTACTCGCGGCACGGAGGGACGTTCATCACGTCGTAGCTCTGCTCATCGTAGGCGTGAGGGCTGAGTACAGGCCCCACTATCGCCGCCAGCGTGAGGATCACCAGCACGATCAGACCGGCTATGGCCAGCCGGTTGAGTTTGAACCGCCTCCACGCATCCTGCCAGTAGGTGACCTTGGGGCGGACCACCCTTTCGGCGAGGCGTTCATCCCTTGTAATGGGGGCAAACATCTCCGGCCCGATTGCCATCCCCGTCACCTCTTTTCGAACTGGATCCTCGGATCCAGGAATGCGTAGACGATGTCGATGAACAGGTTGACTCCAAGCAGCAGTATGGCGTAGAAGACCGTGACGCCCATAATAGTGGTGTAGTCACGGTTGTAGATGCTGTACACATATTCGCGGCCGATGCCCGGGATGGCGAAAAGCCTCTCTATCACGGTGCTGCCCGTAGTGACCGCCGCCACCTGAGGCCCAAGATACGTAATAACGGGTATCAGTGCGTTTTTCATGGCGTGCTTATACAGTACGAGGTACCCCGGAAGGCCTTTGGCCTTGGCCGTTCTGATGAAATCCTGGTTCAGGACCTCGAGCATGCTGGATCTTATCAGTCTGGCCAGGTATGCGCAGGGTTGCGCTGCGAGTGCGATCGCGGGAAGCACTACGTGCTTGGGCGTGCCCCATAGCGCAACCGGAAACAGGCCCAGCTTGAACCCCAGCACGTACATCAGTAAGGCGCTGACGACGTAGTTGGGCACGGCTATCCCTATCACCGAAACGAACATGGCGGCATTATCCTGCCAGCCGTTTTGCCTGAGAGCTGAGATCACTCCCGCGGGGAATGCCAGGAGAATGGCGATGGTAATGGCAACGATCCCTAGAGTCGCGGAAACCGGAAAACCCTCTCTGATGATGTCATTCACTGTGCGCCCTTCGAACTTGAACGATGGACCCAGGTCCCACCTGATGAGGTGTTTCAGGTAGTCAACATATTGGACGGTCACCGGCTGATCCAGTTTGTACCTGGCTTCGATGTTCCTCAGGATCGCGTCCGGCAGTCTCTTCTCCCGCGCGAACGGACCCCCCGGCACGGCGTGCATGAGGAAGAACGTTGCCGTGACGATGATCCACAGCGCTATGAGCATCGAAATGGTCCTGCGGAGTATGAATCGCATCATCGCCACCAGATGGTCACCCCCCTGTCGAGAAGCGTGGGTAGAATGGGGACTGTCACCCCACTCTACCCACGTCCAGCAGACTGCTATTTCTCGATCGTGGCAAAAGCGTAGTCGTGCAGGGACAGTGACGACCACCGCGCGCCCTTCAGGGTGTTGCGCACCATCTTGGGCTCCACGTAGTAGTAGATGGGGCACACAATCTGGTCGGCCATCATCAGGTCCTCGGCCTCATGCATCAGCTTGAACCGTTCGGCGTTGTCGGCTGTCTTCTTCGCCTTGGATATGATGTCATCGAACTTCTTGGACTTCCAGCCGGTGTCGTTGTTCCCGCTGGTCGAGGTCCACATGTCGATGAACGTCATCGGGTCATAGTAGTCGGCTATCCAGCCCGCGCGCGCCACCTGGTAGTTGAGCTTCGTCCTGTTGTCGAGGTAGACGCCCCATTCCTGGTTGGCGAGGGTTACGTCGATGTTCAGGTTCTTCTTCCACATCGCCTGGATTGCCTCGGCTATCTTCTTGTGACGATCGTTGGTGTTGTAGATGATCTCGAGCTTCGGGAAGCCCTTGCCGTCCGGGTAGCCGGCCTCGGCCAGGAGCTTCTTTGCAGCGTCGGGGTCATACTCGGAGAAGTACCCGGGGGTCTTGTCCCGGAAGTCTTTCCCACCATTCGAAGCATCGGCGTACCCCGGCGGGACCCATGCCATTGCAGGCACAAAACCCGCGTTGTTCAGGATCTTATCGACGATGGTCTTCCGGTCAATCGCCAGCGTGAGGGCCTGCCTGACCTTCAGGTTATCTACAGGCTTCTTGGTCACGCTGAACAGGTAGTAGTAGGTGCCGAGGTTGGGAACGGGATGCCAGTGCGGGGTTGTGCGGACCCTCGGGATCTCGGACTCGGCGACGTCGTTGGTGACATCGAGCTGGCCGGCCTCGAACATCGTAAGCTCGGTGCTGAGCTCTTCAACCATCGTGAGCACCAGCTTGTCGAGCTTGACGCTCGCCCTGTTCCAGTAGTTCTCGTTCGGGACGAGTTCGAACTTGGACTTGTGATCCCACTTCACCAGCTTCATCGGGCCGTTGCCGACGTAAGTCTCGGGCTTGGTGCTCCACCCCTCGTTGTCGGCCTTGACGACCTTCTCGTTGAGCGGGTAATAGGTGGGGAACGCGGTCATGTAGAGGAAATAGTGGCACGGCGCCTCGAGGGTCACTTCGAGCGTATGAGCATCGACCGCCTTCACGCCCACGCCGTCGGCAGTCTTGGCCGCGCCGGTGTTGAAGGCCTCGGCGCCCTTCACATAGTACAGCTGGTATGCGTATTCGGATTTCGTGGCAGGGTCAAGCGCTCTCTTCCAGGAGAACACAAAATCGTTCGCGGTCACTGGATCGCCGTTGGACCACTTGGCGTTCTGCCGCAGGGTAAAGACATATTTCGTCGCGTTCTCCGTGATCTCCCACTTCTCGGCGACGCCCGGGATCACCTCGTTGCCGTTGAGCCTCGTGAGGCCCTCGAAGCAATGCAGGGTGAGTGTGTTATCCGGGACGCCGGTTGCCTTGTTGGGGTCTGTGTGCTGCGGCTCGGTGCCGATGTTGACCGTCAGTACCATTTCTTTCTTCGCCGGAGGTGGTGGAGCGGGTGTCTCTGCGGGCTTCGGCTGTTCGGCCGGTTTTTGAGGCGCACAACCGGCGGCCGCCCCGAGCGTGAAAACGACGACCAGGCTGGCCAATATTATCTTCTTAAGCAACTTTCGTGCCCCCTTTCTGAATCCTGAACCAGGTACAGGGTTCGCGATCCGATTCCGGTCTCTCCAGTCCGGCTGCATCACCTCCAGACCGCATCGCGGAGACACCTCTTCTGCCTGTACAAGCCGGGCTGCAATCTAAATCTCAATTCTTCACGTCAGATGGAAATCCTCTAGGTTTATGCATCGACGCAAACTCTGGAACAGGCTTACAGCGGCTTCATATCATACCAGTTACGACCCAGTTTCATGTCGACGCGCAGCGGCGCCGCCAGCGTCACCACATTTTCCATTTCCCCTCTTACCAGATCCCGCATCCGGTCCACCTCGCCCTCCGGCGCTTCGAAGACCAGCTCGTCGTGGACCTGCAGGATCATTCTGGATCGGAGGCCGCGTTCTTGAATGGCGCCGGCTATTCTCACCATGGCGAGCTTGATGATGTCGGCCGCCGTACCCTGGATGGGCGTGTTGATGGCAGTGCGTTCCGCGAACATCCTGAGGTTCCTGTTGGGGGAATTGATGTCGGGCAGGTATCTCCTGCGGTTGAAAAGGGTCGTGACGTATCCCTTCCTGCGAGCCTGGGAAATCGTGTTCTCCATGTACGACCTGACACCCGGATAGCGCGCCAGGTACCCATCTATGTACGACTTGGCCTCAGCCCGGGATACACCCAGGTTCTGCGACAGGCCGAAGTCGCTGATCCCGTACACGATGCCGAAGTTGACCGCCTTCGCACGCGACCGCATCTCCCGCGTCACCTCGGGGAGGGGAACGCCGAACACCTCGGAGGCGGTCCGCCTGTGGATGTCCTCGTCCCTGAGGAACGAATCGATGAGCGTGGGGTCGTTGGAGATGTGGGCGAGCACGCGCAGCTCGACTTGTGAGTAGTCGCCGGCGACCAGCACGTGACCCGGGCACGGCACGAATATCCTGCGGATGAGCCTTCCCAGTTCCATGCGGGTCGGGATGTTCTGCAGGTTGGGTTCGGCGCTGGACAGCCGCCCGGTGGCCGTTACGGTCTGGTTGAAGGTCGTATGCACCCTGCAACTCTCGCGGTCGATGAGGTCGAGTATCCCGTCGAGGTACGTTCCCTTCAGCTTCTGGATTTGCCTGTATTCCAGTATCTTCGCGGCAATCTCATGATGCCTGGCCAGCTCCTCGAGCACTTCGGCGTTGGTGGAGTATCCCGTCTTCGTTTTCTTCGCCCTGGGCAGGCGGAGCCGGTCGAACAACACCTCGCCGAGTTGCCTGGTCGAGTTCACGTTGAACTCGACGCCCGCCATCCGGTAGATCTCCTGCAGCACAGCGTCGATCCTGGTGGAGAACTCCCGGGACATCTGCTCGACCATCCCGGGGTCCACGCCCACGCCGGCCACCTCCATGCCCGCGAGCACCTCGATCAGCGGCATCTCTATCTCGCAGAAGAGCCGCTTCAGCCCGCAATCCTCGAGCAGAAGGTCCATCTTGCGGCTCAGGGCCAGCGTGGCGGCAGACCACGCGGCGACATGGTCGGAGGTCACGGCCTCCCCCTTGGCGGGTTCCGGCAACGACATCCCCAGGTGTTCTTTCGCCAGGTCTGGAATCCTGTACGAGGACCTGGTGGGGTCGAGCAGGTATCCCGCTATCGCCGTATCGAAGGCAAGTCCCTTGAGTCCGGCCCCGGCGCTCCGCAGCGCCACCAGCGACCGCTTGAGGTCGTGGCCGACCTTCGAGACTGCCGCGTTTTCGAGGAGAGGCTTGAGAGCCTGCAACGCCTGGGGTGCAGGGATCCCGCCGGCGCCGTCGCCCATCCTGACGAAGAACGAGCCGGTGGCGGCCTTCGCGAACAGCCCGCAGATCGCGGCGCGCCACGAATCCCCGGGTGCGTGCAGGAAAGTCAGGGCCGCAATCTCGCTCTTGACCGACCGTTCAACGGCCTCGCGTAGTTCCTCGACGGTCCTCGGGATCGAGTAGACCTCCTCCTGCGGCTGAGCCTCCTCCACCCGCCCGTCCTTCACCGGAGGAGCGGTTTCCGCGGCGGCGCAGCCGGCCTTCGCAAACGACTCCCGTACGCGCCTGGCGAGGTTCTTGAAATCGAGGTCCTGGAACAGCGAATCCACCCTGGAGAAATCGGGGACCTCCAGACGGCACTCGTCGAAGTCTACCTCGACCGGGGCATCCCTGACGATGGTCGCAAGCATCTTGCTCATCGCCGCGCTCTCCGTCCCGCGCTCCAGGGCCGCTCGCGCCCGCTTGTCCTCGACCTGATCCAGGTGGGCCATCAGGTTCTCGACAGTGCCGTACTCCCTGATGAGCTTGAGAGCCGTCTTTTCCCCGATACCGTGCACACCTGGAATGTTGTCGGATACATCCCCGGTGAGCGCCTTCATGTCAACCACCTGGGACGGGCGTATCCCGTGAGCCTCTTCGACCTGGCCCGGATCGTACCTGGCGACCTCGCTGATGCCCTTTCGCGTCAGCAGTACGGTCGTGTTGTCCGACACCAGTTGAAGGGCGTCCCTGTCTCCAGTCACTATCACAGTGTCTATGCCCCGGCTCTCGGCCCTGCCGGCAATGGTTCCCAGCACATCGTCCGCCTCAAAACCGTCAACCTCGAATACCGGTATTCCGAGGGTTTCCAGAACCGCCTTGATCAGCGGGATCTGCGACTTCAGGTCGTCGGGGGCGCCGGTCCGAGTCGCTTTGTACTGATCGAACCTGGTGTGCCTGAAGGTGGGCGTGGGCCGGTCAAACGCGGCGGCGGCCATGTCGGGCTTCTCTTCTTCGAGCAACCGCAGCAGCATCGTGATGAAGCCGTACACGGCGTTCGTGACCTGGCCGGAAGCCGCCGTGAGCCTCGGCAGCGCGTAGAATGCCCTGTTGGCCAGGCTGTGACCGTCGAGAAGTATCAGTTTAGTCAAATTCCTTCCCCCGTTTCGTTTCCAGACCGAGTATATAGTTCCCTAGAGGAGAGTGGATACCTGCGGCGATGAAGTCACCGGAGAACGAAGAAGCCACGACAGGACAATCCCTGCCGTGGCCCGCAAACGCTTAGCTTCTCAGGATGACGGTTGCTTCCCCCTGCTCATTCGCGAGTACACCAGCCATGCCACGCTCAAGAGAATGGCGTACGGGGCGATCCTCGCCAGGAATATGGCCATGCCCTTGAACGTCCTCATGAACGCCCGCCAGACTTCATCGGCAAACCCCGGGAGAAGGGGCCCGGTCGAAACGTCATCCCTGGGTTCTCTCACCGTCATGGTGATGGTCGAATACGACGTCGCACCCTGCAGGTACTTCATGCGGCCCTTCAGCATGTCCACTTCCGAACGGACTCGATTCAGCTCGTTCTCCACCTGCATGAGCTCACCGACGTTGTTGGCCTTCCCCATGATCTCGAGGAGCCGCTGCTCCTGGCGCTCCTTGTTCCTCAACTGCGCCTCGGTGTCGATGAACTGCTCAGTCACATCCTCGCTCGTTATCTGCTTGGAAACGACCTTGCCCAGGACCTCCAGCTCGCCGAGGATCGCGCCGAACTTCTCCTCCGGGACCCTCAGCGAGAAGCTGAGACCCCTGTACTTGCCCTCGTCGGTGAACATCGACGACGACTGTACGAAGCCCTTGGCCATCTCGACGACCGTGACCACTTTCCGCCCCGTTTCATCCATCTTGTCCTTTGCCACTTCGATCTGGAGATCCGCCCGCTTGATCAGCTTTCTGTCGAGGGTCTCCACTATCCCCAGGTCCGGCTCAACCGGCGCCGGAGGTATCTGCGGCATGGCCATGCCGGCCTCCGGGGCTTTCAGCGCCATCTTCATCTGCGGCTGCGCCGCCTGGCGCGAGTACGCGTCCGCGCCGCCGCCCATTCCGGGGGGCGCCGCTGCTTTCGCCTGCTCCTCGGCAGGGATCTGATCGTTCCTGACAGCCCCTTCATCGCGCGTGCCGTACCTGGACGCAAGCTGTCCGGCCGGCGCGGGCGAACCCATGCGCGGGGACCAATTAGCCACCGTGGTGATTCCGAACGAGATGACGATCACCGCCGCCACGGCCACCATGGCCTTGTACGGCTGCCTCAATCTGTCAAAACCCAACCGGGCCAACAACCCCTGCCGCACCTGCTTCTGCTGGATCTTTCGCATCAAGTCCTCATGAAACCCCTCTGGCATCTCCACCTCACCCACCGATCTACATAGTTCGATGGTCCGTCGCAGATCTGCGAGATCCCGGGCGCAGGCAGCGCAGGTGGCGATGTGTCGCTCGACTTCGCCGGCTTCTTCCGCGGTCGCCTGCTGGTCGAGGTATGCGGAAAACAGATCAACGACCTGTTCGCACCTCATCTGCCTGCCCCCCTTTCACCCGGTTCGACGATGGGTGGGGTCAAAAGTTCCGTCGCCTCCAGCGTCCTCTTCAGGGCCGTTCTCGCACGGTTGAGCCTCGACTTCACCGTGCCGAGGGAGAGACCCAGGATTGCGGATATCTCCTCGTACGAAAGACCCTGGATGTCCCGTAGCACGACTATCACCTTCTGAGCGTCCTGGAGTGAGGCGATTCCCCTGTGAATCAGGTCCCTCGCCTCCGCCTGCTGTAGAACATCCTCGGGACCCGGCGCCGGATCCGCAACCTGCCTGCTCATCTCCCCATCCTCACCCTCAACGGGTTCGTCAAGGGACGAAACACGCTGCCTGCCACGTTTGCGCAACTCATCGAGACAGATGTTCGATACTATGCGGTATATCCAGGTGGAAAACGAGGAGTCTCCCCTGAACCTGCTCAACGACGAGAACGCCCTCAAGAAAGCCTCCTGAGCGACGTCCGAGGCGTCTTCGGGGTTGCCCATCATTCGGAAGGCAAGGTTGTACACCTTTTTCTCGTATGAGAGGACCAGTTGTTCGAAGGCGTCCACGTTCCCACTCCTGGCCCTGGAAACCAACACCTCTTCAGGAGACGGCAACTACCTCGCTCCTTTCCGCCCGGGGGTGACTCCTAGACCTATTCTACAGGTCTCCGCCCACTCCTTCGCGAATCCCCAGCGTCTTTCGCCGGCTCTGGCTGGTCACCGGCGGCGGCATCGCCTGCCAGCCGAGTGTCAGTCAGGACCACAGGGATCCCGACGCGCACGAGCCGGCAGAGTTCCTCGACGTCGGCGTTGTGCATCCGGATGCAGCCCTTGGAGACGTATTTTCCTATGGATGAATCATCATTCGTGCCGTGAATGCCGTACACACCGTTGCTCAGGCCGATCCACCTGGAACCGAGCGGATTCGACGGCCCCGGCGGCACGGGGGACCGCCCCCTGGGAAACCACGTGGGGTACTTCACAATGGCGGATATGACGAATCGCCCAGTGGGAGAAGGATTCGACGGCTTCCCAGCGGCTACGGGGTACCATTTCACCGCGCTTTCGCCACGCATCAGGGTGAGTGTGAGGGCGCGCAGATCGATGACCACCTTCAGGCCGTCATCCGCGGCGGCGCCGGGGACTTCGTCTGCAGCGACCGGGGCCGCGTCGCCGGAGTCAGGGACCTCGTCCGCAGCGACCGGGGCCGCGTCGTCGCGCGCCTCGCCCTCGTCCGCAGGCGCCGTGGGGTCAGGCTGCACACCGGCGCCGGCGGGCGATCCGGCCCCAACCGGTGGGGCGAACGCTTCAGCGCTCCGGGAAGGTGGGTCCGGCTGGCACACGAACGGCAGGATGCTGACAAGGACTACCCACAGAACAATTCTCACAGGTCTCCGCACTGTCTACCCCCCCGGGGCGAACAGGAACCTGTGAGATCTTATGCTCGAGGTCGGACCCGAGGGTACCCTCCATCTGACGATCTACGCGCTGACTTCGATCGAATCAAGCAAGCGGCCGGCGTTTCTGTTGGAAACCTTTTCGATGTCAGCCGCCGAGAAGCCGCGTTTGGCCATCCGGTCGAGCAGGTTGTGGACCAGAGACGCTTTCTCAAGCCCTTCCGTGGTCTGCCCGTTCCCCTCTATCGACTGGAGTGTCCCCTCGTCGATATAGTCGCAGAAGTCAAAACCCAGCGCAACGTGGTCTATCCCCACGAGATCCGCAACGTACTCGACGTGGTCGAGGTACCGCTCCATAGAGGGTCTACTGGCGTCGATGAACGACGGCCACGCGTTAATGCCGATGACCCCTCCGGTGCGCGCCACGGCTTTCATCTGGTCATCGGTTAGGTTGCGGGGGACATCACACAGGGCTCGCGCGTTTGAATGCGAGGCGATGACCGGCCGGGTCGACGCCTCCAGCACGTCCCAGAAAGAATGCACATTCAAGTGGGAGACGTCCAGGATGATCCCGAGGTCGACCATCTTCCTGATCGATTCCTTCCCCAGCGGCGTGAGGCCCGTGGCCCCGGGTGAGGCGACGCCGCCGGCCAGCACATTCTTCTCATTCCAGGTGAGACTGGCGATCCGGACACCGAAGTGGTGAAGCAGGTTGAGCATCTCGGCTGAGGTACTAACGCTCCCGAGCCCTTCGACGGACAGGACGACGGCGAGCCGGCCGGCCTGAACGGCACTGCGCACCTCCCTCATAGTAGTGCATTGCTGAATCTCCCCGGCGCTCTCATTCATTTCAGCCGCAAACGCATTCAGTAGCCTCGCGACGTGAACGAAGCCCCTCCGCCGGAACGCCGGCTCGACCCACACCGCGAGTGACACCGCTCCGATGCAGCCTTTACGCAGCCCCGGGAGGTGCCGCCTCACTATCACCTTTGTCTCGCCGGCATCGCGCCTGCGCAGAACGTCAACGAGCATGTCTGAGTGCAGGTCGAAAACGTACAGCCCGGCATCAGGCAATTGTCACACCCCCGTATAGATGTCGGGGCGGCAAGGCTGCCGCCCCGTCACGCATCCGCCGCATCCCCGGATTAGAGGCCGAGCATCGACTTGAGAGCGTAGCCCACGGCCGCTCCCCAGTCAACATCTTGAATAGTTTGGCTAAATTAGGCACAAAACTAAAGACGAGGGCGCTGCCCTCGTCGATATGTCGAACGCACAGATGGTCAGTCACACAGGCGGGCCGGTGGTGGCCGGTCCGTGAGGCCCGGCCGGCTAGAAACTCGGGGGGGTCATCGCCCAGACGGACACCGCCTTTATGTCGCCGATGTTCTGGAAGCGGTGCGGTACCGTGGAGTCGAAGTAGATGCTGTCCCCCTCGTCGAGGACGAACTCCTTGTCGCCCCACCTCACCTTGATTCTGCCCTGGATAACCAGGCCGCACTCTTCTCCCTCATGCGCGATCTTCTCTTCGGTGTTGCACTCGCCGGGTTCGATCTCCACGAGGAGGAACTCTATCTTCCCCTTCATGTTCGGACTGAGCAATTCGTAGGTTATCTTCGATTCGGGGATCTGGATCTTCTTCCTCCTATCCCTCTTGACGACGCACTCCGCGTCCTTCTTATCATCAAAGAAGTACCCCATCGGAACACCGAGGGCCTCCGCAATCTTCCACAGGGAGGCGACCGAGGGACCGACCAGATCGCGCTCGATCTGGCTGATCAGGCCGGCGCTGACCCCAGCCTTGTCAGCCAATTCGTGTATTGTCATCTTCTTCTCCTGCCGCAGTGCTCGCATCATGCCTCCAAGGTTCACGAGCCCGACCCCCAATCTCAGTGCCCAAACACACTGCCAGAATAGATTCTGCCTACTTCAGGCCGATCCTCTCGACAGCCGCGAATAGCAGACTGTGCTGGGGCTTCCGTGCATTGACAATGGCCGAAACCGCGTGCTATCATCGAGGTACGCAGCAGCGGGAATGCATTGAATAGTGAGCGTAGTTGAATAGCGGTTGACATACTGGTTGAACGTGCCGAGGTGGCGGAACTGGCAGACGCGCGCGACTCAAAATCGCGTTGGGCGACCCCCAGTGAGGGTTCGATTCCCTCCCTCGGCACCATTGTTTTATGTGCAGCCACAGCGAAGCGGGCCGAGGTGTGAGGCAGCCGTCAGTCAGCAAGGCTCATCAATGATCTAGAAGGCAGCACACCACGTTCTTCTACAGAAGCACCCGGCATATCACCGGCATCGAGTCAGTATGGTCAGACAATACTTTCCTGGCGCGCAAACACTGAGTCGGTTGAGCAGCAGTTCAAATGCCATGAGAGTATAATCGAAGGATCATACATCGACTTCCCCTATAGTGAACTGGCTGACTATGAGTCTACGTACCGCGGCGAAAGCGCTTGCAGGCTTAAGGAAGTCTGGCGGGCGGTTTTCTCCTTCCCGCAGGACATAGGGCAATGACGGGCTTCTGTCGATGCACATCCCCCGGCACGACGACTGGTCTGGCTCTTTGTCAATGTCTCCGACCCCGGCCTCAAGCGCCACGTTTGACGGACAGGGGGTACTGTCAGGCGGCGTCCTATCGCACATGCGATACGCGTTGACACGATGCACGCGATGGGATACGCTTGTGGCGATAGTTGGCGGAATTGCCAAAATGGGGCGGGGGCATGGTGGCGTCGAGAATCGAAGCACCGCCGGACTTCGGTGGAAGAATACGGCGGCTTCGCGGCAGACTGGGTTTGACCCAGGTCCGGCTGGCAGAGCTCATGGGTGTATCATTCGCCTCGATCAACCGATGGGAAAACGGTCAATCGAGGCCTTCGGCGCTGGCGTGGCAGAAAATCCGTAGAGCCGAAGAGCTGGGCATAAACGGCTTGTCACAGGATGCAGGCGGTACCGTTCCCGGCGCATCAGAAGGTCGCGAAGGCGAGATCCCTGGCGCCAGCAGCAAAACCTGTCCGCCGGACATGGACTTTTCTGCTGACCCCGAGGCAGTCCGGGTTGTCGTCGAGGCATACCGCCTCGGTTATGGTCACTTATTCAACCCTACCTTTGCCACGGAGACATCCCTCATTGATCCGTTACCTCATCAGCACATCGCAGTCTACCAGCACATGGTCCCGCAACCCAGGCTCCGGTTTCTGCTTGCAGACGATGCGGGCGCCGGAAAGACGATCATGACGGGGCTGTACGTTAGGGAGATGCTGGCCCGTGGGGCAATCCGTAGGGTCCTGGTGGTTCCCCCTGCGGGGCTCGTGGGCAACTGGCTGCGTGAAATGCGTTCACTCTTCAGCCTGGGGTTCCGTATTGTGACTGGAGCCGACGCCCGCTCGGCAAACCCCTTCATTGGCCCCGACAGCAATCTTATCATCATCAGTGTGGACACCCTTGCAGGCGAGCGTGTCTTCTCACGCCTTCAGGAACCGGAAGTTATCCCTTACGACTTGGTGGTTTTCGACGAGGCGCACAAGCTCTCCGCGAACAGGGATCCTGACTTCACGATACACAAGACGGATAGATACTGCTTGGCGGAGGCCCTGGCGGGGGTGCCAGGAACGGAAGAGCGATGGGCACTCGAATGGAGTTGCCGCCACGTTCTTCTCCTCACGGCCACGCCGCACATGGGACACGATTACCCCTACTACGCGCTCTGGCGATTGCTAGAGCCCGAGGTACTGTCAACACCGGATGCTTTCAACGCCTTTCCCGAGGATGAACGCAGGCGTCGCTTCATACGGCGTGCCAAGGAGGAGATGGTGCGCCTGGACGGGACCCCGATCTATCCGACGCGCATATCCGATACCTTGAGCTACGACCTGTCGCAGGGTGAGATTAGCGAACAGATGCTCTACGACAGGATGACGGACTACATGAGAACGTACTACAACCTTGCCCGTACGCTGAACAGGTCGGCTGTCCGGCTGGCAACGAGCGTATTTCAACGTCGCCTGGCGAGCTCAACCTATGCGCTGCTGCGTTCCCTCAGGAAGAAGCTGGATTACCTGAATGCTATTATCGACGACCTTCGGACTGGGAAGGCCACGATTGAGGGGATCACAGCCATTCGAGGCGATCTCCTGGAAGGCTACGACGTCCTGGAGGGCAAGACCCCCGATGAGGAAGAGGCACAGGATGGGCTGGAAGAAAACGAGCTTGCCGAAGACCGTGCACTTGCGAGTGTTTCCGCGCTCCGCCTGGCTGATCTGGAGACCGAAAGGCAACAGGTCGAGAACCTGATCCGTCTGGCGGAGAACGTCTACTCGACCGGCGAGGAATCAAAGTTCGAGAAGCTCCGAGAGGTAATACGGGATCCGCGGTTTGCCGAAGAGAAGATGATCATTTTCACGGAATATCGGGATACTCTGGAATTCCTCGTGAGGCGGCTGGATGCCCTGGGTTTCACGGGGAAAGTGGCGCAGATTCATGGTGGAATGGGCTACCAGGAGCGCGATGAACAGGTAGGATTCTTCCGCAAGCCGGTGGCCAATGGAGGGGCATCGTACCTGGTGGCTACCGATGCCGCAGGTGAGGGCATCAACCTGCAGTTCTGCCGCCTGATGGTCAACTATGACATACCGTGGAATCCTGCGCGATTGGAGCAGCGAATGGGACGGATTCACCGTTACGGGCAGAAGTATGACCCGGTCCATATCATCAACCTCGTGGCGGGAGAGACGCGTGAAGGTAAGGTACTGAAAGTACTGCTCGACAAGCTGGAGCACATCCGCAGGGAGCTCGGTTCCGACAAGGTCTTCGACGTGATTGGGCGCCTGTTCGAGGGCGTTTCCCTGAGAGAGTACATGGAGCGGGTCGTGACCAGCAGTGACCAGGGAATCGAGCGAGAGATCGAGGGGCGGCTTACCAAGGAGCAGGTTAGAGCCCTTGAAGAACGGCAACGGAGACTGTTCGGAGAGGGCGGCGACATCCTGCAAGAGCTTCCCCGGCTGCGAGAGGCGATTAACCATGAGGTCTACGGAAGGCTGTTGCCAGGCTATGTGCGCGGGTTCATAGAGAAGGCAGCGCCGCTTGCAGGTATTGGTATAGACGGGGACCTGAGCGGCACCTTCGCATTCTACCCGGCGAAACCCGCAGCGATGGACCCGCTTTTGCCGGTGCTTGAAGAGTATCCGCCCGAGATGCGTGACCGGCTCACTATCTACAGGCCCGAGGATGGCCAGCTTTCAATGTTTCTCCGGCCCGGCGAACCCCTCTTTGACCGTTTCAGGGAGCACGTATGCTGGCTTTTCGGCGGCCGGGCTTTGGCCGGTGCGGTTTTTGTGGACCCTGTTTCCACACGTCCTTACGGGTTTCACCTGGCGTTCGTGGAGGTCAAGCGACTGCGCGACGACAATTGTCCGGCATTTGTTCGTGACGAGACAATGGAGATTCGACTCGTGGGCTTGAAGCAGTATGAATCCGGCGACATCGAGGAATGCCCTGTTGAACACCTGCTCCTGCTCAGGGGCGGAAGGAATATCCCACCCGAAGCGGTACCGTTGGCCCTTAAGATGAGGAAGTCTCTGGAGGCTGTGGAGGCTTTCCTCACGGAGCGCGTAGCTAGGAGCCTTGCCGCAACATGGAGGGAGCGCCTGTCAGGAGACCTGGCTGAGCGCGAGGAGTTCCTTCGCAAAGGCTTCGACTACCAGGACGCCGATCTTGCGGCTGCGAGGGTCCGCCTGTCTGAGAAGGTCCGCGCCGGCGACGCAAGTGCGCGACGCGATCTCGAACGGGTAAAGGCACGCCAGCGCCTTCTGGCACAACAGCGTGACATAGCACTTGCCATGATGAGGCGTGAACCAGAGATGATAAGCCCCGGCACGGTTGCCTTCCTGGCGCACGCCCTGGTGGTTCCATCGAGTGACCCCGAGGATGTCCGCAGGTATGACAAGTCCGTTGAAGCCGTGGCAGTGAAGGTCGCCCGGGCCTACGAAGAGGCTAACGGCGCCATCGTCAGCGATGTGTCAGCCCCGGACCTTGCGCGTGCCGCAGGGCTGATTGAGAGACCTGGATTTGACCTTCTTTCACGATATGGTTCAGGCGAAGAACGGGCAATCGAGGTCAAGGGCCGCGCCCTGACGGGGGATATCGAGCTCTCCGAAAACGAGTGGGCGAAGGCCTGTAACCTCCGTGAGCGGTATTGGCTGTATGTTGTGTTCGACTGTGGAACCCCTCATCCTAGGCTGTTCCGCATCCGGGACCCGTGGGGGGAACTGTTCGTGCGCCGAAAGGGCGGCGTGATCGTGGACGAGACCGCCATATGTGAGGCGGCAGAAAGGGGAGATCCATAATGTTACCTGGATCCCTGGCCAGAGCCGTCAAGTTGCCGAACGGTGCGCGATTCTATCGGTGTGCATTGCAGGTGAACCCATACGAATACGTGAAGCGTCACGACAAGCCAACATCGCATAAGGACGAAGCCGCGTACAACGCCGCAATCATAAAAGCCTGCTGTGACGAGGGTGTCGAGGTAATCGGCGTAGCGGATCATTATCAGATAAGGACATCCGAAAGCCTCATCGAGGCGGCACGCGCCGCGGGCATCGTCGTCTTTCCGGGGTTCGAAGCTGAAACCAGGGATGGGGTTCATTTCATTTGCCTGTTCGGTCCCGGATGCACTCTAAGTGAAATCGACAGGATCATTGGTGACTGCGGAATACACCTGACTACCCCGGCGGCTGAGACTCCCTCGTACGACTCGCTGGAGTTCCCTACCAAATGCCGTTATTGGGGCGCGGTCTGTATTGCCGCCCATGTTGCCTCAGAAAAGGGCCTGCTGCAGACCCTCTCCGGGCAAGCGCGCATCAAGAGCTGGTGTAACCCAGACTTGATTGCTTGCTCCCTACCCGGACCTGTCTCGAACGCGCCAGAGAATCTGAGACCGATACTCGAGAACAAGAACAAGGACCATGAGCGTGTCCACCCGATGGCAATAATCAACTCCCAAGATGTTTGCTGCCCTGAAGACGTGAAGAGACGCGAGTGCTCTACCCTCATAAAGATGTCTAGTGTATCGATTGACGGGCTTCGTCAAGCTTTTCTCGACCCGGAGTCCCGGATTCGACTTCTCACCGATACCGCCGAAGAAAACCACACTGAACTCCTGGCCGTGGCTTGGGAGGGCGGGTTCCTCGATAAGATTGCTTTGCATCTGAACGAAAACATGAATGCTATAATCGGTGGCCGTGGTACAGGAAAGTCGACGGTCCTTGAGAGTATACGATACGCTCTGGGCTTGGAACCTGTCGGAGAGGACGCTCGGAAAACCCATGACGGAATTGTGAGGCATGTTCTTCAGCCAGGAACAAGAGTCAGCGTACTCGTGAGATCGTATCGCCCAGACATTCGTGAGTACGCTATCGAGCGGACTGTCCCGAATTCGCCGAGTGTCAAGGACAGGGACGGGAACGTTTTGCCCATTGAACCAAAAGATGTAGTCCCCGGGATTGAGATCTACGGACAGCATGAGGTATCTGAACTAACCAGGAATCCGGAAAAACTAACGCGCCTTTTGGACAGGTTTGTTGAGAATAATCCAGATCAACCTAGACGGAAAGCCGATCTCAAGGACAAGTTGCGCCGTTCACGTGAGGAGATCATTCGGGTATCGGGGGAGATCAAGCGGACGATGGAAAGGCTGGGTGAGCTACCGGCAGTGGAAGAGACTCTCAAGCGGTACAAGGACGCTGGCCTCGAAGAACTGCTGCGTGATCAGACCCTTCTCGTAAAGGAAGAGCACATCCTCAAGACCGCGGACGATCGGCTGCAGACCTTTCGCAGTCTTCCTAATCAGGTACGGAGGGGTCTACCATTGGACCGAGACTTCGTATCGGACGCATCTCTCGAAGACTTGCCCGGGAAAGACATCTTGAAGGAGATAGGCGGCATACTCCAGTCCTTCGAAGATGAGATGATGTCGATAGCAACCCAGTATGAACAAGCACTGAAGCGAGCTCAGGCCGCATTGGCTACAGTACGGGCTGTTTGGGATAATCGAAGGAAATCCGTAACCGAAGCATATGAGCGGATCCTGCGGGAGTTGCAGAAGGCAAAAGTGGACGGAAATGAATTCATTCTGCTAAGGCGGCGCTTTGAGGAACTCAAGCCGCTGGATGGAGTCAAGCACCAGCAGGAGAAGGCCCTGGAAGAGCTTACTAGGGAACGCGAACGCTTGCTGAACGATTGGGAAGAATGCCGAAGACAGGAATTCAGTTGCCTGGAGAAGGCGGCCAAGAAGGTAAATCGCCACCTGGCCGGACGTGTTCAAGTCGAGGTACAGTTCGAAGGCAATCGTGAACCGCTGGCCGCCTGCATCAGGAGCCTTGGAGGCCGGCTGAGTGACACAGTGGAAGCGTTGTCGAGGCGAGAGGGACTTCGTCTCAGGGAGTTTTCGGACACATGCCGCAGTGGGAAGGACGCGCTCGTCAAAAAATACTCCCTGCCTCCCAATCAGGCAGATAGGCTTGCTCTGGCCGGTGATGACTTCTTCTTGAGGCTTGAGGAGATAGAACTTCCGTCAACTACTAGCATCAAGCTTAATGTATCTCAAGAGGGCCAACCGCCGGAGTGGAAGAGTCTGGAGCAGCTGTCAACTGGGCAGAAAGCCACTGCGATCCTATTGCTGCTTCTTCTTGAGTCTCGTTCCCCCTTGATTGTAGATCAACCTGAAGATGACCTGGACAACCGATTCATAGCGGATAGCATCATACCGAAACTACGTAGCGAAAAACGGCAAAGACAGTTCGTATTCGCCACGCATAGTGCCAATATCGCTGTGCTGGGGGACGCCGATCTGATCGTAGGACTTTCCGCTGCAGGGGAGGCTGACGGTGGCAGAGCCACTATACCGCACCACCACATGGGTTCCATCGACAGCGAACCAGTTCGTCTGCTGGTCGAACAAATACTCGAAGGCGGGAAGCTTGCCTTCGAAACTAGGCGCAGGAAATATGGCTTCTAGAATGGCAGGAGGAGAAAGGGTTTGACAGACAGACAGCGCTTAATCGAGGTTGCATTTCCGCTGAAACAGGCGTCGCTGGATTCGGTTCACGAGAAGAACGTGCGTCACGGCCACATCTCCACCTTACATATCTGGCCGGCCAGGCGGCCCCTGGCGGCCTGCCGCGCTGCGCTTATTGCCACGCTGCTTCCGGACCCTGGCACGCCCGAGGCTCGCAAGGAGACCCTCGAAAAGCTCGGTGGATCCGTGAGGCAATCCACGAAAAAAAAGATGATGCCCGATGGCAGGGTCGAGGAGATCGAAACCGAGGAAACAGTAGGTGGCGTGCTGCACTGGCAGCGGGAATCCGGCCCCGATATGGACTGGTTCAGGCAGAAGATCCGCGAAACCTACGGTGGTAGACCACCCAAAGTGCTGGATCCCTTCGCCGGTGGTGGAGCAATACCATTTGAGGCAATGCGCCTTGGCTGCGAGGCAACGGCGAATGACATCAACCCTGTCGCCTGGTTCATCTTGAAGTGCACGTTGGAGTACCCCCAGCGCCTGGCCGGGCAGAAGCGGCCACTCCCGTCATTTGTCATGCAATGGCCGCACTTTTTAAAGGAACTTTCCGTCGAAGGTGGGGCCCGCAACGGGAACGGAAGGCGTCGCTCACAGAGCCTCCAGGGTCTCTTGCTGGAACCCCCTGAGGCAGACCTGTCCTGGCACGTGCGTGCCTGGGGGCGATGGGTGCTCGAACGAGCCAAGAAGGATCTCGAACGATTATACCCCGTCGTTGACGGGAAACCCACAGTGGCATACCTGTGGGCCAGGACTGTGAAGTGCAAGAACTGCCGGGTCAAGATCCCTCTCCTTAAGACCCGCTGGCTCTGCCGGGACGACAAGCGGAGGATCCTGTTGAATCTCGCCAGTGCTGAAAGCGGCGGTCGAGATGGAGTCCGGTATTCCATCGAACGTGATGTGCCTGTGTCTGGTGAAAACGCTGCGCAACGCAGGGAGAATGATAGACGGGTTGGCCTGGGCACGGTCACGCGCTCTGGGGCGGTGTGTCCCTGGTGCGGCGCTATCATGACCCGGGAGGATATCCGCGAGGAAGGAGTGCGGGATCGTCTCGGGTCGGAGATGACCGCGGTAGTCACCAATGGGCCGAACGGGAAGGAGTACCGCCTGCCGTGTTCGGAGGACCTGGAACCACTTCAAGGGCTTGAGGAAGAGATCGATCGCGTGTTCTCCGGCCTTCCGTTTGGAGTCCCATCCGAAGAGATCACGAGTGATGCGAAGGGGAACACGTGGTGCGCATCGTACGGTCTCGACCGGTTCGACAAGCTTTTCACTGGTAGGCAGTTGTTTGCACTGGGCACGTTCGCCAAGGTGTCCAGAGACGCCCAGTCTGTTTTGTTGGACTGTGGTTACAGCCCCGTGTGGGTCGAGGCCATTATGTCATACCTTGCTTGCGCCATAGATCGCCTGGCAGATCGCGGCAGCACGGTTTGCAGCTGGACGGTCGGGTGGGACAAGATCCGCAATACCTTTGTCCGGTTCGCCCTGCCCATGACCTGGGACTACGCAGAGGCCAACCCGATCGAAGATTCCACAGGGGGGTTTCCTGGAGCAATTGAATGGATTGCGAGATTCATAGGGCACGGTATGAATTCCTCCAAGGAATCACCTTCCCCACAAGTGCTCGCAAAATCCGCCGTGCAGATCAAAGACGAGCAGATCTACGACATGATCCTGACCGATCCACCCTACTACGATGCCATAGGGTATTCGGTCCTAATGGATTTCTTCTACGTATGGCTTCGCAGAACGCTGACCGGGAGTGCGCATTCTGCCTTTGAGGGCGAGTCGTCGCCAAAGTGGGATCACGCTGCATCGGATGGAGAGCTGGTGGATGATGCGGCGCGGTTTGGTGGAGACCGGGCAAAATCCAAGGCAGTCTATGAAGACGGGATGTTTCGCTCTTTTGAGGCGTGCTACCGGGCGCTGAAACCCGACGGCAGATTCGTGGTGGTATTCGCCCACAAGCACCCCGACGCCTGGGAGACCCTGGTATCCGCCATCATCAGGGCAGGCTTTGCAGTTACCGCCAGCTGGCCCATCCAGACGGAAATGGGAAACAGGACTCGCGCGCTTTCATCGGCTGCGCTTTCATCATCGGTATGGCTGGTATGCAAGAAACGACCTGATACGGCTGGACCTGGGTGGGACAACCGGGTGCTTGAGGACATGAAAGACCGCCTTCACGGGAGGTTTGACGAAGCGACGAAGACCTGGGTTCTGCCCGAGAGGCTTCGCGAGTTCTGGGACGCTGGAATCCGCGGCCCAGACTTCGTATGGGCCGCGACAGGCCCCGCGCTTGAGGCTTTCTCCAGGCACCCGGTGGTGAAAAAGGCGAACGAGCCTGGCAAGACGATGTCGGTATCCGAGTTCCTGAAGCACGTGCGCCGGTTGGTTGTGGACTTCGTCGTCGGAAGGGTCCTCTCCGGAAACGGCAATCCAGAGGACGTGAGCGGCCTTGATGACCTCACAACGTACTACTTGCTCCACAGGCATGATTTCGGGCTGGGGGACGCGCCCGCCGGGGCGTGCATCATGTACGCGGTGTCCTGCGGCCTATCGGACACTGCCCTCGCGGATCAGTTCGATATCTTGTCCAGGACCGGCGGCAAGAACCAGAGTGGGGACGAGAATGAGGGATCCGGTGATGAGGACCTGGAATCCGGCGAAGAAGGGACGGGCAGCACATTCAAGTTGAAACGATGGTACCAGCGCAAGCGAAAAAGCATGGGTTATGAAGCCCCCGGTGACCGGCCCGTTCCGGTCATTGACCAAGTGCATCGTCTAATGTATCTCTGGAAGGCAGGCAACGTTGTTGAGGTGGATGACTACCTGGACTCCAGGGGTCTCCGCCGCAATTCGTTGTTCCTTCAGGTGCTGCAGGCTATTATCGAATTGGCGGCGGCGGGAAGCGATGAACGGTCACTGCTCGAAAGCATCAGCAATCATGTGGGAAACAGTAGAGAGACGCCTAGACGGGCGCATTCCGTCCAGGAGAGACTGGCGTGATTGGGCCGGAGTCCTAGTTGAACGGGAGGGGCCGGAATGGCGAAGCTTCAATGGACACCGTGGCATCAGGTCGTTAGGGTCAGGGATGATATCAGGCAAGGGGAATTGTCCCTGGCGGTATTCGCAGCTGACATTTACGATGTGGTGATGGGACGAGCGCAGCCTGTCTACCGGGAGCCGTCCGAGTTCTTTGCCCTGACGTACCCGACATTCAACCTCCGAGAACTGGCCAAAGATGTGGTCAACAGGTTGGCCGGTCGCAACGACAGGGCAGTTCGCCAGCTGGAGATTACATACGGCGGTGGCAAGACCCATGCTCTCATCACCCTGTACCACCTGGTACGCGACCCCGACGGGCTGCCGGACCTTCCGGCCGTCAGGGAGTTCGCCAACCACATAGGTGTGAAGCCCCCCAGGTCACGGATTGCAGTGCTCGCGTTCGACAAGCTCGACGTGGAGAAGGGCATGGAAGTGATTGCCCCTACAGGCGAGAGAAGGTGGCTGCGACATCCGTGGAGCGTGCTGGCGTTCCAGATTGCGGGGGCGGATGGGCTGAGGATGCTACACGCCCAAGGGAAAGATGAGGAACGCGAGACCCCGCCCGCCGAGAACCTGATGGTCGAGTTGCTGGCGGCTCCTCAGAAGGAGGGCCTTTCAACCCTGGTCCTGATTGACGAGGTTCTTATGTACGCACGGGAGAAAGTCGGACTGGATCCCAGGTGGCGCGCGCGCATAGTCGACTTCTTCCAGTACTTAACTCAGGCAGCTACGAAAGTCAGCAGGTGCGCTATTGTGGCGTCGTTGTTAGCCACCGACCCCAAGAAGAGCGACTCGCTGGGCAAGGAGATCACTCAGGAGATATACGCGGTCTTCAGGCGAGAGCGTGAAGAGGGGGTGCAGCCAGTCCAGAAGGACGATGTCACGGAAGTCCTGCGGCGCCGCTTCTTTGCGCCGGACTCGATTCGCGACAGGGAGGCATTCCGCCCGCACGTGGTGGCCGCCATTAAAGGTATTGCCGACCTCGACGAGCAAGCCCGCAAGGACTGGCAGGCCATCGAGGAGCGGTTCCTGAGGAACTACCCGTTCCATCCCGATCTCATCGACGTTTTCTATTCCAAATGGACCAATCTCGAAGGGTTCCAGAGGACTCGCGGCATTCTGCGGACATTCGCGCTTGCGCTCCGCGAGGCGGCCAGGTGGGACAGCTCACCCCTCATAGGCGCCGGAATCTTCCTGGCTGAACCAGGGAAGGCTGGAATTCCCGAGGCTGCGCGCGAGCTGACGGGGGTAGCCGCGACAGAGGAATACGAGGGAAAGAAACAGGAGTGGACAGGCATCCTGGAGGGGGAGCTCGAGAAAGCGATTAGCATACAAAACGAGGTTACCACCCTGAGATTCCGCGAGATAGAACAGGCCGTAGTCTCTGTGTTTCTCCATTCACAGCCAATCGGTCAGAAGGCCCTTACGAGGGAACTGGTACTTCTACTTGGGCAAACGCGGCCCGACAAGATCGAACTCGAAAAGGGCCTCCGCCGATGGGCGGAGTTGTCGTGGTTTCTTGACGAGGAGGCTGCCCACGACACCCAGGCGGGGCCGGACGGTGCGGCACAGATCCCAAAGTCATGGCGCCTCGGGACCAAGCCCAACCTGCGACAGATGCATCATGACGCATGCATCAGGGTGTTGCCCGACGCTGTTGAAACGAAGCTCGTGGACGATATCGCCAAGACGAAAAGCCTGGTCGCCGGCGCTGAGGGGTCAGGCGCAAAGGTCCACATGCTTCCCCCTCGGCCCAGAGACGTGGAGGATGACGGCAATTTCCATTACGCCGTCCTGGGGCCGTCAGCGGCCTCACAGTCAGGGAAGCCGTCTCCGGAGGCGCGGCGCTTCCTGGATGAAACCACGGGGCCTGACAGGCCGCGCGTATACCGGAACGCGGTAGTCCTTGCTGTACCGGCGGAAGATGGGCTGGAGGCTGCGAAGAATGCGATAAGGGAATACCTGGGTTGGGAAGAGGTGCAATTGCGCCTAAGAGACCAGAAGATCGACCCGGTACGCCTTGAGATGCTGTTGAAACACATTGACCGTGCGCGCAAGGCCGTCCCTGATGCGATCCGCCAGGCATATTGTGTAGTAGTGACCGTGTCGGAGAAAAACGAGGCAGAAGCATTCAGGGTCACGGGGGGTACCGATCCGCTTTTTACGATCATCAAGAATGCCACCCGGTCGCGTATTCAGGAGTCCGCCGTGAGCGCTGAGGCGTTGATGCCCGGTGGACCGTACGATTTGTGGCGTGAAGATGAGAAATCCCGGAGGGTAAAAGACCTTGTCGGGGCGTTCGCCCAGTTTCCGCAACTCCCCAAGATGCTTGACCGGAAGGCGATACTCGACACTCTGGTCGCGGGGTGTATTGACGGTCTGTTCGTCTTGCGGGTCACAAGGCCAGACCGGTCTTCAAGGACGTTCTGGCGGGAGACACCCGATAGTGTGGCTCTCAAGGACCCAGGGCTCGAAGTCATACTCCCGCAGCACGTCAGCCTCTCTGATCTGCCCGCTTCACTCTTGGTACCCGGTGTCCTGCCGGACCTGTGGCGATCACCGGAGATAACGATCAAGGACATTCATGAGTATTTCTCGGGTGGGCGGAAAGTGAAGGTAAGAAGGGAAGGATACGAAGAGACGGTGATGATACCGGCTTGCCCACCCGAGGTTATCGACAAGGCAATCCATGCAGCCGTCCGATCCGGCAAGCTCTGGCTTACGTGCGGTCCTGCCAGCATCTTCGCCGAAGAGGTCCCGCCGGGCCTCCTGATGGAGGATGCCGTCCTGCAATCGCCGCCAAAGGCGGTCGCTCCGTTCGATGTGATGCCTCAGGCTTTGACCGATGCCTGGGGGTCTGATGTGACCACGGCGCTTGCCGTGTCGATCGCTCTGTCGAAAAAAGCGGGGAAGACGCTGCCCTGGCCCGTCGTCCGCGATGCAATAGACGGTGCCTTCCGTGCTCAGCTCCTCGAACGGACTGTGGAATCAGGTCCGTGGCCCTGCGATTTTGCTGGGGCGCAGGCTGTGAACGTGCGTGTCCGCCGTGCCGCGGGTGGGGTCGGAGACAAAGGTCAGATTCCCCCTGGAGACACCGACACGCTGAAGGCAGAGGCCGATCTCAGGCCGAATCAGATCCAGGACCTGGCAGATCAGATACCCGCCATTACGGGCGCCGCTGCCGGGCTGGAAATGAGAATACGGCTCACAATCCAGGTGAAGAAGCCAGGGGAAGGCTCTCAAGAAAAAGTCGCACGGCTGAACGAACTCCTCAAAGTGGTGTGCGAGGGGCTGAACCTGAAATGAGCTGTTTGTTAGACTCGTCACGTAGTCCAATGAGCGCAGGACAGTGGGCAGGTGACGGCCGGATACCGGATGTTCACCGCAGCCCACCTCACGCAGATGCGGATAGCCTGGATGACGCTCCGTTGCACGTGGTTGGGGGGAGACATTCGCCGGACCGGACTCGAACTCATAGAACTCTCCAGATCGGGAGACCTCGAGCGTGCGCAGAGATCGCACAAACGGATACCGCCTGTACAGCGACACAGACCTCGGCCGGATCGCGGTGATCCGGGTCCTCAGGCAAGCCAGGTACAGCACAATGTTCATCCTGCGGATGCTCCAACGCCTCGACAGGGGAGAGACGGACGGCCTTCGCGAAGCGCTGAACACCCCCCGGTCCCAGCGAGGACGCGTGTTACGCAACGGATCGCTGGCTTTCGACGCTCCGGAACCTGGAGCAAACCGCTTGTGGGCTGGTCTCTATCCTCAGAGACACCCTCCTCCAATCCACAAACCCTACATAAGCCCACCAGGGTTGTAGGATCTAGATGGAACCAGTCCCGGTGGCCGCACGACCTCCGGCGATCGCGGGGACGGTCTCCAATGTGGATCGAAGAGGGGGATTCACAAAGATGTTGCCCAGGGTGGTCCTGTACAACGCGGTGAGCGTCGACGGGCGGATAGAAGGGTTCACACCGGACCTCGGCCGGTTCTACGGGCTGGTCGCCCACTGGAAAGAGGACGCCACGCTTGCCGGAAGTAACACTATACTCGCCGCGCCCGGGGAAATCCCGGAGGAGGACGAGAAGGCGTTCGAGGCGCCCGCGCGGGATCCGGCCGATCCCCGGCCGTTGCTCGTCATCCCCGACAGCAGGGGGCGAGTACGCTGCTGGCCCTACTTGAGAACCCAGCCGTACTGGCGGGACGCGGTCGCCCTGTGCGCGCGGCGTACACCGCCCGGTTATCTCGAGTACCTGAAGCAGAGGCGAGTCGACTACATTATTTCCGGCGACGATCGCGTGGACTTCCGCACGGCCCTGGAAGAACTCGGCGAGCGGTACTCGGTGAAGGTGATCCGGGTGGACAGCGGCGGTACACTGAACGGCGTGCTGCTGCGGGCCGGACTGGTGAGCGAGGTCAGCATCCTTGTCTGCCCGTGCCTGGTCGGGGGCGCCTCACCGTCCTCCATCTTCCGCGCCGCCGGCCACGCCGCAGGCGATGGCGTGATCGACCTGAGGCTTCAACACGTCGAACATCTGGATGGAGGTGCCGTGTGGCTCAGGTATGAGGTGAAGGACTGTCCCTCCCTTACAGATTGAAATGAACGATTGAAACGGTAGCAGGGCCGGAGACCCTCCGGAGGGCGGCCGGTGCGGGTTTTCCATATGAGTAGCAGGCCGGGGGCTCTGGGCCGGAGCCGGGCACGTTGTTTGCAGGAGCACCACTCTGCAGGACCACGGCGGGGCCGTTCCGCGCCGGCGGTCCGGGAGGTACTGTCACCGGAATTGTAGAATACCGGGGCTTGTTGATCCGATCCGGGACGAGCCGCACTCAGAGGAGGAGCGTAATGAAGGCAGCAGTTCTCGTTGAGCCAAGCCTGCTGGAAATCCAGGAATTGCCTGTGCCCGTCATCCTCGCGGACGACGACGTAATCATCGAAGTCAAGGCCACGGGGCTGTGCGGATCGGACCTTCAGGTATTCCGGGGACACAGGGCGGTCAAGCTCCCCCACGTGTTGGGGCATGAGGTTTCGGGGATTGTGCGCCAGGTCGGACCCGGTGTCAAGAACCTGAGGGCCGGCGACAGGATTACGGTGGAGCCCAACTTCAGATGCGGCACTTGCGAAATATGCCGCAAGGGCAGGTACAACCTGTGCCCGTCGAAGATGACGATGGGTCTTACGATGCCCGGTAGTCTCGCTGAATACGTTAAGGTGCCGGAGGCGTATGCCTGGAAGATACCGGACACCATGAGTCACGTTGAGGCGGCTGTGGTCGAACCGGCGACGGTCGCGGTACACGCGGTGAACAAGGCCGGGACCACCGTAGGCGACCGGGTATTGATACTGGGCGCAGGACCGATCGGCCTACTGGCTATGCAATGCGCCAGGCTGGCGGGCGCGGAAGTGACTGTGTCGGATATCGCCTCCAACCGGTTGGCCCTTGCCGCCGAGTTGGGCGCCGACCACTGCTCCAACGGCGCCGATCTGAAAGAGCGCACGTATGACGAGGTCATCGACGCCGCGGGTATGCCGTCGACTTTCTTGGCCTCGCTGAGCCTCGTGAGGCAGGGCGGTACTGTGGTTCTGGTCGGGCTCGGCAACCAGCCGGTGACGTTCGATCCCGTGACCATAGTCAGGCAGGAGGTCTCGATCAAGGGGATCATCGCCTGCGTCGACGAGTTCCCGAAAACGATAGACCTCATCGCCAGGGGCAAGTTGCTCATTAAACCCCTGGTCAACTGCGAACTGAGACTGGCCGAAGTCGAAACCGGGCTGAGATTGATGGAAGACAGAGTGGCTGTCAAACCGGTCGTTCTGTTTTGAGGCGAGCCCTGAGCCGTCCGGACAGCGTGGCAAATACCCTGCTCTGGTTGAGGAGCGTGAAGGCTATCATGAGAAGAAGGATTATACTCCCCGGGCGCGAGACGAATGAGAGGAGCACCTGTCCCTTCGATAGCAGGTAAGCCTTCCTGAATTCGGTGTCGACCAGGGGGCCGAGTATAATCCCCAGAACCATGGGTCCTACGGGCACCTTGATCCTGTCGAGGCCGAAACCGATCAATCCGAACAGCATCATGACCCACACGTCGCTTATGCTGGACTGTATTGCGTACGCCCCAACCACACACAGCACCGTCACAGCCGGCATCAGTACGTCGCCCTTGATCGAGAGCAAGCGAATGAGTACCGGCGAACCCAACACCCCCAGGACGAACATGCATAGCTGTGCGATGAAGTAGAACGCGGCCACCATATAGAACATCTCCGGCTGCTGGCTCATCATGAGAGGACCGGGCTGCAACCCGTGCAGCAGGAATGCCCCCAGCATCACAGCCGTGACCGAGTCACCGGGAATGGCCAGGGTCAACAGCGGGATCAGAGCGCCGCCGACCGCCGCGTTATTGGCGGCCTCGGGCGCGGCCAGGCCCTCCATGGCGCCTGTGCCGAACGGTCTCGATGGATTCTTGACCGACCGCTTGGCATTGCCGTATGCGAGCAGCGCGGCGATGTCGCCCCCTGTCCCAGGGAGCGCCCCGATGAATACCCCTAGCAGCGCGGACTTGATTGTAAGGGGAAAGAGACGCACCAGTTCCGCCAGGCTGGGGAATATCAGACCGCAGTTCTGTCTGATCCGCGTGGCCTGTACGTTCCCGGCCGATATGTTGTTCAACACCTCCTTCATGCCGAACAGCCCTATCAGGGCGGGGATGTAGCCGATCCCGCCCTTCAGGTAGGTCATGCCGAACGACAACCTGGCTTCCCCGGTGATCGGATCCAGGCCCACGGCCGCAATCAACAGGCCCAACACGGCGCTGATTAGCCCTTTGACGATCGAACCGGTCCCAAGACTGGACACGACGGTCAGTCCCCACACACCAAGAAGGCAGTATTCGGCCGCCCCCAGTTTTAGCGCCACAGAGCTTATGAGCGGGGCGCCGATGGCGAGGGCCGTTCCCCCAAGGATGCCTCCGATCAGGCTCTGGGTCATCCCCAGGCCAATGGCGCGACCCGCCTCGCCCCTCCTCGCCATCGGATATCCGTCGAAGACGGTGGCCACTGCTGCCGCCGTCCCCGGGATGTTCAGGGTTATCGCGGAAACCAGCCCGCCGGTGACGGCCCCGGAGTACGCCCCCATGATGACCGCAAGAGCCCTGGTCATAGGCCACCCGAAGGTCAGAGACACGATCAACACTGTGGCCATGGTTACCGTGAGGCCGGGGAGTGCGCCCATGACGAGCCCCAGGATTGCCCCGCCGACTATGAGGAGTATGTTCACCGGGTCGAGTATCATCACCAGCATCCGGTCCATGGTCCAGCCTCCCGAGCCTCGTTTCCCGCCTCAGGGCAGCATGAGTCGAAACCCCTTGGTAAACAGAATGAAGATACTCAGTGTTACCCCTGCTGCCAGGCTTGTTCCCACGATAGCGCGGTCCCGGATGGTTCCTCTTCCCAACAGGAGGGAAAGGGCCAGGAGAAACGCGGGTGTCAAGCCAAGGAAACCGATCCTGGGCAGCAGGTACAGGTACACTGCCAGCAGGATGGTGAACGTGGAGAGGCGGCGGATTTCCACTCCTCCCGCGGCGCCCGCTTTCGTCTTCTCA
>JBLNBR010000039.1:0-264154 GCA_050260105.1 Ignavibacteriales bacterium | reverse complement strand
GACAAGTGGGGCAAGAAGTACCCCATGGTCGTGCGGTCGTGGGAGAACAACTGGCTCGAGTTGACCACGTACTTCGGCTACCCGCGTGACATCCGCCGGCTGATCTACACCACGAACACCGCGGAGGGCCATCACCGGCAGCTTCAGAAGGTGACCAAGACGAAGACGGCCTATCTCAGTGATGATGCCTTGAGGAATATCATCTACCTTGCCACGATGGACATAACCAAGAAATGGACTATGCCGGTGAGAGAGTGGGCAAACTGCATGTCGCAGTTCGTCATCCAGTTCGGTGACCGGATGGAGGTGAATGGGGTCATGGCGTGAGGCGCCCAGGCAATAGCGACAGAGACCATTTACACAGGATTATTCACACTCCCCTTACTGTGCCGATTATGATGTCATTCTCCTCGATGGGCCGAATGTCTGCGGTTCCCTGGGGGCCGTCTTGCCAAGCCACGTCATACCCCATGTTTTCAAGGAGAAACCGGAGGGGGACCATTATCTGGCCGTTCTCTTTGGTGGGCGGCACAATTCCCCTGATCTCATGCCCGTTGACCACAGCCATCGAACTCCCGACCCCAAGGTCCACCTTGTACTTCCCCCTGGAGACCAGGATCCTGTCCTCATACGCGGAGCGAGTCTCTATGCCCAGGTCGGCTGCCAGCGAATCAAGAGGAACCATCGTGACCTCGTACCTGATCACACCCGTCGTCGAGAGAGCATTGCCGCTGAGCGTGAGTAGCACGGAGCCGTCCGCCGGCGCACCCAGGCCGGCGCCCGTCGTAGATAGGATGAGACTCATCGCCAAAACCAACGTCGTGAGTGTCCCAGGCAACCTTCTTGACATGTTTTCGCTCCCTTTCACTGCCCTGCTACCCCTAGGACGAACTTGGAGACAGGCAGTTCCCACTGGAGGATAGTGTTCCCGGTCTTTCCCCCTTTCCCTCCAGGTCTGTCGCTTGACAAGGGAGCCGATGTGATGTATTTATCACATGTGCGGTATTTCTAACATGAAGGGGGTATCCCGCAGTGAACAGGACCATCCTGAAGTATCTTGGAATGCTGGGGTTCCTCGGCCTGCTTGGGCTCGTCACACGCAACCCCGGATTCTACGGCTTCTTCGGGTTCTTCGGGTTTCTGGGCCTGAGGAATAGGCCCTCTGACGAACGGCTCGAAGCCGACATCACTCGCGCAGCGAGGAACGCGTTTGTGGCCTCCACAGTGGTATTCGCGGCAACCGGGGCGGCAGGACCGTGGGTAAGGCCGGACAGGCTCTTCACGTGGGCGTTCGCCGGGGGGTATGCGCTGCAGCTCCTGGTGTTCACCGTGTCCATCGTCTACTACGACATCAAGGGGAATGTGGGCTGATGCTCCTCACACACATAAGAGAACACCGACTGCGCATGAACATGACGCAAGAAGAGCTGGCTAGGAGCGTCAACGTCCGGCGGGAGACCATAGTGCACCTGGAGAACGGAAGGTACAATCCCTCCCTCAGGCTGGCCATGGACATTGCCCGTGTGCTGGGAGCCACAGTTGAGACCCTATTTGAGTTCACTGATGAGGGATAGTCTCTCCCATCGCGGCATTCCGGAGGCTGCGCGATGACGCGCGCGCGGCCCAAGACGCCTTGCCACGGAATGTGCAGGATTTGGCAATACACCGGCGAAGACAGCATCCGCAGCGTGTCGGAGCAAACGGAAGAAGCACGACCGGAGCACAGGCGCGCTGGCTCCACTGAATCGTGTGAGGGTGGGGGTCTCTGTGACAAACGGTAACCTACCTGTCTGGATCGCGCTTGTCATGCTTCTCTCGGTGTCTTTGCTGCCCATTCTCCTGATGGTGATGGCGTTCAGATGGCTGAGCCGGGCACGAGCAAGGCGCAGAGCCAGTCGCCTGGCAGTCAAGGCTCCCGCCGCCCCCGCACCCGTCTCCAATGCATCTGCCACGGCGCAGGGTCAATCACCAGCACAAATGGAGCCTCCCCCAGCGGGGCCTCCCGAGACGCCGCCCGCCGCACCTCCAAAAGATCCATTGTGGGAAGTTGTGCTGGGCGTCGTGGTTCTGGGCTTCGTATTCATCAGAACCGGTATGGCGGTCGTATCGTGGTTCACGCCCGATTATCGGATGCTCCCGCCGTCCATGCCGAAACTGGAATCCAGACTACAGGATTACGTCGAGATCAAGGGGCTGAAGAAGAACCTCGAAACGAAGACCCTTACCGGCAAAGCAGTAATCGTGGACAAAGACAAGGCATCACTGCACCCGCTCATGAGGGGGCTGCCCAAGTCAATCAGAGCGACCACGCCTGAAGACGTTGATTTCGTCATCTGGATTGACGCCGAGCGCGTGCCGGACCCTGACCATCAGGTCTCCGCGGCAGCGAAGCCGACTCCGCAGGAGATAGCCGCCTGGAACGCGAGCCATCCATCAGGCTCGGGAATGCCCCTGCGAACGGTCGCCGTCCCCACATACAAGGCCAAGTGGACCGCTACAGTCATTGATCTGAAGAAGAAGGAGATCAAGAGTACCCGCTCTTTCACCGGCCCCAGTCTACCCTCGGGCGAACTCGACTTCAGGTCGTCGTGGTTCTCGGGCCAGGATCGCCTGTACGTGGACGACAAGATGATAAAGGGCGCCGAGGTCATATTCGGCGACAAGGGGGATGTCTTCATAGGCGGCAAGCGGCTCGCGGGCGTCGTCGCTCCAACCCCATGGGACGAGACCCTGAACTGGATAGGGCAGTTGATCAAGCCGTAAACCTACTCCACCAGTCCCAACAAATACCCGTGTGCTTCCCGCTCTATCTATACTTCGCCATCTGTACCCCAAGGAAATCGAAGAAGGAACCTGCCCGCTTTCGGAAGAAGCCCAGCGGGACATCGCAATAGTAGTCGGACTCAAACCAGCCCTTATCGCTGTAATAGCGATAGTCGTAATACGTATCGTCCAGAGTCGCCTTCATTGCCGTGCGGGCCATCCGGAAGAGCATCAGCCTGAACAACGAGGGGATCCGGGGACCCGGTCTCACGAGCTCCTCGTGGAATTCCTTCGCAGTCCTCTCTATTTCCCGGGCTATCCTCTTCTCCTGGCGAGGTGTCCTGGAATCCAACGCTGTCAAGAAGCACCCCTTTGTCACACTGCATCCCCAGCCCTCTCCCACACTGGCCAGGTACTTCACTATTGGAGCCCCGCCGTGTATGCCCTGGGCGACAATCGAGGTGAAAGCCTTCCCGAAGAAGCGCGGACGGTGAAGTATGAAGGACATCCGGTCCAGGAGGTTCTTCATTTGCGCAGAGACCTGGAATGAGTAATTGGGGGACGCCAGAATCACTCCATCCGCATCCGCTATCTTGGCCAGCAGCACATCCCGGTCGTCTTTCAGGGGACAGTGTTCTTCTCCTCTGAGAAAGCACGCACAGCAGCCCTTGCAGTAGTCCAGGCGATAGTCTTTCAAGAAGACGTACTCAAATTCAATGTCCCCGAAGGACTTCAGATGTGCCTCCATTGTTGTCTTGCACAATAGGTGTCCCGCGGTTATTCAGACTCCTTGGGTCAGGCAAGCCGCCTGATTCTGCAAGCTTTGCGGGCTGTGTGGCACATGGGCCTGGCGCGATTGCAGGCTTAGTGACTTGCAGAGTGTCTGGCGCTGAGCAGGGTTGGGCCGGCCCGCGGGGAGCCGGCCCCGACGGTTCATAGGCCGTGTTCGACAGCCGCCAGGCGGACCGCTTCTTCGTTGACCTGCTTGAGTCCTCTCTGGCAGCCATAGACCAGGGCGGTAGTAGCGAGGTTATTGATCAGCCGCGGTAGGCCCCGGCTGACAGTGGAAATGGCCTCCAGGGCGGACTCGGAGAAAATGGGATAGTTCGCCCCCGCGAGCCTCATCTGGTGGTCGATGTAGGCGTTGACCTCTTCCTTCCCCATGGGCTGCATCTTGTACCGCGTTATGATCCTCTGGCTCAGCGGCTGGTGGTGAACGAGGGAGAGTTTGGCGCCAAGTTGAGGCAGTCCGCAAAGAACGAGCGCGAACGGATTCGCTGAGTCCATTGCGTAGTTGAAGAGCAGATGGAGGTCCGAAAGGAAGTCGCCAGGTGCATCTCATCCAGGACGATGAACGGTGTGACTTTCTTGCCCTGGTAACCTGACAGCACGGCGCCCTGGATCTGGTGGAACACGTCGATTCTCCGGGAGGCCGGCTCGAGATTGAGGCTCAAGGCCAGTCCCCGGTAGAAATCGCGGACGGTGACAGTGGATAGCGGGAAATAGATCGGGTTGTACAGCGCTGGGTTGAGGGACGAGACGAAGGCCCTCAAGGCGGCTGTCTTGCCCGAACCCGGCTCACCGACAAGCAAGCCTATACCCCTGTTGTCCCTGAGGTAGCCGAGTCTTGCATGGCATTCCTGGTGTGAGGATGACGGGAACATGTCGGCGGCCTTGATTTCTTTGGTGAACGGCCTGCCGGCCAGGGAGTAGAAGGCTCTATACACCGCCTGCTCCCTCCTTCCTCTTCAGCGCCTCACAGAATGAGAGCAGCGGCATATCCGCCGTCGGAGAGGTTTTGTTTCTCTTCACCAGCGCGTTGTCGGCTATTCTCACCGGGGTCCCCGTCCCCAGGAACTCGTCGTCACGGTAGAGGAACACCCGCTCCAGGTCGTTGGGGTCGAAGCGGACCTCTATTCGCTGGCCCACGAGTTCGGAAGGAACCTCGAAAAAGGTCCCCATGACGGATATGGTGGAGTCCTTGTTCACCCGGCGAGCCTCCCTTTTCAAAAACAACTTCCTTACAGCGTCGGGGTCGAAGACCAGTTTGACGCTGTTTGCCTGGGACAGGTATTTATCCAGGGGAGACATGCCCAATGAGGAGTGTACCCGGCGGTGGTAGTCCTCTTCGAGCCATCGCCAGAACGCCTGGTTGAGGTCCTCGATTGAACTTGGTTCGCCGATTGTGGGAAGGAATCTCTCCCTTACCGTCTTGAAGAAGCGCTCAATCTTTCCCTTGCTGGCTGCGTCGTACGGCTGTGTGTGCGCGATGACCGTGCCCATCCTGGCCAGTGCCTCATGGAACAGTTTGGAGCGGTAAACCTTCGCGTTGTCCAGATAAACGGTCTGGGGGATGCCCCGCCGGACGACAGCCTCGATGTACACCCGCTTCAGCGCGTCGAAATCCTGGTCGATGTCAAACCTGCCAAAGGGCACAAGCCGAGAGCAGTCGTCGATGAATGCGAACAGGCTGCTCGATTTCCTCCGCCCATCCACGAGTATGTATGGCCCCACCATCATATCGCCCTGCCACAGTCTATTGACTTGGTCGAAGGCGAATTTCTTGCGCTCCCTGGCGGACGCGGGCGCGTCGGGAACCCTCACCAAGCCGTGCTTTCGAAGGAGCCTGTAAACCGAGTAGTAAGAGGCGTCGGCTCGGAGGAGCGCTCCGGAGCGGAGCAGTTCCTCGTAAAACAGCGTCACACTCGCCAGGGGGCTCTCCCTCCTGGCGGCCAGTATCTTATCCTGCAGCGGCTGCGGGATACAGCGGAAGGACCCGGAGTCCTTCCTGCGCTGTGGCTTCAGCGCGTCCAGCCCGTCCCGCCTGTACTCCCAGAGCCACCGCCTGACAGTGCGAGCGCTATACTGGCGCCGGCCGTAGTGGGGCACGTCGTACATAGTTGAGGCGACCTCATCGAGGTATGCCTTGACGTCGTCAACCTGGTTATTCAGGATCGGCGCCAAAAGAGAAAAACGATACAGGGCCACGTCCGTCTTCTGCTCTTCGTTCAGGGGCAATTTGAACACCTCCAGCCAGTTTGTGGCAGTGTCTGGAGGTTAACCGGTTAACCCCGTGCACGAGAACATTGTAAGGCCGTGACCGGCGTGCTCACCACGAAAGGCTTGTGTGGGAAAACCCCACTTGCCAGGGTGGCGGGATGGTCTGTTACAATGAGAGTGCCATGAAGTTGGTTAGGACTCGGCTGAAGAACTGACCGTTACCGACTGGGGAGTCTGGCAGCGTCAGCATGCTCAACCGGTCCACTAGCTTTATGGCTCTTTCATTCTCGTCGTCGGGAAGACGTTCGTGGTAGCCCGCGTCCCTGAGGGCAGAGACGATGGCTTGGACATTGCGTAGGAACCTTTCCCTGTACAAGTAGGCTATCTGGCGGTAGGGCAAGAGCCGCCGCCTGGAGAACAGCGCCCGAAGGCTTTCGAGGATTACCTCCCGGGTATGCTGGAAACGGGGCAGGAGGAAGGACGGCAGAAGGGAAACCGTGTGGCAGCAGGATTTGCAGAGGTACCTCACGATGGATATGCGGTACTCAACGGCGCACGGCAGGGCGTTGCGGGGATAAAAACCATGGCGTTCCAGCGGAATGCCTGCTCCGCACACAGGACACTCGAGAAGCAGCGGAAACACAATGGAGCTAAAGTTCTCGACGTATTCCTTGATTCCCACCCCGAAGTCCCAAACGATCTGCATGTGGAATCGAATACCTCCCCAGGAGCCAAAGATACTGAAAGAATCTTAGCACACTGGAGAGTCTTGCCAAGCGCCTCCGGTGACAACCAACCTGCAACCGGTAGCCCCGGATCAGGGTCATCTACCGTGCAAGGCTACACTCCGGAAAAGCGGCAAGAGCCTGGATTCGTTCTTTCTCATAAACATGCCCAGCAATGATCCCAAGTTCGAAGTGTATGAGACTCCAACACCGGAGACTGTGGTGGCGCTGGAACCGGAGACTCAGAAGCAACTTGACCATATCCAGGAAGTTGTCACCAGCAGGCAGAAATGCCGGGATAAGGATGCCAGCTTCTTATACCCGTCCGGTTTCCTCGCGGATGCGGAGTATGCCAGAGGGTATGCCCATCACGGAAAATCGCGCCGGTCAACAAGAAGCCGGTCTGGCATACCCATGTCAGGTGCTACATGTGCTATGCATGTCTCAACTACTGTCCTCAGCATTCCGTTCAGATCAAGTCGAAAGTCTGGATGAAGTCGTACACCGAGAAAAACGCGAGGTACTTTCACCCGTACGCGACGGCTGGATGACATTGCTGCGCAGAGACAATGCCCGCCAATGCGATAGAGGTCGTCCTCTCTCGCAGCCACGGCGCCAACTAGCCCCCTCACCTGGTGGAAGCCGACCGGCCATGTCGTCAGTCGTCGGCCCACTTCAGCGCCGAAGGTAAACCCTCACCCCAGAACCCACCATCGCAATGTTGCACCGCCGATCGAAAACCTCCAATCGCGAAGGTCACCAGGACCGCGGCTGCTCGCCGGCGCGGATGGCACGTTCCAGCAAGTCAATCCCAAGGCGTGCAAGGCGATCCTCGCTGGCGCCGTAGGCTTCTTCATAGGCTCCCCCTACCAGGGAGAGCCGGTAGAAGAATCCAGTGATTAGCAGGAACACGGAGAAAGCCCCCTCTGCCGCTTCCAGATCGGTGCGGATACTCCCATCCCTTTGTCCCACGGCGATGACGTCTGCTAATTCCTGGTAGACACCGGTTCCGACACGGGTGATCTCCCGGGGTTGTCCACCGGTTGTCCGTTGCGCCGCAACCTGGGACGCATGGTTTATCAAGCGAAAAGCGTCCGGAGAGTCCTTCGAGAAGCGATAGTAAGCCTCGCTCAGAAGACGTATCTTTGTGACGCCTGTGCTTGCAGCCTCAACGGCTCTCTGAACGTACGCGCGCAGTTCGGAAACGCACTTTAGAGCCACCGCGAAATACAGGTCCTCCTTGTCTTTGAAGTACTGGTATACGGTCCTCTTCGTAAACTGAGCGACCCGCGCTATTTCGTCCATGGTTGCGCCATCAAAGCCGCTTTCGAAAAACACCTTCTCGGCGGCTGCGATGATCTCTGCCCTTCGTGTCTGCCTATCACGTTCTCGCCTGTTGAAGCCGATCATCAAAGAATTCGCTCCTCCCTATTGACGCGAGGGCGTCACACAAATACACTGGTACTGCTGTCACGACACTCACGGTATACTTACTATACCACTAGTCTACTGTACCTGCAACGATAAGACAGAGACATGTAGGTATGCAGGTGGGAGGTACGGCAAAGTCTGAAGGGGTAGAATCCTAAGGGAGAGGGTCACATGAACGTGCTCATCGTGTACTACTCGAAAACGGGGCGTACTGCCAAAGTGGCAGAAGTCCTACAGAAGCATCTGCTCTCTCGGGGCGCCGCTGTGGAGACCCTGAGGATCCATCGGAAGGAGGAGGCCGGTTTCATCCAGTGCGCGACCGAAGCGCGGAGGCGCGCGCGCCCGGAGCTGGTCGACGCGCCCAAAGACCTGACCCCATATGACCTTGTCTTCGTCGGTTTCCCGATATGGGGCGGCTCCGTCGCGTCACCTGTCAACTCGATGCTGGCCCTTTTCGAGGGAGCCGCGGGCAGGAGATTCGCTCCATTCGCAACCTGCGGATTTCCCAAAGGCTACGGCGGCGGAATCTCCCAGATTCGCGCGGATATCGAGCGACTTGGAGGGGAGGTCGTGGCAACCCAGGGATTCTCGAATCGCAGGTGGGCGAACCTTGAGGAAGATGCTCGCACATTCCTGTTAGCGGCTGTGGCCGCGTGCGGTCAGTCAGTCTGATACGCCCGGGAGTGGCGGCCCGCAGGGATCACCCGCTTGAGGAGGGCGACGATGGCGAGGCCGTCGTGGAGGCGGGGAACGTGCGATGAGCAAAGAGAAAGTGGTGCTCGAAGAAGAGAAAGAGACATTGTTGGTTACGCTCTACTGCAAGGCATTGGAGAGCAAGAAGCCCAAACCTGTGATATTCGATGACAAGGCGGTTGAGTTAGTCGACCGGATCGAATACGACTACTCGAGGCTGCGAATCCCGTCAAAAACCCAGGTCACACTGTGCTTGAGGGCAAAACAGATGGACAACTACGTCCTGGGTTTTCTTGCGGAGAATCCGGAAGGCATAGTCGTCAATCTGGGGTGCGGGCTCGACAGCCGTTCAGACAGACTCGACAACGGCACAGCCTACTGGTATGACCTGGATTTCCCCGAAGTCATACAATTGAGAAGGCGTTTCTACACGGAGACAGAGAGAAAGAAGATGATCCCCTCGCCGGTGACTGCGCCGGAGTGGCTGGAGGCTGTGGCTCGCAGGAGAGGAAGATTCCTCTTCGTGGCGGAGGGGCTTCTAATGTACCTGCGAGAAGGGGATGTCAGGGATCTCTTCTTGAGACTGCGCCAGAGGCTTCCCGGGAGCCGGCTTCTGGCGGACGTCTTCAGTAAGCTTACTGTCAGGAACCTGGGCAGACACCCTTCAATCAGTAGAACCGGCGCCGAGGTGTATTGGGGTGTCGACGACTTCCGCGAGATTCTACAGTGGTGCCCCGGAATCGGACTCATTGAGGAATGGCACTTCGCGCGGTCGGAGGAATTGGCGAAGCTGTCTTTCGGGTACAGGCTGGCAATGCGATTGGCGGGGGCGTTCTCAGTCGTGAACAAGGCACACCGGATTCTCTTCCTGCAGTTGTAGGGCGTACGTCACAGGGCGGGCTCGTCAGGAGGCGGCCGGGCCGGACGCCGGAGTGCCGGGATCCGGGCGGGATCCGGTTGGCGGCTGGGAGGCGTCGTTGGCCATACTAGAGCATGACCGCTTCTTCGTCGCTGCGCCGATCGTGTTTCCGGCCGGGTCTCAGCGGGAGAAGGAGGACTCCAATGCCGGCCATATCTGTCGAGAACCTGCATAAGCGATACAAGAACGGGAGAGGGATCCACGGCGTCGACCTCTCCGTAGACGCGGGCGAGATCTACGGATTCCTGGGGCCGAACGGCGCGGGCAAGTCGACCACGATAAGGACCCTCATGGGTTTTCTGACACCCGACAGCGGCAAGGCCAGTATCCTTGGGCACGACATAGTCAGGGACAGCCTGCTGGTGCGCCGCAAAGTGGGCTACGTCCCCAGCGATTTCTCGATGTACGAGGGATTGAGCGGCGAGGAGAATATCGCCTTTTCGCTGGGGATCCGCGGGCAGCCGCAAGACATGGGTGAGGCCAGGAGACTGGCCGGGCGGCTGGAGGTCGACCTCACTCGTCGCGTCCGCACGTTGTCACACGGGCAGAAGCAGAAGGTGGCCATCGTGGCGGCCCTGGCCCACCAACCGGAGGTAATCATCCTCGACGAACCTACCATCGGCCTGGACCCCCTGGCGCAGGATGTCTTCCGCACGCTACTGCGGGAACAGGTTTCGCGGGGCAGGACCGTCTTCCTGTCCTCTCATGTGCTGTCAGAGGTGGAGGAACTCTGCGACCGCGTCGCCATTATCAACGATGGCCGCATCGTGGCAACCGACACCATCGCGGGGCTGAAGAAGCAGCGTGTCAAGCGAGTTCTCGTCGAGTTCAGAGACGCGGCGCCGAAGATCGAGGGCCTCGCCGGCGTGACGGAAGTCAAGCAGGAAGGGAAACGCGTCCGGTTCACGCTCACCGGCTCGCTCGACCCCCTCATGACTTTCCTGGCGGGAAAACCCCTGGTCGACCTGACAGTACAGGACCCGTCCCTTGAGGAAGTGTTCATGGCGTTCTACCGCGACAGACAGGGTCAAACCAAGGGTCAAACCAAATGAAGGTGCTGCTGCAGTTTCTTCGACTCCAGCGGGTCCACATGGTGGTGTGGCTGATAGTCGTCCCGCTCATCACCGCCGTCGTCGCCGGGTCGGCTTCCTCAGTCACGCAGGGGAATGCCTTCCAGGAACTGATCGCATCCCTTCCCCTTTCCCTGCAGCGCCTGATAGGCGCTCACATCTCCAACCCGGTGGACGCCTTCGTGGCGGTGAAATTGCTGTTGATCATACCTGCGTTGTGCGGTGTCAGTGGCGCCCTGTCGGCGTCGGCCATCGTGGCCGGAGAGTCCGAACGCGGCACGCTGGACTTCCTGCTATCGTTGCCGGTTGACCGCCGCTCCGTGCTGAGCCAGCGTTTCCTCGCCGTGTGCGTTGAACTGGCGGTTCTTTATCTCGCGACATGGATCATTCTGGTGACCGTCTTGAAAGCCTCGGGGTTGTCGGGCTCCTACCACCTCTACGGGCTGGCGATGCTGGCGGGCTTAGCCATAAACATGGGGCAATCCGGGTTGACTCTCGCACTCAGCTCGAGGATCGGCGAGTACGGCCGCACCGTGCGCTACGGCCTGGCCCTGGTGCTCGTGCCCTTCGGGTTCGAGCTCGCCCTGAAGACCGCCGGCGCACTGCCGTGGCTGCGCTACCTTCTGCTCTACCGGCTCGCCGACTCGGTCGAGATCATGACCAGGCCGGGCCTCACCCTCGTCGCGGCGCCGGTCGGGATACTCGTCGCCTACGCAGGGCTCCGGTGGGCTCAGGAATCGTTCGCCGCAAGGCAGTTGGAGGCCTGATGATGCTCATACGCCAGCACTGGCGCCGCGAGGCGCCCTCACTGATCTCGTGGAGCATCATCCTGTTCACAACGATGCTCCCGATGACCCTTTCGGTGGAGTTGGTCTTGCGGGGAACCGGCATGGAGCAGATATCCCGGCTCCTCGAACAGTTGCCGCCGGCCCTGCGTTCATTCATGGGACCCACCGCCGGCCAGGTGACCCTGAATATGTGGGCGATCTCCCTCGTTTTCCGGACGATGGCCCCCCTCCTCCTCACCATCTATACGGCCATGGCGACCCTCACGATCCTCACAAGGGAAGCGGACGCGGGCGTCATGGATTTCCTGATGGCGCTGCCAATCCGTCGCTCGCGCCTGATGCTGAGCCGGTTTCTGGTCCTGGTGTGCAACCTGGCGATCCTGCACGCAGTGCTGCTATCTGCCGCAAGCCTTGGTGCCGTACTCCTGGGGTATGAACTCGCACTGAGACAATACGCCCTCATAGCCGCAAACGGCTACCTGGTGCAGCTGGCCCTGGCGAGCCTGTTGCTCGTTGTGAGCATCTTCGTGGATGACTACACCCAGGGACTGTTCGTGACCATCGGCCTCGGCCTGGGGCTCTACTTCCTGTCCGTTACGGTGGAACCCCGCTCCAGCCTCGCCTGGCTGGGCAAGATCAGCTTCTTCAGCTACTCACGGCCCGACGAGATCATGCGCACCGGCGTGATACCGTGGTCCGATTCGGCCGTCCTGGCTGGGGCCGTCGTGGTCCTGGTCGTTGCGGCCGCCTGGCTGTTCGAGAGGAAGCAGGTGAGCGCCTGACCCGGGGACTGAGTGACAAGGGCGGGGTCGCACCCCGCCCTGATTGCCTACTGAGTCATTTGCGTAGTATTCCTTGCGCTGCTGATGTCCATCGAGACCTGCTCTTTGATATCGTACGGTTCGTACCACCCCTTGCGGATCATGTAGCTCGTTACCCGCTCGTGAAACGCTATCCCCTCGTCGAGCTGGCGGTTGAGGACCTCGCGCACCTCGGGGGTGACGCTTTCGGTCAACGCATAAGCGGTGTTCCTGACCCCTGTCTTCACCGCGTTCAGGAGATCGCCCGCAATGACCTGGTCCGAGAGTTTGTTCATGCCTGTCAGGTTTTCGACTATCCGGTTCAACTCAGTCCCCCCTTTCGCTCGCCGGCTGCCGGTTCAAGGAGGCTGCTGATGTCCTTGACGGCTCTGGTGGCGGCCTGGGCATCCTCCTTCAACAGGTCTCTCAACGCCGGATCAGAGGCCAGGCCCGCCATTGTCGTCGATTTGACCGCGCATACGTTCTTGAAGGTCATGAGCTCGTGCAGATCCGCCGTCTCATGGAACCCAAGTCCAGTATCCTTCACAGTCTCACCTCCGGGAATGATTCTTCCCCCGGTGGAAAGACATGATGCCCCCGGAGAGAAGGCTGGCAATGCGCCGCTCGTCACATGAACCTTTCGATCACGTTCAGCATCAGTAGCAGCGCCTCGCCCCTCGTGAGCGCCTGCCCCGGGCGGAACGAGCCGTCGGGATACCCCCTGACCAGGCCCTCACGGTAGGCGATAGCCAGTTTACTCGTGTCGAAGGCGCCCGCGAAGTCGCTGAACGCGGCCGCTGCCTGCAGCAGTTCCTTCTCAGAGGCGTCCCTCGCCTCCAACATGCCTGCATAGTGAAGCAATTTGAGCAGGCCGGCTACTGCCACGCCACGAGGCACGGTGTCGCCCTGGACCAGCCCCGTGGTGTAGTTGCGAATGACCTCTTGATCAAGTATGCCAAGGGTGTGTTCGATCGCTTCGGCCCACTTCGCGATGGTGACGGGCTCGCTCATGCCTCTGTCATACCCGGCAGGCCCTTCAACCAGTATTGACTCTGCCGTCTTGAGCGCTACGAGTTTCTTCTGGAGTCTGTCCCTGTACTGCTGCACTTCGTCATCGACCCACGAGATGCGGACGGGGGTAGGCGGCTGCTGGTCACCATTGTTCTCTGCCTCATCGTAGGATATGTTGAACTTGGCGATGACCCTGTTGAGCATCGAAACGGCCTCAGCGACAGTCAGCATGTCTCTCGGTCTGAAGTATTCGGTGGTCTGCGAATCGACCAGGCCCGCGCTGTAGGCCATCCGGACGAGCACGCTCTGGCGATCGCTCAGGGCATTCAGGTCCTTGAGAGCGTTGGCGGGCGCCAGTTCTTCCGCCGAACCGCTCCCCCTGAGATACCCTGACGTCAACAGCTTGACCATTCCTCCCACCGCATCCTCGCGTGCGATGTGGTTTCCGGTGGCCAGGCCGTACGCGTACATGCCAAGTGGATTCTCCCTGCTCAATGTGGGTATCTTCAAGACGGCTTCCAGTAGGATGGCCCAGTCCTCGATCCCTATGGCCTCGTCCAGGTATTCCTCATTCAGCACGTGGTCTCGTATGGCGTTCTTCTCGTATTCGGTGATGCCGGTGTACTGGCTGTCCCCGCCGACTATGGGACGTATCCTCTGTTTGAATTCCGCCAACTCGTCGTAAACCCAGTGCTTGCCCGCGGTCTCGCCCGCGGCGAACGCCTGAAGCCCGCCCACGTCCAGGAGTAGTGCGACACACAGTAGAACGCACACTACGACGAACGGCGCGACGTGCAAGCCTCTCCCCCACGGTCTCAATGAATCCACCCCCTGCATCATACGAACCAGCCACAGAAGCGGACGAACCGGCCCTGGCTCGAGTTCCCCGGGCGGTCTACCAGATACCCGGCGCCAGGCGATACCGGACGCGCCGGGCATACTTTGCATACCCGTTGAGCTTCTGAATCAGCATCCGGTCTTCCAACACTGTCCGGACAATCATCAGAAGGCTGGCGGTGGCGCCGGGGATCAGCGCCCACAGCGAACCCAGCAGGAGAGGCATCGCGATTGTCTGGACGATCATGCCCGAATACCCCGGGTGCCTGACGTACCGGTACGGCCCGGTAGTGCATACCTTGTGGTTGCCGTCCCGTTGAACACGGGCCACGGTGGAGAAGTGGGCGTTGGATACCATCGCCCAGATGAAGAAGCCAAAGCCTATCACGAAGAAGACCACTCCGGCGAGGTGGGCGGCCAACGGCAACTGCCCGGTCCAGGCATATCGCACGTCTATGCCGGCGACGAACGGCAGGCCGGCGAAGTAGACCAGGGACCACAGGCCGCCGACGACCTTTTCCCAGCCCTCTGCCCCTTCCCCTGAAGCGCGGCGGGCGATCGTCTCCGGGCTGTGGCGCAGCAACAGGCTCCCGATCACCGCCATCCCCGCCAGGTACAGGGCGAGAAAGACCCATGCCCACAGCCAATCCAGCCGCCCCGATGCCGCGAACAGGATCCCGGCTTCAAAGCCGAGCGTAATGCCGGCTTGCGTGAAACGCTTGCCAATGCCGGCCCTCTCGTTCGGAGAAGGTCCCTGCCCGGTCATCGATATCACACCCTCTTTCGCGAGATGGCTCACCGGTAGATTCACCCGCAGATTCTCGACGGCGTTCCGGAGTCCTCCAGGAGGATCGCGAACGGGACTAGTGTGCCATGGTATGATGCGGTTGGAGGACTATGTGAGGGGGTTTCCGGGATGGCCGGGATTCTGGATTCGACCACTCTGGGGTTCCTGCTGGCCGCTCTCCTTCTCTTTGGGGTCGTAGCGCTGAGGGATTACTCCGTTGCCGTGACGGCAGCCAGGAGCGGCCTCGCGCTCTTTCTGAGATACGCGATCCTCATAGCGTCATGCATGGTGGTCGCGTCCCTCGTCCAGACGCTGATTCCGCGTGAGACGATCTCCCGCCACGTCGGCAGGGGAGCAGGATGGCGTGCAATATGCATCGGCGCAATCGTAGGGGGTCTCACCCCCGGATCCCCCTATGCCGCGTTGCCCCTGTTTGCAGGCTTCATCCGGATGGGGGCAAGCATCGCTGCAGGAGTGGCCATGGTATGCGCCTGGGGTCTCGTGTCCGTGGGTCGCGTTCCACTCGAGGCGGGCGTGATGGGCGCCAGATTCGCTCTCATCCAGGTGATAAGCAGCCTGCCGTTGCCTCTGATCGCGGGGGCCATAGCTGGATTCATCGAGGCCCGCTTCTAGAGACACCTGCAACATGTCCCGGACAACATCGCCCGATGGGAGGAATCGCCATGAACGTCGCGGATGCCCTGGTTTCGCGGTACTCAGTCCGTGCTTTCCGGCCCGACCCGATTGAAAGGGGATTGCTGCTCGAGATAATGGATTCAGCAATCCACGCGCCATCGTGGGCGAACACCCAACCGTGGGAAGTGTTCATCGCAGGTGGAGAAAGCCTTGATAGGCTGCGTCGCGCCTACACGTCGCGGTTCGACGAAGGCGCACCCCCAGACCCCGAGCTCCCTGTTCCCAAAGAGTGGCCTCCATCCCTCAAGCAGCGCATCGGGGAACTGGTGGCCACGCGTTTCGCGGCCATGGGCATCGAACGGGATAACGCCGCAGCCGTTCGCGCCAGTCAAAGGCTCAACTTCGAATTCTTCGGAGCGCCCGCCGTCGCATTCCCGTGCCTGGACCGGTCCCTCACTCCGTGGTCGATCTTCGACATGGGGTCGTTGTCCCAGAGCATCATGCTGTCAGCCCGCGAGCACGGCGTGGGATCCGTCCCTGCGGTTATTTTGGCCGCGTATCCCGACCTGATCCGCGCGGAGCTGGAAATTCCGAAGAACCTGTTGATTCTCATAGGCATCGCACTGGGCTACGAGGATACCGCCCACCCGGCCAACAAGGCCCGGAGCACCCGCAGGCCGGTTCAAGACGTTGTCCGCCTGAAGGGCCTGTGAAAAGACGCAATCCGGAGTTCGGGCTGGAGAGTAGGGCGGGCCTGAGTCTTGCAGTACCAGATAGGAGGCTTACCAATGAGTGAAGTGCAGATCTACTACTTCTCGGGAACCGGCAACTCACTGCATGTGGTGGCCTTCCGATTCGTTCTATTCCGATCAGAAGTGCCTGGGATGCGGGACCTGCGAAAGGGTCTGCCTTTCCGGGAGGGTATGGATGGTGGACAAGAAGCCCGTGTGGGACGGCAAGGTCCGATGCTATACGTGCCGCGCCTGTTTGAATTATTGTCCCGCGCAGTAGGTCCAGATCAAGTCCACATTCTTCATGAAGTCATATACCGGCCAGCACGGTAGATACTTCCACCCGGAGACGACAGCGGATGACATCGCTGCCCAGAAGTGATTCAGGAGGTGGCGTCATGAAAGCACTGGTGGCATTCTATTCAAGAACCGGAACGACCGGGCGAGTGGCACGGCTCCTGGCGGACAGGCTTCGCTCCGAAGGCGTCGAAGTGACAGTCGCGCAGGTGAGAACAAAGGCGGCGCTCGGGATCATCGCTTGCATCCGGCAGATGATGGCCGCCGCGTGTCCGGATCTATCGGAACCTGTGCCTGACATCAGGGGCTACGACCTGGTCTTCCTGGGTTTCCCCGTTTGGGCCAACAGACCGGCGTCGCCCGTGAACTCGATCCTGCGCGGGCTGGCGTCGCCGGTGGGACAGAAGTTCGCACCGTTTGCCACGTGCGGAGGCAAGGATGGGTACAAGGCCGCGCTGAGCGAGGTGTCGAATCGCCTGGAGGGGATCGGGCACAAGGTAATCGCCAGTCACGGATTCGTGCGGCGAGACCGGCCCGATGCGACCCGGCAAACGGTGGACGAATTCGTCGAGCAGGCCCTTACGGCCGCCGGAATGACGCGCTAGCCGCGAAGACAGGGCAGTCACACGTAGATCGGGACGGTGAAGGTAGTTGCTCTACATTCCTAACGATTCTCTGGACCCACACTTCAACTTGGCGCTGGAGGAGTACCTGATCAGGGATTTCGGCTTGGGCGAGCCGTGCCTGCTGCTATGGCGCAACTGCCCCTCAGTCATCATCGGCCGGTTCCAGAATACCCTCCACGAGATCAACGTGGACTATATCAGGGAGAACGGGATCAAAGTGGTGAGGAGAATGACCGGGGGAGGCGCCGTCTATCACGACCTGGGGAACCTCAATTTCAGTTTCATCGAACGCACCGGGGAAGACGGCATCAACCTCCGGCTGTTCACGGAGAGGGTGGCGGGCGCGTTGAGGCGGATGGGCCTCGAGGTCGAGGTGAGCGGCCGGAACGATCTCACCATAGACGGTCGCAAGTTCTCGGGCAACGCCCAGTACAGGTACAGGGACCTAGTCCTCCACCACGGGACGATCCTGTACGACTCCAACCTGGACTGCGTCCAGGCGGCCCTCAACGTCAAACCCGAGAAGATCGCTTCAAAGGGGGTCAAGTCCGTCAGGGGCAGGGTGACGAATCTGATCGACTACATGCCGCGCCCTCTGCCCATACTCCACTTCAGGGATGCGCTCCTGAAGGAATTCCTCCGGAACGGCGTGGCTCACGGGCATTCTGTGCACACTCTGAACCGGCGTGACCTGGTCGCCGTCGAAAGGCTGGTCAAAGAGAAGTACTCGACCTGGGATTGGAATTTCGGCAGGTCGCCCGACTACAACCTGAAGAGAACGGGGCGCTTCTCCTGTGGCGGCATCGAGGTGTACCTCAAGGTCCACGATGGTGTCATACAATCGTGCAGCGTGTATGGTGACTTCTTTACTGACAGGGACATCTCGGAGCTCGAGTCCGGGCTGTCAGGCACAGGCCTCACGGAGGACAGCCTGAGGCACGCCTACAACACGCTTCAGGTCCAGGAGTACTTCCGCGGCCTGGAAACCGGCGAATTCCTCCGGCTGTTCCTCGGCGACACATGAGGTTCACCGCCGCCTCGCCCGCTCCAGCGCGTGCAGGAACAACACGACCCCGATCACGGCGTATGCCACGAAGACCCGGAAATACTCGCCTACCTGCGGGTGGCCCATGAGGCGCTGGCCCGCGTGCGGCGATACGATGAACAGCAGGCGGAACAGGATCACCCCTAGTATCGCCTGCCCGACGGTCGCCTTGACCACAGTCGCCCCGCCCACCAGCAGAGCCGCTATGGCGAAGGTCCCCACCTGCTCGTGACTGCTATACGTGTTGACGGTACCCACGTTCTGCAGGAAGATGATCTGGCCCACGGCCGCGAGCACGGTCGATATCACGACGGCGATGGTCCTCGTCCTGTCAACATCTATGCCGGATATCTGGGCCTTCTGCTCGCTCTGGCCCACCGCCCGGAAATCCTGGCCGAGCTTCGTACGGAACAGGGCACGTATCCCCAACGCCGCGACTGCCGAAACCGCGAGGGTAACCACAGGCACCGGAACCGAGCCGAGCACGATCATCAGGACGTTGTCCAGGGCGTACTTGATGTGCTTGAGTTCGACCGTGACCCTGAGGCCGAATCCCTGCGGAAGCACGAGGTCCGGATTGTCGATCGGGAAGAGCGTGCCGCAGAGGAACAGGTATACGAATTGGTAGATCCCGTTCATGAAGAAGCCCAGTATCATCCCGGCGATCATCTCCCGCCCGCGGGCGCGATTGAGGACGTAAGCCGCCAGGAATCCCAGGGCGACCGCCAGCGGGAGCGAGATAGCCACCGCCGCAAGGAGGCCGGACATTCCGGGCATCTTCAGGTGGGTGACGATGAACAGGCCCGTCTGGCCGGCCATCGCACCCAATACTATGCCGAAGTTAAGGCCGAGGCCGGCGACGACGGGAACGATCAGGGACAGCACGAGGAACGAATTCCTGGCCAGCCTGATAACGATTTCCTGCAGCACGAACATGATTGACGTCCCGCTGACCAGGACGCCGGCCGCACACAGGAAGAAGAACAACAGGGGGACGGCGTTCCGTGACACCCAACCGCGCACAAAAAGCCCGCGAAGCCCCGGTCTTCTCTGGATTCCGCTTTCCGCTACGCTCATGCTCCGTTTCGCCCCCTTGTCAGGGCGTAGAGGATCATCCCGTTCGAGATGATCATCCTCGCCACTTCGGACATATCGCCCTCGATCAGGGTCTGGGTGACCGGCAGCGAAACGGTGAGGAGGGTCTGGAACAGGAAGACTCCCGTCACCGCGTGAAGCACCGTCGCCTGCCGCGTGTTAGCGCCCCCGATGAGGATCGAGGCCACCGCGGGGAACGCCATCATGAGCGGCGCGGTGTACAGCTGGATGAAGCCGAAGCTCTGCGCGTAGACGACGATCCCGATCGCGGCCAACACGGTGGACACGATCGAGCCGGTCATCCTCGTGGTCTCGCAGTTGATGCCGCAGGCCGCCGCGTAGGCGGGGTTCCCGCCGGCGACTCGCATCGCGATTCCCCACGGCGTCCGCGAGAACACCCACACGAACAGGCAGGCAAGCGCGAAGAATCCCAGGAGGCTGACAGGCACTTCCACCCGGCCGATGTTGATCCTCACGAGATTATCGAGTACCCGCGCGAGTTCGTCGTCCATCGCCATCGTCACGCGGAGGCCCTTGCCCCCCACGACGAATATCATCCTGGGGTTGGTGAACGGGGCCATCACCCAGAACATGCACATGGCGGCAACGACCGAGAAGCCGGCGTACGTGCCCACCATCATTTCCTGGCCCTTGACCCTGTTCAAAACGCACCCGTACAGGTAGCCGGCGCCCAGGGCGAACAGGCAACCGAGCCCGGCGGCCACGAAAAACCCGGCCATTCCGCCGAGACTCCATTCAAACGCCAGCACCAGGCCGAGCAGGCCGCAGATGATCCCGACAGGCAGTCCGAAGTTAAGCCCGAGGCCCGCCTGCACACTCGGCACCATTGCCAGCACCAGTATCCCGTTCATGCCCGCCCTCGTCAGGGAGTTCGAAATCAGGGTCTCCAGCGGGAGGCCCTTCACCCATGCGATGATGAGCAGGAGGGCCAGGAATGCGATGATGACGAGCCGGGCTATTCCGAGGCTCTTGATGAATCCATTCGAGTCACCCGGCACGGGACATCCACTCCTTTCCCGCCATGGCCAACCCAAACGCGGCATCGGGCGCCCCGGGGTCGAGTATTCCGCTTATACGCCCTCCATGCATTATCGCGATGCGGTCGCACACCTTTCGCAACTCGTTCAGTTCGCTCGATGTCATCAGGATCGTTATCCCCTTTTCCCTGTTCAGGCGCAGGAGCTCATCCAGCACGCGTTCCTTCGCCCCAACGTCGATCCCGCGTGTGGGCTCCGAAACGAGGAGGACGTCGGGATCGAGCGTGAGCGCCTTCGCCACGCAGATCTTCTGTTGGTTGCCGCCGCTGATCTGCCGGACGCGCTGTCGCGTGCTGGTGCATCTTATGTCAAGCATGGAGACCATCTCAGAGGCGTGGGCCCTGATGGCCTTCCCGTCCCTGACCTGGAGCGGCAGGAGCGACATCCGCCTCAGGAACTTGCCCTGGACCATCATGCCGGCGACGACGATATTATCCTCGATCGTCTCATCCAACAGGAGCCCGACACCTCGGCGGTCCTCTGATAGGAAGGCAAGGCCGGAGTTGAGCGCTCCGCGAGGGTTGTTCAGCGGGATGGTCAATCCATTCTTCTCCAGCGCGCCGCGCGCCGGCTTCAGGCCCATTATGCCATTGGCGACCCCCAGCTTCCCGTGGCCGGCAAGACCTCCGAGGCCAAGGATCTCACCCTTCCGCAGGTCCAGCGAGACCCCCCGCACGACCTCGCCCGGCATGTCCACCTCCAGATCCCTGATCCGCAACAGCACGGGAGCCCCTGCGAGCCTGCTCTCGTCTCCATGCCTGGCGCCCTGCTCGAGGCTCCGGCCGACCATTAGTTCCGCAATGCGGTCGACCCTCGCCTCATCCCTCCTCATTCTGCCTACGACCTCACCGTCCCTGAGCACGGTGATCCTGTCCGCGGCCTCCACGACCTCGTCAAGCCTGTGGGTGATGAACAGGATGGCGATGCCGGACGAGGCGACGATCTTCATCGCCCTGAGAAGGTTGGCTGCCTCGCCCTCTGTGAGCACGGCGGTGGGTTCATCGAGAACCAGGAGGGAGGCCTGCTGCTTGTCTATCTCCCGCGCTATCTCGATGAACTGCATGTGCCCTACAGGCATACCGGCGACCGGCGCCCACTCGTCTATGGACATCTCGAGCCTGTCCAGGGCACGCCTGGAATCCCTGCGCATCGCGGGCACGTCGAGGGTCTCCAGGCGGCGGCTTACCAGCCTGCTGACAGTGTTCGGCCGGGTGATTTCCCTGTTGAGCTTGATGTTCTCCGTGACTGTGAAACCTGGGAGGAGCATGAATTCCTGGTGCACCATGCCGATGCCCGCCCTCATCGCATCGGCGGGGCTTCTGAAATCGACCTTCGTACTCTTGAACAGCACCTCCCCGGTGAAGCCACCGGTTTCGCGTATGACAGGCATGCCGAAGAGGATGTTCATGAGGGTGGTCTTGCCGGCGCCATTCTCGCCAACGAGGCCGTGTATTTCCCCCGGCTTGACGTCGAGGCTGACGCCCTTGAGGACCGTGTTGCCGTAGAATTCCTTGTGGACATCCCGCATGGAGAGGACAGGCTCTTCCGCCATGGCAATCCCCCATCAGCCCCGGACGCGGGCCGGGCGGGCGATCCAGGAGATCCCCGCCCGGCGCCAGGGGCCTATCTACTATTTCTTGCCGAAGATTATCGATCCGCAGATCCCGAGGTACATGTTCTTCCCGTCTATGTATCTCTTCATCTGGATAGTGGTCCCGGCTTCCTTCTCGATCGCGGCCTTCACAGCGTTCATGTCGCTGAACTTGACCTTGCCCTGCACGGCCTGGAAGGAGAGCTCCGTGGCAGCCCTGATGGATATCATGTTGTACGGCACGGGCCACGTCGCGAACCGCCCGGCGCCGCCCTTCTCCACGATCTTCTGCTCGATCGCCTTCCGGATCGCGTCGAAGTTGCCGGCCATACCCGCCACGTCGATTCCGAGGGCGCCCGGATACCCGTGCGTCGGGCTCGGGCAGCACTGCTCCACGAATATCGTGCCCGCCTCGAGGGCCGCCTTGATCAGGGGCTCCTGCATGCCGCAGTTTGTGCTGAATACGCAGATGTCCTTGCCGTACTGCTGCGCCTGCATGGGTACGTTCTCGAGTATGAACTTCTGCGCGCCGGGTATCCCGTCAGGTCCCATCGGGTCCGGCGCCGTCACGAACACGAATTCCAGGCCCTCCTTCGCGCAGGTTTCCTTCATGATGTCCCTGCGCTTGGCGAGGAGCTCCATGGACATGTGCCGCGGGAAGGAATAATGGAGGAACTTGGTCGCCCCGAGTTGTTTCGCGAGTTTGATGATGCTCTCGCCACGTGCGAGGTTGTCCACCTCGAGGCACATATCGGTCTTCTCGGCCATCATCGCCGGGTCTTCGTGCGCCTCTATGACGGTGATCAAGATGTCCTTGCGCGTCTGCCGTATCTTGTCTATCGCCGCGGCCGTCCCAGGGACACCCTGGCATATCACGATTGCCTTTACCTTCGGGTCCGCCGCCAGCCCGGTGATCTGGCTTATCGTAGTCTCCTGTTCCTGCATGAAGTTGTCGGGATAGGTCACATGGATGATGCGGTCCTTGTACTTGTCCTTCATCTGTTCGCCCGCGCGGTACTCATCCTCACCCTGGGCGACCGTGCCTGTCACTATCCCGACCTTGAAATCCTGTGACGCCCCGCCGCCCCCGCATCCAGCGAGGCCGGCCACAATTGCGCCCATCAGGATCAGGCCTATCAAACGCCTGGCAAGACTCACGTTCAGGTACCCCCCTTACAGTCAGTGTTTGGAGCGGCTCCGGATCTGGAGTTCACCTCCTCATTCTCCCGCTTTTCCCACTACTCTGACTACCGCTATTCTACAATGCCGTAGCCTATTCCTTCGTGAATAGGCTGCTTCTTACATGCCTGCCTAATAACGGTAACGCACGTGGCGTAGCCTCCAAATTGTTTGCGGTCGGAGCAGGAAGTATGGTAGTATAAAGTACGCGGTCATCTCCTGACGCAAAACCACACAGATGTCCACGTATCGCCGAATTCTCATAAGAAGCGGGGGACCCGTGAGTAGGGGCTAATCTCCCTTTCGGGGAGAAGGGTGAACCTTCAATCCTAGCCCGTCAGCTAACCTCGTAGGCGTTCGAAGGGGTGGAATCGGCAAGCTCTTCGCAGGTTGCCTACGTTCCCCGGTGCCCCGGGGAACAGCTTTTCTTCCTCCCTGTTACACCGTTCTCAGGAGGGCTGGTGCTCGTATGGAATCGATGCTTGAGTTCATCAATGTCACAAAGGTTTACCCGGGACATCCCCCCGCTGTGAGCAACCTCGACCTCGAGGTCGCGAAAGGGGAGTTCCTGGTCCTGATCGGCCCTAGCGGGTGCGGCAAGACCACCACCCTGAAGATGGTCAACAGGCTGGTCAAACACACATCAGGCACAATACGGTTGTGGGGCCGGGATATCGGCGAGTTTGACGACGTACATATCCGGAGGAGTATTGGATATGTGATACAGCAGATAGGCCTGTTCCCCCACCTTACGATCGCGGATAACATCGGAATCGTCCCCAGGCTGTTGAAGTGGCGGAGGCCCGAGATCGAGAAGCGGGTGGACGCCCTGCTCGAGCTCGTGCACATGGATCCCGCGATGTACCGCAAGCGGTACCCGAGGGAACTCAGCGGCGGGCAGCAACAGCGGATTGGGGTGTTGCGGGCCCTGGCCGCCGAGCCGGACATAATCCTCATGGACGAGCCCTTCGGGGCGCTGGACCCCATTACGAGGGAATCCCTGCAGGATGAACTCAAGAACCTGCAGATGCGCCTCCGGAAGACCATCGTGTTCGTCACTCACGATATCGACGAAGCCCTCAAGCTTGGGGACCGGATCGTGATCATGAGGAGCGGCGAGGTGCTGCAGGAGGGCACCCCTGAGGACATACTCAGGCACCCGGCCGGGGAATTCGTGGAGAGGTTCATCGGCAAGGACAGGCTCGCCTCCAGGCCGGAGGATCTCACCGTGGCCCAGGTGGCAGTCGACGCCGTCGTCACGGCGCCCCCCGATTTCGGTCTCGCTCAGGCCGTAGCCCTGATGCAGCACAAACACGTCGACTCACTCGTGATCACCGGGGACGACGGGGTTTTCCTGGGGATGGTGAGCGTCAGAGACATCGAGAACTGCCTGCTGAGCGCGCAGACTGTCCAGGAAATCATGCGGCGGGACGTGCCCACCGCACATCAGGGGGCATCCGCCAAGAAGGCTTTTGATGAGATCTTCCTCGGAAAGGCTGGAATCCTGCCCGTGTTGGATGACAGGGGCCGCCTGGCCGGTATCGTAACGAAAGCCCGCCTTGCCGACGTGCTGTCGCGCACGATCTGGAACTCGAAAGACGATCGGGAAATCGCCACCTCGACTGGCAGTTCCGGAGGAGGAATGAAGAAATGCCGTTGACCCTGGTGAAGTTCATTGAGTATTGCACGGCCAACTCCGAAGCCCTGGCTGGCGCGATCCGGGATCACATACTCATCCTGGTCGTCCTCCCGGTGTCCCTGGCTTCCCTTATCGCGGTACCCATGGGGATCCTGTGCACGAGGGTGCGCTGGCTGGAGGCCGCCGCCCTGGGGACCATGGGAGTGATCCAGACGATTCCCAGTCTTGCTTTGCTGGCGTTCATGATAACCCTGGGCCTGGGCATCGGATTCAAACCCGCGGTCGCGGCGATTCTCCTGTACGCCATCCTGCCCATCCTGAGAAACACGTACACCGGCATCAAGTCCGTGGATCCGTTCATGAAGGAAGCGGCTCGCGGGATGGGTATGACCGACCTGCAGTGCCTGGCGCTGGTTGAGATCCCCATTGCCCTTCCGGTCATCCTCGCTGGAGTCCGGACATCGCTCATAACCTCGATAGGCACCGGGACGCTGGCGGCTTTCATAGGAGGCGGAGGTCTCGGCCAGTTCGTCATCACAGGGATGAGCATGTTGAAGGACCACATCACCCTGGCGGGCGCCGTTCCCGCTGCTTTGCTGGCCTTGCTGGTCGACCAGATCTTGAACCGGTTGGAGCGCGCAATAACCCCCAGGGGACTCAAGATATAAGACACCATTAAGGAGGGTGAGAAGATGAGCACCATCAGACGCAGGGTCTTTGCGGTGGCAGTCGGGGCTGTGACGCTGGCACTGACGCTGGCCGGTTGCGGTGGCAAGACAGGGGTCAAAGAAATCCAGATGGCCTCACGGGACTATGCCGAGCATGCCATCATGGTCGAGATGGCGAAGGCCTTGATTGAGGCTCACACCGACATCAAGGTCAAACACCTCCCCAATATGGAATTCCGCGTCATAGTCCAGGCATCCAAGACAGGTGACGTGGATGCCTACCTGACATATTCGGGCACCCAGTTCACAACCGTCCTGGGGCAGGAAGTGACGGCGGAATGGACGGATCCCGACAAGGTCCTCGACTACGTTGAACGCGAAGTGGACCGGCAATACGACATGAAGATCATGAACCGCTTGGGGTTCAACAACACCTACGCGGTGGCGGTCCGCAGGGAATTCGCCGAGGAAAATGGCATCAAGACCGTCTCGGACCTCAAGGCGCACGCGCCGGACATGACCATGGCGACGGACGCTGACTTCCTCAACAGGGAAGAGGTCATGAGCTACAAGAACTTCAAGAATGTGTACGGGTTGGAGTTCAAGAAGGCGGTCGCGATGTCTTACGGCCTCCTGTACAGGGCGGCGCATTCCAAAGACGTGGACGCCATCATGGCCTATTCCAGCGACGGGCGAATCCCGGCGATGGATCTCAAGATACTGGAGGACGACAAGAGGTTCTTCCCGCCATACGACGCGATGTTCATAATCCGGAAGGAAACCCTGAAGAAATACCCCGAGTTGTATGACGTCCTCGACAAGCTCTCAGGGCGCATTGACCAGGAGACCATGCAGCATCTCAACTACCTTGCGGATGTCGAGGGGAAGGACTGCAAAGAAATCGCGATCGAGTTCCTCAAGGAACAGGGCCTCATCGACTGACATGGTCGGGACCATGGACGGTGGACGCGAGACGCCAAGGAATTCCGCGCCGCCGGCGCGAATTGAGACGCCATTCTGTCCCTTTGAACGGAGGAGTGTAATTGGCGGGGATCTCCGTCGTAACAGACAGTACTTCGGACATCAGCCCCCAGACAGCCGCCGGCGAGAACATCGTCGTGGTGCCTCTCTCGGTGCTCATGGGCGGGCGATCCTACCTTGACGGCGTGGACATCACGCCGTCACAGTTCTATCCGATGCTGGAGGCCAGCCGCGAGCTGCCGAAGACCTCGCAGGTGACTCCAGAACACTTCATCTCAACGTACAAACCCCTGCTCGATTCTGGGAATTCCGTGGTGTCCGTACACATATCGGGAGGGTTGAGCAGCACGGTCGAGTCCGCGAGGGCGGCCGCCCGCTCTCTCGACCCCAGCCGCATCAGGGTGGTGGACTCCAGGTCGATCAGCTACGGCATCGGTTTCCTCGCGCTGGAAGCCCGCAGGGCCGTGCGTGAGGGTCTCGGCCTCGACGCCATAGCCGAGCGGCTGGACAGGGTACGGAAGACGATCGAGGTGTTCTTCACGCTCGACACGCTCGAATACCTGCATAAGGGCGGGCGGATAGGCAAGGTCGCGGCGCTCCTGGGAGGTCTCCTGGACATCAAGCCGGTGATAAGGGTTGAGGACGGGATCTACGTGCCCGCGGGCAAGGTCCGCACCCGGAAGCAGGCGATGGAATCACTACTCCAGCACGTGAAGGAGAAGGCCGCCGGCAGGCCGGTCAGAGTGGCGGTGGGACACGGCAGGGCCGCGGAGGCCGCCTCGACGCTCAGGGAAATGGTGAAGCGATCACTCCACGTGTGCGGTGACGTATCCGTGTTCGAGGTCGGCCCGGTCATAGGCTCGCACACCGGTCCCGGAACCCTCGGCATCGCCATGCAAATGTAGGCTGGTTGTGTTTTGCCAAATCCAGGAGTAGAATGTGAGATACAGGCCTGAGTTCATCATGGGTACAATACCTCTTGGTTATGTGATCACACGCGGCTGACCAGGGGAGTGAACCTGCGATAACACCTGGCCAATCGCCCATAAGGAGTGTTAAGATGACCAAGAGCTTGTACTTCGGGAATCTCAGCTGGGACGTTAGTGAGACAGATCTCAGCAACGCGGTGGCTCAGTATGGCAGGGTCGTATCCGCGCGAGTGGTGACCGACCGTGACACAGGACGGTCCCGCGGTTTCGGCTTCGTCGAGGTGGAGGATGAGGACGCGCCGAAGGTAATCGAATCGATGAACGGCATGGAATGGTGCGGCAGGCAGTTGACAGTGAACGAGGCCAGAGAACGCCAGGACCGAGGCGGATTCCGGAATGACCGCCGGGGTGGCCAGGACAGGGGTTTCAGGAGGTACTAGATCCCATCCAGCGAGTTACGAAGCCCTCAGGGGAACCTGGGGGCTTCTCGTTTGGGGTCCCGAGCGCACCCGCCAGCACGCGCCGACCTGCCGGTGTCAGGTTCTCGAAGTACAGAGGAGCAAGGCAGGCCAGTTCTTCCCCCAGGAGATGACCGGAGTTGGCAACGGCAAAGAACGCGACATCGGGATCCTTGAGACGGCGAGCGGGTATTTCGGCGTACTTCCTCAACAGCGGGGTGGCGCCGTCGAAACGGATTACGCCCCTCGCAGGGTCATACTCCCTGCCGAATTCCTGCAAGGCCAGGTGATCCAGGACTCGCTTGATCTCGCCCGCCGCGGGAGACCCGCATCCGGGATAATAGTCCTCGAAGAACAGGGGAAGGAAGCGATATGTCCTGTACGATGAGGTGATCAAGAACCAATAGGCCGGTGAGTCCCGTTCGGCGGCGGCCAGGATCATGATGTGCCTGCCCGCAGCGCGCGGGAGTTCCATCTGGCCCCAGAAGCTCGGGTCAATCGCCGTCTCCCCTGAGAAGTAGGCCACAATCCTCTGGCCGTCCAGGACGGCTCTGATGCGTTTCAGCGTGGAGAAGCCCTGGATCTCATTCGTCGAGGGATCTACCAGCAGGACGGCCCACTCCTTCTCCGACAGGCCCTTCTCGAACTGTCCGAGTGTCATGCTCGCGAAAAACTGCTCCCTCAACGAGTATATCCGGGCCCTCTGTTCACCCGACAACGACGCGACCGGAACGACGAATCCCGAAAGGCGCCTGCCTGTGTCGCGAGACCCGTGGCATAACTTCTCTATGGGGCCTTCCTCCCTCTCTCCCCGGGAACGCAGCGTACGGGGGACCGGCTGACCGGTTGGGCGCGCAGTCGCCGGGCCAACGCGGTTAACATAAGGAATACACCAGAATATGCCGGCGTGGCTGCGTCTGTGCTCATCTGAGGGGTGTGAGAAGGTCAGAGGGTCCTGTCGGACAGTATTCGATACACCTGCGGCACGTCGATGTGCTTGCGGAAACAGTCCGCAAGGAGGTCGTATTGCCTGGACTTGAACGCGGCGTACTCTTCGCTGGTGAACCCGAGGGGTTCCATGCCCTTCGCTCGCCGCAACGAGTCGAGGAGGGCCCGCGTGAAGGCGGCGTTCTCGAATATGCCGTGGAGGTAGGTGCCGGTCACTCGGCCGTCGTCGCTGACCCACCCATCCGCAGTGGCGGAGTCACCGGCGCCGGTCGCGCCGGACTCCTGTATAATGCTGCAGAAGTGGCGGTCATCCCGGGGGTATGTGGTCTTGCCCATATGTATTTCGTACCCCGAGATCTCCTGGCCGGAGCAGGCGGAAGCGATCTGCGAGCCGTCGTTTGGGAGCACCCGCGCGCGCACCCTCACCGTGCGCTTCTCTTCACCCATCCAGGTGACGGTCGGCAATAGCCCCAGCCCGGCGGCGACTGAGGTAGACCCCTCCACCCCGTGCGGGTCGCGGACCTCCCGCCCGAGCATCTGGAAGCCGCCGCAAATCCCCATGACCTGGCCCCCTCCGGCGTGGTAGCGCCGTATCTCCTCTTCCAGCCCGCTTTGCCTGAGGTAGAGCAGGTCACTGATGGTGCTCTTCGAGCCCGGGATTATCAACAGATCGGGATTCCCGAATGGAGTCGACCGGACGTACTCGAGTGACACGTCCGGTTCCCTCTGCAGCGGCGTGAAATCCGTGAAGTTCGAGATGTGCGGCAGCCATACCACCGCTATCCGCAGATCGCGCCCCACTTTCCTGCGGCAGAACGCCTCCGTGGCGCCGTCCTCGTCATCCACGCCCACGTCCATATACGGGAGGACCCCCAGCACCGGCACGTTGATTATCCGCTCGAGCTTCTCCAGGCCGGGCTTCAGCACCTCGAGATCGCCGCGGAACTTGTTGATGATCACGCCTCTGACGCGCGCCCTGTCCTCTTCGTCGAGAAGCATCATGGTGCCGGCCAGCGAAGCGAAGACGCCTCCCCTGTCTATGTCCCCGGCCAAGATGACGGGGGCGCCGGCGATCCGGGCCATTCCCATGTTCACGAACCGGTCTTCCAGGTTTATCTCCGCGGGGCTCCCCGCCCCTTCTATCACGACTATGTCCGCGGCGGAGCACGCCTCCCCGTAGGAGTCCCGGACAACCTGCTCCAGGCGTGGTTTGAGGCTCTCGTACTGCTTCGCGGGAAGGTTGCCCCACACACGGCCGAGTACAACGACTTGCGAACCCCCGTCGCCGCCCGGCTTGAGGAGTATCGGGTTCATGTTGACGTGTGGTTCCATTCCGCAGGCCTCGGCCTGGACCGCCTGAGCCCTCCCCATCTCGCCGCCGTCATGTGTGACATACGAGTTCAGGGCCATGTTCTGTGACTTGAAGGGGTACACTGTGTACCCGTCCTGTACGAATACCCTGCAGAGCGAGGCGCATATCACCGATTTGCCCACGGATGAGCCGGTGCCCTGCACCATTATCGGTCTGGCCCTGCGGGCGGGGCCGTGCGACGCGCGATCCACCATGCCTGCAATCCACCCCCGGGAACGGCCCACCTTGAGGGCGCCCTGGTGTGCTTTCGTTTGGCAGGCTTCACACTCCTGCAACATCGAACCACCCGGATGCCGCTCCCTTTCTGCAGGATCTGCCCTTTCACACTGTAGAATTCCCGCGGCCTGAATCAGGAACTGCGCCGTCCGCAGGCACGTCCTAATAGTGGCTGTTGGGAAGGGGGAACAACGGTGCGGGAGACTCGCGGCAGGACCTCGGCGCCAGTCTACAACACAAGGGCTTCATTCACGTCGCGGCTCGCAGCAGGGCTGATTATGTCATCGCTGGCGCTGGTATTGGTGTCGTGCGTCCCGGCCGCGCCGGCCGGCAAGACCCCCGGCGGCGCAACGGGTAATCCGCCACCGGAGAATCCCAGCGTCGACGGCGCCCAATCGCAGCAGGACAGCGGCCCCCCAACCGGGCCGGGGCGGTCCTCTTCCAGAAGCGTGCCGGTCAACAGCGACGGCAAGACGATCGAAGACAGGTTTGGGACGCCGCCGGGATTCACCCGCACCGGCGCGGCCCCGGGCTCGTTCGCCGAGTATCTGAGGCATCTCCCGTTGAAGTCGGACGGTGCCGAGGTCCACTATTACGACGGCAGGGTCAAGTCAAACGAGGTACACGAGGCCGTGGTGGACATCGATGTCGGTGACAGGGACCTGCAACAGTGCGCGGACGCCGTGATGAGGCTGAGGGCGGAATACCTGTACGAGCAGGGGCGATATGACGACATCCATTTCAACTTCGCCAACGGGTTCAGGGCGGAATATGCGAAATGGAGGGAAGGATATAGAATCACGGTCACGGGGAACAGGGCCGCGTGGGCCAAGACCGCCGCTGCGGGCAATGCATACCGCGATTTCAGGCGGTATCTGGACATGGTATTTGCCTACGCCAACACCACCTCCCTGGCCGCGGAGATGAAACCGGTGGACGTCGAGAAGATGGCCCCCGGCGATGTGTTCATAGACCGGGGGCATTCGATAATCGTCGTGGACATGGCCGAGAACCGGGCCTCGGGGAAGAAAATCTTCATGCTGGCCCAGAGCTACATGCCCGCGCAGGACATACAGATCCTCAAGAACCCGGCGAACCGGGAGTTAAGCCCGTGGTACGATCTGGATTTCGGCGACACCCTTCACACGCCGGAATGGACCTTCACGGATCGCGACCTCAAGGCATTTGACTAGCTCGCCTCCTCGATGGCCTTGAGCAGGAGTTCCTTGGAGATGTTGCCCCCGGTCACAATGAAGACGGCCGCTTTCGGCTTCTCCTCCAGGACCTCGTTCCAGTTCACCGCGAGCGTGGAGGCGCTGGCGGGCTCGGCCACCACTTTGTCCCAGAAAGCCAGGCGTCCGATGGTCTTGATTATCTCAGCGTCATCCACCGTCGCTATCCCATCCGCAAGATCCCTCACCAGGCGGAAGGGCCTCTCCCCCGGCTTCCTGACCGCGATGGCGTCGGCTATCGTGTCGATCCGGGGCAGCTCGGTGACCTGACCCCTGTCAAGAGACACCTTCATGGACGGCGCGCCGGTCGACTGTACTCCCCAGACGCGGATCCCCGCGCGACTCTCCTTGAGGGCCATCAACAGTCCTGATATCACCCCGCCACCCCCCACGGGGATCGCCACGAAATCGACGTCCGGCAGGTCCTCCAGGATCTCGAGGCCCATTGTGCCGTGACCCGCCATGACGAGTTCGTCCTCGACGCCGGATACCATCACCGCGCCTCTCTTGTCGGCCATCTCGCACGCTATCCTGTATGAATCGTCGTAGTTCCTGCCCTCCACGACGAGCTCCGCCCCGTACGACAGCACTTTCTTCCTCTTCAATTCCGGGCTGGTGACCGGCATCACGATGGTGGCTTTCATCCCACACGTGCGCGCGGAAAGCGACACGCCCATGGCATGGCTCCCGCTCGAGGCGGCCACTACATGCTTCACGCCCGCTTCTTTCAGAGCGAGCACCTTGTTCGCGGCCCCCCTGATCTTGAACGCCCCTGTTACCTGGAAATTCTCCATCTTCAAGTATACCGGGAAGCCGAAATGGCCGGAGAAGGCCCGGCTGTGCACGAGGGGGGTCCTGACTACATACGGTTTTATGGATGATGCTGCCTTTATGACCATGGGAAGGTAGTGTGCCACCCGTATCATCTCCCTGAGGATTGCGCTCGGGAACCGGAGCGCCCTGCCGGTTCTCGACAGGGCGATGCGGGCGGGGCGCTCCGGCTTCGTTGAGCGATTTCTGCTACTCCTGAGCCGCGACGGTTTTCGTCGTATATGCCTCCCAGCATCTCCTGATGGTGGATGCGGGACTCTTCGGGGTCACCAGGCTGACGACCACCATCACCAGGCCGGACAGCACCCACGTCGTAATGGCCGAGTGCAATCCGAACAGGTGGAAGTACCGGTCGTTCAGCACGTAGAACGGAAGGGATATTATCATGCTCGACAGAGCGCCGTAGTCCGTGGCGCCCTTCCAGTACAGGCCGAGCAGGAACGGCCACCAGAACACCGCGCCAATCCCGCCCAGGGAGTACTGGACGAACACCTCGAGGAACTTGGGCGGCGATATCGCGGTCCACAGTACGAACAACACCATGAGCGTGGAGACGCCGTAGGTGAAGTACTTGGTCTCCTTGAGGGAGAGCTTCCTGCCGCCCGTCATCCCGTATAGGTCCTTCACGACCGTGGCCGACGATATCAGAAGGGCCGAGTCCACGGTCGACATGAGAGCCGCCACCGGGGAAACGATCAATATGCCCGCCAGGTATCCCGGGAGGTACTGGAGTATGAGGGTCGGGATAACCTTGTCCGCGGCGTCCAGTTTCGGCAGCAGAGCAGAACCGAACACTCCCCAGAGCTGGAACGTCGTCGAGAAGACGGTCACCAGGATCGCGGACAGAATCATGGCAGTGTACATGTCCTTCGACGTCTTGTAGGTCGTACACTTCCACACGGTCTGCGGGGCGCCGATCACCCAGATCGCGAACACCCAGATGCCGCGGATGGCGAGCGGGATGTCCTTCATAAGCAGGTTCTGAGGCTTGCTCTGCAGGATCGTGGCGTGGATGTCGCTGATGCCGTGGGTCCCCACCAGCGCAGTCCAGAGGAGCACAGCGCCCACTATCATGACAAATCCCTGGAGTATGTCGGTGATTACGACGGCCCTGTAGCCGCCCACGATCGTGTAAAAGCCGACTATCACGACCATGATGGCTATGGCGATCTTATACGGCACCCCCGTGAACACCTCGATGACGCGGGCGCCCGCCGCGAACTGCGCGGTCATGAGTGGGACCAGGAGCAGGATGAGAGAAATGCCCGCGACCCACAGGATCGCCTTGTTGTTGTACCTGGCCTTGTAGAAGTCGAGATAGGACACGAAGTTAAGCTTCCGGCCCAGTATGTTGTAGCGTATCCCGACTATCGCGAGGGGCAGCACCCCTGCCAGGTTCTGGAACCCGATCGTGAAGGGCCAGACGTAGCCCTGGGAGTAGGCGAGGCCGGGGGCGCCTATGAACGTTCCGGCGCTGTAGATGGTTGTGACCATGGCCATGCCTATCGCGAGCCACGAAAGGTTCCGGTCCGCAACGATGTACTGGCTCAGCCAATCGGCGCCGCTCACGGCCTTAACTTCCTCGTTCTTGCGGCTGGCCCACACCCCGATCAGCACCATGATTATCAGATAGCTGAAGAAGCCTATGACGGCGGACACGTTCACTGACCCTGCACCCCCTTCCCCGAAGCGGGCTGGTCAAGTGGACCCAGATCGACGGGCTTGAACGCAAACAGCACTACTGCGATGAGGGCGATGCACATGATCACGGGCCATACTATGATCGACCAGAATACCCAATCGGGGAACCCCATGATGAATTTGATCGCCATGTCTTTCGGCCGGAAGATGCTCATTGGAAAAGCCAGAAGGATGGCGCCGAGGCAATAGACGACGTAGACAGCGCCGACAATTGCCGCCTGCTTGAGGCCTATCTTGTACCGCGGATCCTCGACGAACTCGTGCTCTTTCTCCATACTCTGTTTTCCTCCTTCCCTGGGTCTTGAACGATCGTCCGTCCGGAGACTCGTCCGTTACCTGCGCCTGGGCGCCGGCAGCGCGCGGTCGCCCGCGTATCACCCCCCTTTCCTGAGAATCCGCCCGTTCAGGGCCCCGGTATGCTCACCGTGCTCGACCGTGATCAGGCCGTTCACGATGATGTAGTGGAAGCCGGTCGGGTACCTGTTCGGATGCTCGTAAGTAGCCGCTTCGTCGACGGTTTCCGGATCGAACACCACAAGGTCCGCTTTCAAACCCTCGCGGATGATCCCGCGGTCTTGAAGACCCACCACGGACGCGGGTAGAGAGGTCATCTTGCGTATGGCCTCTTCCAGCGTGAGCGTTCTCTCCTCGCGAACGTACTTCCCCAGAATGCGGGGGAACGAGCCGTACGAGCGCGGATGCGGCCTCTCAGGCGCATCGGCGCGGGTGAGCCAGGCATCTGTGATAATCGAGGATAGCGGGTGGGTCAGGAGCATCCGCAGGTCGGCCTCATCCATCGCGAACGCCACCATGGACGCCTCTCCCCGGATCTCGAGGAGGAAGTCGAAGAAACCCTCATAGGGGTCGTTGAACCGCCCCGTTTCCTTGAGAATGGCTTCCAGCGACTTCCCGTCGTAGTCATGGTTGGCGGGGCACGCTGCTATGAAGATGCCGTCCCAACCCGACCCCTTGATCATGTTCTCCATTTCCGCCGAGTTGCCGGCGATTTCCGCCGCGATCCGCTTGCGGGTCTCCCTGTCGCCTAGCCGGTCAAGCATCGCGGACACGCCCCCGACCATAGTCCACGGGGGCATGCAAGCGGTCAGTGTCGTGCTGCAAGCGGTATACGGATAGCAGTCGAACGATACGTCCACCCCGCGTTCCCGCGCCTTCTCTATCTCCCTCACAGTGGCGAAGACCTTGCCCCAGTTGTGCCTGCCCAGGGCCTTGTGATGGGAAATCTCCACCCTGGCGCCCGTCCTCTCGCCGATGCTCATGGCCTCTTCGACGCTTTCCATGAGCCTGTCGCCCTCGTTTCTGATGTGCGTCGAGTAGAAGCCCCCGTATTCCCTGACGACCTTGACGAGTTCCGCAAGCTCGGTGGTATCCGCGTAGCAGCCCGGGGGGTATATCATGCCGGCCGACATGCCCCACGCCCCGCTCTCGAGGGTCTCGCGGAGGAGTCGCTTCATCTCCCCCAGTTCCTCACCGGATGGCCGGCCGTCGTCGAAGCCCTTCACCGCCAGCCGGATGGCGCCCTGACTGGCGAGCGGAGCGAGGTTCATCGAAATCCCATTCTCCTGGATGCGGGCGTGGTAATCGTTCACGCTCCTCCAGTCCCAGCCCCAATCGAATCCCCTGGGGAGAAAAGGCGCCACGTACTGCTGCAATAAATGTAGATTGGCCGGGTTCACCGGGGCCATGGCAAGCCCGCAGTTGCCCGTGACTGACGTGGTGATACCCTGCATGATGTGGCTTTCACAGCGTGGGTATGCCAGAACCGCCATGTCCGTATGGTTGTGGAGGTCTATGAAGCCCGGGCTGACAACCAGGCCGCTGGCGTCTATCACGCGCTCCGCCTTCACATTGAGTGACCTTCCGGCGTACTCGATCCTGTCGCCGAGGATGGCGACATCCATGACGCCTGAGGGGTTTCCCGTCCCGTCCACCACACGCCCGTTCCTGACGAGAATGCTGCAGTCTCGTGCCATGCGACTACCTCCCGGTGCGATTAAGCTGGATAGATTGGAGTTACCGTGATCCCGCCAGCGGGGTGAGGTCGTAGACGTTGCTCGGCCGCCCGCGGCGGTGCGGCCGCTCGTCGCCGGTAACCGTCGCGAGACCTGAAGCCGCGAGTTTTTCCAGGATGCGCCTCGCGCTCCTCGCGGTTATCCGGAGCGCCCCTGAAACCTCCCCCGCTGTGAACACCGAACCGCCCTTCAGCCTTTTCAACGCCCTGAGCTTGTCGAGGGTCTGGGCGCTGAGGCCGCATTTCCGGGCGAGGCCCCGCAGCTCCGGGTCGACGGTTCGAAGCGAGTAGCTCAGATTCAGGCCCTCCCCGATTGGTCCCCTCAGCACGCCCTCGTCCACCACGAATGCGCAGTTCCCACCGGCCTTCTTGGCGTGAAACAGGGCGAGCCTCGCGTTGTCGTGAGCCTGCTGGGCCGTAGAACCCATGCCTGTCCCCAGGCTGACAGTGATCGGCAGGCTCTCACGAATCCTGGACAACAGCGGCATCTCCGTGTACTTCCTGGTGACGAGCTCGAGCGCGCCGCGCGTGGTGTAGATGATGAATTCGTCTCCTCCCAGGCTCATCACACTGGCCTCGCTCGTACCGCAGTAGTCGAGCAGGAGCCTGTGAATGCCGATCTTCAGTTGCTGCACCCTGGTCTCGGACCTGACCTCGTCCGCCAGCTTGCCGAAACTGTCGATGTTGAGGATCGAGACGGCCATCTGCGAGGACCTCAGCTGGAGGGCCCTGACGTGCAGGGACGCGTGCTGGAGCGCCAGTCTTATCGCTGAGTCCGTCGGAAGGACCCTGTAAGTGGGGACTCCTTCCAGAGCCATCTCTTCGTGCGCTGTCTTCAGACACGTGAGGCTGGCAGAGGTCTTGCCCTCATCCCACAGCCTCCTATGAAACTCGACCAGCTCCTCCTTGGTGATGCGGTCCTGGTACTCTCGCGTGATCACACCCTCCGAACGGATCCCGAGGTTCGAGTATATCTCCTCGACGGCCGTGCGCTCTATGGTATCTACGCTCAACCTGGTTATGTCGGCCTTCCCGTAGTAGACGAGGTCCAGGAGGGTCTCGTACAGGCTGGTTCCCGAGAGAGAGACATGAACCATCGGCATCGAGAGGTTGGGCGATCCCCTACAAAGGTAGTACGGGACAGGGCCCGTGAACACCACGAGGTCCATGCCCTCGGCCTGCCGCTCCACCAGCTGCAACGCCTCGGTCTCGGACTGGTAGCAGAGGGGGATTGGGAGCAGGTCCGAAAATTCGCGCCGCGCAATCGCCGCGGTACGACCCACTAGATCCCCGGGCCCCACGACCCCTGCCACTGCATGCGCGTTCACTGTCCCACCTACCATCCCGTTCCGGCTCAACCGGGTTTTACGGAATATGTCCGTATATGGACCGTTAATCCCAATGACTATTCTCTGTATTGAGTCAGATTCCTTCTCGCTCTCCTGAATCGGTGACGCGGTCCGGGTTCAGTCCGCGCCTTTTCTCAGCACCCTGCCCGGGCGTTGGCCAGTGTGTTTGCCGTTCCTCACGACGACGACACCGTTCACGAGCACCCAGTCGATCCCGGCAGGCGGCGTACGCGGTGAGTCGAAGGAATTGAGATCGAGCACGGTCTCGGGGTTGAATACCACTATGTCGGCGGCCATCCCGTCGCGGATGAGACCGCGGGACTTGAGGCCCAGGCGCATCGCCGGAGCGTGGGTCATCCTGCGGATGGCTTCCTGCAGGGTGAGCACCTTCGAATCCCGAACGTAGCGACCCAGTATCCTGGGGTAGCTCCCGCCCGCCCGAGGGTGTGGCTTGCCCGCGAGCAGGCCGTCAGTGCCCACCGTGTGGTAGGGGCTCTTCATGCCGAGCGCCACGTTGTCCTCCGACATCATGAAGACGGCCATGCCGACGGCGCACCGCTCCTCCACCAGTAGATCGAATACCGCGGACGCCGGGTCGACCCCCCTGGCGACCGCGATCTCGGTGACTGTCTTGCCCTGGAAGCGGGCGTTTTCCCTGGACTCCACGGAAGTCACCAGGACACCGTCCCATCCGGCGAGCCGCGCGTAGTTGTCCCAGCCGGACGCGCGCTGCGCCGCGGGGTCATCCATCCCGTTCTCTATCTGGTGGGAAATCTTCGCGCGGGTCGAGGCGTCTCTCAACCGCTCCACCGTCCTATCGACGCCCCCTTCGAGCGCCCATGGCGGCAGGAGGGCCATCAGGAAGGTGCTCGCCGCGATGTAGGGGTACTGATCGAACGTGACATCCAGGCCGCGCGCACGGGCTTCCTCGATCATCTCCAACGCGCGCGGGTATTTTGGCCAGTTGGGCCTCCCCACCGACTTGAAGTGGGATATGTGTAGCGGCGTCCCCGAGGATCCGGCGATCCTCATCACTTCTTCAATCGCCTCGATGAGGAAGTCTCCCTCGTTCCTCATGTGGACGACCATAATCCCTCCTGCCCGGGCGACCTCACTGTACAGCTCGATGAGTTCCTGTTCCGACGAGTAGAAGCAGGGTAAGTAGATCAGGCCGACGGACATTCCGAACGCGCCATCCTCCATGCCCCGGCGGATCATCTTCCTCATCCGCTCCATGTCCGCCGGTCCGGGGGTCTTTCGCTCGAGGCCCAGTACCTCGAGGCGAACATTGCCCTGCGGCAGATATGACAGTACGTTGACGGAAGGCCTGGCCCGTTCCAGCGCGGAAAGGTAGTCGCCAAGGGATTCCCAGTCCCAATCGCGCTCGACTGTGCCCGCCAGCCCCGACAGGAAACGCTCCCACTGCTTCGCATTCCCGCGGGAGATCGGCGCGGGGCCGATGCCATCCTGGCCGAGCACCTCGGTCGTCACACCCTGGAGCACCTTCAGCCTTGACTCGGGCTCCGCGAAGAGCATCAGGTCCGAATGGCTGTGCATGTCGATGAAACCCGGGCACACCATCCTTCCGGAGGCTTCTATGACCTCCACCGCACTCGGGGCCGAACCGTGCGGGACCACGTGGATGACGCCGTCCTTGATGCCGATGTCCTGCGCCACCCACGGATTGCCGCTGCCGTCAAACACCTTGCCGCCCGTGATGAGCACATCGAACAAACGCTACCACCTCCTGTCTGCTTTTCTTCTGACGCATACAGCCATACGGCCAGTCACCACCGGATTCCTCCTCGAATCGCGGCGCCCGCCGCCAAGTGTGACCACAGCAAGGCCCGCCACCTGGCAAAAGTGTGGCACTAATAGTAACATATCTATGACAAGACAAGATTCACCCGGGAAAGGCGCAGATCCCTGATGTGAAGATCGTCATGCTGACCAGTTCCGAGGAGAATGAGAGCCTGTTCGAGGCCATCAACAGCGGGGCATCGGGCTATCTCCTAAAGAGCCTCAGGGCCAGTGAGCTTTTCGAGATGCTTTCAGCGCTCGAACGCGGCGAAGCCCCGCTGTCCCCCGGGATGGCATCGAGGATACTTGGCAGGCTGAGAACTACGACGTGAGCAGGTAGTCGTGCTTCACTACGTCAACACTTGCTTGGGTGGTGTGTGAGAGTGAAAACCTACGCGTTGTCATGGAGCGGCGGGAAGGATTCCGCCATGGCGCTGTATGTCGCCCGGAAGTCCGGCATGGACGTTTCAACGCTGGCCAGCATGATGTGGCCGGGCGGGATTACCGCCTCCAACGGAGTGCCCCGGGCCGTCGTCGAGGCGCAGGCAAGGGCGGCCGGGGCCCGGCTACTCACAGGCGCCCCTGTGGACTGGAACGGGTACGAGCCGGAGTTTCGCAGGCTGCTGGCACGGGTGAAAGACGAAGGCGCGGCGGGATGCGTTTTCGGGGACATCGATATAGCCGACCACCGCGAATGGGGTCGCAGAATGTGCTCTGAAGCAGGCCTGGAGGCCCATCACCCCCTCTGGGGCATGAGGCACGACGAGGCGATGAGCGAGTTCCTGCGGCTGGGCTTCGAAGCATTCATTGTCGTGGTGGACCTCTCGAAGATGGATGAGACCTGGCTCGGCAGAAAGCTGGACGCGCAGGCGGTTGAGGAGCTCGCCGCGCTCGGAATATCAGTGGCTGGCGAGTTCGGTGAGTACCACACCCTGGTCACCGGCGGCCCCGTCTTCCGGGAAAGCCTGGCTGGATTGTGGGAGGGCCGCGACCATCGCGTGCTCACCCGGGACGGGCACGCCTCTCTCGACCTCTCCTCCACCCTGTGAACGGGGAATCGGAGACCTCGTACCTGTGCGGAGCGAGGTCTCCGGGGATCCCGAAGGCTTGCCGGCGGTTCACCAGGTGAATCCATCGCCGAAGAACAGCAGGATCAGTATCAGGAACAGGATGAACGCGAAGTTCCCAAATCCCCATTCCTTCTTCTCGACCACGCTTCATACCCCCCTGGAGGATTTCTGATCAATCGTATGCACCGCCGCCCTCAGGCGTTACATAATGACCTTCACCGGCCTGCGACCCCGGGCGGCATTCCGCTAGATGTTTCTGGAAACTGACAGGATTGTAGCGCACCGTGAAGAATGTGGCAGGGCGTACTGGTGGTAACGCGGCGGCAGATGCTGCGCTGTTCCAGTTTCGGGGCGTCGTACAAGTCACTGGGGGGGGACCTGTTGTGCGCCTGGTTCCAGTCGTTCAAGCCAGTCCAGGCATGCGTCTCGGCCGATCCGTGTTCAACGTCGATGGGCGCCTCATCCTCGCGGCCGGAATCACACTCCGCCAGCGATACATCGATCAGCTGCTTGAGCAGGGATATAACGCGGTATACATCGCGGACGATGTAGTGCAGGTCGAGATTCCCGAGGTTGTCGGAGCCGAGACACGGCAGCAGGTCGTCAAGTGCGTGGTGGAATTCGCCGAGAAGGCCGTCATCGGCGCCCTTTCGAGAAACGGTAATTCAGGGCAAATGCCTCGAGCGTATCACAGGGTCGGACGGGGCGAGCGACCCAACCTTGTAGCCAAAATGACCCGGGCCAGCCAGATGCTGGTTGAAGAGATCCTGTCGAAGAAGGAAGTCGTCATCGGCTTACTGGACATCAAATCGCTCAATGACTATACCTTCGCACACTGCGTGCAGGTGGCCGTGTTGTCGATAGTAGTGGCCAGAGCCATGAGATACCCCAGGGCGGAGATAGTTGAGATGGGGGTCGGCGCGCTCCTGCACGACGTGGGGAAGGTTGAGGTCTCGGAATACATCTGGAAACGGAAGGGCGAGCTGAGTACCGACGAGATGCAGATCGTGCAACTCCATCCGGAAAGGGGCTTCGACTTCCTCAGACAGGCCAAGGTGGATCTGCTGTCGGCCCACGTCGCTCTCCAGCATCACGAGCGTTGGGACGGATCGGGGTATCCGCGCGGGCTGAAGGGGGAACAGATACACAAGTACGCCCGGCTGTGCGCGGTATGCGACGTCTACGACGCGATGACATCCGACAGGCCGCACCGGAACGCGCTTCACCCGAGCGAAGCCCTGGCGTTCCTGACGGAGAACGCCGGCTCACTCTATGATCCCAGGGCCGTACAGGCCCTGACGTCGGTCGTGGCGCCATACCCCGTCGCAAGCAACGTGCTCCTCTCGACCGGTGAGATCGCGGTCGTCAAGAAGCTCAACCTTGGCGCCCTCGACCGGCCGGTCGTGGTGGTCACGAAGGACCCCCGCGGGCGTTTCTACGACACACGCCTCGAATTGGACCTGTCGACCACCGCCAATGGGGTCGAAATCGTGGACTACGCGCTATGGCACGGCAAGTCGGGTCAGGACGCTTCGGGTACGGATACGTAGGTCCTTCCGGAGGTTCGCCGCCACAGCCGCGTCAGGCCGCCGGGCGCCTGTCGCCACGGTGGGAATGGATGAGGTACAGGCTCGCAACGATCATGAGGCCGCCCAGCAGCGTCCGGAGACCGGCGGTCTCCTTCAGCAGAGTGACCCCGAGCGCCGCAGCCACGACCGGCTCCAGGTAGAGCCAGGCCGACGCCTTCGCCGCCTCGATTCGTGAGAGGGCATGGTTATAGGCGAAATAGGCCATGATTGAGCATACGAGCGCAAGGTAGACCACTGCCGCCCACTGGACCGGTGACAGCAGGGCGAGCCTTCGCCAATCACCGGCCACCGTGGAAATGAGCAGGAGGCCAGCGGCGCCCGAGAGCGTAATGGCAGCGGTGATCGTCACCGAGGGGTACCTGGCCCCTAACCGGCGGACCTGCGTGGAATAGACCGCGAAGAAGAAGGCGTCGCACACGAGGCAGACGCTCCCCAGCAGGAACCCGCTCCTCACTGACCCGTGCAGTCCGCCCTGGGTCGCCACCACACCCACCCCCACGAGTCCCAGCAGCAACGAGCACATCAACCCACCGCCCATGGGTTCCCGGAGGGTGGCTCGCGATAGAACCGCCGTAATGATGGGCGCCAGGCCCACGACCAGGAGTGACGAGACCGCCGCGCTGGTCAACCGCACGCCTGCGTACTGGAGCCAGAAGTAGACGGATACGCCCACCTGGCCGAGGAGGAGGAAGGCGGGGATGTCCGTGGTCCTGACGCCCACGCCCCGCAACTGCCTGTTGATGAGCAGCGGCAGGAACACGAGGGATGCAATGCTGAAGCGCACAGCGGCCAGGGTCACGGGGTCGAGCGTCGTCAGGACGACCCGGGCCGCCACGAACGATGCTCCCCAGGCCGTGACGGCGAAGAGGAGAAGGGCATTCGACCGCGTGGTTTCACCCATGGGATCGCCCTTTCTGCGTTGCGTTCCACGATCCCTCTCGAACTGGAAAAAAGGCCGGAGAGGCCGCATATCATCAGGCGGGGAGTGACCTCATTGCTGAGACTGAAATCCAGGTACCCGCCAGTCGTGATGCTGCTCTCCCTCGTTTTCCTCCTGTCGCTGGCAGCCGGGCGTCGGGCGGCTACGGGGCTCTCCTCCACCACAGACCACGGTCCCATCTACCACGGTCCCGAGGGCAGTGGGTTGATCGCCCTCACGGTCAATGTCGACTGGGGACAGGACTACATCCCCTCCATCCTGAAGGTGTGTGAATCGCACCAAGTTAGAGTGACCTTCTTCGTCACCGGGAGGTAGGCTGCGGACTTCCCCGATCTCGTGGAAGAGATGGCCTCCGGGGACACGAGATCGGCAACCACGGGTACGCTCACCCCCATCCCGATCATCTATCAGTTGAGGAGAACAGGCGGGACATCGAGCGGGTCATGCGGAAGGCGGGCCCGGGGGGAATCGTGCTCCTCCATCCCACGGCCGCCACCGCCGCCGCCCTCCCCTCACTCATCGAGGGGCTGCGCAGGTCCGGGCTCGAACCGGTGACCGTCTCTCGCCTGCTGGTAACCACCGATTAAACAATCCCCCTGCTCTCGCACCGGTCCCCCCTGCTTGCAGGAGAAGGGTGCTGCGCTGAGAATCTACTTTCGTGGAAAGGGGCAGTGTTCTTGAAGCCTTTCGTGAAATGGGCGGGCGGCAAGGGCCAGATCCTCGGCGAATTACTTGCCAGGGTTCCGGAGAGGTACGGCGGATACTACGAACCGTTTGTCGGCGGGGGTGCGCTGTTCTTCGCCCTGAACCCGGAACGCGCGGTGCTCAATGACAGGAACGAAGAACTCATCAACGCCTACTCGGTGATCCGGAGTAAGGTATCGGACCTCGCCGGCGCCCTCGCCGCGCACGCCTCACAGCACCGGCTCCACGGGCGGGACTACTACTATCGCGTTCGCGACCTGAACCCGGACACCCTGTCCGACGTCGAGCGGGCATCGAGGTTCATCTACCTGAACAAGACCTGCTACAACGGCCTCTGGCGCGTCAACAACGAGGGCAGGTTCAACGTGCCGTTCGGGCGGCACAAGAACCCCAGGATCCTGGACGAGGAGAACCTGAGAGCCGTCTCCGATTCCCTCCGGCATGTGACGCTCCTGTGCACGGACTTCGAATCGTCTCTCGGCGCGGCGCAGCCGGGGGACTTCGTCTATTTCGATCCGCCCTACCACCCCCTCAGTGAGACCTCTTATTTCACCAAGTACGTCGACAACGGCTTCGGCCCTGAGGACCAGATCCGGTTGGCCGCCGTGTTCAGGTCACTGGCCGGCCGCGGCGTCAATGTGATGTTGAGCAACTCGGACACGAAGTTCGTGCAGAACCTCTACCCCCGTGACGAGTTCGAAGTCGAGATCATCCAGGCGAAAAGGCCCATAAGCTGCAGGGCTGAGGGAAGGGGAGTAGTCAACGAACTGGTCATCCGGAACTACTCCTGAGGGCGGGTGAACAACGTGGGCAGGAGCGGGGATCGCATCATAAGCGAATACAACCTGCTCAGGCAGGGGATATGCATTCAACTCGGCTTGGACTGGATGGACATGGAGGAATAGTCGTGGGTCTCTTGGGAATCGTCGCGACCTCATTCGTCACCGGTATCTCCGGCGCAGTAATGCCGGGCAGTCTGTTCGTGGTCGTGGTCTCCAACGCTGTCCACGGTGTGTCTCGCGGCATGTTGCCTGTGGCCGGCCACGCGCTTGCGGAATTGGCCATGGTCTCCGCGCTCGCGCTCAGACTCGGCGACATACTGTCCCGCCCCACTGTGGCGGCCGCGATAGCGGGGGCGGGCGCGTGCATGCTCGCCTGGATGGCCTGGGACCTGTTCAGATCCTCCCTCCGCTCGACAACCACGATCAAGAACGCGCCTCCCGCGAGCCCCGGTGAATCGCTTCGCCTGGCCCTGACGGGCATTGTCGCTACGGTGTCGAATCCGTACTGGCTCCTGTGGTGGGGGACCGTCGGCGCCGGATCGGTCGTGCTGTGGAAGGAATACGGGAAGGCGGGGATCGGCGCGGTCTTCGCCGGCCATATCATGGCCGACCTGGCATGGTACCTCGTCGTCTGTCTTGCCATATCAAAGGGCCGTAACCTGATCACAGGCAAAACGTATCGCGCGCTGCTCAGCGCCTGCGGAGTACTCCTGCTGGGACTCGCCGTCTTCTTCGCGGCCAACGCCCTGCGCATGGTGGCCCAGTAACAAACGAGGCGGAGGACGCGACCGCAAACGCATCCCCCGCCGTCCCGGCGCCTTCGGCGTACCGCCGGGCACCCGTCCTATCTAAGCCTGCGGCAGCGCCGCGTTGACTGTCGCGATGATCCTCCTGACGGCAAGCTTCGTCTCCTGCGACAACTCGTCCAGGGAATCCATCTTGCTCAGGGACGCGCGCAAGGCCTTCGCGACCGCGACCTTGTCGAACTTGATTCCATACTGGGACAAGGCCATCTCGACTCTCGTCGCAAGTTGGTTCCCCGGCGGCAGGGCGAGTTCCGAGCAACCGGCCGCGTTGAGCTGCTTCATGTATACCTCCCTTACCTTCCGCACGTAGAACTCCTCCCGGAAGATGTCCTCGATCGAGAACCCGCCCTCCATGCCCATGCACTGGGCAAGGCTCAGCACGTGGGCCCGCCTCGACGGGTACCGGTTGAGCCATTTCTCCGCGAGTTCCCGTTTCGGTCCATCGCCCAGGCCGTCGGAGTCGAAGAGCACCACCACGTCCAGGCCATGGTCCATGATGAAAGTGGCTATGTACGCCGCTTCCGCCGGCCCCCCCGAAGGGATCACGAATAGATCGCCGGGCAACCCGAGCTCTCCGGACTGCTGCATAAGCCTGGACATCTCCGTCAATATCCAGCAATCGTCGATCCCCTCGACGACCAGGTTCCGCTGGGCCACGAGATAGCTCGGGGAAGCGGCCACGCCCAGGGCGGACCTGAGCACGAGTTTGGCTTCGGCCTGGCTTTTCGTCAAATCGTCGGTGACAACGGCGCCGTTCGGCGTTTCGCTGAGCACGCGGATGCGATCGGGGCGCTCAAGGTCCATCATGAACGGCAGGTGACTCGTATAGACTATCGTGTTGTCGGCCGAGTACTCACGCATGCGCCTGAGCAGGTCTTTTTGCCCGTCGGGATGCAGGTGGAGCCCCGGCTCGTCCAACAGTATGACGCAGTTCTTGAACGTGCCCCTGCTCGCGTGCATGAACATCAGATCGAACGAGAAGAACCACTGGAATCCCCTCGAGCGCTCTTCCAGCATGATCAGCGAGGGGTCGTATTCGTCCTTTATGAACGTGTAGAACTTCTGCCCGTCCGCTCGCAGCTGTACCTGATACTTGCGCTGACGGTGCTCCGACAGGTACTGAGTGAGCACCACCGAAGCGTCGTCGAGGTCGAACTGCCTTTGCTCAAGGTCCGCGACGTCGCTCTTGCTCACCTCTTCGTCGAGGTTCAACCCTGCCAGGTCCATTATCGTCAGCAGGGTCCGGTCCTCCTCGGTGAGTTCGCCCCGGTCCTTGCGCTGCTTGACCTGGTCGATCTGCGCGGTACCCGTGAACGTCTGATAGTCGGACATGTAGACGAACGCCGGCAGGTGTTTCAAGACGTATTCGCGGGCGGTCTCGAGCACGGACGGCGTGGCCGTCAAGCGGTTGAAGACCTGCTTGAGGCTGTCACGGTAGTTGTCTATGAACTCCTTCTCCCTGGGGAAAATCGTCTGAAGGCTCCCCGGGTCCTCGGTTGCGGCGGCCTCGGCTTCAGCGGCCAACTTCTCTCCCGGCGCCTCTCCCCCGCCGACTGTCTCCGCCGCGCCGGCCGGCTGGACTGAAGCCGGCGTCGCCGTGATCCTGTCCATCAGGGCCTGGACGTGCTCGCTGCGCACCCTGGAGAGATCGGTGAACCTGCCCTCCGCGATCAATTGCCTGGCCTCGTCGAGGCATTCCCGCGCCTTCAACCCGAACGAGGACCCCACAACATCCGGCACCCTGGGCAGTAGCCCGAGAAGGGGCTCGAGGTCCTGTTGCCTGAGCCGGTCCGGGAAGAGCTCGGGGGGAAAGAGGATTTCCAACCTGCCGGCATAGTCACGGCGAACCTCGACGATGCTGGGGATGACCTCCTCGCCGGAAAACGCCTTCAGTTCCTCGATTTCGTCCGGGCCGAGCTCGAAGCGAGCACTGCAGACGACCTGCCCCTCGTTCCGGTCCTTCCGGAAACGCCTGGGCCACTCCCTGTCGATGCAGTAGGGCTCGGGCACTGAGGGGTTGAGCTTGTGAAGCGCCTTGAGCAGCGCCGTTTTCCCGGATTCGTTCTTGCCTACCACGGCGGTCAGTGGGGAAACGTCTATCCAGCCGGAATCGACAATGCACCTGTACATTTGTACACGGAAGCCTACGAGTCTCATGTTATTCCCCCTAAACCAGGACTATTTGGCGATTCTTGGCGAAGTAACCAAACCTAACTAGGTATTTACTACGCGACTCGATAAAATCCTGGGAATTTGGCGCGGATTCCGGCGGCCCCGGGTGAACCGCGAGTGTCCCTGCGCGGCTGCCAGGCAGGAAACCGCGGCAAGGCCGTGAAAATCACTCCGTGCTGACATGACGTACGGGTACATCCTTGCCTTCGGTTCCGCCGTCTTCATCGGGCTGAACACGGTGGCGAACAAGATCATACTCACCGCGGGGATCGATGCGATGACGGCCGGGGCGTGGACATACCTGTGCGCCTCATGTGTGTTTGTACCCCTCGCTGTCCGCGCACTGGCCGGCGGCCGGCGTCCCGGCGCCACCCGCGCCCCCCTCTTCGTGGGCTGGTTGCTTTCGGGCGCCATCGGCGGACCGGTGCTGTACTTCCTCGGGCTCGAACGGACCACCGCCGTCCACGGCTCAATCCTGAATAACCTCGAATCGGCGTTCACAGCAGTGCTGGCATTCGGGGTTTTTCGCGAACGCCTGGGCAGGCGGGGAATGGCCGGGAGTCTCCTGATACTCCTAGGCGCCGCGTGGCTGTCGTGGCCCGCGCCTGCTCAGCCGGCCACTGCGGCGGGCGGAGTCGCACTGGCAGGGGACGTCCTCATGGCCGGCGGCTACTTCTCTTGGGCGTTGGAGGCCAATCTGATCCGCCTGATGGATTCCCCCGTCCCGGCCGTCGTAATGATGGCCGCCAAGACGGTCACGACCTGTCTCGTGATGTCGTGTCTCGCATTTCTCAAGGGAAGCCGCTTCGCGGTTCCCTTCCCTGTGGTTCCAGCCATTGTCGCGAGTGGAGGCGTATTCCTCGTCCTATCGGTGCTGTTGTTCTACATGGCGACCAGGCTGATCGGCGCGGGGCGTGCGGGCCTCGTCCTGAGCACATCGGGGTTCTTCGGGACCCTGGGCTCAGTATTGTTCCTCCGGGAGGTATTCTCCGTAAGCATGGTTGCGCCGGTGTTGGTGATCTCCGTGGGTATTGCGGCGCTGATGACGGCCTCGAAGCAGACGGGCTTGACGATGGGGGGGCCACCGCCGGCCGGCGGTTCGTAGTCGCAGGCCCCGGGCTGAAGGCGTCAGCCGAGCCTGCCTGTTACGTAGTCGTTGGTGCGGCGGTCGCGGGGGTTCATGAACAGGTCCTTGCTTGGTCCGGATTCGATGACTTCGCCGTTCAGCATGAAGATCGTGTAGTCCGACGCGCGGGCAGCCTGTTGCATGTTGTGGGTGACGATTATGATCGTGTAATCATCCGCGAGCTGCGACAGGAGGTCCTCGATCCTGAGAGTGGTATACGGGTCCAGGGCCGAGCACGGCTCGTCCAGCAAGACTATGTCCGGACGGGTGGCGATTGCCCGCGCTATGCACAGCTGCTGTTGTTGCCCTATCGAAAGCTCCAGCGCGGGGCTCCGCAGGTTGTCCTTGAGGTCGTCCCAGAGGTTCACTTCCGACAGCGCCCTGTGCACCACCGGCTCGAGGTCCGCCGCGGAAGTGACGCCGTGGACGCGCGGGGCGACGGCCACGTTGTCGAACACCGAGATCGGGAATATTGTCGGCCTCTGGAACACCATCCCGACGCGCCGCCTCAGCTCGATGACGTCGTAGTCGGGAGCATAGATGTTGCGCCCTTCTATCAGCACCCTGCCCTCGACGCGGGCGTTGGGGATCCTGTCGTTCATCCTGTTGATGCACCGGAGCAGGGTGGACTTCCCACAACCCGACGGTCCGATAATGGCCGTAATGGCGTCCTCACGAAACCCGGCCGAGACGCCCTTCAAGGCCATGAATCCCCCGTAGTACAGTCTCAGGTTATCGACCCTCGCCTTATACTCTTCCGTCGGCCATCTCCCCTATTCGACCCCCGCTCCATTCTAACCCTTCCAGCGGCGAATCGCTACCCGAGCCTGCCGCTGACGAAGGCGTCCGTGCGCTGATCCCTGGGGCTGGTGAACATCTGCTCCGCCGGCGCGATCTCGACGATCTCGCCCTGGAAAATGAAGCCGACCCTGGACCCGACGCGAGCCGCCTGGTGGGGGTTGTGCGTGGCAAGCACGATGGTGTACTGCTCGGCCAGTTCCTTGAGCAGGTCCTCTATCCTGAGGGTGGAGATCGGGTCCAGGCCGGAGGTCGGCTCATCCAGGAGGATGACCTCCGGCTCCAGGGCGAGCAGGCGGGCGAGCGCGAGGCGTTGCTGCTGTCCTCCCGACAACCTGTCCGCCCTCTCGCCGAGCCGGTCCTTGACCTCATCCCAGAGAGTGGCCGCCCTGAGCGACTTCTCCACGACGGCCGACAGGGCTTCCCTGGACTTCTCGCCCGCCCTTCTCGGGCCGTATGCGACATTCTCGAATATGGAGGCGGGCAGCACGGTCGGAACGGCGAACACCATGCCGACCCTCCTTCTCAACATGGTCACGTCGACGCTGACATCGTATATACTCCGGCCGCCAACGAACACAGAGCCGGAATGGCGGCCGGCGCGGACCAGGTCGTTCAGCCTGTTTAGGCACCTGAGCATGGTGGTCTTACCGCTGCCGGTTGGCCCCATTATCGTAAACAGCTCGTTTTCGACGATCTGGAGGTTGACGGACTTCAGCGCCTGCACTTCACCGTATGCGTAGCTGAAGTTCTCGAACCGGATCCCGGTGTGGCTCATCAATGTCACCCCCGCTACGCGCGGTTGGAGAACCTTGCCATGATCACATTGGCCATAATCTCGATGAACAGGACGATCGCCAGGAGCACCGTGGCCGTGCCATAGGCGTTGGCGCTCGAGATCCCCTCTCTCGCGAGGACGTAGAAGTGGACGGGCAGCGTCCTCACCGGATCCATGATGCTGGTCGGAAGCCTGAGTGAGGATCCCGCGGTAAATATCACCGCCGCGGTCTCCCCCACCGCCCTGCCTAAGGCCAGCATCACACCTGTGATGATCCCGGGAAGGGCCGACGGCAGCACCACGAAAACGACCGTCTGCCACCTGCTGGCGCCGAGTGAGAGGCTCAGTTCCTTGTGCTCCCTGGGTACAGCCCTTATCGCCTCTTCAGACGTCCTCATGATGGTGGGCAAGACCATCAGGGCCAGTGTAAGAGCCCCTGACAGTATCGACCACCCGAATCTCAAGAATATCACGAAGAATAGGAACCCGAACAGCCCAAAGATGATGGAGGGTATCCCCGCGAGGTTCTCGGCCCCGAATCTGATCACCCTGGGAACCCAACCCTCCCCCGTGTAATCGGTGAGGTAGATGGCGCTGGCTACCCCCAGGGGAGTGGCGATCACGAGTGCGACCACAGTGAGCACCGCAGTGCCCACTATGCTGGGGAGTATCCCGCCCGCGCGGCCCATCCGCTGGGGCGGTCTGGTGAGGAACTCCCAGGTAATGACGCCCGTTCCCCTGACGAAGACGAACGAGACCACGAACACGAGGACCAGCAGTGTCACCACTGTCGCCGCCCCGAACGCGAAACGCGCGAACCGGTCTATTCTCTTGGGACTCTCGACGCGCCCGAGTGGGCGCGAGCCGCCGTGACTAGCGGCGCCTGTGCCTGCCTTTCCCATACACAGCCCCTCTTGATATGACGAACCTCGTGAGCCCGTTGAGGGCCGCTATCATGACAAACAACACAACCGCGGTGGCGAAAAGGGCGGCCCTGTGCCTGCCTGCGGCGTATCCCATCTCAAGGGCGATGTTGCTGGTCAAAGTCCTCACGGGGGACAGCAACGACGAGGGCATCGCCGGCGCGTTCCCCGCGACCATCAGCACGGCCATGGTTTCGCCCAGAGACCTGCCGATGCCCAGGATGATCCCCGCGATTATCCCCGAGCTTGCGGCCGGCAGCAACACCATGTGTATCGCTTGCCAGCGGGTGCTCCCAAGGGCCGCCATGCCGTCACGGTATGAAGACGGCACGGTCCTCAGGGATTCAAACGACACACTGGTTATGGTCGGGATGATCATGATGGCGAGCACGATGGAAGCCGCGAGCACCGAGAACCCGGGGGCGTCTGTCGCCCGCCTGATAAGGGGCACGAGCGTCGTGAGCCCGATAAAACCGTAGACCACGGAAGGTATGGCGGCAAGCAGTTCAACCAGGGCCTTCAGCACGACAGCCATCCTGGGCGGGGCCATCTCCGAGAGGAAAACCGCGCACGCCACCGCGATGGGCACCCCGATCGCGAGCGCAACCAGAGTGACGCTGACCGACCCCACGATCATGGGAAGGACACCGAACACCTCACGCCTCGGTGACCACTCGCTCCCCAGCACGAACCCGGCCGGACCTGTTCTGAGCAGCTCCGGAAGTCCCTCCGCGAAGATGAACACTGTGATCAGTACCAGGGCGGAAACCGCTGTGAAAGCGCAAACAAGCAGGACTTTTTCGATGCCCCGCTCGCTCAGACCCCGTGTCCGCCGGTCAGGACCCGGCGATGAGTCCGTTTTCTTCAAGTATCCGTCGGCCGTGCTCCGATAGGACAAAATCTATGAACTCCTTTACGACACCGTCCGGCTCGCCTCTCGTGACGAACAGGAACGGCCTAACGATACGGTACTGCCCGCTTACGGTCGTGGCGGGGGTTGGAACGACTCCGTCCAGGGCGATCGCCCTGACCCTTGAATCGACAAGGCCGAGAGAGACATACCCGATCGCGTTGGGGTCCGCGGCCACAGTCTCGAGTATCGCGCCGTTGGAATCCTGGACGACCGCCGAGTTCATCACCGAGGACTCCCCCAGCACGATGTCGTCAAACGACCCGCGCGTCCCCGATCCGTCCTCCCTGGAAATCACGTGTATGGGGCGGTCGGGACCCCCTACCATGCGCCAGTTGCGCACGGCGCCCGTGAATACCGACCTCAACTGCTCGGAAGACAGGCCCGCAACCGGATTGGTGGCGTGAACAATCACGCTTATCGCGTCGGTGGCGATCGTGACCGGGGTCACATCCCCTTCGCCGGGGCTGAGGCTGCGGGACAGCATCCCTATCTGCGCCGCGCCGCTCGCCGCCGCCCTGTATCCCGCGCTGGAACCGCCGCCCTGCACGTTCACGGCCACCCCGGGGCGCCGCGCCATGAACTCCTCTGCCAGCATCTCCGCGAAGGGCTGGACCGACGTCGAGCCGGCGACGGTAATGGTTCTCCTTTCCTCCGGTGCGGAGCATCCACCGGCGGCCAGCGTCGTCACCAGCAACAGCCATATGAGCGCCCGGCGTACCGGGAGACAGACTGTCACCCTGCAGATCATACCTCCACCGTATTTCGACCATAGTTGGCGCAAACCTTCACAAGCATATCACAGAAATGGTGTCCGCGAACCGGGCCGGGCGATGAAAAAAGCCGCTGGAGCAGTCGAATACAGCTCCAGCGGCCCTGTTGCACTTCGTCCCGAGCCCTCAGGCTCCGGAACCACTCCCCGGCAGCTTCTTCATGTAAACGAGCGAGGTGTATGTCGTCCCATCGATGCTCTCATATCTCACCCCGACCAGCCTGTATTTCTGTTTGCGCCGGAATTCCAGCGAGGCGTAATTCGGGGCTGGCGCAATCACGGTCTCCGCGAATATGTTCTCGATGCCCTTGAGCCTCAAATCACCCAGCAGCCGCTCGTACAGCGTGCTCCCGATCCCCTGGCCCGTCAGGCCCGCCATGACGGCTGTCTTCTCGACGACCACAAACCTATCCAGATCTCCCTTGTCGAACTCGGGGTGCCAGTGAATGTTCCTCTGCCAATCCGGGCTGTATTCCAGCCATGTGTCGCGGCAATACGCCATGAGGAACCCGCATACCCTTTTGGCCTCCGCCACGTAGAAATGGTCGAGCTCGAGGGTCTTACGGGCGAATTCGTTGCGGAACCTCACGGGGTCGGAAGCGTAATTGAATAGTAGAAACCCCAACGATGGGTCCTGAACGGAGTTTCCTACGCTGCACGCGATCCGGACGATGTCGTGCGCGTCGTCGGGAGTGGCTCTACGCACCTTCACACGCTGCGTAAGCGGGCTGTGAGAACCGGTTGCGGGTAATCCGGCGATAACACTGGACATGCGAAAACCTCCTCTTTCGACGCTTACGAGGTTAGCTGACGGGTTCGGGTCGAAAGAGCTGACCCTACTCGCCTCCGGCGAGACTCACCCCAAAAGACCGGGTTCCCCCGTTCCTCCCCAGGGAGGATTCAGCGTTCGTGATCGTGGGTCCGTGTGCCCTACGGCGCCGGTCATCACCTCCATTCCCAGCGTAACTCTGTACATGGTATTTTATCACATCAGGGTCCTACTGTTCAACCTCGTTCTGAGGCTGCCGCCGTCCTCGCCGCTATGTGATTGTACACTTCGCTCGAGATTCTTGCGATTAAGTCCGCCGCGCCTTCCACTGATGGGACGTCCCTGGACATCACGGCTAGGATGTACTCGATCTCACCATTCATGACGATCCCAACGTCATTCACTGTTCCGGGCCAGGTGCCGATCTTGTTGGCGACCTTCACGGTTCCCGGCAACAATGCCGGAATCCTGTCCTTGAATTCCGATTCGATGAAGTAGTCCAGCAGCTCCCGTCCCAGAGGGCCGTTTTGCGAGGCGAACTCCAGCAGGCGTTTCGCGAACAAACCGAGGTCGGCGGGACTCGAATTGTTGACGGTTTCCGGGATGACGCTTGCACCGGCCCGTTTCTGATATTCTATGAAACGTTCCTTGCCGAGATGCCTGAGGAGCATGTTCGCGGCCACATTATCGCTCTTGACCACGGCCAACCTTGCGAGTTCCCGCAGCGTAAACTGGGTCCCATACTTATACCCTATGATGATGCCGGTCCCGGTCTCCCGATCCTCCGGCGCGTACGCCACCTTCAGGTCAAGGTCGACATCCCCCGCCTCCGCCGCCTCGTACAGCATCAGCACCAACGGGAGCTTATAGCAGCTGGCCGCGAAGAACTGCTCGCGCGAGCGGACCTCGACCTCCTCACCCGTCCGGACGACCTTCACGAACACGCCGTACGTCCCCCCGCCTCCATCGAGTATGCGCAGGATGTCCTGAGTAAGCCGCTCCTCCTCGACGTAGTCCCCGACGGGGCCGGCGTTCCCTGGCTGAGCCGGGGCCTTCTCGAAGTAGCGAACCAGCGTTAGCAGGCACAAGGCTGTCATGCCCAGGAGCAACGCAAGCTTCCCGTGGTTGACGGCGGTTGAGGCTCTCCTTCGTGTATGCGGGCGCGGCGTTCCGCGCCGCAGATCGCGGTATCCGAGGCCGTATCTCCCGGTAGACGTAACGATCCCTCCGGGAACGTACTTCGAGTTCGAGGCGCGATCTTCCTCCGGCGAGGTGTGAAGGCGGTACTGTGAGGTCATGGGCCGGGCGGTCCGGCCGCCCCCGTCACCCCGCCGTCACCGGGCGGTGTGAGGAGGAGGCCGGACCCATGGGCTATTCGATGACCGTAACCCTGACCACAATGTCCCCTTCGAGCTTCAGGGTCACGGTGTCACCCGAGTCGAGGTCCCGCATCCTCAGCGTATCGGTGCCTTCCTTGACGACGACCTCCGGATGCACACGGTACGTGGTGGACGTGCCACCTGACTTCCGTATCTTGATGCTGTACAGGCCGTCGTCCGAGGTTACCGACTGGATGGTACCGTTCACAGTCGATGAGGGCCTATCCTCTATCGTTATCTCGCGCACCCTGGAGCTGACGAGGCGAAGGGCGACCTCGTCTCCCTCGACAACATCCTCGAATTCCAGGGCCATCTCGTCGTAGTCGACAGTAACGCTGGACGATACATCGTAGGAGCGCTCCGATCCGCTGTCTGTCTCGATATAGATCCTCCAGGGGGTCGTCGAGGTCCTCACGCGCGTGACGGTCCCCGTCCTTTGACCGGAGGCCTCTTCTCCGGCGACGATGCTGATGGCCTCGGAATCCCTGATGGTAACCTCTACTTTGTCACCTTCCTGCAGGTCCCCCAGGTCTGCCGAGCCACCGTTCCGCGTGATATCCGCGTCCGGCGCGACGGTGATCGACCGGACCGTCCCATCGTCCGTGTCGACCGTGATCCTCTCGTTGCTCAGGGATATGCCTGTGATTTCGCCGGTCACGATCTCATCCTCGTCATCCCCCACGGCTGTGATGCGGGTAACCTCCCCTGAGTCCAGTCTCAACGTCACGTAATCTCCGACTTCAAGGTCCCCGAGGTCCGCGGAACGGCCGTCTCGCCTCACTTCGCAGTCTATATCAACATCGTATGTCTTGCTGACCCCGTCGTCGTCGCGGATGCGGATGGTCGGGTTGTCCTCGTCGAGGTCGATCTCGCGGATGGTCCCCGTCCTTTGACTGGAGAGATCCTCTCCGGCAACAATGCTTATGGCCTCGGAGTCCCTGATAGTGACCTCCACTTCGTCACCTTCCTCCAGGTCCTCAAGGTCGACCGAGTCACCGTCCCGGGTGATATCCGCGTCCGTCGCGACGGTGATCGACCGGACGCTCCCATCGTCCGTGTCGACCGTGATCCTTTCCCTGCTCAGGGATATACCCGTGATTTCGCCGGTCACGATCTCATCTTCATCCTCTTGTTCGGCTGTTATGCGGGTAACCTCATCCGAAACCAGTCTCAGCGTCACGTAATCCCCGACTTCGAGGTCTTCGAGGTCCGCGGAACGGCCGTCTCGCCTCACTTCGCAGTCTTCAACGACATCGTAGGTCCTGCTTACCCCGTCATCATCCCGGATGCGGATGGTCGGGTAATCGCCGTCGGGGTCGATGTCGCGTATGGTTCCCTCCACGAGGCGAGCGCTGTCGCCGTAGTATTCGTCGTCCGGTTCATACCCCGGCCATCCAGCCACCTGGCCGGTGTGGACATCGATCACGGAGGCGTAGTCACCGCTCTTGACGACCATGACCGAACAATCGTCGTCGAGGTCCTCCAGGTCCGACAGGTCCGCATGCTCCTTGTCCACGAGGACGAGGGCCCCGTGCATCACCGGGAGGGTCACCTTGCTGTCGAACGAGACATCATCGTAGTCCCGGGGCGACTCCGACCACCAGCCGGAGTCGTATTCCTTCACCGTTATCTCGAGGTCATCCTCGTCGATGCCCGACATGACGCCACGGATTTCGGAGGACGACCGCGGTTCCATGTAGTCGTCGCACCTGTCCAGTATGGCCGCCATCTCCGCCCTCGAGAGGGCGCTGTTGGGGTTGAACATGTTTCCGGACCCTTGCATGAGTCCGAGCCCGTTGGCGACGTGCACATAGCCGACCTGTCCCGCCGGTACGGAATGCCTGTCGCTGAACGGGAGTTCCACGTCCATCTTCTTCTTGGCGTCGGCGTCCATCTTCAGCGCCCGCACGAACACCTCCGCCGTCCACGCGCGGGTGGCGGCCGGGTAGGGCCGGAAAGCCTCGGACGTGGGGGGCAACAGCCCGTGGTTCAGGGCCTCCCACAGGTATCCCACCGCCCAGGGATAGTAGCTTTCTATGTATGAGTAGTCGCTGAAGGGGAGCGCCCCATAGCCCCCGTCTCTGGCGTCATCCTCCTCGCCGATGAGTCTCACCGCCGACGCGATCAGTTCAGCCCGCGTGACAGCCGCGTTGGGTTTGAACAACCCTCCCGGATAGCCGGTGATGAGGCCCCTGGCCTTCGCCTTGGCCATGTGCCCGATGGCCCAGGGCGCCTCGTCCTCGTCCACGAACATCTTCTTCAGCCATCCCGGTCCCCATGTTTCGCTTTCCGTTTCCGCCGAGCTCACCTTGGGGAAAGCGACCAGGGCGCACACTGCGACACAGGCGCAGGCCAGCATGGCGACCGGCCTGATACGCACCCACGACAGTCCCAGCAACTTCACTGCACAGCCCTCCCATGGACAATAGTACGGCTCTTCGGGCGCTGGTTGACTGAACCTTTCTTTGTCGCAGCCATCCATCCCTTTTCCTTGCCAATTCTAGGGACGATGTCGCCGTGGGATTGTTCCCCAGTTCTGGGGAATACGCTGCACAAACACCCCCGTGGAAGACAAGAGGGTAGACCCGCGGAAGACCGCTGAGTTTACCCCCGTCGCACTTGCGCATCGGACCCTTTGTCAGCCTACGAACATCTGGGTCCAGTAGTTACCGTAGTAGCCGCCACTGACCTGACCTACGCCAACCACCGTGAAGTTGGGATTCAAGATGTTGGCGCGGTGACCGGCGCTGTTCATCCAGGCGTTCATGACCTCCTGGGGGGAACGCTGCCCGGCCGCGATGTTCTCACCCGCCACCCTGTACGAGATGCCAAAATCCTTCATCATCTCAAAGGGCGAGCCATACGTCGGCGACTCGTGGCCAAAGTAGCCGTTGTCCCTCATGTCCGCCGCCTTGTACCGCGCCACCCTCGACAGCTCAGAATTGGCCGTCAGGGGCTTCAGGCCGGCCTTGGCTCGTTCCACGTTGACCAGCCTTATGACTTCCAATTCCCACGAGCTCATTTGCATCGAGCCGACGCCGGTACCGGTCCCGGGAACCGTGGGTTGCTGCGGCGCGGGAGTCGACGGCTGGGACGGTTGAGACGGCCTTGACGGCTGGGACGGCTGACTCTTGTAGTATCGCCAGTACGGGTGATACCCCGGAGTAACGTATGCCGTCGCCGCATAGGCCGGTGTGGCGGCGAACAACGCCGTCACTACCAGCGCTGTCGTGATAAGGGTACGTGTGATACGCCTTCTGGCGTTTCTTGCCATGACTATCCCCTCCCTGTCCGAGTATCGTGTTGCCCTGCAATTCTAGCACGGTTTACCGCATTGATTCAGCCTGTAAATTGTGGCAAGCGTTGACCGGCGTTTGCATGGAGATGTAGAATCGTTCTTGTTTGCGGGAGGTACGACAATGAATATAGCACTGATCGGACTACCATCGTCCGGCAAGAGCAGCCTGTTCTCACTCTTGACCGGCGTTGAACACCGTACAGGGAAGAACGGTTGCGCCGAGGGGATAGCCCGCGTTCCGGACGCCAGGATCGATGTCCTTTCGCGATTGTTCAATCCAAGAAAGACCACGTACGCGCAGATCAACCTGACCGACCCCCCCGGGTATTCGCCCGCACTGAGCCGGTCCATTGCGAAGGGTGCGGACGCGGTCCTCCTCGTCATCGGCGCGTACGCCCTCGCCCCCGTGGCGCCGCCATCCGCGCCGGGCGCGGTTGCAGCGAGCGGTGACAGGGGCCGCACGGTCGTGTCCGAGTTCGACGACTTGCTCACGGATATGGTCATGGGTGATCTGCAGCAGGTGGAGGGTACGCTCGAACGGCTCACCGGCGCAAGGGGCAAGCCGCAGCGCAGCGGGGACATTGAAGCGCTGGAGGCAGTGCGAATGGCGCTGGAGCAGGGATTGCCGGCTCGCGCGGCGGACATTGGAAGGGACGCCCTTGCCTTGATGAGTTCCTTCGGGCTGGTAACCTGGAAGCCTGTCGTCGTAGCCGTCAACCTGTCCGAGACTCAGGTCTCGTCCGCCGGCTATCCGGGAAACGAGGGCCTGCGTGCCAGGTGTTCAGGCATCGGAGCGGAGGTCGTCGAATTCAGTTGTGCGATCGAGAAGGAAGTCTCCCTGCTCGATCCCGGTGAGCAGCAGGCGTTTCTGTCCGCCTACGGATTGCTCGAACCCGGGATTCACCGCCTGGCCAGAGCCGCGTATAGCAGCGCCGGGCTCATCTCGTTCTTCACCTGCGGCGAGGATGAAGTCCGCGCCTGGCCCGTCCGCGCGGGAGCGACAGCCCGCGAGGCGGCGGGCAGGATTCACAGCGACATAGAGAGGGGATTCATCCGGGCAGAGGTCTTTACGTTCGACGACATCCAGGAGCTCGGGTCGATCCGGGCGATCAAGGAAGCAGGCCGACTCCGGCTTGAGTCGAGAGACTACATCGTCAGAGATGGGGACGTATGCTCGTTCAGGTTCAACGTCTGAGTAGTGTCCGGCGCCTGGAGCGGCTCGCTGGACAACCGGAACGCCCGGTGGTATCATTATTTTGCAGCGCAGAAGCGCAAAACAGTTTGGAGGTAAGACATTGCGAGGCACAGTAAAGTGGTTCAACGCTGAAAAGGGCTACGGCTTCATCACCAGGGAAGACGGTACCGGAGACGTTTTCGTCCACTACACCGCCATCCAGGGCGATGGATTCAGGACGCTCAACGAGGGCGACGTCGTGGAATTTGAGATTGGGGAAGGCCGCAAGGGACCTCAGGCCCAGAACGTCGTCAGGGCCGTGTGACGTGTGACGCCGACAAGAATGCCGCTTCCGGAAGCGGCATTCTTGTTTAGTAGGGGCTTCTCAGGCCGCCGGCGGCTACTTGATGGTTTGGATCCCATCGGAGCGGGCGTCCTTGTCGTCCGTCACGAACGTCTTGCAGCAGGTTTCCATGCAGCTCCCAACGGGCGTGTGTGGGAATTCGGACGCCTGCATGGCGTTGAACGTGTGCGGCGTGGTATCACCAATCCTGTCGGAGCTGACCATGATCTGTTCGGCGCCGCAGTAGTTGTCCTTCGCCCAGTAGTGGCAGTTATTCACGCTGCACCTGATGTTCTTGTTCACCATGTTAGCACCTCCTGATCTGGTGTTCCCGAAGCCGGTGACGGCTATACCTCAGGCGAAGCAGACAAAGCGCGGGAGAGGAGAAACAGGGCTCATGAAGAGATTCACCGTGTTCGTAACGCGGGAGATCCCGAAACCCGGCCTGGACCTACTTGCGACCAGGTGCGATTACCACATAGGAACATGCGAGAACAGGCCCCTGACCGAGCGTGAAATCCGCGAGGGTTTGAAGAATGCGGACGGACTCCTCTCGCTTCTCACCGAGAAGGTGACCCGTTCCATCATGGAGGATCATCCCGTCAAGATAGTGGCGAACTGCGCGGTCGGCTACGACAACGTCGATGTGGAGGCGGCCACGGCCCTGGGCATTCCGGTGACGAATACGCCGGGTGTGCTCACCGAGACAACGGCCGATTTCGCGTTCTGCCTGCTCCTGGCGTCAGCCCGCAGAGTCGTTGAAGGCGACAGGCTGACCAGGGCCGGCAAGTTCACGGGCTGGGGCATGATGATGCTGCTCGGCAACGACGTCCACGGCAAGACGCTGGGCATCATCGGTATGGGCCGCATCGGGGCGGCCGTGGCGCGCCGGGGCAAGGGTTTCGGGATGAGCATCATATACTTCGACTCGTCCAGGAATCATGCGATCGAGCAGGAGCTCGGCGCACAGTTCACGTCCCTCGACGACGTATTCAGAAACGCGGATTTCGTGTCCCTGCACATCCCCCTGAACGCGGAAACCCGCCACCTGGTGGGCCGCCGTGAGTTGTCTATGATGAAGCCCACGGCCCACCTCGTGAATACGTCCAGGGGGCCGGTAGTGGACGAACGTGCGCTCCTGGAAGCCCTCAGAGATAGGTCCATCGCCGGCGCCGCGCTGGACGTCTATGAGCGAGAACCCGAAGTGCAGCCCGGCCTGGCCGATCTCAACAACGTCGTACTCGCGCCGCACATAGCGAGCGCCAGCGTCGAGACGCGCACTCTCATGGCGACGATGGCCGCCGCCAATATCCTGGCCGTCGTGGAAGGGCAGCGGCCGCCGAACCTGGTGAACCCGGGGGTGTACGCGCGGGGCCAGGCGGGGCAGTAGCCGCCCGCACGCGTTCGGGGCCGGCCTGGAGGAAAGCGCGTACGCTGCTTTCGTTGAACGAGCAGGGAAGAGGGGCGTCATGCCCCTCTTCCCTGCTCGTTCAGACCAACAGCCTGTTGTCAGTCGATCTCCGGCTGGTAGAAGGTGCAGACGCAAGCACCGGCGACGTTTGCCGCGGCGATCAGGCTGACGACCGAAACGATGAGGGTGAGCAGTACCTTCTTCATGTTGTCACCTCCCAGGAAGTGTGCGACCTGGATGGCCGCCCTTTTCCGCTAAAGGGTTCAGCCGGATGGGTCACTCGATGCCCACGTCCGACATGACTCTGTCAATCCACCGCACCAAGCGCGCCCCCGGTTCCGTTACCGTAACAGACTGCCACAGGCATCCCAGGGCGACCCCACAGATCGTCGAATCCACGACACCGCTGCGGCGCCAGTTCAACGATGAGAACACCAGATACGCCGCGAGCACCCCCACCGCGACCGGCTGGAACCTCCGGTTCCTCACGTCCCTTGGATCCCGCGGCCTTGCCCTCATGTAAGTGCAGGCCGCCGATAGGCCGTAGACGGCCGCCACCCAGGAGAAGGCCGGCACGCGTTCGTGAACGAGCACCCCCACCCTGCCGATGACCGGGTAGACGAAGACCATCAACAAGGCGCATCTTCCGGCCGTGCCGCAGTGGGCCCCCGCGGAGAACACCCTGAGCCCGAACGCCGCAAGGGCCGAGACCAGCCCGGGGATCGCGCAGCCCAGGAACCTCGATACGACCGCAACCAGCGCCATCCCCGTGGTCCACGACAGCGCTATGTCGAACCCGAGTTTCAGGGTTTTCTCCCTGGCCGCGCCGAGTTCGAGTTGCCCCGCCAGCCATTTCCCCGCGGCGTGCGCCAGCGGCGTAGTGTTAAGGAAGCGGATGCGCCTTCCCGGCAAGACGCTCTCTCCTCGACCGTCTAATCTTGAGGACTACCAGGCAGTAGATGGCGAGCACCAGCGGAGCGATCATTCCGAACACCGCCCTGGCGCGGATGTCCGCCAGCACCTCCTCTATGTGGACGCCCCTCACGCGGACTATGTAGATCAGGACCATCTCTTCCACCAGAAGGAATAGCGTGAACCCGCCGAAAGTCGCCGATGAAGCCATCCAGAACGGGGGCTTGAACATGAAATAGATCATCGGTAGCAGCACAAACATTAGGATGATCGTGTGAAGGCCGAACTTGACAGGGAGGGCGAAAGCCCTTGCGAGTTGCGCGGCCACGGTGCCTATTACGCCTATCAGAGCGAGCCTTCGTGCGTCGAATTTGATGTCCCAGCTGACCATTCCTGCTGCCGCAATTGCCATGAACTCAAGCCACCCGTGTAATACCGTGAGAAGAACCTCCCTGATATCCATGCCATCCTCCCCAGCGCCCCTCGTGGCACCGGCGCCATTCGATGAGAGCGGATTCGTCGCCCCATGCCGGATTACCTCCAAATAATCGTCCTGTACTGTAATTACATGACAAGGCGCTCAGAACCGCGTCGCCTCGTGCAAATTCCATAAGCTTGTTCCGGTGGGAGGATTTGCATTGCAATGCGTTGAACGGTAGACGTCAATTCTGAATACTCTGACCCTTGCCCTTGAAGGGGGGTGGCGGCTCAGGGTCACGAGGCTAGTTCCGTAACGGATGATTATGAGGGGGGTAATCGGCTTGAAGCATCTAGTGACGCTGGCGCTCGTCATTTGTGTCGCATCGGCGGCTGCAGGGTGCGTCGCTCAGCCGGGAGAGATCAAGATCGGCTGCAACGCCGAGCTCACCGGCAGCATCCCCGTCGTGGGCCAGTCGTGCAAGAACGCCGCCCTGATGGCGGTCGATGAGGTCAACAAGGCCGGCGGACTCGAGGTCGGCGGCAAGAAGTACAAGATCGCGCTCTTCGTGGAGGATAACGAGGACAAGGCCGAATCCGCCGCGGCAGTCGCCCAGAAGCTCATCAACCAGAACCAGGTCCTGGCCGTCATCGGCCCCAACGCCAGCCGCAACGCCATCCCTGCGGCCGCAATCAGCGAGGCCAGCAAGGTATTGATGGTCAGCCCGTGGTCCACCAACCCCAAGACGTGTGAAGGCAAGAAATACGTGTTCAGGGCCTGTTTCATTGACGATTTCCAGGGCGTGGTCACGGCCAAGTTCGCGCTGAACAGCCTGAAAGCCACGTCCGCCGCCGTCCTGTACGACGTGGCGAGCGAGTATAACAAGGGCATCGCGGAGGTCTTCAAGAAGACCTTCGAACAGTCTGGCGGGAAGATACTGGCATTCGAGACCTATACCACGGGTGATAAGGATTTCAGCTCGCAACTCACCAGGATAAAGGATGCCGCGCCGGACGTGCTCTTCCTTCCCAACTACTATAGCGAGGTCCCGCTGCAGGTCCAGCAGGCCTACAAGCTGGGTTACAAGGGGAAGATCGTCGGGAGCGACAGCTGGGGCAGCCCGGAAATCATCAAACTGGGTGGCGCCGATATGGAGGGTCACTATTTCAGCACCCACTACGCCCCCGACATTGCGACCCCCGTGGCCCAGAAATTCATACAGGCCTACAAGGAGAAATACAACAGCACGCCCGACGATGTCGCGGCTCTGACCTACGACTCGTTCAACCTCCTCTTCCAGGCGATCAAGGTCGCGGGTAAACCCGACAGGCAGGCCGTACGCGACGCCTTCGCAGGTATCACCAAGTTCGAGGGCGTCACAGGAGCGCTCGAGTTCAAGGGTTCAGGCGATCCCGTCAAGAGCGCGGTAATCCTGCAGATCAAGGACGGCGCTTTCAAGTACTTCGAGACAGCCAAACCGTAAGCATTATGCGCGGCCGGGGACCGTCGCCGGGGGCTCGTGTCCGGGCCCCCGCGCGGTCCCGCGTCCGGTCCAGCGCAGGGAGGGTTCGCCTTGGCACAACTCGTACAGCAGGCGTTGAACGCGCTCCAGCTGGGCAGCGTTTACGCGCTCATCGCCCTGGGCTACACGATGGTCTATGGCATCCTGAGGCTCATCAACTTCGCCCACGGCGATATCTTCATGGTCAGCGCCTACCTCGGCCTGTTCGTGGCCGGCTTTCTGATCTCGATGGGGCACGTGCCGGTCTGGTTGACGTTCGTGATAACGATGCTGGCATCGATGGCCGGGACGTCGCTCATTGCGGTCTGTATCGAACGGGTGGCCTACAGGCCGCTCAGAAACGCGCCGCGCGTGTCGCTGGTAATAACGGCCCTCGGCATGGGACTGTTCCTCGAGAACTTCACTCTCGCCACCATGAAAGCGGAACCGAGGAAGATGCCTCCGCTCATCCCCGTCGTGAACATGGACCTGGGCGGGGTGTCCATATCCACCATACAGGTGGTCATCATTCTCATGTCGCTGGTACTCATGGTGCTCCTGGACACCATCGTGAGGAAGACGATGACGGGGATGGCGATGCGCGCCATCTCGTTCGACAAATCGACCGTGCCTCTCATGGGGGTCCCGCTGGACCGCATAATCTCGCTGACGTTTGCGATCGGTTCGTCTGTCGCGGCCGCCGGCGGCATCCTCTACGGGATCGCGTATCCTGTCATCGACCCGTACATGGGCGTCCGGATCGGCTGGTGGGCGTTCATAGCGGCCGTCGTCGGCGGCATAGGGAACGTCCGCGGGGCGATGCTCGGGGCGTACATCCTCGGTTTCATCGAGATATTCACCCCGCTCGTGTTGCCCTCGTCGACCTACAGGGATTTCGTCGCCTTCTCGGTCCTCCTGGTATTCCTCGTATTCAAGCCGACGGGAATACTGGGTCGCCCCAGCGCACAGAAGGTTTGAGGCCAGCCTGAATGAGAGGTGTCGAGATGAAGAAGCGCGGGATGCACATATGGATCATGATCTGCCTAATCCCCCTCCTGGCGGCCCTCCCCTACACCGGCATCGTCAACCCGTACGTTGAACTGGTCCTGATGTACGTAGGGATAAACATCATACTCACGGTCAGCCTGAACCTGGTGAACGGATACATGGGGGAGTTCTCGGTCGGGCACGCGGCGTTCATGGCTCTCGGAGCGTATACCTCTTCGATCCTGACGGTGAGAGTGCTTCCGCCGGCATGGGCGGCCACGCTCTTTCCCCTGGTCGTGGTGGCCGGCGGGATCGTGGCGGCCCTGGCGGGGGCTGTCATAGCAGTCCCGTCGTTCAAGACCAGGGGCGACTATCTGGCCATCGTTACGCTGGCCTTTAACATGATCGTCAAGAGCGCGCTGGAGAACATCGAGGCCATCGGAGGGCCGAGGGGCTTCCTTGGCATGGCCAGGCTCTCCAACCTGCCGTGGGTGTATGCGTGGACCCTGATAGCCGTGTTCGGGGTGAGGAATTTCGTCTACTCCAATTACGGGAGGGGCGTCCTATCAATACGCGAGGACGAGGTGGCCTCCGCCCTCGTCTCGGTGGATACGCGAAGGTGCAAGGTACTCGCGTTCGTGCTGTCGTCCTTCTTCGCGGGAATCGCCGGCGCCCTGTTCGCCCACCTACTGCAGTTCATCAACCCGAGATCATTCACAATCCTCAAGTCCACCGAGGTGCTTGTGATGGTGTATCTGGGAGGCACGGGGTCGGTGATGGGTTCGATACTCGGGGCATCCATTTTCACCGTCCTCCTCGAGTTGCTCAGGCCGCTGGGTGTGTGGCGCTGGGTCGCCGGCCCGCTGATGCTGGTAGTCCTGATGATATTCAAACCAACCGGCATCATGGGACTCCGGGAACACAGGTGGTTCCTGCCGGAGGAATCCACCGCCACGGGAGGGGTGAAAGCCGATGCCGCTGCTTGAGATATCGGGTCTCACCCACTACTTCGGCGGCCTGCGGGCAGTGTGCGACTTCGAGTTGCGGCTCGAACCCGGTGAGCTCGTGGGGATAATCGGGCCCAACGGCGCCGGGAAGACCACCGTGTTCAACCTCGTCACTGGGGTCTACCGCCCCACCAAGGGTTCCATCGTGTTCAAGGGCGGCGAGCTTACTGGCCTCCCGCCCAACATCATCGCGGCCGGCGGAGTCGCCAGGACGTTTCAAACGATTCGCCTATTCAAGGACCTCTCCGTTCTGGACAACGTCCGGATAGCCCAGTATTCGCAAGTGAAATACTCAGCCTGGCACTGCCTGCTCAGGACCCCCGCATTCAAGCGGGAGGAATTGGAGATACGCTCGAGGGCCCTTGACTTGCTCGACATATTCAACTTGAGAAGGCACGCGGATATGCCGGCCAGAAGCCTGCCCTACGGAGAGCAGCGCAGGCTCGAGATAGCCCGGGCCCTGGCGTGCAACCCGTCCCTGCTCCTCCTCGACGAGCCGGCGGCGGGGATGAACCCGGGCGAAATCCTGAAGTTGATGGAACTCATCCAGTGGGTGAGAAGCAGGTTCAACCTCACCATCCTTCTGATAGAGCATCAGATGCGAGTCGTAATGGGGATCTGCGAGAGGATCAAGGTACTGGATTTCGGGGAGACCATCGCGGAGGGCCGGCCTTCGGACATACAGCGCGACCCGAGAGTCCTCGAAGCCTACCTCGGGAAGGAGATGGTCCTATGAGCGAGACCGCCGGGCCGCTTCTTTCCGTCAAAGACCTCAACGTCTCCTACGGCAGCATCCGCGCGCTCCGCGGCGTGTCGTTCGACGTATTCCCGGGACAGATAGTCACCCTGATCGGAGCGAACGGCGCCGGAAAATCCACGACCCTGCGAACCATATCCGGCTTGCTCCGCCCCGAGTCGGGGAGCATTTCGTTCTGCGGCAGGGACATTTCGAGAACCCCCGCGCATGAGATCGTGGAGATGGGTATAGCGCACGTCCCCGAGGGAAGGGGCATTTTCGGCAACCTGACGGTGCTTGAAAACCTGAAACTGGCCACCTATGCGAGAAAGGACCGCCATGCCATAGCGCAGGACATGGAGCGCGTGTTCGGGATCTTCCCCCGGCTCAGGGACAGGCAGAACCAGCTCGGCGGGACACTGTCAGGCGGTGAACAGCAGATGCTCGCCGTGGGGCGCGCCCTCATGACCCGCGGCAGGCTCGTACTCCTCGACGAACCATCGATGGGCCTCTCGCCCATTCTCGTCCAGGAGATATTCAGGATCATCAGGGACATCAACAAGAGCGGTATCACTATTCTCCTCGTGGAACAGAACGCGCACATGGCTCTTCGCCTGGCCGATTACTGCTACGTACTCGAAACGGGGTGCATCTCGCTCGCCGGGACGGCCGGTAGTCTGATGCAGGATCCGCGAATCAGGGAGGCGTACCTCGGGGGGACCGGCGGGGCAACCGCCGGCGGGGCGGTCGCCGGCGGCGCGACCGGCGAGTGACGATCCTCCGGGGGCTGACGCGGGATCGCATCCCGGACGAGGCAGGTTTTCGGGAAGCGACCGGAGAACTAGTGGCGGAAGCCCCGCTTGGGACGCGCGAATAACTGACCGGGGTTCAGGGTGGATGGGATGATGTACTTGATGAGCGCGCTTTCCAGGCACATCCTGGAAGGCGCGCATTATGTATGGTTGGCTGCGTTACCCGTGTCGGAGCTCCGCGTCGCCATCCCCCTGGCGATTCACCAGGGCGTCCACCCCGCTGAGGCCTTCGCCCTCGGTGTGGTGGGCAACATGCTGCCCATCGTCCCCTTGCTGTGGGCGTTCGAACCCGTTACATCCTGGCTGAGGGCTCGTCCCCTGTTCAGAAAGGCGGTCGAGGCGTTCCGGGCGCAGAACCTGCGCAAGTCGAGGACGATCCGTAGATACGGCCTCACCGGCCTGGCGATATTCGTGGCGATTCCCCTTCCGGGTACGGGGGCCTGGACGGGGGCGATGATTGCCTCTCTCCTCAGAATGCCCTTCTGGCCATCGGTCATGGCGTTGTCGATCGGGGTCCTGGCGGCGGGAGTCATCGTGACAGTCCTGAGTACCGTGGCCCTCTAGCCCGGCGGGGGACGTTTCGCCTTCATCCTTTCGACCAGCGCGAGGTCTGCCTCCGCGAGGCGTCCCCCTTCCGCTTCACGCAGGAGCTCGGGGAACGTCACCCACTTCACCGCCTCGCATTCGATCGGCCGCGGCTCGCCGTCCACGAGCTCGCATACATAGCACAGCAGCAGTACGCGCGTATCGCCGTATCTGTGGGTGAGGGCGTGGTATATGTTCACGGCCCTCACCGTAATCCCGAGTTCCTCACGGAGTTCCCTCTCTATGCAGTGTTCCGGGGACTCATCCGCCTCCAGCTTCCCGCCTGGGAACTCCCACTTGTAGGCAAGATCGGAGTCTCCCCGTCTCTGCGCGACCAGGAGCTTCCCGTCCCTCGTGACAATCCCCGCAGTGACTATCGTCGTGCGCTGCGTCTTGATCTCCTTAATCATGCTTCCTCCTCTCGCGCCGCCGGAGGGGCCGCCCGCGATGTAAGACGCGCGAACCCCAGCGAACTCGCGAACATGACCCCGCTCGCGAAGACAAAAGCGGGCGCAAGGTCACCCGAAGGCGTGACCAGCACGGCTGAAGCCACGGGACCCAGGCTCCCCCCTATCAGGGTGACGCACCCGTACAGAGACGAGACGGCACCCCTGTATGATTCCCCGGACGATTCGATCATCATCGAGAGGAGTGCGGGATTTGACAACCCTGCGCCAATTCCCCAGAGGGCGAACATGGCGCCCATCGCCGGCGTGGACCAGGAAAAGCCCATTCCGAGGGCCGCCATGGCTTGCGCGAAGGCGCCGGCAACAGCAAGGTGTCGAGTCGTGTACCTTGCGGTCAGGCGTGGCATGCTGAACGCGGAGACTGACCAACAGACGCCCATTGGGATCATCAGTGTGCCTGCGAGAACGCTTGTACCCCTGAGCCGCGACACCACGACAAAGGGCGCGGCCGTCAGCAGCACGAAATAGGCGAGGCTGAACCCGAACTTGGCGAGGAATGTCCCGAGTATGACCCGCGAGGACACTGTCGCGGCGAGCCCCCTGGCGTACCCTGTGGATGGGTCCCTTGAGTTCACGATGACCGGCAGGGTAACGGCGCATAAGGCCGCCGCCGGAGCGGCCAGGCCGTAGGCGAAGAACGGCGCCTTCCATGTGATCGCGGCGAGCGCGCCTCCGACCAGGGGCACCCCCATCTCGGAAATGGCAATTGTGCCGTTCACCACGCCGAGCGCCCTGTTCCGGTCGTCCAGATCGCGATAGATGTCCCCGATGAGGCCGTAGATGCTGGACATCATCCCCGCTCCACCGACTCCCTGCACAACCCGCCCGGCCAGCGCCAGGCCGAACCGCGGCAGGAAAACCGGAGTCATTCCCCCCACTGCGTACATGATCAGGGCGGGGATCACGACCCTCTTGCGCCCGAGTCGATCGGCCGTCATGCCGACGAACAGCGCGGACACCGCCGAGCTCGCGGTGTACACGGTGACCAGCATGTTGACCTGCGCACGCGAGACCCCCAGTCCCGCGGCGATGGCGGGCAACGTGGGGATGATTACCGAGTTGGGGGTCATCGCCACGACCGTGACAGCAAGCGCAGTGAGAAGAAACGCCTTCCGCAAGGGATCGGCCTCCCGCCCTGGAGACTGTGTCGTGTTCCCGCGTGACCGGAATTCTCTCCGGGAGAAGGCATTCCCTCCACCGTCACCCTGCGCCGGCGCGCGGCTGCGCGCGGCAGCGCGCCCGGCGTGGCCTGACGGCAGGTCGAGGCCCTATTTGGTAGAAGTATGACGCCGGGAGTATGATGCGAGGGGTTAATATTCCGGATGGTGGTGAGCGACGGACTTGAGGACGCTGAGGGTCGCCATGGTGGGTTTCGGCAACGCCGGCAGGGAACTGGCGCGAATCCTCATTGCGCAGGGGCAGGCGCTGGAGAGCCGGGCGGGCGCGAGGTTGCTGTTGACAGGGATATGTACTCGTACCAGGGGCGCGGTAGTCGATCCGCAGGGTATCGATTTGCCGCGAGTACTTCATGAACTGGAAACGACAGGCAGGCTGCCGGGCGCCGGCGAGGACGGGCCGGAGGACGCGTGCCGGTTCATACACCGGTGCCCTTCGGATGTCGTGGTGGAGATCACACCCCTGGACATCATGACTGCCCAGCCCGCCACGGCCCACATCGAGACCGCGCTTCGCCTCGGTAAGCACGTGGTCACCGCGAACAAAGGCCCCATAGCGTGGCACTACCGCAGGTTGGCGGCCCTTGCTCGAGAGAACGGCGTGAGATTGTTCTTTGAATCAACGGTGATGGATGGCACTCCGGTGTTCAATATGGCGCGCCATTGCTTGCGAGGGTGTGTGATCACCGGCTTCCGCGGCATCCTAAATTCCACCACCAACTACATCCTCGATGAGATGAACAAAGGGCTGTCGTTCCAGGCCGGCCTGGAGAAGGCTCAGCGAATGGGCATTGCGGAGGCGGATCCCTCTCTCGACGTGGATGGCTGGGACGCCGCGGCCAAGACCGCGGCTTTGATGAACGTGCTGATGGACGCCGGAATCACGCCGCGCGACATCGAACGCGAGGGCATAGTGGGCGTGGACGGGGCCTATCTCGCGGGCGTCAGGGCGCGAGGCAAGGCGCTGAAGCTCGTTTCCGAAGGGACCCGCGACGGCGGAAGGGTAAGGCTCGAGGAGATCCCCGCGGGCCACCCATTTGCGGGGGTCTCCGGGACATCGTCAATTCTGAGCCTCGACACGGACCTGATGGGCGAGATCACCCTGATAGAAAATCTTCCCACGATCACACAGACCGCATACGGCCTCCTCAATGACTTGCTCGAGGCGGCATCTTCCATCTGAGCGCACATGCATCACCGGGGTCCTCACACTGATTGCGCCCCCCTCATATTATGTAGAGCCGAATTCTCATACAGGGGGGTTCCAGCCGTGAGCGTAAACGATAAGAAGGCGCCTCCCAGGCCTTCTGCTCCTGCACCGGAGGCCCCGGCCCCGGGTCCTCCTCCCGTTGTCTCGCCCATAACCGCCCCGTTCGCCGAACCAATCGGCATGTTTCCTCCAACTTGCCCGCCGGCCTTCCAGTACCCGCCCGGTTACCCGTATGCCGGCATGCCCGACTACCCCGGGATGGCCTATCCCTGGTACGGGATGACTCCCTACGGCGGGTACGGCGGCGCCTACGGGGGCATGTACGGGGATATGTACGGCGGCATGCCATGCTATGGTATGCCAGGCCCCGTCGCACCGGGATACGGAGGCATGCCGTGTATGCCGGGCGGTGGGGTGGCGGCGCCGGTGGTGTGCCCGAGGTGTGGGTACATGTTCGGCGGCAGGATGTCGCCCTGGTTCGCTCCTCCGCCGTCCTGCCAGGACCAGGACACCTGACTGAGAAGGCGCCAAGCGCCGAGGCGAAGGGAGGGACAATAAGTGTACGCCTGGCCCGACTATTACGGATATGACCCGGTCAGACTCCAGCAGTACGGGTACGGCTACTACCCTGAGTACGGCGCCCAGCAATGGGGGTGGGGTGGCCCCGGCTGGGGACGCCGAGCGTGGATATGGCCGTTCCTATTCTTGCCGTTCTTCTTCCCGCGCTGGTGGTGGTAGCGGCCGCGGGCCGGCACGAGCCGGCCCCGTTCGTTTACCCATCAGTCATCGCCGAACATGGCGCTGGGACGATCGGGGGGCGCGACCTCGAGACGCGCCGCGGAGCGGCGGGACAACGCGGGAACAGCAGTGTGAAGAGCAATCTCGGGGCTGTTACATTCCAGGCTGAGGTGTGACAGCAATACCACCCGTGTGCAGGCGGACGCGATCCTCGAAAGCGCGTGCGCAGTCTGTTCGTTTGACAGATGGCCGATATCGCTCAGCACGCGGTAGATCAACCACCTGCTCCTCCCGGAATTGAGTTCCATCTCCCTGTCGTGGTTGCTCTCGAAAACCAGGTACTCCGAATCGCGGACGGCCTCGGCCACGGACGCAGGCACGCACCCCAGATCGGTGACTATAGACAGGGAACGATCCCCGCACCTGACGGTGTATCCAACCGGTTCGGCGCAGTCGTGGGGTTTCAGGAAAGCGGTGACATTGCACTGTCCGAAATCCACCGGCGTACCGGGGACTACAATGTGCCGCAGGCCTTGATCGAGGTCCCCACGCGGCGTCCAGCTGTCCCAAAACCCCCTCGTGGCGTATACCGGCACCCCGTACTTCTCGGCAAAGGGAGTCCTCAGGTCGAGGGCCGCGGTATGATCCCTGTGGCCATGTGTGATGAATACGGCAGAGATACTGGGCGGAGAGACGCCCATCCCGTCGAGGTACCGCTCCAACCTCCGGATCGGCACCCCGCAGTCGACAAGCAATCGCACCCCGCCCGGGGTCTCCACGAAATACGAGTTCCCATGAATGCTCGAGCTGCTCAGAGAGCAGAAGCGAAACCCAGCCACCAGGCACCTCCGCTGGGAAAGCCCTGGTGGGAGGAGATTCATCCCCTGGATGGCATATTCCTGCCGGCGCCTATCTCCTTGGGGCGCTTCCGATCGCCTTCTCCACGGCAGGCGCCACGGCGGCCGCCCCGGCCACCCCGACGGCGCTCTGCAACAGGTTGCCCGCGACTTCTGCCATGGCTGCGTGCGCATCCACCATCACCGCAGTAGCCACCCCGTAACCGAGCGTTATCACCGCCGCCCCGATAATCATGGCGGGGATCCTGGCCTTCTTGCCGTATCTCCGCGGGACCGCGCCGGCGATGAACGCCGCCAGGCCCTTTATGAAGAAGGTCCACGGGGCCCAATGCGCGTACCCCGCCCATATGTCGGCGAGCGATGACCCTACAGCGGCCGCCGCGGCTGCAAACGGCCCTCCCATTATTGCCGCCGCGGAATAGATGACCACGTCGCCCAGGTGATAGTACCCGGTGGGTCCCGGGATTTTGAGGAAAGTCGTTGCCAGGGTGATAAGGGCTGTGAATGCACCGTAGAGCGTGACCAGGCGTGTACCACTCATCTCTGAGTCCTCCCCCAAAACGAAGACTCCCCGGGGTCTCCCGGGGGTCATGGGGATAGGTCGATGGCGCGCGGCCCGCCGCGCACCTGACGGCCTTCTCCCACTCAGACTTTACTGTCGGCGCCGGATTCTCACCGGCTCAAACGCTGAGGCTGATGGGCTCGTCCCAATTGGGCATCACCACCGGTTGGGAATAGGAAGGCTCGCTTCCTCACCCGTCCCTGAAGGCTCCATTACTATTAATGATATCACGCGGGGTAGCCCCTGGCAACGCCCTTTCATATTATGTAACAAGCTGACCATTACTGGGAGGGACGCGCACATGATGCAGGGACCAGTCTACTGGGACATGGACTATCCCCGGGCGCCCGGATACTACGGCCCCGCCTATCCGTGTCCCGGGCTCGGGCCCGGCCCGGGAATGCCCTGCCCCGGGATGCCCGGGACAATGCCGTCGATGCAGCACATTCACGCATACGAAGGCACCACGTCTGTCGCTCGCGATCATACCCATACGTACAGCGGTACGACGGGACCGGCGATAGCAATGGGAATGACCCATGTCCACGAGTACCAGGGCGAAACATCCCGCAATCGCGGCCACACCCACACGTACTGCGGGACCACAGGGCCATCAATCCCGCTCCCCGACGGCGGTCACAGCCACCTCGGGTAAGCGGGACTGAGAGACACGGAAGAACGCGGCCGAGAAGAGGAAAGCCAACCGCCTCACGGTGGTTGGCTCTCTTTTCTGACTCACTGTCCGCCGCTCCCGGGCTCGCTATCTGGTAGCGCCGCCCCTGACGACGTTTGCTCCACCCTGTGCCACGTTGGTCAAGCCAACTTGAGCGGAGACTCCCGAAATGCCGCCCTGCGCGGCATCACCCGTCTGGCTGGCCGCCGGAGGGGTCGTCCCGTTCGCGATCTGCTGTTCAGCGAGCTGGATCATTCTCCTGACCATGTATCCACCGACGTAACCATTGGTTCGCGATGGAAGATCCCCCAGGTATCCCTGATAGTTCCCGATTCCGAGCTCTTGGGCAGTCTCGAACTTTATCTGCTCGAGCCCCTGACGCGCCTGCGGGAACAGGATCCTGCTCCTGTTTCCGCCACCGCCTCCTGCATTCGCCACTATGGTCACCTCCTCGTTTTTCGTCCCGATTGTATTTTGTTCAAATGCGAGTCGATTATGTAGCCATATTTTAGCAGGCAGCAAACGCTTGCTAGTCAGGGTGAATGGCAGGATCTCGCCGGAGACGCGGGGAGGGTGACCCCTATGTTTCGTAAACTTATGGAAATTCAGTATGCTCGTTTCACAGGATTCCTGAGTGTGCCGATTCCCTCAATGGTCACCTCCACGATATCGCCATCGTTGAGTGGGCCGACTCCGCCGGGAGTCCCCGTGGCGATGATGTCGCCGGGCATAAGCGTCATGTAACGGGAGAGAAAACTGACGAGGTAAACGGGGCTGAAAGCCATCTCGGAAGTCCGTGATGACTGCTTAGTCGTCCCGTTCAACCGCGTCTGCAGGGCGAGATCGCTTGCATCGATGCCCGTTGCGATGCAGGGGCCGACCGGACAGAACGTGTCCATCGATTTCGCCCTGGCCCACTGGCTGTCTTTCTGTTGCAGGACGCGGTCACTGACGTCGTTCAGGCACGTGTACCCGAGAATGTGCCGGTTGACATCCTTCTCTTCCACATTCTTGGCCCTTTCCTTGATGATTATGGCCAGTTCCCCCTCGTAGTCGGTTCTACGCTCCGAAGGGAGAATAATGGTGTCCTCGTGACCCACGATCGAAGTAGGCGCCTTGAGGAACATCAGGGGTTCGTCCGGGATACTGATACCGATCTCCCTGGAATGGTCTCTGTAGTTAAGACCTATCGCCATGATCTTCCCTGGATTCACGGGCGGGAGCAGGCGCACGGACGCCGCCGGAACGCGCCTGCGAGTGACCTCGAATTCCCCGAAAACGTCGCCCTCGATGACGGATATCTCCGAACCCGCGATTTCCCCGTAATACTCCTTCCCATCCAACACATAGCGGACAATGTGCATGGGACCAACCCCTTTCCGTACTGTTCGCTCTTCCGGCGTAGTTCAACGAGTGGGTGCGCCGTTCCTGTGGTGCATATTATCGGCAAGAACGGGAGATAACCAGTTCCAAGGAGGTGTGAAGATGACGCTTTCAACAGTATGGCCGCTTGCGGCCATAGTGCTGCTCGCTTTCAGTGTCATACTGATCCCGAGGCACAGATGGCTCGAGCTCGTTCCTTCGGCAGTCCTGGGGGGCTTTGTCCTTTCCTACATAGTGCAAATCATCGGGGGAACACTACTCGGCCTGTGGTCGTACAGCAACATGTCGCTGCCGGTGCTGGGAATGCCTCTGTGGATGGCGATCGCGTTCGCGGCCGAGGTCATGCTGTTCCTTCACTTCCTGCCCGAATCGCAGGGAACGAGATTGGTATACATTATCGTCTTCTCCGCGGCCCTCGGGTTGATCGACTTCGCGCTGGCGAGATACGGGTTGAAGACGTTCACCAGGTGGAACGCCTACTACTCCGCGATACTCTTCGTCGCGATCCACTACATCGTCGTGTTCATCGATTCGTACATAAGACAGCAACAGCGCGCGACAACCAGGTAGTCAAACGACCGTCACACCGCGGAGCGCCGGATAGGCGGGAACGCCCGTCCGGCGCTCCGCCTTTCGGGCGCGGTGGCGCGCAGGCTCGCCGGACGCCACAGATTAGGCGACGGGTGTATGGGGACAATACACCTGAGGGTGAACGTCGGTTCATCAATTCTTGGCTCCGGAGGGCTGATGCATGAAGGGAACTGTGAAATGGTTCGACCCCGAGAAAGGCTACGGGTTCATCACGCGTGAGGACGGGGCGGGGGACGTCTTCGTTCACTACACAGCGATCCAGGGGGAGGGCTTCAAGACCCTCCGGGAGGGTGAGCAGGTGGAGTTCGAGGTCGTCGAGGGTCCCCGAGGTTCTCAGGCCGCCAACGTACTGAGGTCCGAAACGGGAACGGCATGATGTTCCGGCACGTTTCCGGGGCCGCGCGCCATGGGCGGCCCCGTTTGCCCTAGGGCCGGCCGGGCGGCAGCGCGATCTCGTCGCCCGCCCGGGGAATCAGCAGTCTGAACCTGCCTTCGAACCGGTCCGCGAAGAAATCCGGCTGTTCGGTGTGGACGGGGATGAGGTATTCGGGCTGGATTTCCTCCACGAGTTCGATTAAGCCCGGACCGTTGATGTGACCAGACGCGTGAAAGCCCCTTTCTCTGCCCACACCGTCGCGGTCCCCCGGGTCCCCCACCAGGCGCACGCCGAAGTGATTGATCCAGTTGCGCAGCTTGTCGAGGTCCATGTGCATCTCCTCGTTGAACGCCTCACTGGAAGAGTATATGTATGTCCCGCCGTCCGGCTGAATGTCGAGCAGCTCATTGAGATCGTAGTAAGAGAAGCACAGGATGAACTCGCCCGGCCTCCTCGAGACTGCCCTGCAGTCGACGGTCTTGCCGTGCGCCATACAGGTTTCGAGCAGCGTCTTCTCCCAGGCTGCTTTCAGTGACCTGGCCTCCACGTAGATCGCGATCCGGCCGTCGCTGAACGGGTCGGGCACCCCCGTTTCCCCGGAAATACTCAGGGCATGCAGGAGATACGCGTCTTTTGAACTGACCGCGAGCCGCCGTCCGCAGCGCCCCGCTATCTCGAGGAACGAGAGGAGCCGCTCCACGTTTCTAGGGCCGAAATCGGCGATCACGAGGGACTCCGCGTTCCGCACGGCTTCAAGCGCGTTGGCCAATACGTCATCCTCGGAGACCGGATCGTGCGGCGTGGGGTGAGTGCCTTCAACGATCAAGGCGAGGGGTTTGAGCGCTGCGGCTTCAGCGATGAACCTCCTGGTGGCCGGGGCTGCTCGACCGTGCAGTCGCAGGTCGCCCGTGTACACAATCCAACCCCCGGTTGTGCGTATCCCGAAGGCCCCCGAGCCGGGGATCGAGTGGTCGACCGGCCAGTAGCGAATCTCCAGGTTCCCCACGGTGGCCCCTGTCACCGGTTCCCTTGATATCAAGTCGCGCGTCGAACCCGTCCGCCTCCAGAACTCGCGGAAACCCTCACTTGAAGGCAGGCGGTCCATGAAGACGAACTGCCGTTGCTCCGCCGGGGTCTTCTTCGCGTTCATGGACCCGAGCAGGCCGCAGCCCTTCAGCTCCCGGGGCGTGACGTAGCAGACCTCTCTCCCCATGCCCTGGGGCGCCACGTCCTGCATCGCCTTCGACACGATGGCGGTCGTCGAACTGCAGTACACGGGGATCTCGCTTGAGAGGTAAGAGGCATACCCGGTGTGGTCGACGTGGCCGTGCGTGAGGAGGAGACCGTCGACGCGCACGTCGTCACGGAATCCGGCGCGCACTCTCGCCCTTTCCCACCAGCCCCTGCCGGGCGGATCGAGGTCCGGCCGGTAGATCCCGCGCACGGGCGGGAGAATCCCCAGGTCGAGCAGGTCTCCTATCCCGTGTGTGGCCCTGGGGATGAGGAATTCGTCGAAATACTCGCGCTCCCCGGCGAAGCTCGTCCCGAAATCGAGGAAAATGGCAGTCCCGTCGGCCTCCAGAAGGAACTTATTCCCACCTATCCTGTCGCACCCATCATAGAAGGTAAGCCGCAAATGACTCCCCCTCCAGAACGCCCCTTTTCGAGCGATCATTCTGCGGCGGGGGTGAGTGTCCCTCTACCGCCGGGGCAGCCGGCCGAGCGTAGCGATGACCTTCTCCGCCTCCTCCATCACCCGTCGGATGATCTCCGCCGCGGGGAGTTCGTCCGCAATCATCCCGGCTATCTGGCCCGCGAGAACCGTGCCACAGGTCACGTCCCCTTCTATGCAGGCCGCCCTGTACCGGCCTATCCCGAGTTCGTCGAGCTCCCCGGGGCCGGCGCCGCCGGCTTCCAGGCGCTCATATTCCTTGGAGAACCGGTTCTTCAGAGACCTGACGGGGTGGCCTGTGCTGGCCCCGGTGACCATGGTACTCCTGTCGCCCGCCTCGATGAGGGCCTTCTTGTACGCGGGGTGCGCCACGCATTCGCTCGCGCACACAAACCTGGTGCCCATCTGGATTGCCTGCGCCCCTAAGGCCAGCGCCGCAGCGAATCCCCTGCCGTCGGCGATGCCGCCGGCCGCTACAACAGGGATCGAGACGGCGTCAACCACCTGGGGGACGAGCGCCATCGTGGTCGTTTCGCCGATGTGACCGCCGGACTCCATCCCTTCCGCTATCACCGCATCCGCGCCGGCGCGCTCCATCCTCTTCGCCAGTGCCACGGCGGGTATCACGGGGATGACCTTTATGCCCGCCCCCTTCAGCTTCTCCATGAACGGGCCGGGATTCCCCGCTCCGGTGGTGACGACCGGCACACGCTCTGCGGTGACCAGATCCAGGACATCCTCGACGAATGGAGAGAGGAGCATGATGTTCACGCCGAACGGCTTCGCCGTTTTGGTCCTGACCCTTTCTATCTGCTCCTTGACCCAGGCGGCGGGAGCGTTACCGGCGCCTATTATCCCGAGCCCGCCCGCCTCCGAGACGGCACCCGCCAGTTCACCGGTGCCAAGGTACGCCATACCTCCCTGGAAAACAGGATACTCAAGGCCCAGGAGGTCACAAACCGGTGTCCTGATCACGATGCCCCACACCCTTCCCGCGCGGGCCGGCGATCCCCGGCGCCGCAGCCTATGGCAGCCACTCATAACACCTGGTGATAATTGCCGCCATTCCCTATTATAGCGGGCGGGGTCCGCGGAAACAACTGTCACGGACGAACTGTCTCACGTAATATGGGACGCCGGTACACGGTAGACCAACTGAAAGGGGCCATGTTCATGCTGCCCACCCCCAACACCTTCAGCCTGGCAACCGGTCATTCGGAAGGGGGCACTCCGCTCACCGCGTTCGATGCCGCGTTGCTCGAGGCGGGCCTCGGCAACCTCAATCTGTTGAAGGTTTCGAGCGTGATACCCCCCGGCGCCAGGCCGGCGCCTGTCCCCCGGATACCGCCGGGCTCACTCGTGCCGGTGGCGTACGGGTCCATTACGAGTACGATCGAGGGTGAAATCATCTCCGCGGGCGTCGCGGTGGCCCTCTCCCGCGACACGTTCGGGATGATAATGGAATACTCGGGGCGCTGCCCGCGGCACGAAACCGAAGCGGTACTGGAGGAGATGGTACGAGAGTCGTTCGAGAAGCGCGGCCTGGGGATAGACGCCATTATGGTGGAGTCGGTGGAACACCGGGTGATACGGTGCGGGTGCGCGTTCGCGGCGGTCGCCCTGTGGCACGACTGAATCAGCTTTCGCGACCGCTCCGTTCAGGCGCGCTCCAGTAGTAGTTCTTGATGCCGTTGAGAATGGCGAGGGCCGCCCTTTCCATGAAGGTGCGGCTCCTTACCCATCCCTCGTCCACCGGGTTGGTCAGCGTCGCGAACTCGACGACAATGGCGGGAATCCGGAGGTCCGCGAATGGGTCCTCGCCGGCCGGCAGGCTTACCCTGGAGACACCCCTGTCCGGGAGGTTGAGTTTCTTCACCATCTCCAGGAGGACCAGGCGCGCCAAGTCCTCACCTGCGGGGTTCGCGTGGCCCACCCGCACCCCGCGGATACTCCGGTCCCTCTCGACCCCTGTGTGAATAGAAACGATCGCATTCGCGGACCGGGTCACCGCGCGGCGCACCCTGGATTCCAGCGGTACAGCCACGTCGCGGTCCCGGGTGAGGAAGCAGGACAGCCCGAGATTGGAGCAGAGGCGCCTCAACTCCCCGGCCAGCTGCAGGACCACATCCTTCTCCACGAGGCTTACCGGGCCGCGTCCCCCCTTGTCCCGCCCGCCGTGCCCCGGATCGATAGCCAGGGTCCTCCCCTTCAGGACAGAGTACACCCCACCGGAATCGAATCTGACCTCCATACGGTGGGGCATTCCCTCTTCCTGCCTCACGGACGCGGGCACGTCGTGCTCGAGAAGTATCTCGAGGCATGCGGACTCTCCCCTGGTCGAAGCGGACACCGTCGAGACCAAGCCATCGTACACGGGTATGATGCAGTCCGGCATGTTCAGCCGCACGCCGGGTATCCGGGTGGTAAGCAGGCGACCCTCACGGGTGACGGCCGGAGTCAGCCGTACCGTGGACTCGATGACGACCCTTGACCACGGCCCGCGGGGCGGCGGCTCGTGAGAAACACCAACCCTTATGTTCGTTATGAGGTTATCCATGACAGCAGCCCTACCGCCGTGACAACGCGCTTCATCCGCGAATACCCTTATGTGGGGTCCGCGGGCTTTAGACCCGCGATCGTGGGGGTGAAACGTGTGGCAGCCCGGGCGCAATACTACAGAGTCCCCTTGAGAACCCACCTCCTCTCCGAGAAGGATGACATAGTGGAAGTCGTCGCAAGGTACGTCGCGGGGGTGGCCGATCCGGGCGACGTCGTGACAGTGTGCGAAAGCGCTGTGGCCATAAGCCAGGGCCGCGCGATCCTCTCCAGGAGCGTCAGGGCACGGTGGCTGGCCAGATTCCTGTGCAAGTTCCCAAGGAAGCATGGCAGCCTGGCGACGCCCCAGGCGATGCAGTTGGCCATCGACGAGGCGGGGGCGTTCAGGATCATCGCGGCCGCGGTGGCCGGCGGCCTCGGGAGACTGGTGGGCGTGAACGGACTGTTCTTCAGGGTGGCCGGCGCAGGCATCGCCGCCATCGACGATATCGCTGGGACTCTGTATCCGTTCGACGAACACGTCGTTCTCGGCCCCAGGAACCCGCAGGTCGTCGCCAGTGCGATCAAGGACCGGACCCATCTCGAAGCCTGCATCGTGGACGTGAACGATCTGGGTTGCGTGGATTTCCTCGCCGCCACGGATGGCATGGACAGGGGCGCAGTGGCGACAGCCCTGGCGGATAACCCTGCCGGCAACGATGATGAGCAGACACCGATCGTGCTCCTGAAGTTGAAGAGATAGAGCATGACGCGCTCCGCAGGGGTTTGGGATAAACCCCCGGATCTGGAGGGATCATAAGGGCGTGCACTGGCCCGGTCGACCGGCGCCAGGCGGCTAACCGGCAGACAAAGGGGTGTCCCTATGCTGAAGCAGCGCACGCTCCTGGCGATCCTAGTCGCGCTTGCGGTCGTGATGACCATCGCAGTCCTGGCCACGCGGATGCCGGGGTTCAGGCGGCCCGCGCCGCTTCCCCCGAGCAAGGGCGCGGGACCGGACTGGCAGCCGCTGCGGGCGTCGCTGGAATCGTACATCAAGAGCCAGCGAGGCCAATTTGCGGTCTATCTCTACGACTTCCAGAGCGGGTCGGAGATGGGCATCAACGAAAACGAAACCATGTATGCGGCGAGTTCCATCAAGCTCCCGGTGGTGCTCTACCTGTACACCCAGGCGTCGAAGGGTGCCCTGTCGCTGGACGAGACGGTCCTGTACAGGCCGGATTCGGACTACGCCACGGGTTCAGGTGTAATCCAGTACACCGCGGCCCCGGGCAACCCGTATTCGCTCAGGACGCTGGGAAACCTCGCGATAACCATCAGCGACAACGCGGCCACCAAGATGCTCATCCGCAGGCTCGGCATCGATAATATCAGGTCATTCATGGGAAGCCTCGGCGGCAAGGTGCTGTTTCCCGACGGCAGATACTACTCGACCGCCAGGGATCTGGGCCTCTATATGAGGGCGACCAAGCAGTTCGCCGACTCGAATCCGTCTCTCGGCGGGACCTTCTTGTACGATTTGCGCCATACGATAACCAACGAGGGGATAACCCAGGAACTACCCGGCGTCAGTGTGGCCCACAAGGTCGGGGCCGCGGGCACCGTCGCCACCGACGTGGGCCTCGTCCTCCTCGACAACAGGCCGTACGTCCTCAGCGTTCTGACGAAGGACGTCGGGGACACCGAAGTGCCCGGGTTCAACGCCATAGGCAGGATCTCCAGGATAGTGTACGACTATCTCAGAGCCCAGGGGGCGTCTCGGGGATAAGCCCGTGACCGGGTCCAGGGGCCGGGATGCGGAACCCGGCCCCGCCGTGCGGCCCGTCAGTAGACCTTCTTGCGTTCGACAAACTCCTGGAGGGTATCCAGCGCCTCGCCGAACCTCTGGAAGTGGACGACCTCACGCTCTCTCAAGAATTGCAGGCCCTGTATGAGGTCGACATCGTCGGTCAGCCTGATCAGCTGTTCGTAGACCGCCCGCGCCTTCTGCTCCGCAGCCATGTCCTCGTGCAAGTCGGCGATTGGATCCCCGAGCGCCTGGATGTACGCGGCGGTCCAGGGCTCCCCCGTCGGGCTCTCGAAGAACACCGCCTTGTCCCTCACGGCGTATCTGAGGTCCAATCCCGCAGCCTTGATCTGTTCGATCGTCGCGCCCTCCAGCAGCTTGTAGACCATCGTCGCGATGACCTCGAGGTGAGCGAGTTCTTCGGTCCCGATGTCAGTCAAGAGACCCCTGGTCATCCCCGTCGGCATGGTGTATCTTTGCGTCAGGTACCTCATTGCGGCGGAGAGCTCACCGTCGGGTCCGCCCGACTTCAGGTTTTTCGCTCAAGACGCCGCGCTCACGGCGCATCGAAGCGGACAGCCCGCTGGCGCCGTCCACTTGGACCGGGGAAAAATGATGCGCGCATGACTATTTGATTGGCAGGGTCTGCGGTGTGTGGACCAGCAACTCGGGCGTCTCGCCGATCACAACGCAGTCGCCGAACATAATGCCCACGTCGAGCCGGAAACCGGGGTCAAAGAGGTCGATGTTCGTGCCGAACACCATATTCTTCTTGAACACTACTTCCTTCTGTGCTTGGCTAACACGCCAGCGGCTGGGAATTGTGGATTCGTCGGATCCCATGAGGACTACCTTCGGAGGTTCCGGAGAACCCAGGCCGTGGCCGTGGAAGCCCAGCTCCAGCCAGTCATAGCCGTACTTCTTCAGGACGGCCTTCTCCGCCTCGATGGCGTCAATGAACGCATAGCCGGGTTTCAGATTCTCCAGGGCGGCATTCAGGCACTCTACACCGGCGTCGTACAAACGCTCGTATTCTTTCGGAGGCTGGCCCACGCAAACCGTGAATTCTGCGGCGGTCATATAGCCGCCGTAGCTGACATGGGTCTCGGAAATGACGGTATCGCCCGTCCGCAGCATACGCATACTGGGGCTCATGTCGGAATCGAGCCCGTGTAGCAGGTGCTGGCATTCCGGCGAACTGATGGGGCCGGAATGAAGCAGGTTGAACCCTTGGGACTCACCGCCGTTCGCGAGCATGGCGCCCATCATGGCCGCAAAGACCTCGGCCTCCCGGACACCCTCGGCGGCGGTGTCGATCTTTGCCTGGAGAACCTTGCGGTGGATCTTGCCTGCCTCCCGCAGGAACGCGATCTCATCGTCGCTCTTGATGCTGCGCAGGTCAAACAGAAACTTGGAGGCATTGACGATTTCCACACCCTTGAGGCGTTCATGGATCCTGGCGTAAATGTCGTAGGGCATATTCTCGTATTGGACCGTGTTGGCGCCGGAAACCAAGCCAACTTTCTTCAAAGGGCTGATGCGCTCCAGGATGTTGTCCAAGACATTCTCAATCCCGCGGTTATCGTGGACTTCCTTGACCCAGTCATGGGCGAGCAGACAGGGGTGGATAGGCCTTGTCATGTGGTAAGGCTCGGAAAAGATGACGGGCTCGCCCTTCAAAGGGAAGACTAAGAATCCTCCATGCCGCGGCGCGCAGTTCGACAGGTAGCGAAAGTTAGCCATCCCGAGCCCGAAGGTCAGGTCATTGCCGATCACAAGGAGGCAGTCGATGCCTTCCTGGGTCATCCAGTCACGGGTGGCTTTCCAGCGACGGTCCCGTTCGCGTATGGGCATCTGCGGAAGGTTGTTGTAGAGCTCCTTTGTCGCAATAATGTCCACTGTTAATACCCCTTTCGTTTTCTCAGGCTCCGAGAAAGCAAGCCGACTTCAAGCAGCTCGAACTCACTACCTTCTGTCTCCTGGTTAGAGCTCAAAAGGAGTCCGGGCTTCTTGTTACGCCACGGCCTAGCTCGATAGCCGAATCCATCAGCAGGAGAATCGTAAAACTGACGAGCCCCACTATCATGACGATATAAAAGGGAGCATACGGCATTTCGAGGACGCCCGTGTAAACGGGCGTCCTGAGCAACTCAAGGTACTTTGCGACGGAGGCGTAGCACACGGCGCCGAAAACCAGAACCTCAACGAACAGTATGACGGAGCGCAGCAAATGCTGCGCCCGCCACGGCAAGCACATCACCAGCATGTCTACCTTCACGTGGCCGTCCTTGACCTGCAGGGAGGCAATCCCCAGAAACACCATGAACACCATGCCCATCTCCACAAGCTCATTGCTGCCCTTTATGTTGAACACGCCGGACTTTCTGACGGCAACATCCAAGGTTGTGATAGCCATCATCAAGAAGCAGACCGTTACGCTGACATTGCCGGAGTATGTAACCAGTCTGCCGAACTTCTCTCTGATCTTGACCACGGGAAGTCCCCCCTTTTGCAGGTCGCTTTCCCTGATTACTTGGCGTGCTTCTTAACGAGGCTAATGGTCTGGTCGTAGATCTCCTGGCCGGCGTCGCCCCGTTTGGCGATCCAGTCTTTCGCAACCTTGTTGGCGGCTTCGAGGAAGACGGCGTAGTCCTTGTCGCTGAGTTTAATGAACACGTCGCTGCCCCGTTTGGCTACGGCCTCACGGCACATCTTCTCGTAATCATCGAAGGTAGTGCCCATAATGTCCAGGGCAGCCCAACCGCTGTGTTCGTCTATCACGGCCTTGAGGTCGTCGGGCAGACTGTTGTAGGAGTCCTTGTTCATAAGGAAGTAGAAAGTGTTGGTGTAGCAGGGAACGTCGAGAATGTACTTGACGGCCTCATAGAGCTTGAAGGAGTACAAGCCGTGCCAGTCGGTGAGGACGCCGTCGACAGTGTTATTCTGAAGGGCCTGGAACAGTTCGGCCATGGCAACATTGACAGGGGTGGCCCCCAGAGCGTTGATGAAGTTGGTCGGAGCTCCGGAATTGGCGCGGATGTTCAGGTGAGCCAGATCATCCGCAGTGGTGACTTTCAGACGGGAGAAGCTGATGGGCGCTGTGCAGTTGGCGTGGACTAAGATGACTTTGAAGTCTTTGTACTCGGCCTGCAGCCTGCTATTGGTATCATAGAGCTCCCACATGACCCGACTGGCATGCTGAGCGCTTTTCATGCCTATCAGGGGCAGGGAGACAACATCGGTCAGAGGGAATGTGCCAGCGTAGGTGGCTTGGCCGCCCCAGCCTATGTCGACGGTCTTGTTCTTGACAAGATTGAGGGTCTCCTTGACGCCTCCCATGACGCCGCCGTGAAAGATCTGGACATCGAGACGCCCGCCGGACGCCTTTTCGACCGCAGCGGCCCAGTTCTTCAGGAACGTGCCAGTGGCGCTGCTTTCTGGGTCATGATGCGAAATGGTGATCTTATAGACTCTGCCCTGCTTTGCAGGAGCGTCTTTGCTGGCTGTCCCGCTCGTTTCGGCCTTGCCGCCGCAGCCAGCCAACAGGCTTACGATCATCGTAAGGGCCAGAACCAGCACAAGGACTCTTCTCACGTGTATTCCTCCTTATGAGTCAATGTTGCGTAACTCTATCGGTTCCCATTGCCGAACCAAGCCCTATTCTGGCGCGAAACTAGTCCCGGTCACATGAGGCTGGGCAGCCAGGTGGCAAGAGCGGGAAAGGCGATGACGATCGCAGTTGCGACAATGAGCGGTATGACGAACGGCGCAGTACCCCGAAAGACGACGCCGAGCGGCACGTCTTTGGCAATACCCGTCATCACGTAACAGACCATTCCCACTGGCGGAGTGATGAGGCCCAGCTCCATCATCATGACCATCAGAACGCCGAACCAGATGGGATCCAACCCTATGGCTTTCACGATGGGCAGGAAGATAGGAACCAGAAGCACGATAAGGGGCAGGGAGTCCACGAAGCAACCCAGCAACGCGTAAACACCCAGCATGAGGGCCAAAATGAGGTAAGGTGAGACGTTCAGCCCGATGGCCCACTCCGCCATCGTCGCGGGCAGGTTGGAAAGGGTCAGGAAGTAACCGAACAGGTAGGCGCCGATGAGGATCAGTGTAACCATCGCCGTGGTCTGCGTGGTATCCCGCAGCGCCTTCACCACACCCCTAAAGGTCTCAAGGCTGACTTTCTTGCGGAGCAGGAGGAAGGCGAGTGAGCCCGCGGCGCCCACCGCGCCGCCTTCGTTGGGAGTGAACCATCCCAGGAAAACGCCGCCTAGCACCAGGCCAAACAATACGAGAATGGGCACAATGCCCTTCAAAGTGACGAGCCTTTCCTTCAACGTGAAGGAGGGCCCCATCGGCCCTGCCTCCGGATCAATCCGGCACAGGATGATGACAGTGGCAATGTAGCACAGGGTCAGCACGATTCCCGGCAGGATGCCGGCCATGAACATGCGGCCCACGGCGATCTCGGCGTTCATGCCGTACAGAATGAAGCCGACGCTGGGAGGTATCAGGATACCGAGCGTGCCACCAGCGCAGATGGAGCCGCATGTCAGGCCGATCTTGTAGTTGTACTTCTTCATTTCGGGCAGGCAGACCACACCCATCGTGACGGTGGTAGCCGTGGACGAACCGCAGATGGCGGAGAAGAACGAACAGGCGGCGATGGTCGCGATGGCTAGGCCGCCGCGCAGCCGGCTCATCAGCCTGTAGCAGGCAGCGTACAGATCCGTGCTAATACCGGAATGAAATGCCAGGTTACCCATCAGGACGAACATGGGCACCACTGACCTACTGAAGCTTGCTGCGACGGTAAAGGGCGTCACCTTCAACACGCCGAGGGCCGCTGCAAGGCTTCCAGTCAGCACCCACGTCCCGAGAATGCCGACGAAAGTCATGGCGGCGCCGATGTGCATTCCCAAGAACAACAGTACCAACAGCACCGCTATCCCCAGAAGGCCGATGATGACTTCACCCATCAAGACCCTCCTTTTCCTCCAAGCTCTTCCTACGTTTGCTGCATCGGGGTCACTAGCTCCAGGTCTGAAGGCGCCGCGGAGCAGAGAGTCGTCCCCGTAGACCTTGAATCTATCAGCCCCGCAAGTACAGCGGTTGCCGTGCTCTCAACGCCGGATCGCAGTGGAAAGAGGTCTGAAGGCAGCCTCCCCATCTTGATTTCGTACTAGACGAATCAGACCATGCGTCCTGCAATAGCCCTGGCCTCACTCTGACTGGGACAGGTTCCATGCTGTCGTTCAGTTCGATCACTACCAGAGCCATGACTTTGCCCGGACTTCACGGAATGGACTCCGTGCCAGTCCGCGGGCCAGGCGATGGTATGGGAATTGGCTGTCTGTAGGGAGGGTCGTCCGGATCGCAGATTCGCGCATCCCTACGAGCTCGAGGGGTTCAGTCATCCTCAACTCCCCGATCACCTGGTCGGCCTACCTAACCCTAGTTGGCGAATTGCCTGCCCGGTTCGCTGCAGCCTTTCAGCCAAAGCCACCGGACATCTTCAGAAACATTCTGTGTGATAGGATCTCCCCGTCTCGTTCCCTAGTCGCCTCACCTTCTTCCATCCAGACGCTGCAGACTTACTATGCAAGACCTGTGCCGGGTGGTCCGCCGGAGCGAGAAGTCTCCTCAACGAGGCCCGAAGGTCCACTGCGGGCCCGCCAGGCAAGGGAGCCCCCCCCTCATCATCATCAAATTGTGAAATGCATTCGTTGCACGATGCAATGACTATCTTGGGCGCCCACATCGATCAGCCGCTTGTCTTTCTCGGACATCCCGTGCGCAACTGGGGTCAATTAGGCAATACAAGGCAATTCGCCGCCTTGACACGTCTGAATCTTTCCAATCTGATGGAGTTAGGGAATTCTGCCTGCACGGAGGTATCAGCCACATGAAGAAAGAGCGTCTCCTGGCCCTGCTGGTTTCCATGTCGCTCGTCATGTCGCTTCTGGCCGGCTGTACGCAGAGCAGCGCGCCGCCACCGGCAAAACCGGCGGAAACCTCGACCCCGCCGAAACCTGCCAAGGACAATCTCGTTTTCGGCGGGGTCAGATCCCAATCAGGCCCGTTCGCCCTTTTCGATCAGATTGCATTCGGTCCCATCTACCCATGTGGGTCGATGAGGTAAACAAGAGCGGTGGCATCTACGTTAAGGAATTCGACAAGAAACTGCCGATCGAATTGAAAATCTATGACGATACGTCCGACCTGGGTACCATGACCCGCCTGCTCGAGAAGCTCATGGTGGAAGACAAGGTGGATTTCATACTGCCTCCGGTCAGCACGGCATTCCTCTACGCGGCCGCTCCCATCGCCAATAAGCACGGATACATCCTGATGGGCGCCGAAGGCGGGTCAGCCAGCCTGAATGTCTCCCTGGCCAGCATGCCCTATTTCTTCTCCATCCTGAATCACAGTGAGCATCAAGTGCCGGTCCTGGTCGATGTATTGGCCAAAGGCGGCGTCAAGAAAGCAGCCGTGATCTTCATTTCCGACCTGCACGGCGTGGAATACTCGGGCGCGGCGCTCCCGCAGCTCGCGCTTGCCGGAATCGATGTCGTCTTCTCCAAGAGCGTTCCGCCCGGCATCACCGATCTCTCGCCCATACTGAAAGAGGCCATGAAAGAGGATGTCGACGCATTCCTCGCCTTCGTGTATCCGGACGAAGGCTTCCTGGCATTGAAACAAGCTACGGAACTGGGCTTCGCTCCGGATGTCTTCTTGCTCGGCCCGGGAGCGAATTTCGAGTTCTTCAAGCATGCCTTCGGCAAGGCCTCTGAGGGGATCATGAGCTGGGGGGCCTGGAACGAGAAGACCTCCCCCGCGGCCGCGGAATTCGCGAAAAGGTTCGTCGCATTCACCGGCAAGCGGGAGAACATTGACTGGTGGGGACACCTCCCGTACTACGCCTCACTACAGGTCCTGCAGCAGGCCATCGAACGGACCGGAACGATTAACCATGCCAAACTGGCGGAATGCATCCGGAACGAGGAATTCGACACCGTCCTGGGCAAGACCCGATTCGCGAATGGAACCCTGGCCGCTGAATGCTACACAGGGCAGCTCGGACAATGGCAGAACGGCGTGTTCGAAGTCATCGGACCCGACAACAAGGCAACCGCCAAGCCAGTAATACCAAGAAAGGTCGGCCCCTGATCAAGTCTCGCCAGTCGGCCTGAACGCGGCCAGAAGCGCCCCTGCCCCGTTCAGGCTGACTGGCTGTGGTTATCATAGACGGGAGCAGTCACAATGATTGTAACCATCCTGAATGTTATCATCGGCGGCCTGATCATGGGGGGGATCTACGCTCTCATTTCGGTGGGCCTCAGCATGCAGTACGGCGTTGCGCGCGTGCTGAACGTGTCTCACGGCGAATTCATTATACTGGGGGCCTTCATTACCTGGACTCTATACACGCGTTTTTCGGTGAATCCGGTCGTCTCCCTCGTTGTCCTGGGCCCAGCCCTGTTCGTGGCCGGCTTTGGACTGCACCGGACCCTATTCAAGAGGCTGAGGAGCGTCTCCCCGTCTGCCGCGGCCTTTGAGGGCAACTCCATGCTCATGGCCTTCGGCATCCTCTTCATCATCCAGAATGTGGCCATAATCACCTGGGGTTCGACGATCAGGAGCTACACGTTCCTTGCCTACGCCGTTGACATCGGCGGACTGAGATTCTCCGCGAACCGCCTGCTCATCCTGTTATTTGCTGTTGCCTCGTGCCTGGCGTTCTATCTCTTCCTGGCGCATACGCGGCTGGGCAAGGCGATCAGGGCCTCGGCCCAGGATCCGGTCGCGGCCGGGCTCCTGGGGGTCAACATAGACTCCATGCTTGCCATATGTTTTGGGCTGGGCGCATTGATGGCCGGCATCGCCGGCGGATTGCAAAGCGTGGCGTACCAGATCCAGGCGACGATGGGTCTGCAGTACACCGTGATCGCCATTATCGTGGTTGTGCTCGGTGGGCTGGGCAGTATCCCCGGCAGTCTGGCCGGCGGCTTCCTCCTGGGCCTCATCGGTAGCATCGTGAGCACCATGGCGCCCAGCTTGACCCTTGTGGCCTATTATGTCCTGTTCATGGTCCTACTCCTGGTGAAGCCGACAGGCATCTTTGGGAAGCCATGAGTCGCGAGATGAATTTGGCCAGGAAAAACCCATTCGTCCCCGCCCTGTCTGCCATGGTGCTGCTCCTGTTGGCCCTTTCGCCGTTCATCACACGATCCTACACGATCATTCTGTTAAGCAACATCTTCATGTATGTCATCCTGACGGTGAGCTGGACCATTTTCTCCGGTTCAACAGGGTACATTTCGCTGGCTTCGGCGGCCTTCTTCGGCGCAGGCATCTATGCTTCAGCGTTCGCCCAGGCGTTGCCACTGCCCCTGGTCGTTCTGTGCGGGGGTCTCACCAGCCTCTGCCTGGCCCTGCTGATCGGCTGCATTACCTTGAGGCTACGCGGGGTCTATTTCACCATTTTCACCTTCGGCCTCATTGAACTGCTCAAACACGTCATTCTGTGGTGGGAGATCAACATGGCCGGCACTCGAGGCCGTTTCATACTAACGGCGGACAGCGTGACGGGGTATTACGCCATGCTCCTGATCATGGTCGCTCTGCTCGCCACCGCTCTCATCATCGGGCGTTCGAGGTTTGGATTGGCCCTGCGCAGTATCGGCGAGTGCGAAGACGCCGCTGCTCACGCCGGTATCAACGTGACACTGGTCAAGGTCACGGCGTTCGCCGTCAGCGCCTTCTTCATCGGCGCCGCAGGCGCGGTGATGGCCACCAGGTGGAATTACATAGACCCCATGATCGCCTTCAATTCGTTCTATTCCTTCCTCCCCGTCCTGATGGCCATCTTCGGCGACATGAAAAACCTGCTCGGACCCATCATGGGCGCGGCCGTTTTCACGTACCTCCAGGAGTGTCTGATTACCAGATTCCCGTACTACTACATGCTGATTTTCGGGGTTATCATGGTGTGCACGGTCCTGTATCTGCCTGGCGGCTTGCTGGGCCTGCCGGAGAAATGGCGAACGAGGCCTTCAGGAGAGAAACATGGAAATGCTGCAAGTAGAAGGACTATGTAAGCGTTTCGGGGGTCTGGCGGCTATCTCTGACGTTGGCTTCCGGGTCAATCAGGGACAGGTGTTGGGGCTCATTGGACCCAACGGGGCCGGTAAGACGACGTTGTTCAACCTGTTGTCCGGCGCCCTGGTTCCAGATTCGGGAACCATCAGATTGAGGCGCCGGGTCATCAATGGGTTCAAACCCCATCAAATCCGCCGGTTGGGAGTGGCGCGCACCTTCCAGAACGCCAAACCCTTTCCAAACATGACTGTCCTGCAAAACGCCCTGGTAGGCGCCATTTTTGGAACGCCGTCACCTGTAACGCGCGGCGAAGCGGACAGAAATGCCCGGAAGGCCATCAAATTCGTTGGACTATCGGATGTGATGCACAAGCCTGCCGGGAGCATCAACCTGGTGAGCCAGAAGAGACTTGAGGTGGCCAGGGCGCTGGCGGCCAGACCGGAATTGCTCCTGTTGGACGAGATGATGGCAGGTTTGAATCTGACCGAGGTGGAGGAGTCCATGGCCCTGGTGAAATCGATCCGTGACACGGGGATCACCGTGGTCATGATCGAGCACGTAATGAAGGCAATCATGAGCATATGCGACACGATCATCGTCCTCCACCACGGGAAGAAGATCGCTGAAGGGACCCCGGAAGAGATCGCCTCCAACAAGACAGTGATCGAAGTGTACCTGGGGGAGCGCTAGCCATGCCCATGCTGGAGATCAACCATGTCAACGCCTTCTACGGAAACGTCCAGGTGCTCTGGGATGTCTCCCTGGAGGTGAAAGAGGCTGAGATCGTCGCGCTGATCGGCGCGAACGGCGCAGGCAAGACTACACTCCTAAATGCCATTGCCGGCCTGCAGCCTCCACAATCGGGTGAGATACTGTTTCTCGGCAAGAGGCTGAACGGCTTGCCCAGCCGCATCATAACGGAGATGGGGATCTCCTATCTGCCTGAGGGAGGCAGGCTGTTTCCGGAGATGACCGTGGTGGAGAACCTGGAGATGGGCGCTTACGTGCTCAGCGCATGGAAGCGGCGAAAGGAGAGGCTGAGCCAGGTCTACCAATGGTTCCCCAGGCTGAAGGAGAGGGAAAGACAGCTGGCCAGGACGCTCAGTGGAGGCGAGAGGCAGATGTTGGCCATGGGCAGGGGCTTGATGGCAGGCCCGAGACTATTCCTGCTCGACGAACTGTCCTACGGCCTGGCGCCAAAGGTGGTTTCAGAGGCCTTCCAGGTGATCAAGGGCATGCGCGACCAGGGCATCACCATCTTGCTGGTGGAGCAGAATGTCAAGCAGACCCTGGAGATCGCGGACAGGGCCTATGTGCTGGAGAACGGCCGTATCGTCCTGGCCGGCGGCAGGTCGGAACTCAGAGAGAACGACTATGTCAAGAAGGCCTACCTGGGGATGTAATGACGCGCGGCGCCCCGCACGGGAAAAGTCAGCGCATGCATGTTTGCCCGGAAGGGTTTGACGAAATCCTTTAGAAATGCATGTCTGCTGACATACGTGCGAGGGGTGAATCGGTTTGCGTTCAGTCGCATTCATCGGCGCGGGCCGCGTGGGAACCGCCCTGGCGGTGCACCTGGCAAGGCGTCGTTATCCAATAGTGGCGATCGCGAGCAGGTCTCGAGATTCGGCTGACCGCTTCAGGGCCAGGCTGGCGGCAGAGGGACAGGCGCCGGTCATTGACACCCACGCAGGCGCTGCCCGCAGGGCTTCAGTGGTGTTCATAACCACTACGGACCGGGCAATCGCAGGAGTCGCTGCGGACCTCGCCGCCGCAGGTTCCTTGCGCGAGGGCCAGATAGTGGCCCATACGAGCGGCGCCCTCTCGTCGGAGGACGTCCTCCAGCCCGCTTCGGCCTGCGGCGCGGGTATCCTTGCGTTCCACCCGCTGCAGAGTTTCGCCACGGCCGACCGTGGTGTTGACTTGCTGCCGGGTTGCACCATCTTCCTGGACGGTGACCCCGCCGGGCTGGAGGCGGGGAGAGAACTCAGCGCCGCGCTCGGCACACCGTGTCTCGTGATCCCCACGGAGACCAAGCCCCTGTACCATGCGGCAGCCTGCATGGCATCCAACTATCTGGTCACCCTCTTGAGCCTCAGCCTGGATGTTCTCTCCCGGTGCGGCCTCCCACCCTCGGAGACCCTGCGGGCGCTCCTGCCCCTCGTCAGAGGGACAGTCGAGAACGTCGCATCGGTCGGGATACCGGCTGCTCTCACGGGGCCGGTGGAGCGCGGAGACTCGGGTATCCTGGAGGGACACCTGAGGGCGATTGCACGCGAGGTCCCCGGCCTCGAGAAGGTGTACCGCGTACTCGGGGCCGAGACAGTGCGCCTGGCGGCGGCCAAGGGATGCCTCACCGGGCGGGAGTTGTCCTCGATGCTCGGCCTGTTCGGCGTGGACAACGAGCATGGAGTCTCATGAGTTGAGGAGGGCCGTTCATGGAAATCGTCCGTACGATTGATGGGGTGCGTGGCCGCGTTCGTGCGGCCCGGGAGCGCGGCGATTCGGTCGGATTGGTGCCGACCATGGGTTATCTCCACGAGGGACACCTGTCCCTCATCCGCCGGGCCAGGGACGAAAACGACCTGGTCGTGGTGAGCATATTCGTCAATCCCCTGCAGTTCGGGCAGGGGGAAGACTTCGAGCGCTACCCGCGCGACCTCGACAGGGACGCGGGTCTTGCGGAGGGCGCGGGCGCCGATATCATCTTTGCGCCAGGCGTTGAGGAGATGTATCCGCAGCCGCCCCTGACCCACGTGGATGTCGACAGGCTGACCAGTGGGTTGTGCGGCGCCTCGCGCCCCGGGCACTTCCGGGGCGTCGCGACCGTAGTGACCAAGTTGTTCAACATCGTGACCCCCGACCACGCTTACTTCGGCCAGAAGGATGCCCAGCAAGTGGTGGTCATCAAACGGATGGTGGCCGATCTGAACATAGACACCCGGATCGTGACCCTGCCGATTGTCCGCGAGGCTGACGGGCTGGCCATGAGTTCCCGCAACGTGTATCTGGGACCGGAGGGTCGAGTGGCGGCCCTTGCGCTGAGCCGCTCACTGGGTATCGCGCGCAGGCTGATCGAGGGCGGGGAACGAGACGCCAGCAGGGTGAAGGAAGTGATGGCCGCGGAGGTATCCGCGGCGCCGGGGACCCGAATCGACTACATCGCCCTGGTCAGCGGGGATGACTTGAGCCCGCTTGAGCGCCTTTCCGGGGAGGTGCTGATCGCCCTGGCCGTGTTCATAGACGGGGTCCGGCTCATCGACAACCTGCTCTTGCGCGTGGATGGGGATACAGTAAGGGAGGCCTGACGGCCAGGCCTCCTCCGGCGCGGCCTGAGCGCTAGAGCCGCAGTTGCAGGGCAGATACGTTGTATTCACCATCTATGTAGACTGACTCAAACGCAGCCCTCAGAAGCTCCATCCTCTCCCCCAGCGGGAGTCCCTCAAGGCCTGCCAGCATCATCTGGATCCTGCGGTTCAGTGAGTCCACCCGCGCTTCGAGGCCGGCACTCGAAGGCGGATGGCCGAGCCGTGCGATGAGATCCGCCGCGAGCTGCCGCTCCCGCCTCAGCTCCATCATGCGAACGCCGAACTCCTCCAGGGTGACGGCGCCGCTTTCGTATGCCGCCTGCTCCAGTCTCATCGCCGCCTCGAGGCGTTCCACGTCCTCGCGCAATCCGCGTAGCCGGTCACGCCCCCGGTGGGCGCCGGCCTCGTCCCGTCCCGCGATTCGCGCTATCGACTCGCGCAGCCTCTCCCCGTCGGATAGCACGCCCTTGACGAGGTCCATGAGTATGCGATCGACGCGGTCCATGTTCCACGTCCTGGAGGGACCAGGGCAGGCGCCGGTCCGGTTGGAGCACCTGTATTTCAGGTGGAATCCCCCTGCCGGGCGGGGGAGTCTTGTCCCGTACACCTTGCTGCCGCAGGCCGCGCAGCGCAGGACGGCCGATCCCAGGTACTTGATCCCTGTACTCCATTCGTGCCAGTACCTCCGCCGGCGCTCCCGCATGACCTCCTGTACCGAGCGGAACGTCTCATCATCTATGAGCGGTGGGTGTGTGCCGCAGGTCACTACCCACTCTTCCCTCGGCCTCAACACCCTCCGCGGCCGCCCTGACGCATCCCGTATGACGGTGGTCGCGTTGTAGATGGTTATCCCCAGGTACACGGGGTTCGCCAGGACGACCTTCACCGAATTCGAATCCCACGGCCGCCCCTTCTTGGTCGTGCTGCCCGCCGAGTTGAGCCACAGGGCGATCCTGCGGCAGCCCCATCCCTCCAGACATCTCTCCATCATGGCGCGGTAGAGCGGCGCCGTTTCCGGGTTGGGGACGAGACTCTGGCCGTCACCCGACCGCTTGTAGCCGAAGGCCGGCGCCGCTACATTCGTCCGGCCCTCCCGCGCCTTGATGAGCTGTGTGACCTTGACCCTCCCCGCCGTGGCCTTGCGTTCCCTCTGGGCCAGCCCGCCGTGGATGATCAGGAAGAACTCATCGTCGTCGGTCCTGCTGTCGTAGTTCTCCTTGATCGTGAGGAAGAAACCCCCGTATGAGGCGATCTCCCGCTTGAGTTCGAGCACGTCGAGGACGTCGCGCGATGTCCTCGACACCTCCTTCGCGATGACACCCTGAATCAGTCCTTGTTTGAGATCCTCCCTCATCTGGCTCATCTCGTCGCGCAGGTGGGAGTATGCTCCTGTTCTCACATCAGTGTAGAAGCGGGCGACGGTGTAGCCGTTGGCCCTAGCCCAATCGGCTATCAGTTTCCGCTGGTTTTCGATGCTGGTGGCCTGGCCGTCCTTCGTCGTGGATATCCGGATGTACCCGCCGGCCGTGAGACCTGGGCCGTTGAGCGTCTTCCTGGGGTCGCGGTATTCCTTCATCCCCGGGCTGATGTGGGGGGGAACGAGGAGGTCCATGTTCTTCCATCACACCGTCCACCGGACTCCGGGACCCTGCCTCTCCGGCCTTCGCGAGCCTGATCAGGACCCTTGCCAGCCGGTCATAGACCCTATCCGGGACTTCGACACCGCTCAGCGCGGCCGGTGGCTTCATTCGCCGCTTCCTCACCGTCAAATGCCCGGGGTCCGGGCCGGGGAGTCTCTGATCTAACGGTATTCACGGATCGTCACGGTTACCACCGGGTAGAAACGAGACCCCCCAACGCAGGTGGGGGGTCTCAACCTTCTCAACTACGGGTAGGCCGCCGGCCGGCGACCCGCCCGCCGCGAGACGGGCTACGCCCGCTTCGCCTTGTCTTTCAACCAGGGCATCATGGCGCGGAGTTTGTCGCCCACCTGCTCGATGAGGTGGGTCGATTCCCTCGCCATGAGGTTGGTCAGAACGGGCCTGCCGGCCTGGTTCTCCAGGATCCATTCGCGGGCGAACTCCCCCGACTGGATGCGGGCCAGCGCCCTTTTCATCGCCTGCTTCACCTCGGGACCCACGATCCGCGGCCCCTCGGTGACATCACCGTATTTGGCGGTGTCGGATACGGCGCGGCGCATGTGAGCGATCCCGCCCTCGTACACCAGGTCCACGATCAACTTGAGTTCATTGAGGCACTCGAAGTAGGCGATCTCCGGCTGGTAACCGGCCTCGACCAGCGTTTCGAACCCGGACTTGATCAGGGCGGTGACGCCGCCGCACAGGACGGCCTGTTCGCCGAGGAGATCCGTCTCGGTCTCCTCGCGGAACGTGGTCTCGATGACCCCCGCCCGCGTGCTCCCGATCGCCTTCGCATAGGCCAGTCCCGTCTGATAGGCGGATCCGGTGGCGTCCTGGTGCACGGCCAGCAGGGAGGGGACCCCAGCGCCCTCGACATACAACCGGCGCACGAGCGCGCCAGGGGCCTTGGGGGCCACCATGAATACGTCCGCGTCAGGGGGCGGCACGACCTGGCCGTACAGGATGTTGAATCCGTGAGAAAACCCCAGCGCCTTGCCCGCCCCAATGTTCGGCAAGACCTGCTCGAGGTATACCTGCCGGTGCTGGTGGTCCGGGAGCAAGAACATGATCACCTGGGATGAGGCGGACGCCTCGGCGGGACTCATCACCCGGAATCCCTGGGCTTTCGCCCTTTCCCAGGAAGGGCCCTGCCGCAGCCCGAGCACCACTTCGACGCCGCTATCCCTCAAGTTCTGCGCCTGAGCGGCCCCCTGGCTTCCAAATCCCAACACCGCCACTTGCGATTTCTTCAACCGGCTCAAGTCTGCGTCCTGATCGTACAACACTCTCGCCATAACTCACACCCCCACTCGACTGTTTGCTGCCGCGAGCCATCGCGATCTTTCCTGTACGCACCACTTCGATGATGCCGAACTCCCGGAGGAGTTCCACCATGGCCGACACCTTGTCTTCGTCTCCGGTAACCTCGATCACCAGGCTACGCCTGGCCACGTCCACGATCTTTGCCCTGAAAATGTCTGCCACCTGCATGATGGCGGCGCGCTGGGCAGGCGGGGCATGCACCCGGATGAGCGCGAGCTCCCTGCCGATGGAAGCGCCCTCCTCGAGGACGGATACCTTGAGTATGTTGATGAGCTTGTCGAGCTGCTTCTGCACCTGCTCGAGAACAGCCTCATCGCCGTCCACCACTATAGTCATGCGGGACAGGTGCGGATCGTGCGTCACCCCGACCGCCAGACTCTTTATGTTGAAACCACGCCGCCCGAACAGCCCCGCAACGCGGGTCAGGACGCCGGGCTGGTTTTCAACCAGCACGGAGAAAGTGCACCTCATTTCGCCTCACCCCCTCGCCATTCGCTGACGATGCGGGTCAGGGGCTCACCCGGCGGCACCATGGGTAGCGCCTTCTCATCCGGAGAGATGATGCAGTGCAGCAATCCCGCCCCGCTCTCCGCAAACAGGGCCGAGAGGCCTTCCTCCGCCTCCTCCAGACCGCTGGCGCGCCAGGCCTTGAGGCCGTATGCCCTGGCGAGCGCCACCCAGTCGGGCCCCTGTATCGAAACGGCGACCCGGTGACCTCCGCAGAACAGATCCTGCAACTGGAGCACCATGCCAAGGGTGCCGTTGTCGAGCAGCACTATCTTAATGGGGAGCCCCTCCTGGGCTACCGTTGCCAGTTCCTGAATATTGATTTGCAGACTCCCGTCGCCCGTCACCAGCGCCACCGTCTTGTCCGGACACCCGATCTGGGCGCCGACGGAGGCCGGCAGGCCGTAGCCCATGGCGCCCAGCCCGCCCGAGGTGACCAGTGTGCGGGGATGGTAGAACGGGTACTGCTGCGCGACCCACATCTGGTGCTGCCCGACGTCCGTAACGAGAATCAGCCTGTCGCGCCGCGCCAGGCCCTCGGTGACCCTTGCGAGGGACCTGATTATCTGCACAGCCAGGCCGTCAGGGCCCGCCGGGCCCTTGAAGCCGGCGATTCGACTGAGCCATTTCCCGTTCTCCCTCCCCGGCACAAGGGGAATGAGCGCCTCCAGGACCCTGGCCACGTCACCTACTATCGGGATGTGAGCCGGGACGTTCTTCCCCACCTCGGCGGGATCCACGTCCACGTGTATTATCTGACCCAAGGGGGCAAACGCGTCCCGCTTCCCCGTGACGCGATCGCTGAACCTCGTCCCCAGAGCCAGTAACACGTCGCATTCCTGGACGGCCCTGTTGGCCGCCACGGTCCCGTGCATCCCGATCATACCGAGGAACAGGGGATGGCCGGCGGGTATCGCCCCAAGGCCCATGAGGGTGCTGGCCACAGGGATGTTCGCCTTCTCCGCCAGGCGCAGCACGAGCGGCGCGGCGCCCGCCCATCTGGTCCCCCCACCGGCCAGGATCACGGGGCGAGCGGCTGCGCCCAGCGTCTCCGCCGCCCTCGCTATCTGGGGCGGATGGCCGTCCCGCCGGGGTCTGTATCCGGGAAGGTGTGGAGCGGCATTCACTCCATCCGGCACCTCCGCCATGGCCACGTCACTGGGCAGGTCCACCAGGACCGGCCCCCTCCGGCCCGCCTGGGCCAGGTGTATCGCCTCATTGAGCACGCGAGGCAGATCCTCGACGCGGCTCACGAGGTAGTTATGCTTCGTAAGGGGCATCGTGACTCCAAATACGTCTGTTTCCTGGAAGGCGTCCCGTCCCAGTTGCACTGTCGGAACCTGACCCGTTATCGCCAGCACAGGGCAGGAATCCAGGAAGGCGTTGGTCACTCCCGTCAGGAGGTTCAGGGCCCCCGGACCCGAGGTGGCGACGCACACGCCGAGTCTGCCCGTGGCGCGGGCGTATCCGTCCGCGGCCATGGCCGCCGCCTGCTCGTGGCGCACTAGCACGTGCCGGAGTTCGCGCGGCAGCACGTCGTACACGGAAAGCACAGAACCGCCGGGATAACCGAAGACCACCTCGATACCGTGGTCGATCAACGAATTCCAGAGGGTTTCTCCACCGGTCACGATTTGTCGCCCCCCGGTTTCGTCTCTCCTTCACATGCCGTTGCGGCGAGCCGGTGAACGGCCTCCACTATCAGATCCCCCATGGCTCTCGTGCCGGTGACACGGGCGCCCGTGGCCCCGAGGTCGGCCGTGCGATAGCCGAGATCCAGCACCTGTGCGACCGCGGATTCTATGAGGCCCGCGGCGCGGGCGCCGCGTTCGCCGGGCGCACTGTACCTGAATAGGAGAGCAGCGCTCAGAATGGCGCCCAGGGGGTTCGCCCTGTCCTGCCCCGCCAGACTGGGCGCCGAGCCGTGGACCGGCTCGAACAGCCCCCGCCCGTCGTCACCCAGGGAAGCGGAGGGTAGGAGGCCCAGTGATCCCACCAAGGCTCCACCAAGATCGCTGAGAATGTCCCCAAACATGTTCTCCGTGACCACCACGTCGAAGCGTTGTGGGCGCATGACGACTTCCGCTGCGGCCGCGTCAACGTACATATGTTCAGTCTCCACGTCCGGGAAGCCGGAGCTCACGTCCTCGACAATCTGCCTCCAAAGACGGGAACAGGCAAGCACGTTGGCCTTGTCAACGGAGAGGACTCGCTTCCGGCGCTGCCGCGCCAGGGAGAACGCGAGCCGGACCACTCGCTCGATCTGGCGGCTCGTGTACCACATGGTGTCCACGGCGATGCGGCCCGAGCCATCTTCCCTGCACTCGCTCGGCTTACCGTAGTAAAGGCCGCCCGATAGTTCGCGGACCACCAGAATGTTTACGCCCTGCGCCAGCGATTCGGGGCGTAGCGGAGACGCGGCCGCCAGAGAGGGATACATATCCACCGGCCGGAGATTGGCCCACAGGCCCATCTCCTGCCTGAGAGCGAGCAAGCCCGCTTCGGGTCTTCTCGCCTGGGGCAGCCCGTTCCACCTCGGTCCACCGACGGCACCAAGAAGCACCGCATCCGATTTCCTGCACCCGTCCAGCACCCTTCCGGGGAGCGGTTCGCCCGCCTGTTCGATGGCCTCCCCGCCCACGGGCATATGCTCGAACACCACGGTAATCCCTACGGCGGCCGCAGCTGCCTTCATGGCCTCCACGGCCTGAGCGGTGACCTCCGGCCCGATGCCGTCTCCGGCAAGCACTGCCACCTTCAGACGCAGATCACGAACCACGGTCCACGCCCCCTTGCGGGCCGCCGGCAAACTTCGTGCGGACGTATTCGGCCAGGCCCCCCGCACGAAGCACATCGGCCGCGGCCCCTGCCGGATACTTCACGGGGATGGTCTTGCCGGACGCCAGATACAGCACTCCATTTTCCGGGTCTATCTCCACCTGCTCGCCACGCCCGATCTCCTCCGCCGCAACTGGAGACTCCAGGAGCAGCAAGCCGAGGTTCACCGCGTTTCTGAAGAAAATGCGAGCGAACGAGGCGGCCACCACCGCCTGCACGCCGCAGGCCTGCAGGGCACGCGGCGCATGCTCTCGCGAACTGCCGCAGCCGAAGTTCCTGCCGGCCACAACCACGTCTCCCGGGCGCACCTGGGCCGGAAACCCTGGATCGGCGACCTCCATGCAATGCGCGGCCAGAGTCCTGGAATCGTGGGTATAGAGGTATCTCGCCGGGATGATGATGTCCGTATCCACATCATCCCCGAACTTCCACGCCCTTCCCTTCATCCTAGCCACCAGTGACCACCTCCCCGGGATGAGCGATGTGTCCCAGTACCGCGGTCGCGGCCGCAACGGCCGGTCCCGCCAGATAAACCCTGCTTCCCGCGTGTCCCATGCGCCCGTGGAAGTTCCTGTTCGTGGTGGCCAGGCACACCTCGCCGTCAGCCAGCACTCCCATATGTCCCCCCAGGCATGGTCCGCACGTGGGGGTGGAAACGGCCGCGCCCGCCTCCAGGAGTGTGTCGATGATCCCTGAGCGGATCGCCTTCCGGTAAACGTCCTGTGTAGCAGGTATGACGATCAGCCTGACGTTGGGGTGAACCCTCCTGCCGGCCAGGATCTTCGCCGCCTCCGCCAGATCGTCGAAGCGCCCGTTCGTGCACGAACCGATCACGACCTGGTCCACCGGGGTCCCCGCCACTTCCCTGACGGGTACCACGTCCGCCGGGGAAAACGGGCATGCGACCTGCGGTTCGAGATTCGACACGTCCCAGACACGGCTCTCCGCGACATGCGCGCCGGCGTCGCTCAACCACCCGTTCCGGGGAATCAGCCCCGCTTTCGCGCCCGCCTCCACAGCCATGTTAGAGAGAGTGAGCCTGCCGTCGAGGGACAGGTGGTCTATGGCCTCCCCGCGGAACTCGAGGGCACAGTAGTTGGCGCCCTCCGTTCCCAGGTTGGAGAGGACGAGCAACGCCAGATCCTTGCCCCCCACCCACCGGGGCAGGCGGCCGGCGAATTCGATCCGTATCGTCTCGGGAACGCGGAACCAGATCTGTCCCAGAGCCATCGCGCACGCCAGATCGGTCGACCCGATCCCCGTCGCCAGCACCCCCAGGGCGCCACTGGTACACGTGTGAGAATCAGCCCCCACGAAGAGATCGCCGGGGCGCAACACACCGAGCTCGGGCACCAGGGCGTGCTCGATGCCCATGCGCCCAACTTCGTAGAAGTGAGTGATCCCCTGCTCCCTGGCGAATTCCCTGGTTACCCTGGCCTGGGTGGCAGAGGCGATGTCCTTCGCCGGCAGGAAGTGGTCGAGCACCAGGATGATCCTGCCGGGGTCGAACACTCGCTCACACCCCATGGCCCGCATCTGTTCAACAGCCAGGGGCGTCGTGATGTCGTTGCCGAGGCACCAGTCTACCCCGGCCCAGACCGTCTCGCCCGGTCTTACTTCGTCCCGCCCCGCATGGGCGGCAATGATCTTCTCTACAGCGGTCATCGGTCTTCCCATCCAGGTCAACTCCTCGCCTCTCCTGTTGCCGAACCCGGTCTTGCGTCCTGACGGCGCACCGGGACTCCGCCGGCCCACCTGTTCACTGCCTGCAGATAAGCGCGAATACTGGCCTCCAGTATGTCGGGACTCACCCCGCGGCCGAGATACACCGCGCCATCCCTCTCAACGCGCACGACCGCCTCTCCGAGGGCGTCCTTGCCGCCCGTCACGGCCCTGAGCGTGAACTCCTGGAGGTGGAAATCCGCCCCGACCGCCCGCTCGACAGCGCGCAGCAACGCGTCCACGGGTCCGTCCCCGCACGCGGCCTCCCGCACGGCCGAACCCTCCTTCACCAGAGAGACAGTGCCCGTGGGAAGGGTACGGTTCCCCGTCGCCACCTGGAAGCAGTCTAGAGTCCACGTCTCCGGCTCCTTCATGACCTCGTTCTCCACAAGGGCTTCCAGGTCGCGGTCGGAGATGTCTTTCTTGCGATCGGCCATATCCTTGAAACGGACGAAGGCCCGCTCGATGTCTTCTTCGGTGAGATAGTACCCGAGGGCGAGCAGGCGCTCGCGGAAGGCGTGCCTGCCCGAGTGTTTGCCCAGCACCAGACGGCTGGCAGGGACACCAACATCTTCAGGGCGCATGATCTCGTAGGTGCTCTTCTCCTTGAGGACACCGTCCTGGTGGATGCCCGATTCGTGGGCGAACGCGTTGGCGCCCACGACGGCCTTGTTCCCCGGAACCGGCATGCCCGTCAGCGTGGATACCAGCCGGCTCGAGCGGTATATCTGCTCCGCCTCCAGGCCGACTGTCGCCTTGAGAACGTCCTGCCTGACCCTGAGGGCCATGACCACTTCCTCCAGGGAGGCGTTGCCGGCGCGCTCCCCGATGCCGTTCACAGTGCATTCGATCTGACCCACTCCCTCGCCCACCGCGGCCAGGGAATTGGCCACGGCCAGGCCGAGGTCGTCGTGGCAGTGGACCGACATCACGACGCTATCGATCCCCGGCGTGTTCTCCCTCAAGTGCCTGATCAGGGCGGCGAATTCCCCCGGAACGATGTACCCGACGGTATCGGGGACGTTTATCGTGGTCGCCCCCGCCTCGATGGCCGCCTGGAACAACCTGCAGAGGAACTCGGGGGAGCTTCGCGTGGCATCCTCTGCGGAGAATTCCACGTCGCCGGTGTACTGGCGGGCATGCTTCACCGCCCTCACTGCGGCCTCGAGCACCTGCTGGGGCGCCATGCGCAATTTGTATTTCATGTGGACGTCTGATGACGCGATGAACGTATGTATGCGCTTCCGCTCCGCCCCTGCCAGGGCCCGGCCGGCGCTGTCTATGTCCGCCGGGTTGGTCCTCGCCAGCCCGCAGATCACGGCCCCTCTGACTTCCTGCGCGATAGTCTTCACCGCCTCGAAGTCCCCCGGAGACGCTATGGGGAACCCTGCTTCGATAATATCCACCTTAAGGCGGACAAGCTGCCGCGCAATCTCTAGTTTTTCGCTGGGAGTAAGGCTCACGCCGGGGGATTGTTCCCCGTCTCGCAGGGTGGTGTCGAAAATCAATACACGCGTCATGAACCGTCACCTCTCCTCGTCGCATGCCGCTCAAAAAATATAGAAAAACCCGAAGCGGCAGCACTCCCAAGAGTTACAGGAACCTGCCGCTCGGGTCTTCTATCCCCACGGTGTACCCGGAAGCGCTCCAGAGATTATCCGGGCCGATACCGCTCGGTCGCTGACCACGCAGGCCGGAAGCCCGTGTGCGGAACCCTAGGTACCTTTCCTGCGACGTTTTTGGTATTTAACAACGGCATATACGACGCGCGGGCGAATTTTCCTCCGGCCCCGGCGAAAATATGTCGCGCATGCCCCATCCCGCGCCCGGCGAGCACGCGAGGCAGGCCGTGGTATAATGGGTGAGGCGGGTGACCCCCTGATGGCGCACAGCGGCAACGATCACAGCAGACTACGAGGTAGATGATCCGTGACAATGACCTGGTCCAATCGCCTGCGGCTAATCAGCTTCTCGCTTGTACTCCTCGCCGAGGTGCTTGCTCAGTATATCCCCTTATTCCCAGTGACGCTGGCCGGAGTGTTGTCGGCGATTGCGGGGATCCTGGCTTTTGCGGCCTCGAATACGACGTCTCGAGTATTGTCGTTGGCCCTGATGGGCGCCGGCGCCGCGCTGTTTGTGTACTGCGGGGCATCGCCCGTGGTCGTCGTCTCGAGTTTCGCAGAGAACATCGGCGTGCTCATGGTGATGGCTCTAGTTCCCTTGCTCGGAGTAGTCATCGATCTGGGAGGATACCCCGAGGCTCTCGCCCTGCTGGCTCGCCGGATGAAGAATCCGATCCTCCTGTTCGCGTTCTCGCTTCTCCTGGTCTATCTTCTGGGGTCGGTGCTCTTGACGGCGGCGATCGCGCTCGCGTGGATGATACTCGCCCCCGCGGTGGCGGAAATCGGGGAAGAGCCTTCGACCTTCCTGGCGGTGGGCCTGGCTAGAGGCTACGTCTCGGCGTCGCTGTGGTCGCCCGCCAGTCCAACTCTGGCCATCACCCTGGCCGTCAGCGGGGTCAGGTGGCCGGCCGTGGTCAGGCCGGGCCTGATTCTGAGCGCCGCGGTCCTTACCTGCACAATGGCCTTCGCCTATGCCGGCTCATTGCGCAACCTGTCACAGCGCGCACACAGGCTGGGTCATGCCGGGGCGGCATCCCGGGAGAAGTCCATCCAGAAGCAGGCCGCGCCTCAGGACAGGACAGCGGAGCGGGCGCCTTTCGCCAGGCTGTCCACCCTGGCCGCAGCCCTCGTGCTCTTCATGGTCGCAATAGCCTCATGCAACCTGATGGGCTACACAGTCTACCAGGCCATAGTGCCATGCACCGCAGCTGCGTTCACTCTCTGGGCCCTGGCAATCGGCGAGTCTCGCCGGGCGTTCGCGTCCGCGCTGGGATACTTCACGCGGAAGCTCCCGGGCCTGTCCGATCAATTCCTGTTGATGATTACGGCGGGATTCGCCGGCAGGGCGTTCCAGATCGCCTCTTCCGGACTCCCGGTGGATGTGTTCAACGGCCTGGCCGGTTTGTCCACGTTCTGGTTCTCGCTGATCGTGTCGGCGCTGGTCTGGGGAATATCACTCGTGGGAGTCCACCCACTCATCGGGACTACCATAGTGTCTTCGATGGTCTCCCCCTACATCGGGCATCACTCAATCCTATCGCTGAGCTGCGCGCTGATGCTTGGGTCCTGTCTCGGGTTCTGCATTTCTCCCGTGTCCGCCATGCTCATGGTCATGTCCTCGTGTTCGGGCAAGAGCACGCTGGACCTCGGCTTGAAGATGCAGTGGAAATTCGTCATGGCCTCCTGGATCATCGGCTGCAAGGTACTGTCCGTCATCCTTCCTTGAGCCCGATCTAGGTGACCCCCGTCGCGGGGTTAGCGGCCTCTTGGTGTACTCTCTCGAAGGACTGCCGTACGGACCGCAGGTGCTGCACAGGGTGTACGTACATAGTCTCCTTCGGCTTGCATTCTCGCTGTGCTGTATATGAGTGTGCTCCGCAAGTATCTCAACCCTCATGGCAGTGCCTCGGCAGCCTTGACAATCGCTGGATAATAGCGCGGCGAGATCTGCCGAGTACACTACATCTATCTCGTTGTGCTTCACGTTTTCGCCCTCCTCTCTGGCACACCACCACTCCGTGCTTGGCGAAGGAGGGTGTTGTGCAGTGCTCTGGCAGTGATGGAGACGGTTATTCCAACGGTAGTTCGGCTAGGCCGAAGGAGTCCACGAGGCGTTCACCTGGATGGGCCTGAGAAGCCAGACATCCACTAGGACTTTCGGGGTGCGTGGAGCCCCGTGCATACACACGCTGCTCACCGTTCTCTGTGTAGTCTGCTCCAAGTGGACAAGGGCCCTAAGCAATAAGATACTTGAGGTGAAGCGATCTGGCGGTCATGGGTATGCACAATCTGAAGTCCGGCCCGCCGTACTGCGTAATCAACCGGGCGGCCATCCTCACGTCCGGTATCGATACCCTGACCGGAATCTGCAGTTTCTTCTCATACACCCACATGGGTCGACTGTGCCTCCCTTCCTAGTAGCAGATGTCCCATGGCCACGGGTCCTCGATCCACGCCCACGGCGGCCGGCTCATGCCGTGCCCGAAGTGCACCAGAGGGCCGTAGCAGCGCTCGTACTCATGCATCAGCGCGTGAAACTGCTGGCTGGCGCTATTGTAGTCGGAGAGCGCCCTCTGGTCGTCGGGGTGCGTGTCGAGATACAGGTTGAGGTCGATGGCCACGAATTCGATCTCCTGTATCCTCCTCAACAGGGCCAGCTGCTCAGGCGGTATGGTCATTGCCACGGCCCAATCCCTCCCCCGCACGAGATCACGTAGGGTTTATAGAGCTCGGGGAACACAGTCCCCGCGCAGAGCGCCTGCGCTGGGTCGAAGGCGGCGGCATAGACCTGGTACGGCACATACGCTTCGGCCAGCCTCATGTTGCACGGAAGGAGCCCGGGGGCACACTCGGGGGGAACCATCGGGACCTCCCCCGCAACGCGTCTCATCATAAACGCCACTTCCTTCTCAGCATTGATAGGGATCGGGGATTCTCCCTGTTCCCAATTCTATTCGCCCGCATTCGCCAGGGTTACACAAATCAACACATTATGGCGACAGCAGCCGTTAGTGCAGTGGATCAACAGGTGGCTGGTATACATATCGTGGGCCGCGGCCTGGAGGGTCCCTCGCCTTCCGGTGCACTGTTTCGCGTTTGCCACATTCAAGGCGCAAGACTTTTTGCCCTGGACGAGGGAGGGAATCCATCTTCATACTAGAAGCTTGCCACATAGTCGCATCCGACACAGTCTCGACGTCGTTGCCAGGTCTGCCACATTTGTGAAAGGAAAACCAGCAATGGCTGAACTGAAGGCGCGCTCCACCCGGATCCTCAGCCACCTGGCCGGCGCTACCGGCCCGGCGACCATCGCACAGCTTGCGCGGCAATTCCATGTAAGCGCGCGGACAGTGCGCTACGACCTCGATGCCATCGACGATTGGCTGGCGGAAAAGGGATTCCCCCGCCTGGTGAAACGACCACGGGTCGGAGTCTGGGCGGATGGCGACAGGGTGGGCATCATCAGCTCACTTGGCGGTATGACGCCGGAGCACTACATCCTGTCCCCTCAGGAGAGGCTCAGGGCGGTTCTCCTCTCCATCTTCGACCGGAGCGGCCCGGTGTCGTGCGCCGTCCTGGCCGCGCAGTTGTCGGTGAGCAGGGTGACAGTGGCCAGGGATTTGGCCCGGGCGAAGAAATGGCTGGCGGGCTACGACCTCCATCTCGAGCACTCGAGGCAGGGATATCGCGTCCAGGGAAGTGAGGCGAATCTGCGCCGGGCCCTCCTGGACCTCCTGTTCAGCGGCATGGAAACGGCGGACATACTACACACCCTGGATATCTGCCGCAGGCCCGAAGCGAGAAGCACAGCTGTCCCGTCACTCAGGGTGAACGCGAGTCTGCAACCGGATTTCCTGTCGCTGTTCGACGGCATCGATCTGGGCTTCATAGAGCAGTGCGTCCTGGCCGCCCAGGACGACCTGGACGTGCAGTTCGCCGACACCGCCTTCGCGGCCCTGGTGATCCACCTGGCCATAGCCATACAGCGTTTGAGAATCGGGCACCCGATCCAAATGCCCGAGAAGCAGCTCGCCTCCCTCAAAGGTTCACCCTATTTCCGGGTGGCCATGGACATGGCAGACAAGCTCCAGAAGAAATTCGGAGTGGCCATTCCGGAGGCTGAGGCAGGCTACATCAGCCTTCACCTGCAGGGAACCAGGGTGCAGATGGCCGAGAAGACGCCCGCAGTCGAAGAATTGGCGCGTCGCGTGACCCGCCAGGCCGAGCTGATCCTCGGCGTGCCGCTTTCGGGTGACGAGGATCTGATCTCCGGCCTTGCCCTTCACCTCGGTCCGGCAATTCACCGGCTGGTGAACGGAATGCCCCCTGTTTCAAATCCGCTCGAGGCGGAGATCGAGCGTGATTACCCCGCCGTCTACATGGCGGCGAAGCAGGCCTGCAAGGCACTGCAGCCGGCAATCGGGTCCGACTTCCCGAACAGTGAGATTGCGTATGTGGCGATCCACCTCGGGGCGGCCGTGGAACGGTTCTCGCGGAGCCGGGGGGAAAAGCGCCGGACACCCAGGGTCGTGGTGGTGTGCGCGACGGGTGTCGGGACGGCGAATCTGCTGGCGTCCCGCCTCCGGAGCGAGTTTCCTCTGCTCGAGATCTCGGGCGTACTGTCGCTGCGCCAGGCCAAGAGCCTTCTCGCGAAATCCTCCGAGCCGGTGATCAGCACCGTGCCGGTGGTGTCGACTTCGGGTCCCGTCCTTTACGTGAACCCGCTGTTGCCCCCGCCGGACGTGGCCAGGGTATCGGCTTTCCTGGCGGATCTGCGATCGCCGGAGACCGTTGGGGGCCGCGACGGTGAAGGGCAAGACGGTGCAGCCCCCGGCCGCGCCGCCGGCCCCCGATGCGCGGGGAACCGTGACAGGCCCGCAACGGCAACGATTGTAGACGACATCATGACACTGATATCCAGGCACGCAAGAATCACCGAGCCTGACAGGCTCCACGCCGCCTTGTCCTGCTACATATCCAGGCTGCAGAGCGGGCCTGTCAAAGGAGGCAAGCCGATGCTCACAGACCTCCTGACCGAGGAGACCATCGAACTCGGGGTAGCCGCCGCCGGCTGGGAAGAAGCGGTACGCGCCGCCGGGAGGCTGCTGGTAAAAACCGGGGGCGTGGACGAGTCCTACGTAGACGGCATGGTCAATACGATCAAGCAGATGGGGCCGTATGTCGTTGTGGTGCCGGGGGTCGCGCTCGCCCACGCCCGGCCCAAGGCCGATGTGAGGAACGTCTGCGTGAGTATGGTGCAGCTGGCCTCGCCGGTGGTTTTCGGCGCCGGGGCTAACGACCCGGTTCACCTGGTGTTCGCGTTTGGAGCGATAGACCACGATTCGCACCTGACCGCTCTCTCCCACCTGGCAAGGATCCTCGGGAACAAGAGCGACCTGGAGAGACTGCGCAAGGCCAGGAGTAAGGACCAGGTGTTGACCATCCTCCACGCCGGTTCACAAGGGGGTGACAGCGCGGGCGTATCTGGACGTACCGTTCCGGCTCAAGACTGAGTAGACAGGAGGTTAGGGAAGATGTCGACGTTTCAGGCCATTGCTAGCTTCCTGGCAACCAACATTTTCGGGCAACCCGCGCTCCTGATAGCGCTGGTGGCCATGGTCGGCCTGATAGCCCAGCGGAAATCCTTCAGCGACACCGTCATGGGCGCAGTCAAGACAATGGCCGGGCTCCTGATCGTGACGATCGGCGCCGGAGTCATCGTGGGGGCGTTGAACAACTTCACTCCCATCATCCAGCAAGCCTTCGGCATCACCCCTGTCGCCGATAAGGGGATGGGCCTCGACAAATTCATGGCGACATACAGCGGCGCCGCCACCCTGATCATGACATTCGGATTCCTCATCAACGTGATCCTGGCCCGGCTGACCCCGTTCAAGTACATCTACCTCACCGGTCACCTGATGTACTGGATTTCGCTGGTCATGCTCGCAGTGATGAAGGAGGTCTCACCTGACGCCTCCATGACATCGATGGTGGTGGTAGGCTCAGTCATCACTGGATTGTACTGGACCCTGCAACCCGCCCTCATCCACCGGGCGATGACCCGTGTGACCGAGTCCGGCGCTGTCGCCTTCGGCCACACGTCCGCCTCCGGGGCGTGGCTCGCCAGCATACTGGGGCCGTTGGTCGGCAAGCCCGAAGAGACGACGGAGAAGGTCACACTGCCCGACAACATCAGTTTCGTCAAGGATGTGACCGTCGGGACCAGCGTGGTGGTCGGGCTGGTCGCGGTGATTGCGGCATTGTTCGCGGGGCGCGAGTTCGTGTCCAAACAGGCGGGCGACATGAACTACGTCATTTACACCCTGCTTGAAGGCTTCAAGTTCGGGGCCGGAACCACGGTGCTCCTGGTGGGCGTCCGGATGATCCTGGCCGAGATTGTGCCGGCCTTCCGCGGCATCGCCACCAGGATTGTGCCCAACGCCAAACCGGCTCTGGACTGCCCCATCGTCTTCAACTACGCCCCCATGGGCGTAATCATCGGTTTCCTGTCCGCGACGGCGGCGTTCCTGGTCCTGATGATCATCTTCGGCGTCACCGGCTTCGCGGTGATCATCCCGCCCATGATCCAGCTGTTCTTCCCAGGGGGCGCCGCGGGTGTATTCGGCAATTCGACCGGCGGCGTCAAAGGCGCCATCCTGGGCGGGGCGCTGATGGGCGCGCTGCTCGCCTTCGGCCAGGCCATCACGGCGCCGATGCTTTCAACCACCGCGTCGCAGCTGGCCTTGATGGCGGACCCCGACTGGTATATCCTGATCCTGATCTTCAAACCAGTACTCGGCCTTTTCATGTAGCATTCTCTGGTGCGGACCTGGGGCGCCGGCGCCGCCCGCGGACTGGCGCCCCGCTAGTTGTCTGGAGGAGGCGGAATCGTGTCTGCGGTCATCACCTATCTGGACCTCGCAATGGATACCCTCAGGCGGATTCGCGATACGCAGGTGCGGAGCATCGAGGCGGGGGCCGAATTGATGGCCCGGGCGATCGCGGGCGGCGGCGTGGTTCACGTCTTCGGCGCGGGCCATTCACATACCATGGCCGAGGAGATGTTCGCGAGAGCCGGCGGCCTGGTCCCGGTCAGCCCGATCTTGGATGCGGACATGACCGCGTTGGGCGGCTTCATGAAGTCCAGCGACCTCGAACGACTCGAAGGCTTCGGGCAGATCCTGTTCAGGCACCACGAGACGCGTCCGGGGGAGGTGGTGATCGTGGTGTCGCAATCCGGCAGGAATCCAGCCCCCATCGAGGTAGCCCTCGGCGCTCGTGAGAGGGGTCTCAAGGTGATTGGAATAACCTCGCTCGCGCACTCACGGGCCGTCGCTCCGGCCCATTCGAGCGGGAAGAGACTGTACGAGATATCCGATGTGGTCATCGACAACGGCGTCCCATACGGAGACGCCGCGGTCGAGTTGCGTGAAGGAGCGCCGCGGGTCGCCCCGCTGTCCACAGTGGCCTGCGCCGCCATATGCAACAGCCTGGTGGCCGAGGCTGCGTCCCGCCTGGCTTCCCTCGGTATTGTCCCGCCCGTCTGGACCAGCGGGAACGTGCCGGGCGGGCCGGAGGCGAACGAAGCGCACGTCGCGCAGTACCGGCGGAGATGGGGCTCAATATGACTATGGCACTGACAGATCGCAGGGAGTGATTTCGATGCAGCCGGCCAGACCGCTGAAGATCCTCACCGTCTGCGGTGTGGGCATGGGAAGTAGCCTCATGCTCAGGATGTACGTCGAGGATGTCCTGACCGAAATGAAACTCAAGGCCAGGGTCGAAGCCACCGATGTGAGCACGGCGAAGGGTGCCGGCGCGGACATCGTAATGGCCTCGCCGAGCCTGGTTGGAGTGCTCGCGGGCGCCGCGCCCGCGGTCATTCCCGTTCGCGATTTCACCAACAGGCAAGAGATCAGGGCGAGGTTGGAGGAATACCTCGCGGGAAGACAGGGGTAGCGACGCTATCGCGCGGCGGGGGATCTGGACGCCGTCCTCACGGCCCTGTCCCACAGGGCGTTGAAGCGACGGCGCCACTCGTAAGAGGTCGTGGATATGGGTATCCCACCCGCGTGCGCTGCGGCCAGGCGGTCGCTGTAGGGCATGCACATCAGCACCGGGATGCCGGCCTTCTGGCAGAAATCGAGCGGGTCGCGAGTGCCCGCGTCATACCGGTTGATCACGACGCCGTACGGCACGCCCAGTGACCTCAGCATATCGATTGCCGCCCTCAATTGCCCCGCACCGTCAGGAGAGGCATCTACCACGAGTATGCCGAAATGACATCCCTTCACCGATGCCTCAGCGGATCCCGACGTCCCGCCAGGGCAATCGAACACTACCACCCCGTCCGCTCCGGCCAGTCGCTTGACATCCTCGATGACCAGCGACGCCGGCGCAGGAGCGGACTCTTCCAGCGCCGGTCCATCCGGAGCTAACCTCCCCTGCACTACCACCATGCCGTCCCTCGTCCACCGGACGGTCGTCCCCACGCGTCGCGGGGCCCCGCCCTCCCGTGATGGCCCAAACACTTCACGCGTCGTCTCGCCCGATGGTCTCATGAACAGGTGAACGGCCGGGTTATCCACGTCACAATCCACGATCTGCACCGGCACGCCCCGGGCGTGCAGCACGGTGGCCGTATTAACAGCAACGGTCGTTTTCCCGGCGCCGTCCGTTCCGCCCGCGACGCAAATCCTCACGCGCAGTCACCCGTGTCGCGGGACCACACCTTCAGGGCGGGGGCCCACAGGGAATGGATCGCCGCCCCAAGTCCCCTCTTCATGGCGACATCCTCTGCTTCAACAACCTGTATATCCATGAACCCGGCCGCCAATTCCGGTCGCAGCCCAGCCTCCGCGGCCAGGGCCCGCGGAAGCGCGCCCGACACCCTGGCGACAATGGACTCCAGGGCCGCCGTGCGGCACGTGGTGTTCAGCACCAGTACAACCGGAAACGACGTGGAACCGCAGTCGTCGCCCTGCAGGCCCAAGACGTAGGCCTCGCGGATGTTCCCGTCGAGGTTTCCAAGGGAAGACGCGAGGTTGCACGCCAGCCCGTAGGCCAGGTACCCGAGGGCCCACTCATCATCCGCCGCCAGGCTTGCGAGTACCGCCTCTCCGCGCGACCGGCCCGTCTTCCGGGCCGCGAACTCAAGGGCTTCCCGAACGGCGACCCTCACATCTTCCTCTACGCTCACCGGTACTACGTTCTCCAATGGAATTGCCATGGAAGACTCCTCCTCATTCTCACTCATGCGGCTACAGAGAACCGGATGGCGGCCGCCTGCGCCACCCTCCTTATCGCCAGGATGTAGGCCCCCGTCCGTAGCGAGGAATTCGTTTCGTTAGCGACGGCCCATACTTCGGCGCAGGCCCTCTCCATCGATTCCTCGAGTCTCGCCATTACGTCTTCGAACGGCCACTGGAGGCTCTGCAGGTTCTGCACCCATTCGAGATAGGAGACCATCACGCCTCCGGCGTTCGCCAGTATGTCGGGGACCACCACGACCCCGCGGCTGTTCAGAATCTCATCGGCTGCGAAACTCGTGGGGCCGTTCGCCCCTTCCACGACTATCGCCGCCTTGACACCGGCCGCGTTGGCCTCAGTGATCTGGCCCTCGAGGGCCGCGGGAATGAGCACGTCTACCTCGAGCCCGAGAATCTCGTCGCCATGGATACCACGGACGCCCTCCGCCTCGTACCCCTCGAGCAAATGGGAGTGGGAGTTCTGGACGTAGTCCAGGAGGCCGGGGACATCGAGGCCACGATCCCTCATAATCGCGCCTGAGACGTCGCTCACGGCTATGACCCTGCAACCCGCGTCATGGAGAAACCTGGCAGCCCACGAACCAACCTTGCCGAAGCCCTGAATGGCGACCGTACAGTCCGCGGGGTTCCTCCCCGACCTCCGGAGGGCGTGCAGGGCCACGGATGCGACGCCGCGCCCGGTTGCCTCCCTGCGCCCAAACGAGCCCCCCAGGATCAGGGGTTTCCCTGTCACGCTCGCCCTCGACCACAGCGCCCCGCTCTGGATTCTCTCGTCCACGATCCAGGACATGACCCTCTCATCCGTGTTTACGTCCGGAGCGGGAATGTCCGTCTGGGGTCCGATGAGCGGTCCCATCATCCTGGCATAGTTCCTGGTCAGTGTCTCGAGTTCTTGGGTTGACATGGTCGCGGGGTCACAGCAGACCCCGCCCTTGGCGCCGCCGTACGGTATGTTGACCACGGCGCATTTCCACGTCATCAGGGCCGCCAGTGCCCTGACCTCGTCGAGATCCACCCGGGGATCGTACCTGATCCCCCCCTTGTACGGCCCCCGGACGCTGGAGTGTTGGACTCGATATCCGCGAAAGGTCTTCAGCCCGCCATCCTTCATCACCACCGGGACGGTGACGGCGATCTCTCTCTCCGGGGAAGCAAGGACGGCGCGCAGATCCGGATTCAGACGCAGCTTCGACACAGCGTTCTCGTAAGCCATGTTGACGCTCTCCAGAAGAGGGTTGCTCTGCATTCTCTCATCCCCCGATCGGACGACAGGACTCATCCTGAACCGATGGTAGCACCCGGGGTGTGAAATCCGCATAAAAAAAGCGGGGCGCGCCGTGAAAAATCCGTAAAAAAAGGGGGGCTGGCCGGATAGTCCCGGGGCTACTGCGGGACTGCCAGGGAATACCCGATTCCGGGGTTCGACACAATGATCTCCGGCTTTGAGGGATCCACCTCTATTTTCCGCCTGAGATGACGTATATAGGCTCGCAGGTACTCGAGCTCGTTCCTGTATTCGGGCCCCCACACAAGGGCGAGCAGTTCTTCGTGGAGCATCACACGCCCCGCGTTGGCGGCGAGGTGGTAGAGCAGGCTGTACTCGATGGGCGTTAGCTTGATCTCCGTTGCCCCGCGGAACACCTTCCTCCGGCTGAAGCTGATGGTGAGATCACCCACTGTCAGTTCACCGGTCCCGTGATTCGAGGCTCCGCCGCCCGCCCGCTTGAGAACCGCCTTCACGCGCTCCACCAGTTCCGCCGAGCTGAAGGGCTTGGTAACGTAGTCGTCGGCGCCGCTCTGGAAACCCCTGATCTTTTCGTGCTCGCCCGCCTTCGCCGTAAGCATGATGACCGGCACGTCCGAGAACTCACGAATCCTCCGGCACAGGGAATAGCCGTCTCCGTCGGGCAGCATCACGTCCAACACTATGAGGTCCGGGGACTCCATCTCAACCGCCCTGAGCCCCTCGCCGGCCGCAAGGGCATGTGCCACGCGGTATCCGACGGATTCGAGGTTCGCCCTCAGCAGGCGCACGATCTTGGGCTCGTCCTCGATTACCAGTATCTTCTCCCTGCCGTGCAGGCTCATCACGGATCCTCCCTGCTCGTGTCGATGGGTAGTGTGAAGAACACTGTCGTCCCTCTGCCCTCGACGCTCTCCGCCCAGATACGCCCGCCGTGCCCTTCCACCAGTTGCCTGGCTATCGGCAGGCCGAGCCCGAGCCCACCGACGCGCTTCTGCGACCCGATCCTGAAGTACTTCTCGAACAGCCTGTTCAGATGTTCAGCGGGAATGCCTTTTCCCTGGTCGGCAATGCCCACCACGACGTGATCCGGCCGGACCCTCCCGCTGACCACGATCAGGCCTCCGTCGGGCGAGTACTTCACGGCGTTGTCGAGCAGGTTGTACAGTACCTGTTCGATTCGGAGCGCGTCCACCGAGACCACTGGAAAATCCGTCTCGAAGTCCATCACGAATCTGTGCTTCTTGCTCCTCACACCTATCTTCGACACAACGTCCGAAACGAGCCTTGGCAGCAGCGTCGGGGATTTCTCGATAGCGACCTGCCCCGTCTCCATCGCCGCCATATCGAGGATGCTGGCCGCCATTTTCTCCAGCTTGTCGCTCTCCTCGTTTATGGTCTGAAGGAACTCCAGCCTGGTCTGCTCGCCCCAATTGACGTCACTCCTGAGGAGCGCCGTAACGTAGCCCTTTATGCCGGCGAGCGGAGTCCTCATCTCGTGGGACAGCGTGGCTATCATTTCGGAACGCATCATCTGCACCCGGTGGATGGCGCGGTCTTCCATCTCGGCCTCGATTGACTCGAGGGATTCCAGGGCCCTCAGCACCAGGCGAACCGCGAACCCCAGGCAGTCGTGGATCCTGTTGTGCTCCTCTGGAGACAACCCGGGGGCCGAGTGCGCGACTATGGCCATCCCGTCGCCGCCCCTCGTCACCGCCGATCCGCCGTACAGGGCTGAGCCATCGCCGGGGTCGCGGGTCAGGATCCCCGCCGTCCCCAGGGTGTCCTCGGCAAAAGAAAACACACCCTCAATCCCGTCCCCGCCAGCCGAAGGGAAGCACGCCACCGGCGTCGTTTCTCCGCTGCGATCCCTGGCGTAGGCCGCACACAGATCGACCCCCGGAAGGCCCTCCACCAGCGCGCGGCAGATGCCCTCCATGGAACCGCTCACGTCCCCCCACTGGGCCATGGCCTCGCAAAGGCTGCGTAAGAGTGGTGTGGCGCCAGCCCCATCTTCGTGCATTGTTGACTCGCCTCCCGCCCCTCTTACACTACCCAACATTCTGTCAACAGTCAAAGGCCCGGGACCGCGCGCTCGCCTATCACCCGGGCCGTTTCCCGCGCGACGATGATCTCCTCGTTCGTTGGTATGACATATACCCGCACCTTCGAGGAATCGGCGGAAATCACCCTCTCCGCCGGGCCGTCCTGGTTTCTGGCGCCGTCCATTTCGATTCCCATGAACTCCAGGCCGGCGAGCACCCTCGCCCGTATGACAGCCGAGTTCTCGCCGATCCCGCCCGCGAAGGCCACGGCGTCGAGGCCGCCCAGAGCCGCCGCGTACGACCCGATGTATTTCTTCACAGTGTAGCAGAACATGTCTACGGCCAGCCTTGCCCTGTCGTTCCCCTGCGCCGCGGCCTTCTCGATATCGCGCATCTCGGAGCTGACTCCGGACACCCCCTTCAGCCCGCTCTCCTTGACGAGTTGCCTGGCGGCCTCATCAACGGAGATTCCCGCTTGCCTTATCACGTGATAGGCCGCGAACCAGTCCACGTCGCCGCAGCGAGTCCCCTGCAATGTCCCGGCCTGTACCGAAAAGCCCAGCGATGTATCCACGGACTTGCCGTTGAGCACGGCGCAGAGTGAAGAACTACCTCCCAGATGGCAGGATACCAGTCTCGTATCCGCGACGCCTGTCAGCGTAACCACCCGTTCGGTTACGTAGCGGTGGGACGCGCCGTGGAAACCGAACCTCCTGACGCCGTACCGTTCGTACCACGAATAGGGGGTACTGTACATGTACGCATAGTCGGGCATCGTCTGGTGGAAGGAGGTTTCGAATACCCCTACCAGGGGCTTACCGGGCATGGCCTCCTGGAACATGCGGATCGCGGTCACGTACGGCGGGTTGTGGGCGGGCGCTATATCGTTGTAGTCCTCCATCGCCTGAATGACCCGCTCATCGAGCAACACCGAGCCAGTGACGTTCTTCGCGTGCACAGTCTTGAAACCCACGGCCTGGACCTCGTTCAGACTCGCGATGACCCCGGTCTCCGCCGAGGTGAGCGCGTCGACCATCATCCGGATGGCCGCGGAGTAATCGCCGGCGACCACTTCCCGCGAGAAACCGGTCCCCCCGGCCGAATAGGAAAACACGGAGGCACTGCCCCCGATCCTGTCGATCTTGCCCGATGCCAGGACCCCTTCGTCCTCCATCCGGAACAGCTTGAACTTCAACGAGGTGCTGCCTACATTGGTGACAAGGATTAACATAATGGACGTCACACCTTCCCGCTATTTCATCATCGGAATCCTGACGCCGCCCTTCTTCGCAGCGGCAATGGCCAGGTCGTAGCCTGCGTCGGCGTGTCTCGCCACACCCGTGCCCGGGTCCGTCACGAGCACCCTGCCGAGCCGCTCTTCACCCTCTCTGGTGCCGTCCGCCACTACCACCATCCCCGCGTGCATCGAATAGCCGATCCCCACTCCCCCACCGTGATGAACCGATACCCAGCTCGCGCCCGCCGCCGTGTTGACAAGGGCATTCAGTATCGGCCAGTCGGCGATGGCGTCGCTCCCGTCTTTCATTCCCTCGGTTTCCCTGTTCGGTGAGGCGACGCTCCCGCTGTCTAAGTGGTCGCGCCCGATGACGATGGGGGCCCTGATCTCGCCCTTCTTCACGAGGTCGTTGAAAATCAGCCCTATGCGGTCCCTCTCCCCGTAGCCGAGCCAGCATATCCTCGATGGCAGTCCCTGGAACGGTATCTTCTCCTCCGCCATCTTCATCCAGCGCATCAGGGGTTCGTTATGCTTCATCTCGTCCATGATGACCCTATCGGTTCTGTAGATGTCCTGGGGGTCGCCCGAAAGCGCCGCCCACCTGAACGGCCCCTTCCCCTCGCAGAACATCGGCCTGATGAACGCGGGCACGAAGCCGGGGAAATCAAACGCGTTCTCGACACCCGCCCTGAATGCCTGCTGGCGGATGTTGTTGCCGTAGTCGAACACCACCGCGCCGGCCTCCTGCCAGTCGAGCATCGCCCGCACGTGGACCGCGACGCTCTCCATGGCCCGCTTCACGTATTCCTGCGGCTTCGTCTTCCGTAGCTCCAGCGCGTCCGCGAGGCTCATCCCCGCCGGCACGTAGCCATTCAACATGTCGTGGGCAGACGTCTGGTCGGTGACCACGTCCGGCACGACCCCGCGCCGCACCATCTCGGGGTGTATCTCCGCGGTGTTCCCCAGCAGGGCGATGGATTCGGCGATACCCTTGCGCTTCGCGTCCATGGCCCATTCCAGCGCCTCGTCCAGGCTGTTCGTCATCCTATCGCAGAAGCCCATCTTCACCCGGCGTTCGATCCTGGCGGGGTCGACCTCGACGATCAGGGCCACGCCCTCGTTCATCGTGATGGCGAGGGGCTGCGCCCCGCTCATGCCGCCGAGACCTCCGGTTACGACGAGCCTGCCCTTCAACGTGCCGCCGAACCTCTGCCTTGCACATTCGGCCAGCGTCTCGTAAGTGCCCTGGATGATCCCCTGAGAACCGATGTAAATCCAGCTCCCCGCCGTCATCTGGCCGTACATGATCAGGCCCTTCTTCTCCAGCTCCCAGAAGTGCTCCCACGTGCCCCAGGCCGGGACGAGGAGAGAGTTGGCGATCAACACGCGCGGGGCCATCGGATGGGTCCGGAATACCGCAACCGGTTTGCCCGACTGTACCAGGAGGGTTTCGTCGTTCTCGAGTTCCTTGAGGGCCGCGACGATCGCGTCGAACGCCTCCCAATTCCTCGCAGCCTTCCCGGTGCCGCCGTAGACGATCAGTTCATCCGGCTTCTCCGCCACCTCGGGATCCAGGTTGTTCATCAACATGCGCATCGCGGCCTCCTGTGCCCACCCCTTGCACGAGAGCGCAGTGCCTCTTGGCGCCCTTACCGTACGAGTACCCACTGCTCATACCTCCCGCCATCACAGTACGCTGCGGTCCGGACAGCCGGACCATCCGGGTACGGAGTTCGAGTCAAACTCACCGGTTTCCTCCAGGGCCCGGCCGGCCCAATAAGAAGCGGGAGCGCTCCACCTTGGTCTCGTGGGCGCCCCCGGGAAAGACCCCGTCTCACTTCAATGTCGCGTGTACTGGATGTTACATGTACTGCTTGAGGATGGACAGCGGCGGGAACGTTATGGCTTCGGATGGACACTGGGCCGCGCAGTTACTGCACCCGACCACGCAGTTGAACGGGTTCTTCACGACCGGCTTGCCGTTCTCCTCATCCCACTCGTACGTCTTCCGCCTGCAGAACTCAAAGCACGTCCTGCATCCGCTGCATTTCTGCGCATCCACAGACGGGTACCACGGAATCTGCTCTCTCGGCGCCTTGAACTTCACGTTCTTTCCCCTCCCCGGCTGCTCGTCAGCAAGCCTTCGTTCGTCTCTGTGCCCCTCGCTACTTGCCAGACCACTGCCTGATCTGCGCTTCGGTCGGGATCCTGCCCTCAATCTTTACCACCCCGTCGACCATGACCGCGGGGGTCATCATCACGCCGCGGTCGATTATCTCGTTCAGGTCTGTCACGTGGACGATCTCCGCCTCGATCCCGATTTTCCTGAGAGTGTCCTCTATCAGTTGCCCAGTCTTCCTGCACTTGGGGCACCCGGGACCCAGAATCTCGATCTTCATTTGCACACCCCCTGAGTTCAACCCGCGATCGCGCCGAAGGCCATGCCGCTGACGGTTGCCATGATCACCACCAGCGAGCAGTAGGCGAAGGTCTTCCTGAATCCCAGCACGCTGTGTATCACTATCATACTCGGCAGGCTCAAGGCCGGCCCCGCGAGCAGCAGGGCCAGTGCCGGCCCCTTGCCCATCCCGGAGCCTATCAGGCCCTGGATGATCGGCACTTCCGTCAGTGTGGCGAAATACATGAATGCACCGACCACCGACGCCACGAAGTTCGCCGCCAGCGAGTTGCCCCCGACCAGGGCCGCGACGTACCTGGACGGTATCAAGCCGGTGTCCACTCCGGGCCTGCCCATGAGCAGTCCGGACACTAGAACCCCGCCGAACAGCAGTGGCAGTATCTTCTTGGCAAAGTCCCAGGTGGAATCCTTCCAGGCCACGATCTCCTCGCCCGTGAACCACCGCTTCAGCATGTAGGCCAGCGCCGCCAGGAGCGCGATCACCAGGTACCACTTGATCTGCCATACGTCATAGAAGAAGCCGATCCTCTGCGCGGGTTTTCCCCAGGCGGCGAATATCAGAATGCCGACGAGGCTGGCGAAGTACGAGGTCGTCTGCCCGAGGGTGCGATCCCCCGGTTCAGCCACGGGCGCGCCGGCGAATCCCTTCTGCCTTTCCGACTCCTCGCCCCTGAAGATGGCAGCCATCAGGATCCCGATCACCACGGAGAACAGGACGGCCCCGAGCGCCCTGGCCACGCCTATCTGCCATCCCAGGACCCTGGCGGTCAATATGATCGCCAGCACGTTGATGGCAGGCCCCGAATACAGGAACGCGCACGCAGGTCCCAGGCCCGCGCCCCGCTTGTATATCCCCATGAAGAGCGGCAGCACTGTGCACGAGCACACCGCCAGTATGGCCCCGGACACCGCGGCGACCGAATAGGCAACCCACTGAATGGCGCCCTTGCCGAGGTACCTGAGCACCGAGCGTTGAGAGACGAAGTTCTGCATCGCCCCGGCGATGAAAAAGGCCGGCACCAGGCAGAACAGAACGTGCTCCCTGGCATACTCCTGCAGCATGTAGAATCCCTCGAGGATTGCGCCCTGCACCCGGGGGTTGGACAGTGGGGCGAAATATGCGGATAAGAACGCACCGATCATCAGCAGAAGCTTCTGAGCTTCAGTCATTGGACTCCACTCCCTCCACCATACCGCCGGTCATGCACGCATGACCGCATTCCAGCCCCTCTCCGGATCCCGTTTCCACCCTTTCGATACACTTCATGAACCCGAAAACGCAACGCATATTGAGGTCGTACCTGACCATCAGTCCCTCCTTGGCGCACCTCACGATGCCTACGGACCTCAGCAAAGCCAGGTGCTTGGAGATGGTCGATTGGTCGAAGTCCAGCATGTCGACTAGCTCGCAGACACACTTGCTTCCCTGCGTCGCGAGGATTTCGACGATCCGCAGTCTAGTTGGATGACCGAGCGCCTTGAATACAGCGACCTGTGCGTCACTAACCGATGTCCTGAACACGCTCACTCGACCCCCTTTCTCCATGCGTATATTACCATTTAGCCATATGTGCGTCAACATCCATTTCCCGCGTCCTCGACGTCTCGTTGATGTACGCGTGCCGTAATGATAGAATTACTGAGCCAACTCGAAATCGATGGGAATGCCGGAAGGGGATCCGCATGGTCAGGCTGACTCCAGAATACTTCTCCGGTATGAGTGCGCTGGCGGGGATCGCGCTCGCGTTCCTCGGGGGTGTACTGTCGTCCGCCAGCCCCTGTGTGCTGGCTGCCCTGCCTGCTGCGTGCGCCGTCACGTCGTCGGCCCCCGTCCGGAGGCGAGTCCTGGTTGCCACGGCCTTCACCCTTGGCACGACCACCTCGCTGGCCGCCCTTGGGTTGTTGTCGGTGTACATCGGCAGATCGCTGGCCTTCAGCATGAGGGGGATCACCATCGCTTTCGGTGGGATCCTCATCGTGGCGGGCCTCATGATGGGCGGCTGGTTGGGTTCGGCCGGGTGGGATACGTGCTCGTTAGTGCGCCGCCGCACCAACGCCCCTTCGGCCTTCCTGTTCGGGGTCCTGTTCGGGACCGTGATGACCCCGTGCGCTTCGCCGATGCTGATCGCGATCCTGGGGTTGCTGGCCGCCGGAGCTGAGCCCATGCGCGGCCTCGCCTACATGCTCGCATACAGCCTCGGGCACTGCATCCTGGTATTCGCCGCCAGCCTATCGTGGGCCGCGGTGGAACACGCGATGCAGAAATACGCGGCCGGCATTCAGTTTGCGCGGAGGGCGGCTGGTCTGCTACTGTGCGCCGCCGGCCTCCTACTCGTCTATTCCGCATTCTAGGTTCCGGGAGGTACGAGAGTAATGCACCGAGTCATCAGGCCGATCGCCCTGACGATTGCAGCAACGCTGGTGTTGTCGCTGACCGGCGCCTGTGCGGCAGGCCGGTCGCGGAACAATCCTCCGGCCGACTCACAACAGCCGGCCCAGCAGCCCGCAAACGACGCCGGTGCACACATCGGTGACGCGGACAAGTCGCACATTGACGACGCCGCCAAGAAGGGCCTGCCGGCCGTGATAAAGCTCGGGTCGGATACCTGCGACCCCTGCCGCAGGATGAAGCCTGTCATGGAGGAACTGGCCGCGCACTACGGCGGCAAGATCGTGTTCCTCACGGTCGACGTGTACGATCACCCGGACCTGGCCTCGAAATACCAGGTGCAGGTCATCCCGAAGATCATCTTTGTGGATCGAACCGGTAAGCCCGTCGCCTACGTCGAAGGGTACCAGACGACGGGCCAGATGAAGTCGTTCGTGGAGAAAAGCGGCATCCTCGAGTAATGTCGAGGATCAGGCAGATGTGCCGGCGGCCTACAGCCTGAATGCCGACACGATGCTCTTGAGTTCCGCCGCCATCTGCGCCAGCGACTGCGCGGAACTCGACATCTCCGCAACCGACGCCCCGATCTCCTCCGTCGACGAGGACAACTCTTCCACGGAAGCCGCATTGCGCTCGGCGGCCACGGATATCGCCTCGGCGGAACTCAGCACCTGCGAACTCGACGCCGCCATCTCTTCGGTGGCCGCCGTACTCTCCTGCACCACTGAAGCCGACTCGTCCACGGACCTGAGCACCTCTTCGCTCGCATCTTGCACGTCCTTCACCGCGGACTTGACCCGTCCGAACTGCACCGACGCTTCCTTCACGCTCTCGACTATGCGCTCCAGGATCTCACGGGCCTCCGCGGCGATCTTCATCCCGTCCTGGACCGCCGCTGCGCCTTCGTTCACGGACCTCACGGTGTCCTCCGTGCCCTTCTGGATGTTGTTGATTATGGCCGCGATCTCCTTGGTCGATTTCCCGGACCGCTCAGCGAGCCTCCGCACTTCGTCCGCCACGACCGCAAACCCGCGCCCGTGTTCCCCTGCCCGTGCGGCCTCGATTGCCGCGTTGAGAGCCAGCAGATTCGTCTGTTCAGCGATGTCATCGATCACCTGGACTATCTGCGCTATCTTCTCGGAGTACTCGGCAAGCCTCTCAATGTTCGAACTCATTGCGTCGCTCGCGTTGTTTATCGCCTTCATGCCCTCGACCGTCCTGTCGACCGCTTCCTTGCCGCCGGCCGCCTCCAGGCTCACCTTCTCCGAGACCTCGGCCATCCGCTGAGATGACACGGATATCTCTTCGACAGCCTTGTTCATGCCATCGACTGTCTTCGCGGCTTCACCCAGACTCCTCGATTGAGTCTGCGCCCCCTGCACCAGCTGGTCGATCGCCCTTCCAAGCTGCCCAAGCACCGTGCTGGTCTGTCTCGCCCCATCCGCCTGGGACGCAGTGTCCTTCGCGACGTCCTGTATCGTCACGGTGATCTGCTGAATGGCGTTGCTCACCTGCTCGCTGGCAGCCGAGAGCTGCTCGCTCGACGCCGCCACTTGCTCGGCGGACTGCGACGCCCGCTCTACCACGGTCCTCAGGCTCCGGACCATCGCGTTGAACGCCGACGCCAACTTCCCTACCTCATCCCTCGACTTGATCCTGGTGTCTGTCGTGCCCAGATCTCCGCCGGCCACGCGCGCTGCGGCCTCGGCTAGCCTCTTCATGGGCCTCGTGACAGCCACCGCCAGCATGATGCCCGCCACAACGCTCAGGGCCACCGCAGCGGCCACCACGGCTATCCCGGCGATCATGGCGTTCCGGCAGTTGTCCTCCTCTTTCACCTGCATTTGGCTTTCTAGAACGGTCATCTTCGCGTTGAATTCCGATGCCTTCTTGACAAGTTCGTTCATCAACGGGGTGGCCTTTCCGAGGGCTATGAACGCTTCGTCGCGCCTCCCCTCACGGATGAATGGCACACATTCCTCCGCGGCCGTGACCGTCCGCGAGAGAAGGGATGAGATCTCGTTTACCGTCTGCTTATCAGCCTCTTCGAGATCCAGCTCCAGAATACTCGCCGCGAGGTCGCCGGCATGCCTCGTGGCTGCGTAGAACGACTCGAGGCCGGATTGGCTTCCCGTCATCAGGAACCCCCTGATACTCGCCGATCCCTCCCACACCTTCCCCACCAGGTCACTGGAACGCACGCTGGCCTGCCCGTATACACTCATGACCCGGGTAAGGGAATCTACCGACTTCCGGTACTGGAACACCAGGAAGACACCCGAGGCCCCCGCCAGGAGTGACACGGCAAGGAATCCGCCAACGAGTCTTGTCGTCAGAGACCGCAACATCCGGTGCGCCCCCTATCGCCGGCTCCCCCAAAGGACGCCGGATAATTCCCCCCCTTTCTCAATTATCGGCGCAAGCGGGCGCCTGATGAAGAACATGCAGAGGTCCCACAAAAAAAAGACTGCCGGGCGGCATGGCCCAACGCCCGCCCGGCAGACAGCGTAGAACCGCTGCAAGCCCTATGCAGTCATTTCCACCAGATCGGAGGCCACCGTGAACTCAGCCTCAGTCGCCTGCCTGATGTCGTCCACGGTGAATTCGGGGAATATCTCCTTCAGAACAAGCCCCTGCTTCGTCACTTCCATGACGCACATGTCGCTGACGATCAGGTTGACCCTTCCCTTCGCCGTGAGCGGCAGCCGGCATTGCTTCAGGATCTTCGGCTGGCCGTCCTTCGTGACATGCTCTGTGACGACTATGACCTTCTTCGCCCCGGTCACCAGGTCCATCGCCCCGCCCATCCCGGGAACCATCTTGCCCGGCACCATCCAGTTGGCGAGGTTGCCGTGCTGGTCGACTTCAAGGGCGCCCAGGACGGTCGCCGCGAGGTGCCCGCCACGGATTATGGAGAACGACGTCGCGCTGTCGAAGCACGCCCCGCCTGGAGCGATCGTGACCGGCATCCCACCGGCGTTGACCAGGTCCTTGTCTTCCTTGCCCTGCTCGGGCGCCGGGCCGATACCGATGAACCCGTTCTCCGACTGGAGCAGGATCTCCACGTCGGCAGGGATGTGGTTTGCGACGAGCGTGGGTATGCCTATCCCCAGGTTCACAACGTCCCCGGACTTGAACTCCCTGGCAACCCGTTTCACCATCAACTCTCTCCTGGCGTTCTTGTCCATCGTGCCTCCTCCCCTCTCAACCCAGCACCAGCATGTCTACGAACACGCCGGGCGTAATCACGTGATCAGGGTCGATCTCGCCGTTCTCCACGATCTGCTCGATCTCGGCAATGACAAGGTCAGCGGCCGTCGCCATGATGGGGTTGAAATTCCTCGCGGCCCGCCTGTACACCAGGTTCCCGCGCCTGTCGGCCTTGTGCGCCTTCAGGAAGGCGATGTCCGCCTTCAAGGGGGTCTCCAGCAGGTATTCCCTGCCGTCGACCACGACCTTCTGCTTTCCCTCTTCCACGACGGTACCCAGGCCGGTGGGGGTCAGGAAGCCGCCCAATCCGGCGCCGCCCGCACGGATACGCTCGGCCAGGGTTCCCTGCGGGATCAGGTGGACCTCCAGTTCTCCGGCTATCATCTGTTTACCCGTGACGGGGTTCGTCCCGATGTGGGACACCATTATCTTCTTGAACTGGCGATTCACTATCAGTTTCCCGATGCCCTTCTCCGGCATCGCCGTGTCGTTCGCAATGAGAGTGAGGTCCTTGACCCCCTTGGCAACGAGCGCATCGACTATCTTCTCGGGCGTTCCGCATCCAAGGAAGCCGCCGATCATGACCGTCATTCCATCCCTGACGCCGGCGATGGCCTGGTCGATGGTCCTGACCTTATCCATGCAAACCCTCCTCCGCCTCTATCTCCTCACGATCAGGGCATAGCCCATGCCGCCTCCGACGCACAGGGTGGCGAGGCCATGCTTCAGATCCCTCTTGATCATCTCGTGCAGCAGGGTGACGACGATCCTGCATCCAGACGCACCGATCGGGTGCCCGAGCGCGATCGCCCCACCGTTGACGTTCAATTTGTCCATGTCCCAGCCAAGGTCCCTGCCCACGGCGATGCTCTGCGCGGCGAAAGCCTCGTTGGCCTCGATCAGGTCGATGTCCTTCAGGGACAGCCCCGCCTTCGCCAGCGCCTTCCGGGTAGCCGGCACCGGTCCGATCCCCATGATGGCCGGGTCCACGCCCGCCGCCGCGTAGCTGACGATGGTGGCGAGCGGCTTGAGCCCCATCTTCGCGGCGCGTTCGGACGACATGACCACGACCGCGGCCGCGCCGTCGTTCACCCCGGAGGCATTGCCCGCGGTCACCGTGCCGTCCTTCTTGAACGCCGGCCTCAGGTTCGCGAGGGCTTCTTTCGTTGCACCGAATCTCGGGTACTCATCCTGCTGGAACTCGATTACCTCGCCCTTCTTCTTCCCCGGGACCTGGACGGGCACGATCTCGTCCTTGAACCGGCCGGACTTGATCGCCTTCTCGGCCTTCTGCTGGCTCCAAGCGGCGAACTCGTCCTGCTCCTCCCTGCTTATCTTCCATCTCTCGGCGATGTTCTCTGCGGTGACGCCCATGTGAGCGTCGGTGAAGACGCACCAGAGCCCGTCCTTGATCATCGTGTCGGTGATTTCGCCGTGGCCCATCCTGTAGCCGCTCCGCGCCCTGGCGAGCGCGTACGGGGCCATGTCCATGCTCTCCGTACCGCCCGCCACCACGATGTCGGCGTCGCCCAGCAGCACCGACTGGGCAGCGAGGCCGATTGCCTTCATGCCGGACGCACACATGATGTTTACGGTGTAGCAGGGCACTTCAACCGGCAATCCCGCCTTGAGGGCGGCCTGTCTCGTGACGTTCTGCCCCTGGTTGGCCTGCAGAATGCAGCCCATGACGACCTCGTCGACCTCTTTGGGTTGCACGTTCGCCCTGCGGACGGCTTCCTTCACCACCACGGCCCCCAGGTCAGCCGGTGGGACATTCGCCAGCGCCCCCTGGAATGACCCTATCGCAGTCCTCGTTGCGCTTACAATGACCGCTTCCCTCATCCGGTAACCCACTCCTCTCCAAATGCACAGTCGTTCCTCGAGCAAATGCGCCGCCATAGGATCGCTAGGCCATCACGACCGCCGCTATGCTGAGGATGACGCCTACCCAGATCAACACCAGTGTGGTGTACCCCATGATGTCCCTGGCCTTGAGGCCCGCGAGACCAAGGAGCGGCAGGGCCCAGAATGGCTGGATCATGTTCGTCCACTGATCGCCCCAGGCGACCGTCATGGCCGTCTTCACGGGGTCAACGCCCATCCTCTGAGCGGCCATGATGCTGATCGAGCCTTGCGCCGCCCACTGGCCGCCACCTGACGGGATGAACATGTTGATGAGGCCTGCGGCCCAGAACTGCAGCATGTAGAACGTCTGCTTCGAGGCGATCGCCACGAACCATCCGGCTATCACCGAGGCAAGGCCGGTGCCCATCATGATCCCCTGGATTCCGCCGTACACGGGGAACTGGAGCACGATCCCGCCGGCGCCCTTGATGGCGTTCTCGACTGCTCTTACGTAGTTGATCGGGGTCCTGTGGAGAATCAGGCCTGCGAACAGGAACAGGCCGTTGACGATGTCGAGATTCAGGTTGAACCCCTTGGTAGCGAAGTACTTGACGAAAAACACGACGCCTATCAAACAGAACAGGTAGTTGACGACGACGCTGCGCTCTATCTTCTCGGCCCAGGTCTTGGGAACGAAGTTCTCATCCGCGCCCCTCTTCTCCTCCTCGCCCTGCAGCCTTGCCAGTATCTCAGGGCTGAGGGTCTTCGCCTTGTCGGGCGAGGGAGACGCCATGGCAAGCACAAATGGCAGTGAGAACAGGATCAACAACGCGGGTATCAGGTTCCACGGGGCGAATACCGATTGCGACACCGGGACCACGATCTTCAGGAGCTTCTCCAGGTGGTTGGCCGGGTTCCCGGGGGTCGCGATGGTCAGGGGGACCGATCCCGAGAAGCCCATGTGCCAGATGACGAACCCTGCGTAGGCGCCTGCGATCAGGAGCGGGTAGTCGACCTTCTCGACCTTCTTTACGACTTCCATCGCCAGGAGGCCGCCGACGATCAGGCCGAAGCCCCACTGGAGCCAGGAGCAGATGCCGGCTACCAGGGTAACGATGATGACCGCCTGCGAGGGGGTCTTGGCCAGTCCCGCTATGGACGCGAGGAACCTCTTCATAGCGGGGGCTGACGCAAGGCAGTGGCCCGTCACGAGCACCAGCGCCATCTGCATCGAGAACGCCAGCAGGGACCACACGCCGCCCCACCACGCGTCCACGATTGCGAGAGGGCCCTTGCCTGTGAAGATGAGAGCCAGTACGAACGAGAGGAACGTCAGCAATACTGCGAACAGGAAAGCGTCGGGCAGATATCTCTCCATGATCCTGGTGAACAAGTCACCCAACCGCCTAAGCATGGTACCCCTCCTTACTGTAGTGTCTCTGGGGAGAAGGAGCGAGCAAGTGCCATGCCAGGTCCTGCGCGGAATGTCTCTCACGGATCTCTCACGGACGACGTTGCGCGGTAGCAGCGAATGGCCAGGCAAGCGAGTGCCGCGGGCAAGCCGGCGGCAATCCCGGAGGTGCGAAAACGGATTCGCAAGTGTGCAAGAGTATTCGCAATTCAGAGCTTGTATTGCTTGATCTTCATCTGCAGTGATCGCCTCGAGATCCCGAGATACCCAGCGACCTTCGTGCGGTTACCATTGAACCTGGCCAGCGCGTCGGCAATCAGCCTCTTCTCGTGATCGGTCCGGGCCGCGCCGACCTTGAGTTTGAACCTCCCGGCCCCATCCTCCGGCGAGCCGTCCCGTTCACGCTCACCGGCGGCGCCGCGTATGTATCCGGGCAGCATCTGCGGGGTGAGTGTACGCCCATCGCCGAGTATAACCGCCTGCTGTATAACGTTCCTCAGCTCGCGCACGTTTCCGGGCCAGTCGTATCTCCTGAGAATGTCCATCGCCTCCGGGGTCACGCTGAACGGCTGCTGCGCCTTCCCCACGAACTGCCGGACGAAATGGGCCACGAGGGGCTGGATGTCCTCCTTGCGCTCCCTCAGGGGCGGCAGGCTCACCGGAATCACGGCCAGCCTGTAGTACAGATCCTCGCGAAAACCGCCCTTCTCGACCTGTGACCGCAGGCTCTTGTTGGTGGCGCATATCACGCGTATGTCCACGGGGATGCTGCGCGTGCCGCCGAGGCGCTCGATTTCCTTCTCTTCCAGGACCCTGAGCACCTTGGCCTGCATGTCCATGGGCAACTCCCCGATTTCATCGAGGAAGACCGTCCCTCCGTCGGCGAGCTCGAACTTCCCCGGCTTCTTCCGCCTCGCGCCGGTGAAGGCGCCTTCCTCGTACCCGAACAGCTCGCTCTCGAGCAGGTTCTCGGGCAAGGCCGCGCAGTTCACGGGCAAGAACGGCCTGTGCCTCCTCGGGCTCTCCCAGTGTATTGCCCTGGCCACGAGCTCCTTGCCGGTCCCGCTCTCGCCCTCGATGGCGACGGGCGCGTCTGTGGAGGCAACCTTCTCGATAATGCGGAAAACGTTGAGCATCAGGGGCGAGACCGTGATGATGTTCTTGACGTGGAACTTCTCCTTGAGCTCGTCCCGGAGTTCTTCAACTTCACGGGTCAGCCTCCCGAACTTGAGGGAGTTCTCCATCACGATCTTCAGCTCTTCCACGTCGAACGGCTTGGTCACATAATCGTGCGCTCCCGTCTTCATCGCCTCGACCGCGGTCTTCACCGTCCCGTACGCGGTCATCATCACAACGGGGATTATGGGGTGCAATTGTTTGATCTGCTTCAGGACATCCATGCCACCCATCCCGGGCAATTTCAGATCGAGCATGACGAGGTCGAAATGGTCGCGTGACAACCTCTCGAGGGCTTCCTCTCCCGATCGCGCTCCCGATATATCGAACATGCCGCCGAAACTGCTCTTGAACAGCCACTCCATGTTGGGTTCATCGTCTACTACCAGGACCTTCGGCAGAATGCTCACCCGGATATCCCTCCAAGACCCGATTCGTGAGAATCACCGTTCTTGGCCAGCCTCGGCAGTATCTGCTGAACGGGCAGGAAAAACGTGAACCGCGTTCCTTCACCCTCACGGGACTGCAGTTCGATGTACCCCTTGTGTTCATCCACGATCCTCTGTACCAGGGGGAGGCCGAGTCCGGTCCCGCCTTTCTTCGTGGAATAGAACATGTCGAACACCTTCTCCTGCTCTTCCTCCGGTATGCCAGCCCCTGTGTCCTCGAAGGTTATCTGTACGTACGAACTCCCCTGCTGCCTGGAGGTGGTCACCCTTAGCGTGCCGCCCTCCGGCATAGCCTGCAGCGCGTTGAGCATGGTGTTCAGGAACGCCTGCTGCAGGTGTTCCGGGTCGCCCTCGATGACGGGGATTCTCCTGGCGTAGCTCTCTTCGATTCGCACCGATCCCGCGGCGGCGTACGCGCGTATCACGTCCAGGGACCTCGCCACCAGTGCGTTCATGTCGACGGCGACCCACTTCGGCTTCGAGAACCGGGCGAAGTTCAGTAGCGCCTCCAACGTGCCATTCACCCTTGCAAGTTCCTCGCCAAGTATGATCGAGGAATTGACGAGAAACTCCCTGTCGTCCAGCTTCTGGGGGATGAGCTGGATGGACCCGGCGACAATAGTCAGAGGGTTCCGGATTTCGTGGGCTATGGCCGTCGCCAGCTCGCCGACGGCCGCCAGCTTCTCGGCCTTCTGGAACCGCTCTTCGTCCGCCCTGGCCCTCGCCAGGTCCTCGAACAGCAGCACGTGACCCTCTTCACCCCCGAGCTCCCCGCCAACCTGGGTCGAAATGATGGTAATCTCCTTCGGCCCGCCGGGGATGCTCAGCGTGATGTTCACGAAGCGGTTCCTGGCGTCGGCGTTCGCTCCGAGCACACGCGAGTGTTCGATGCCGATGGACTCGAGGAACGCGGCGCACGAAGTCCCTATCAGCGATTCACGCTGCCTTTCCACGATTCTCAGCATGCCGTCGCTCACGAAGATGATGTCGCCCGCGGCGTCCACGACCAGGACGCCCAGGCTCAACGAGTTCAGGAACAGGACCAGGTACCTGTGCAAGCGGTTCATCCACGTGGTATAGGACGACACCCTGCTGCGCGGGGTCTTCGACGGCATGAGGAGCGACCTGCTGGCAAACAGCAATAAGCCCGTAAGACCCAGTATCGGCTGCACGTCCGGGGAGAAGAACAGCTTCTTCGCTCCGAGCTGGATCTGGGCGTAGATGTCGGCCAGGGTCTCGTTGGCCCATACGAACCCGACCGCCCTGCCATTGCGGATGACGGGCCGGACACAGTTCATAATCTCCCCACGGACCATGCTGCCGACGCCGACCACTTCTCTCCCGAGCTCCATTGCCTGCATTCCGATGTGGCCGGGACCCATGCTGATGCCAACCATGGACCCGAACTCCGAGCTCGGCCCGTAGGTGACGATGGCGTCGACATCACGGCAGTAGTAACCTACGCCCACCCCCGGGAAGCACTTCGCCGTGAAGTCCGTGAATTCCGAGAGCCCGCGGTTGAGCGCCAGGATCTTTTCTTGCCTGGTATTGGGCCGCGGCCGGGCTCTAGCCAGTATGTCATCGAAGTCGCCCTTCAGACCGCTTTCGAGGAGCCTGGTTATCCCGAATAGTTTGTCGGCCTTCTCCTCAATCAGGGCCGCTTCAGTCTTCTGAAAGAGCAGGTACCTCTGGGTCACGCCGCATCCCCGCCTCTCTCGAATGAGCGCCTGGTGGTCCGCGCACGTGGAGATCTACGATGTAAACTCCCTGCATACCTTCATGTCTGCGTAAAGGAGGAATTGGGCAGGCAGACGATGAAAACGAAACCATCAACGTCATCGATGCCGGCCGCCCTGCCGCGCGCCGCGCGGCACTGGCCGGGACCACAGCGCCTGTCCCCGGGGTCTTCCTGCGGCGGCAAACCTGGTCTATGACATCACGGCATGTCTGGGCCAGGTTTTTCGTTTTGGGGGACATGCAGGCGGAGGTGGCATGGATTCGTGGGGGCCGGTCTGGATAGGCGAGTGAAGTGCTCCTTGCTCATGGACAGAGTGGTGACGGCGGACGAGGCGGCCGCCCTCGTGGAAAACGGCATGACAGTTGGCGCGAGCGGTTTCACGCCGGCCGGGTATCCGAAGGCGGTGCCCCTCTCGCTCGCCAGGATGGCCCGGAGGTCCGGAGGGGCGTTCAAGATAGACCTGCTCACCGGCGCTTCCGTCGGTGACGAACTCGACGGTGAGCTCGCGAGGGCAGGGGCCATCCGCAGGCGGCTTCCCTACCAGACGAACGATTCCCTCCGGGATTCGATTAACGAGGGAGACATCCTCTTCCTCGACGTTCACCTCAGCCATGTTGCGCAGCAGTGCAGGTACGGCTTCTACGGCCCGCTGGACCTCGCAATTGTGGAGGCCGTGATGATCACGCACGAGGGACACATCGTCCCTTCCACGTCGGTCGGCAATACGCCCACGTTCGTGCAGTGCGCAAGGAAGGTCATCGTCGAGATCAACACCAGCCAGCCGGAGGACCTGTTCGGAATGCACGACATCTACATTCTCGCCGACCCGCCGGCGAGGGCGCCGATCCCCCTCATGGCGCCGGATCAGAGGATCGGGACTCCTTACATCCCGTGCGATCCCGGGAAGATCGCGGCAATCGTGGAAACGGACATCATGGACAACGTCAGGCCGCTCGCGCCGGTGGACGGCGTCTCGCGGGCCATAGCGGGGCATCTCATCGACTTTCTGGAACACGAGGTCCGCAGGGGGCGACTCCCGTCCAACCTCCTGCCCCTCCAATCGGGAGTGGGGAGCGTGGCGAACGCCGTGCTCGCCGGCCTGCTGGACTCCGGTTTCGAGGGCATGACGTTCTACTCGGAGGTCATTCAGGACTCCGCCCTGGACCTGCTCGACGCGGGGAAGATTACCTCCGCGTCGGCGACGTCGCTGACGGTCTCGCCGGAGAGGCTGCCCCGCCTCTACTCCGGGATGAAGGAATACCGGAACAAGATCATACTCAGGCCGCAGGAGATATCCAACAACCCGGAGGTGATCAGGAGACTGGGCAGCATCGCCATGAACACGGCCATAGAGGTGGACATCTACGGCAACGTGAACTCCACCAACATCCTGGGATCGAGGATGATGAACGGCATCGGCGGTTCAGGGGATTTCGCCCGCAACGCGTATCTGACCATCTTCGCCACGGGATCGGTCGCGAGGGGCGGCGCCGTCTCGTCGGTTGTCCCGATGGTCTCACACGTGGACCATACAGAGCACGACGTTCACGTCATCGTAACCGAGCAGGGACTCGCCGACCTGCGCGGGCTGGCGCCGAGGGAAAGGGCAAGGGTCATCGTCGAGAACTGCGCCCATCCCGATTTTCGTCCATGGCTCAGGGAATACTCCGCGGCGGCCGGGCGCGCCGGCGGTCATGCGCCTCATTTGCTGCGTGATGCCCTGTCGTGGCACGTACGGTTCCAGGAGACGGGCTCAATGCGACCGCGCCATCGAAGGCCACCTCGATAGCGGTGGCCACACCTATAGGAACGCCGCCCAACGTCATCGTGTACGAGAAGGAAGGGCACAAATTCTCAGACTTCCTGATAACCGGGGTTCCCCTGTTCTTGATGGGTCTGGTGATCCTGTCCGTGATGGTGCCGCTGGTCTGCCCGTTCTAAGCCGGCGCGACAGGCTGCGGACGCTGGTTGATGTCGGCGAATACCTCAAGGAACGCCCTGACGACCTCCGGATCGAACTGGGTGCCGGCATTCCGGCGGATTTCCTCCGCGGCGGCCTCTCCGTCGATGGGGTCTTTGTACTGGCTCCTGTGGGTCATCGTGTCGTACGCGTCCGCGACAGCGATGATCCTCGATATCAGGGGTATCTGGCCTTCTTTCAACCCCTGTGGATAGCCCGCGCCGTCCCATCTCTCGTGGTGGCTGAGGATGGCCTCGGCGATCGGCGCCATCTCGGGGGACGACGCGGCGATGCGGTACCCGATTTCGGGGTGTCTGCGGACCGTCTGCCATTCCTCGGCGGAGAGCCCCGACGGCTTGAGGAGGATACTATCAGGGATCGCGATCTTGCCGATGTCGTGAAGGGCGGCAAGAAGCGAGAGTTCGTCCATCTTGCTGTCGGAGAGTCCCAGCACTCTGCCGATGCGCACCGCTGTCTCCTTGAGCCGCTGAGCGTGCTCTTCCGTCTCGTGGCTCCTCTCGCGCAGGGTCTTCTGCAGGGAGAGGAATATGAAGCTCCGCGTGCTCTTGCTCTCCAGCAGCTTGTTGCGGTACATCCTGTCCTCGGCTTCCTTGAGGATATCCGAGACGCTCTCGTCGTGGTCCTCCTTCGTGACCGCTCCAAGGGCGATGCTGAGCTGCAACGGACTCCTGCCACATTGCTGGCAGGATTGCCTTATCCTGTCGCACACTTCCACCGCGGTCTTCTGGGTGCACCTGGGGAGGACCATGACGAACTCGTCCCCGCCCCATCGCGCCACGACGTCCTCCTTCCGGCAACTGGCCTTCAAGACGTGAGCGATTTCGACGAGAATGCGGTCCCCCTCGTGGTGACCGAACGCGTCGTTGACCAGCTTCAAGCCGTTCACGTCACCCATGATGATGCTGATGGGCATCTGCCTCTGCCCGTTGATTCGCCGCAACTCCTCCTCGAAGTAGGCCCTGTTGTAGAGGCCGGTGAGCTTGTCATGGAAGCTTAGATACCTGATCTCGGCCTCTGCTTGCTTCTGCTCGGTTATGTCGCGGAAAATGCCGAACGTCCCTGTCAACCTGTTCTGACTGTCGAACCGGGGCGACCCCGTGAGGAGCAGGATGCGTTTCCGGCCGTCGGAAGCCTCTATCTCGATTTCGTAGGTCGTCTTCAGCCCCTGCCATCTCATTTTCGTGTTGTTCAGGATGATGTTGAAGTTGTCGGGATCAGTGAATTCGCTGAGATTCCTGCCCACGAGCCCGCCGGGCGGGGAACCGAACATCTCTATTGCGGCAGGATTCGCAAAGGTGAATCCCTCGTTCAGATCGAGCATCGCGATGCCTTCGTCCTGGTTCTCGATGAGGAACCGGTAGCGCTCTTCGCTTTCACGCAGGGCTTCTTCGCTGCGGCGCCGCTTGATGTGCCCCGCCATCATCTCACATACCGCCCTGAGAAGGCGGACGTCTTCCTCCGGCCAATCCCTGGCCTCTTCCACATCGCCGAATCCCATCAACCCGAGTGTTTCCCCGGCGCAGGACAAGGGGATGGCAACCGCCGAGCAGACCCCTTGCGCCTGCATGATCTCGCGCTCGCTGGACGCTTCGGCTGGTAGCGCCGCGAGATGGGGTATCACGACGCTCTCGTTGTTACGGAGGGCATTCCACAGCCAGCCGATGGCCGTGGAATACAGCGTCAGCGGCCCCGGTCCCTCCCCCGTTCCGGGCTCGGGCCACCAGTGCATCAGATCGAGGCATCCTCCGCCCTCCCTTGCCAGGAACACCCAGGCCCTATCGGCCCCGAGCACCTGGCCTAGGACGCCGAGCATCCGCCCGGGATCCGGCACCTTCTCGGCCATGAGGCTGGTGGCGACATGTGTGACGGCCTGTTCCAGTGCAAGCCGGTGGCTCAATTCCTCGTCGGCCCGCTTGTGCTCGGTTATGTCCCTGCCCACGAGTATGGTGCTGCGCACGCCGCGAGCATCGAGAAGGGGATTGCCCTCACATTCCAGGCACAGGTAGTGGCCGCCGGCGTGCCTGACCCGGGCCTCGACCCGCGGTCCCACCGGGCTGTTCGCCGGATCTTCCGTGATGGCGGCGATCAGCGGCCTGTCGTCGGGGTGTACGAAATCGAGAATTGACTTGCCCAGCAGCCAGCCGGTGTCGTATCCCAATACGGTCTTATGGGATGGGCTCGCATATTGCCACGCTCCCTCAGGGGTCAGCTGGGCGATCAGGTCCAGGACGTTCTCGGTGATGCTCCGGAACCGGGCTTCTCTTCTGATCCCTTCGACGAGTCGCGCCAGCGGAGGCAGGACCATCTTGCCGAGAATCAGGTTGATGACGGCCGCCAGGACGAGGACCACGACGAACGTGGTTGCGCTCGCCAACCCCTGCAAGTGCAGGGCGGCGGCGAGCAATGCCGCCGCTATTCCAGTAATAAGAAGGCTCTTGACCCGAAGGTTCATGCACACCCTTCCCCACCGATCCGTGAGAGAAGAGACCCCCCCCTTTATTTGTATATATCGTGATTCTTGTTACAGGTTTTATGGAAATCGCGTATTTGACGGGGCGGGGGCCTCGCCCGCGGCTGTCGTAGAGAATTGGGGACTGACACCCGGTGAGGCGCTGCGGCATACCTTGTACCACGGGGCTGGTGATTTCTCGTGGAAACGGTGGACCTGCGGCAACACACGCGGATGCTGGCGAGGACCGCCCTGCTGGCCCTCATCTCCACTCTCATGTACATCGCCGGGAGGTCCCTTCCCGGTCCGTTCAAATGGCTCAAATACTTCTGTCCCACGACAACGGCGATGCTGGATGGCGGGTTCGGTTACCGCTTGAGGCATGTGGCCGTCACGACGCTGCTGATAGGGGCGCTGTTCCAGGCGGGTGAAGCCGTAGCATATTTCCTGCTCATCGGCTCATTCGGGTTGTGCTTCGACTGGAACGGGCCGGCTCGTTCCCGCGCGGTCAACCTCATCGCCTTCTTCCTGTTTTTCACCATGTGCTTCGCCGGGTGGCTGGTTTTCGTCCCCTATCTGCTTGGCATCACGTCTCGACAGATGGTATCCTTGCTGATGATGCCGAGGTATCTTTCCGTGAAACCGCTGCTCAGCGCGATAGGCGTAACTCAGCGACAATTCGAGATTGTCCTCGTTGAACCGGTGTTGGTGGCGGTGGCCGTCCTGTCGTCGACGTTCTTCTTCATGATGTACATGTGTAACTCGTTCTCCCTGGCATGGGTGAGACGGACCTTCGCCGTCCACCCCGCGAGACCGTCCAGCGCCGGCAGCCCAGGCTGGTTCGCCCCCCGGGGGCCGGGTACGAGTGGTGCGAGAGAGTCAAAACGCACCGGCGCATGATACAGGAATAGTATCCCCTGGGGGAATCTTCCGTGAGACGCCGAATAGGTAGAGTGAATCGTGTACTGTGTTAAGGGGAGCGGCTCATCAAGGCATGATAGGCAGTCTGGGCGTATGTGGTCTAGATGAGGCCGGGCGGGGAGCACTCGCAGGGCCTCTTGTGATTGCGGCGGTACTGATGCCGCATGGGTTCAGATTTGACGGTTATTGTGTCGGTTTCCCAGTGAGAGACTCAAAAAGGCTATCACCCCGGCAACGCAACCTGCTGTTCGGATTGATAGAGCGACAGAGCGTGCGAATCGACGTCGAAGAGCTATCGGTTCAAGAGATCAATGAGAGGGGAATCAACTGGGCCAATACCGAGGGCTTCAGGCGGCTCATCGAGAGGATCGATGCCGATCAGTACATCGTTGACGGTAGATGGCGCCTGGACCATTTGGGGAAGCGGTCTTCACGCGTCTCCTGCGTAGTTCATGCCGACGAATTCATCCCGCCGGTTCTTGCTGCTGGCATCGTGGCCAAAGTCAAGCGAGATCTCATAATGCGGAGATTACACGCCCTGCACCCAGAGTACGCATGGGACAGCAACACCGGACACGGAACACAGGAGCACCTCAGTGCCTTGAGGCAGTATGGCCCGTGTGAATATCACCGGACGCAATTCGTCATGACGGCACTGAAAGGAAAGGGAGTTGACAGAACAACCGCTGCTGGACTATGATTGCCTGTGAAGGCGGGCTGAACGGCTAACGCCGGGAATTAAATAGTACTTGCGGTCACACGGTAGAACGGCGGCACGGCAGGGGGAAGACATGCGCTCCCGCGTGGAGCGCTTTTGTTGTTACCACCCGAAACCACAGGCCCGTGGTGACGGCAGAAGGGGAGGACGGGAATGGCGGCAAGGCGTGGAAACGCTGAACCTTACAGGATCAAGATGGTGGAACCCCTCAGAATGACTACCCCAGGGCAACGCAAGGCGGCCATCGAGCAGGCCGGCTACAACACTTTCCTGCTCAAATCCAGCGACGTCTACATAGACCTCCTCACCGACAGCGGCACGGGCGCGATGAGCGACAACCAGTGGGCAGGTGTCATGCTCGGTGACGAATCGTACGCCGGAAGCCGCAGCTTCGAGGACCTCCAGGAGGCGGTGCGGGACGTGTACGGGTTCGAGTACACGGTGCCGACCCACCAGGGCCGCGGCGCCGAGAACATCGTTTCGTCGTTGCTGGTGAAGCCCGGCGATCTGGTGCCGGCCAACATGTATTTCACCACCACGGTCGCGCACATCGAGAGGGCGGGTGGCGAGTTCGTGGATGTCGTCGTCGACGACGCCCTCGATCCCGAGAAGGACCACCCGTTCAAGGGCAATGTCGACATCCGCAAGCTCGAGGACGTGTTCCGCAACGCCGGTCCCGGCCGTGTGCCGTACGTTTCGGTCGCCGTGACGGTCAACCAGGCGGGCGGACAGCCGGTCTCGCTCGAGAACATCCGCGAGGTCAGGAGGCTGTGCGACAGGTACGGGATCAGAGTCGTGATCGATGCCACAAGGTGCGTGGAGAACGCCTACTTCATCAAGACGCGGGAGCCGGGGCAGTCGCACCGTAGCGTTGCGGACATCCTGAAGGACGTGATGTCCTGCGGAGACATATGCATAGTTAGCGCCAAGAAGGACTGCCTGGTGAACATCGGCGGATTCATAGGCTTGAGAGACCCCGACCTGTACCGTCTCTGTACCCAGACCGTGGTCGTCTTCGAAGGTCTCCACACCTACGGAGGGCTGGCCGGAAGGGACCTGGAAGCCCTGGCCAGGGGGATCAGGGAATCCGTCGACGATGACTACATAGCCCACCGTGTAAGCCAGGTACAATACCTTGGCAGCCAGCTCATCGAGGCAGGCGTCCCGGTGGTGAAACCCATCGGGGGACACGCGGTATATCTGGACGCCGCGCGGTTCCTGCCCCACATCCCCCGGCGCCAGTACCCTGCCCAGATGCTTGCGGCCGCGCTCTATCTCGATTCCGGGGTCAGGTCCATGGAACGCGGGATCGTATCCGCGGGCCGCGACAAGGACGGCAATGAGAAGGGGGCCGACCTCGAACTGGTCAGGCTCACGATACCGAGGAGGGTTTACACGGACCGCCACATGGACGTCGTCGCGGACTCAGTGATGGACCTCTATGCCAAGAGGGAAAAAATCGGGGGGCTCCGCATGGTGTACGAACCCCCCGTACTCCGGTTCTTCACCGCGAGGTTTGAACCGGTCTAGACAGTCTCGACAGCCAACCCCGGGTCGCCGGCGGGAGTCCCCGGGCCGGCGTCCGCCTGCGCCTCGCCAGCTGCGCCGGTCCTGAACCTCCCGACGGATACGCGCAGCGTCTCGGCGATCTCCGTCAGCGATCCGGCGGCCTTCGTGAGCCCCAGGGCGGACGCCTTCAGTTGGGTCACGCTGGATGACATCTCCTCCGCCATCGCGGAGTTCTTCTCGGCGAGAGATCGCGCCTGTTCGACGGCGTTGACGACCTCGCGGCTCGCGGCGCTCATTTCTTCTGTCGCCGCGCTGTTCCGCTCCGTCACACCCGCAACTTTCTCGGCCGCGCGGTTGACTGAATCGCCATGAACCGAAAGGGTCTTCATCCCCTGGATGATGCCCTCGATTCTGGTTCCGGCGTCGGCAACCACCGATACGATCTCGTTGAGGGCGTTCGCGACCTCGTCCCCCATCTGCCTGCCGCTCGCCGCCTCGTCAAAGGTGCTCCTCACACATTTCGCGGCGTCCCCGGCGTGTGATTCGACCTCTCTGATGAGGTCAGCGATCTCCTTCGTGGACTTGGAGGCGCGGTCCGCGAGGCTTCTCACCTCGTCGGCCACGACTGCGAATCCCCGACCGTGCTCGCCTGCGCGGGCGGCTTCGATCGCGGCATTCAACGCGAGGAGGTTGGTCTGATCCGCGATCTGGCGTATCGTCTCGAGTATCTGCGTGATCCGTTCGAGTGATTTACCGAACTCCATCATGGAATCCGTAGCTTCCTTGGACTTGCCCTTTATGGAGTCGAGGCCCCCCAGGGCCCGCTGCACCGCGGATACACCCTTGTCCGACACGGCGCGGCTGCGCTCCACCGCAGCCACAACCTCGCCGGCGGCATGGTCCATCTCCCTGACCGCGGAGTTCATGCTCTTGACGGCGGAAACCGCGTCGGCGACAGCTGTGCTCTGTTCCTGGGCGCCCTCGGCTATGTCCTCAATGGCCTTCTCCAATTCGACCATGATCTTAGTGGCGCCGTGCATCGATGCCAGCTGCTCGTTTGCCGACGCCACCGAGGTTCGAGCGGCCTCCATGATCCGTTCGGTGACCGAGGACACCCCATCAGCCTCCCTGGATACGGCCCCACTGGCCACAGAGACCTTCTCGCCTCCCTCAGAGACATCGTGAATCAATCCCTTCAGGCTGGAGACCATCTCGGCGAATGATCTGGAGACTTCCTCCGATTCGTCTCTGGTCTTCCGTACGCGCAATTCGTGGGTGAGGTCACCCGATGCGACGAGCTTGCTTGCGTGCGCCAGGTCAGTGAGCGGTCTTACGATAGACCCGTTGAGTATTAACGTGAATAGTATTCCGATGAGGACAGTAAGCGCGCACACAGCCAGCACCGCCAGGCGGGAACGCTCGTAGACCTGGAGGGCCTCGGCTTCACGCCCCTTGCATTCCTCGCGTGCGAGGGAGACCATAGCCCGGACGCACTTCTCCACCTCGTAGAGGGCCTCCCGCGATTCCCCTCTCAGGAGATTCAGCGCGTCCCCCTTCTTGTCGTTGTAGCTCAGATCGATCAGGGGAGCGTGAGTCTGCTCATACCTATCCCACGCCTTCGACAGATCCGCCACGAGCGCCGCCATATCGCCCGTCGCGAACGACGCCAGTTCCCCTGTCATGCTGCGGATGGCCTTGGCCGACGACTCGCCCCTCGTCTTGTAGTCGTCCATCTCGCCGAGCGTAGTGCTCAGGATGTGCTGGAGTTCGTATTGCCTGTACATCCCCTGTTCAGCCTGGATCTGCGTCACCAGGTCGATCACTTTCATCTGATCCTCAGCGACCTGGCGCACATACCCGTGAACCTGCGACAGGGATGAAACCCCAACCCATGCCACGACCAACACAAAAGCAAGCGGCGCCGCCATCGCCCCCCCTAGCTTGAACGCAAAACGAAACCTCACATAATCACCCCCCGGGGCTTGCGGTTCTCCGTACATCTAATAATATCGGACGAACCGGAAACCATCATTAGCCCCGGAGGGTGATGCGGCGGTATTTTGCAATATTGCGTGTGAAACCGGGTTGTCTCAACGGCCCATCCGTTTCAAGCCCCTATTCCTGGTCCCGCCGTTCCCCGATCAGGCCCATTAATCTCGTGAGACCGGTGAGTATCAACATCGTTATGAGCGTCCCCGCCATCCCCTGAACCAGAAGCGCCAGCGACTGCAGCAACACCTGGTTTCTCAACGACCTGCCCCTTCCCCCGCAATAGTCCTCTTCGCGGCGCCTACTTGACAAGCGATAGGACAAGCGCCCCGGCCACGACCGAACCGATCTGGCCTGCGACGTTCGCGCCGATAGCGGACATGATGATGTGGTTTGTCACGTCTTCCTTCAGAGCCATCTTGGCCACGAGTCTGCCGGACATTGGGAACGCCGATATCCCCGCGGCCCCGATCATTGGGTTTACCTTGTTCCTCAGAAAGAGGTTGAGGAATTTCGCGAACAGGATGCCGCCGGCCGTGTCAAAGACGAAGGCCACGAGGCCCATCCCGAGGATCAGCAAGGTGCGCGGGGTGAGAAACATGCTCGCCTCCATGCTGCCGCCGATCGCTATCCCAAGAAAGAGCGTCACCACGTTTGCCAGTTCGTTCTGCGCCGACCTGGACAGGCGGTCGACCACCCCGCACTCGCGGAGGAGGTTGCCGAACATCAGCAGGCCGACGAGCGCGGTGCTCACGGGGGCGATGGCGCCCGCGACCAGGGTCACCGCTATCGGGAACAGGATCTTAATCGTCCGGGAAACCCTCCCGCGGCCGCCGTACGGCATGCGGATCGCCCGCTCCGCCGGGGTAGTGAGGAGGCGTATCACCGGCGGTTGTATGACCGGCACAAGCGACATGTATGAATAGGCGGCGACCGACAACGGCCCCAGGAGGTGCGGGGCGAATCTGGCCGCCACGAATATGGTCGTGGGACCGTCCGCAGTCCCGATTATGCCTATCGACGCGGCCTCCTTCAGCGTGAACCCGAATGACGCCGCGAGGACGACCGTGGCGAATATACCGAACTGGGCGGCCCCACCGAACAGCATCATGACGGGGTTCTCCAGGAGGGGACCGAAGTCTATCATTGCGCCGATCCCGATGAAGATGAGCACCGGGAACAGCTCATTCGATATGCCCGCCCGGTACAGGATGGATAGGGGTCCCTCGTGACCGGTGGCTGAGGAAAACGGGATGTTGCCGAGTATCGCGCCGAAACCGATGGGTAGAAGGAGTACTGGCTCGTAGTCCCTGGCTATGGCCAGGTAAATGAGGACGCCGCCGACGAGAATCATGATCAGCTGCTGCCAGGTTAGGGACGTGAGGCCCGCGAAAAGGCCGTACAATAAGGAACACCTCCGCAAATGGCTGGATCAACAGGCCGGCTTGTACAGGTTACTGTGAACTGATTGTCTGGTCGCGCTGCCTTCCCCCGTTTCCCAGCGAGGACACTTGCCGCCCCACCTGGACACCACGGCGCCGGACATCGAGATCTCCACGATCTCGCATCTGTTCGGACAATTAGTGCACTCGAACGATGAGCTCTCAAACGGTATGTTGCCCGCTTCGAACCCCCTGAACCGCGTCGGCCTTGCCCCCTTCATTGTTTCCCTCGCGAGGATCGCCGCTCCAATGGCCCCCATCACGCCGTAGTGTTCCGGCACTATCACTTCACACCCCAGCGCGTCCTCGAACGCCTTCCTTATGCCGGCGTTGGCGGCCACTCCGCCCTGGAACACGACCGGAGGCACAATGGGCTTGCCCTTTGCCACGTTGTTCAGGTAGTTCCTCACAAGGGCCTGGCAGAGTCCCATGAGGATGTCGGGGATCTTGTGACCCATCTGCTGCTTGTGAACCATGTCCGATTCGGCGAACACGGCGCACCTGCCGGCGATCCTCACGGGGGTAGTGGAGGTCACGGCAATAGGGCCGAATTCCTCTATGGGTATCCCCAGCCGGGAGGCCTGCTGATCGAGGAATGACCCTGTGCCGGCGGCGCAGATGGTATTCATGCCGAAGTCCGAGACAACACCGTCACGCAAGATGATGACTTTTGAGTCCTGGCCACCGATCTCGATCACAGTCCGAACCCCGGGCGCCACCCACATGGCAGAGACAGCGTGCGACGTGATCTCGTTCTTGACCACGTCGGCCCCCGCTATCACGCTGGCAAGTTGCCTGGCGCTACCGGTCGTGCCGACCCCTGCGATTGTATCCCCGGGCGCGAGGGTGGCGGCGCTCTGCCTGAGGCCCTCCTGGACCGCTTCGATCGGCCTGCCCATCGTCCGCAGGTATAGCGATCCCCTCACCTTGAGGTCGTCGCCAATGACCGCAACGTTCGTGCTCACAGAACCGACGTCGATTCCCAGATACGTCTTCATCACGCGACCCCCCTGTGCACCCGGACCGGATCCGGACCCTGCCGCCTGCGGGCGTCCCTCTTCCTCTTCAATAGGTCCACGAACGCCTCGAGGCGCGTCCGCACCCCCGCTTCGCCCGTCTGCTCATCCAGGAAGAACGAGATCACCGGTATGTCGAGATCCTCCGAAACCCTGGGCAATATCGCCTTGGCAACGATCTCGGGAATGCAAGTGAACGGAGCGAGCTGAACGACTCCGTCGACCTGCTCCCTGGCATAGACGACGGTGTGCCCGATTGAATCCTGGCCGTGCCCGCCCACCATCTCAGGAAGGTAGCGCGCCGCCGCCTTCTTGATATCCCTGCCCCCACCCTCGTGAACCGCGTTGTCCATTGTCCAGCCCGTGAGGAAGATGGACCTCTTCACCTCGGCCCCCAGATCCCCGAGAATCCTCTCTATGTTGAGATTGGCGGCGGGCTCTATGACGACGTATATCTCGCCCACGATACCGACTCTGACGGGATCGGCGTCCGGGTCCTGCTCCACGGCCCGGAGCGCCGCCAGACCCTCACTCCTTGCCTCCCTGACCCGCCGGACGGTCCCTGCCTCACCGACCTGACCCACGGCGCTGCGGTACACCCTTTCAGCCTCGCCCCTCCTGATCTCGCGGGGCCTGACAAGATGGAGCGCCCGTTCGAGATCGTCGAATGCCTTGATCTGTTCCCAGCAATGCCTGATCAGTGAAGCTACGGCGAGGGGCGACAGCCTGTCCCTGTTCAGCATCCCCATGTTGTGGATGAAACGGCCGATGCCGCAGCTCAGGGGTTCGAACGTGATGACCTCGGCGTCGAACCCCGAGTTCGTGAGGATCTCCTTCTGGAGGGTGGTATAGTAACCAGCCCTGCACGGGCCCACTCCCCCGGTCGCCACGATGGTGTCGGCCCCCCGCTGGATCGCATCAACATAGGAACCGAGCGTAATCTTGAGGGGGAGGCACGCGAATTCCGGGGCCAGGGAGACGCCCAGGCTCAGCGTCCTGGCGTTGGGTTCGACCGGCGATACGACCTCGTTTCCCATGCCCTCGAGAAGTGCCTTGAAGGCCATCCACGAATTACCCGCATGCGCGTATGTGACCTTGCGACGAGGACGATTCAACGAGACTCACCCCGCAGTCGGCGCGGCGAAGCGTATCCGCCGTTCCCCGGCCCTCCTCACCATGTCGACGAACGCCTCGAGCCGGGTCATCAACCCCGCCTCGCCCGAGTACTCGTCGAGCAGGATGGCCATGAAGGGCATCCCCCGCCGCGACGCCTCGATGTCAACGATCTTGCCAGTGAGCGCGTCAGGTCCGCACCCGAACGCGGTCACGTGGATCAGGCCGTCGACACAGCGCCTTTCGATGCAGTGGTGTGCCGCGCGGGCTACGCGATCGCTGTAGTGCCAGAACAGGTGCTTCCCCGGCGACACCGGCGGAGGCAGTCTCCCGGGCAGAGTCTCGATCGTAAGAATATCTACACCGAGCCGGGCGAGCTTTCTCAGCAGGTCCATGTTCACGAACCTGTCGTAGATCGCGTAGGGGTAACCCAATATCGCGAGCCTCAGGCGCCCGCCCTGATCGCTGGACGGCAGTGGTATGGAATCAGGTCCCGGCAGGCTGACGCGAGTATCACCCGATCTCACGGCGGAGAGCCAGGCAGTCACGCCCTTGAGCCGCGGCATACCGAGGTCCTGGGCGATCTCCCCGCAAGCCTTCGCTAGCGCTAACCAGCCATTCCTCATGTCGATCCTCGGTGAGATCAGCCTCGGAACGTGTCTCATGGAGGACCTTATCATGTCAGGGAGTCCCAGGAACTTCGGGCAGAAGACCGTCTCCCGGTCCACGCTGACATAGCGCGGGACGAACACCACATCGCTCATCCCCGCCAGGGCCCTGACGTGTCCATGGTACACCTTGACGGGCACGCATGCCTCGCTCACGGCCTCCCGCACGCCGTTGTCAAGCATCTCTCCGGTTGTGGGTCCGGATTGCACCACGCTCTGGCCGAGGGCCAGGAAGAACCGCTCCCAGAATTGGCTGAACGAATAGTGGAAAAGGGCTCCCGGCAGCCCCACGCGAATTGACGTACGTGACACCCCTCGTTTCGTGTTTGACCGTAGTGATATTCGGCCCAGGATCACCTAATCCTGCATCAGGTGGCAGGCACTGGAGATGGTGGCGGCCCATGAGGATCGTGAACGCGACCAGGGGCACAACGGTTTGCTCTTCAGCCATCGTGGCGGGGAATCCCGTTCGCAGGCTGGCCGGCCTCATGTTCCACGCGGGCCTTCCCAGGGGGTCGGCCCTTGTGCTGGAACGCTGCAACGGTATACACACGTGCTTCATGCGCTTCCCCCTGGACGTGCTGTTCGTCTCGCGTGATTGGAGGGTGGTCAGGGTCGAGCGCGCGGTGCCCCCCTGGAGGTTCATCCCGTGGGTCCGGGGGTCATCGCGAGTCGTGGAACTGCCGGCGGGCGCGATAACGGAATCGTCAACTGCCCGGGGCGACGTCCTCCGCCCGGTGGATACCGTGTCAGCGTGGTTGGCCTGAAGGAGAATCACGGGCCCTGCAGAACAAGGGTATTATGGCAACAAATGGCTGGCCCGGGCGTATTCATCTAGGCGGCCGCGGAGGAAGATCCGGTGAACAGACTCCGTTCCCTGGGCACGAGGATGATGGTGTTCCTGCTCATCTCCGGCCTCCTGCCATTAATAGGCTACTACTATTCGTTGAGAGGGTCCGTCGTAAGGACTGTCACCCGCGTCGAGGATGAGTTCATGCAGGCCGCGGCCGGCAGGGCGAGAGCCGCACTCCTGAGTGAGACGGACTCACTCGCGAGGATCACCACGGATTACTCCGAATGGGACGACACCTACAAGGCGATCTCCACCGGTGACCGTGAATGGTTGGAGTACTGCATCCACCAATGGCTGGTACAGAACTTCGACGTGGATGTTGTCACCTTCTACAGTAGTGATGGCACACCGGTCTCTTCGCGGGGAAGCCTGGATGCGGCCCGCGAAGTGCGGTCGGCGCTGAACGGCGATCTCACATCGGGAATCCTCGGGGGCCCCGGCGGGGTATACCTGTATGCCTGCTCCCCCGTGCTCCAAAGTGACGGCTCTGGTCCCCCCGGCGGATGCCTGCTGCTGGGAATCCTCCTCGATCGGGAGATGCTGGACAGGCTCGAACAGGTCGCCGGGTGCGGTCTCGCGGTGTCGTGGGAATCCACGTACGTCTCCTCATCCGGGTTCAAAGGCTTGGGCCCGGAGGCGTCCTTCGCGAGCGCCGGCGACGATCCTCAGGAACCGCAGGTCAGCCGTGCCATCGGTAGGAGTATCGAGGGGAGAATCGCGGTAGGACAGCCCGGGGGACGGGGTCAGGTCTACCTTCACGTTTCGCAGCGGCCTCGAGTCTTCGACACGACACTGTCCGATATCCGGAGTAGTCTCATTCGAACCATCTGGCTGACCGTGATAGTCGCAATCGCGCTTACATACCTCCTCCAGCACCTTGCGGTAGACCCGCTAAAGCAGCTCGAGAAGGGCATATCACGAATAAGAGAGAGAAAGGCCTTCGAGAAGTTGGACGAGGACGGGCCGCTGGAGGTATCGTCGCTGGCGCGAGCGTTCAACGAGATGGCCGCTTCACTGGAGGAACACATCGTCGCTACTGCGGCACTGACTGCAATGTCATACACCGACGCCGTCAGCGGCGCCCGCAACTACAGATACTTCCACGAGCGGCTCGCCTCCGAGATCAAGCAATCCCAGCAACTCCTCCGGCCTCTGGCGCTGGGGTTACTGGACATCAACTACTTCAAGTTCTACAACGACGCAATGGGCCATACCCTCGGAGACGAGGCGCTGCGGACCGTGGCGACCATAGCCTCGGGAGTGACCGGCGAGAGCGCGACCACGGCGAGGTGCGGCGGCGACGATTTTGCGATCATCCTTCCTGACACCGATGCGAGTAATGGAAGACAGATCATGCAGGAGATCGCGGAGAGGATCGAGCGGTACCCGTTCAAGGGCAGGGATCTCCTGCCCGGTGGGAAGCTGACGGTATCGATCGGGCTCGCGGCGTTTCCAGACGACGCAACCTCGAAAGACGGCCTGATCGAGGCGGCGAGGCTCGACATGAGCCTGGCGAGGACGAACGGCACCGGGCGGGCGTTGAGATATTTCAACGCGTTCGCCAGCATCGTGAGGCCGGGGAGCGACCCGATGGGGCTCGTAGCCTCCGCCCAGGTGCTCCTTGCGATAGTGGACAGCGTGGACCAGTATACGTACTGGCACACACAGAGGGTTGTACGCTACACCGATTGGATAGCGTCCAAGATGGACTTGGACCTGGCCGCGGCGGAGACGCTGCGGGTGGCCGCATTCCTCCACGACGTGGGAAAGATCGAAGTGAGCAGGGAGATCCTCACCAAGGCGGGCACATTGAACGCCGATGAGTGGCTCATAGTAAAGATGCACCCCGTCTGGGGCGCCGACATGGTGAGGCCGGTGGAAAGGCTGCGACCGGCAGCCCCCATCATAGAGTCCCACCATGAACGCTTCGATGGAAGTGGTTACCCCAGGGGCCTATCGGGGAAGGAGATCCCCCTCGGCGCCAGGATAATAGGGATAGCGGACGCTTTCGACGCCATGACCACCAACAGGCCCTACAGGAAGGGTCTCTCCCCCGAATCCGCCCTCGAGGAGATCCGGAGGTGCGCCGGGACGCAGTTCGACCCGGAACTCGTGAGGGCATGGCTGGCTTCTATCGAGGACCCGGACGTGAGAAAGCGCCTGTTCGAACCCAAGGGACCCGTACAGACCACCTTCAACCTTCCGTGAACGACCCGCCGCCGCCGGACCCGGCGGCGGCTTCTTCGATACCCTACGAACTGTGTGGACTCAGTCTGCGGCGGACACCCTCGCGGACTTGACAGCCGCCCGTGCCTTCTCAACCAGCAAGTACATCGCGATGCCCGACCCAAGCCCCCAGGCGGAGCCCCGGGTCGTCAGCATCGTCCCGCTGAGTATCGCCACCGCAATGGCGTTCCTGTTGGTTCCCAGCGCAAGCATGGAGATGTAGGCGCACGCAAATGCCTGCACCAGCAGCGTGACGGAGTAGGCTATCGGCAGCGCCGGCCTGACGACGCACACCAGCGGGTAGATGAACAGCCCGATGAAAGTCATCGTGCGGAATGTCCCGACCCCGCCCCAGATGGAGTACATTGCCCCCTTGCCTTCCTTGTAGCGCTCCGCCACCGCCACCGTCATCGCGGCCCAGAGCGGCCCGGCGTTCTGGGTGTAGGGTGCGAACAGCCCGAGAGCAGATGTTGCGCGTGCCGCTGATGATGCTCGAGCGATTCACGTTGAACTCGACCAATTCGTCACGCCTCGTACGGTCCGCTTCGCCGATGACCGTCTTGGCGAAAACGAAGTCACCGAACGCGATGATGTACACCGCTATGAGCAGAGGAATCGCCTCAACGAACAGTGAGGCGGCCGGGAAACCGATGGAGAACGGCGAGAAGTTGGTCCAGACCTCCCCGAATTTCGTGGGGGTGATGCTCCAGATGATCTCGGGCACCTTCAGCTCCCCGACGATCGGACCGACGATCAGTGACCCGATTATGGCCGGTACCATACCAAGGTTACCCAGGGACTTCAAGACGGGGTTCTTGCTGGCCAGGTCCTTGTACCAGGTCGCGAACAGGCTTGTCAGGGCGATCAGTACCCCGACGAGGACACTGACGGGCGCCTTGTCAAACCTGCCACCGGCCGCGAAAATAGAGTTGAACGCCGAGATCCCGGCCCCGAAGATGATTCCCGACTTCAGGGATTCGGGGATAAGGTTCGCGAACCACTCGGCGAGGCCGGTGATCCCCAAGACAATGAAGAGAGCACCCAGCATGAGATTGAGCGCAATCAACGCCTGGGTCCTGACGATTCCGATGGGATACTTGGACAAGTGCGCCACGACCAGGGGAAGATGAGGACGGTCGAGTCCACCCTGGCAACCCTTGACGCAAGATCCAGGGCCTTTCGCACGTGCTCGCTCTGCGCCACTATCTCCCCGACGTCGAGCTGTTGGGACCTCAGCTCCTGGAGTTCCGAGTAGTATCTCTGGCTGAGCCTCTGGGTCTCCTCGAGCTGCTGTCTCAGGCTGATGAGCTCAGTCAGGTCGCGCACGTTGGTGACGACGCTGACTATGTTGCCCCATTCGTCGAAGATCGGATTGCCGGTGACTATCACGCTCTTGCCGGTCGGCTTGATGTGCTGCATTATGGTGACGGATTTCTTCTCCCTGAGTACGATCAGGGTCACCGACTGGTCGAAGAAGCCTGCTTCCACCAGATCCCTCATGTGCCGCCCGAGGACCTGCCGCCTCTTGAGCCCGGTTATCCTTTCATAGCCCGAGTTGACCCTGGTGGTCACCCCTTTGCCGTCCGTCACATATATCCCGTCGAAGCTGGATTCGATTATGGCGTCGAGTTCCTTGGACAGCATCTTGAATGACTGCAATTCCTGACTGATGGACTCCAGTTCGGATATGTCCTGGAATACGGCGAGCGCCCCCACCACTTTCCCGCCGGAGACAATGGGCGTCCTGTTGGCAATGCACATCGTGTCCCCGACCAGCAGCCTCATGCCGACCTGGGGCTGTCCCTTGGTGACCTCCAGGAGGGCTGACGACGGGATGACCTCGGTGACCACTCTCCCGAGTACATCCCTGGCACTGACCCCGATCAGCCGCTCCGCGGCCTGGTTGAAAACATCACCCCGCATAATAATGCAATTGCTCCGCACTAGAGAGAATTCCACCTCTATCGGGGATTACCTCCGGCGGAGCGCGGGGCAGTCGTTCCAGGCGGCATTATCAGGTGGGGTTGATCGAGGCGGACTGCCTGTGAATCCGGTCACCCCTATCGGGGTCCCTGTATGCGATCAGGACGATTTCGCCATCCGCCCTGTCGCGGTTGATTGTGTCCTCAAGGTCCTTGATGGCTTTCACCTCGATCTGGCTCAATTCGGCCACCTGTCTGTTTTCCATCGGCGTCACCCCCTCAGACTCTCTCCCGGTATTCTCGTCGTCAGGGCGGCGCATTATTCTCCGGCGCCCGCTCGTGGAGGCGCTAGTAGAGCACGAGGCAATCGTTCTCCGCCACGAGCTCCACCGTGTCCGGGCGGCCGGTCGTGGCCACGCGCTTCCATACCCTGTTCCGGCGCCGCTTCCCGCTGCCACTTTCGTAGAAAGCATGGTCGGTCTCGAAGACCCTGACACTGAACGGCAGCCTCCGGGTCCCGTACGCCTCGCCCTCCAGGCGTGCCTCCGTCACGCGGAACTTGAAGGATATGGGGAATGGAAGCGTGTTCCGGAAGCGCAGATCCACATAGTTGTAGAAGACCGTGGCCCCACAGCCGAACGGGAGCGCCCTGCCGGCGTCGGGGAAAAGGTCATAGGAATGCCTGTGCCTCTCGATGATTTCCATGCCCAGGTGCAGGGCCATCCAGTATATCATGTTCGACATCTGGCACAGCCCTCCGCCGGTTACCGGCAGTAGGCGGTCGTTGATTAGGGTGAGTGCGGGGAGATACCCTTTCCCCCTTGTCGTTCTTCCGACCATCCGGCAAAATGAGAATACCTGCCCTGGGCCGATAACAACGCCGTCGAGCGAAGACGCGGCCACACGGAGATTGTGAACCTTGTTGACCTGGAACTCTTCCGCCGCCCTGGCGGGGTTCCGTATCAGCGGGGACGCATGGCTGAACAGAAGGTAGGGGTAGGGCGAAGCGCCGGGCAATGGCCTTCTCGCCACAACCGGCGGCAACCCGGCAACGATCCTCAACAGGTCTTCCACATCCTCAACGGCCCATCGCCACAAGCGACCAAGCCGGTGTAAGCATACCTTCGCCCAGAATACGGCGTTCATTTCGCTCACCCTGGTTTCACCGACCTGGTTTCACCGACGCGCCCAGGGTGGGGGAGTGTTCCTGCGGGAGGCGCCGCGGTGGTCCTCCAGCGGCCTACTCGTACCGGCCCTGTTCGAACGCCTGCTTGATGGCATCACGGCTCAAGCCCGCCCCCAGGGCCACCATGAGGAGCACCCTCGCTTTCTGCCCGTTCAGCGTATCACCGAATATGACGCCCATTTGCCTGAGGCGCCTGCCTCCCCCATCGTAGGCGTATGTATCGAGCACTCTTCCGCCGGGACACCGCGACACGAGGACAACTGGCAACCCCTTCGAGATAGCATATTGAATCCCCGAGGCCATCCAGGGGGTAACGTTACCCCTGCCCGTTCCCTCGATGACGATCCCGTGAGAGCCGGAATCCACCGAGTACCGTATCAGGCGGTCATCCGCGCCGATTACCGCGGTGAAGATGTCCACGGCGGGGTCGATGCCGGTGGCGGGTATGGACACCCTTCGGGGAAGGTCGCGGTAGTAGAGCACAGTGCCCTTGTCGACCACCCCCAGAGGGCCGAAGTTGGGGCTCCGGAACGTGTCCACACGCTCGGTGTGAGTCTTCGTCACCTCGGACGCGGCGTGTATCTCATCATTCATCACGACCAGCACGCCCCTATCCCTGGAAAGGGGGCTCGAGGCGACGCGGGCTGCCGCGAGTAGATTGGCCGGGCCGTCCCATGAAAGCTCGGAGGCATTCTTCATAGCCCCGACGAACACGACCGGTTTGGGTGACCTGATCGTCAGATCGAGCAGGAAGGCAGTCTCTTCCATGGTGTCAGTCCCGTGGGTGACCACCGCTCCCGCGATTGCCGGGTCATCGAGGGCCGCCGCCACTCGCCCGGAGAGCTCGATGCATTTGGCCGGGGTCATGTGGGGGCCGGGCAGGGTGGAGAAATCCCTGACCAGGACGTCCGCAACCCCCCTGACCTGGGGTACACTGTCCAGTATTTCGCTTCCCGAGAGGACGGGTACCGCCCCACCTGTCAGGGGATCCACCTTCATCGAAATCGTGCCGCCGGTGAAGAAGAAAACCAGGCAGTTACCCATCGTCAATCACCCTTTCCGGTCAGTGGCCGGCCCCGTCGTCCCGGACCCGCTCGGGGCGGCGGGCAGCGTAAAACAGAAAGACGTCAGCGACGTCGAACTCTCCGCCCAGATACGGCCGCCCATCAACTCCACCAGCGCCTTTGCGACCGCAAGGCCGAGGCCCGCGCCGCCGCTCTGCCTCGCCCGCGACTTGTCGCCCCGGTAGAATCTCTCGAACAGGCGCGGCAGGTCCTCCTCCGGGATCGGCTCACCGGTGTTCGATACGGACACCCTCACGGACGCGCCGCGGGGATCGTCCGGCCCGGCAACGAGTCCCACGGTCCCTCCGCTCGGCGTGTACCGCACGGCGTTGGCGAGGAGGTTCATCACCACCTGCATCAGCCTGTCGGGGTCCGCCAGGGCCCGCGCCTGGCCACGCGCCTCCGAGGTCACCACTATCGATTTCTCGCGGGCCTGCGCCCTCATCGCCAGGACGGCCCGCTCCAGCACCTCGGCCACGTCGGTCTCCTGGACGAAGAGCGGCAACCTTCCCGCCTCGCTGAGGCTCAGGTCCTGCAGGTCGGCCACCAGCCGGGACATCCGGAGCACCTCCTCCTGCAGGGATGCTATAGTCTCAGGCGAAGGGTCGACCGCCCCGGCCTGGATCGCCTCGAGGTTGGACTGGAGGATTGCCAGGGGAGTCCGTATCTCGTGGGCCATGTCACTCACCATGTTCCGGCGCAGGTCCTCGGCCTTCTGGAGCGCCCCCGCCATGTCGTTGAACGTGGCTGCCAGCTCGCCCAGCTCGTCATGGGGCCCGGCGGGCAGCCGGACGCTCAGATCCCTGCGCGCCAGCCTCCGGGACGCCTCAGCCAGCATCCCGACCCTGCGGGTCAGGTCTCTGCTGTAAGACGCTCCGAGTAAGACCGAAAGCATCGTGCCAGCCGCCGCGGCGACCACCGCGGCCAGCACGACCAACTTCTTGAAGGATTGCTCCAGGGGGATCGCCACGCGACCCGGCGCGCCGGGCGCGACGGGAACGATGGCCACCGTTCCGACGACCTCGCCATCCGCCACCACCGGGGCATGCTCCAGGCCGTCCAGCGAAGGGGCCTGCCCGATCCCGGTCCCGGATGAGTCGGCGACCACCCTGCCGTCATTGTCCAGGAGGAGTACTCTGCCCGCTGAACCGTCGCGGAGACTGACGGCCCACCGCCCCGGAGTGCGCGCACCCGGCCCGGGGCCCACCCCGGGACCACGCGGCGCGAGAAGTGCCTGTACGCCATCCCAGGACCCCACCCGCTCGTAGTAGAGGCCGAACACTGACGCCATCTCCCTGGCTCGAGCCGCACGCTGGCCTGAAGCGTAGTTCGAGAAGAATACCGAGGTCGCCGTGAGGGAGAAACCGGCCGTCACCGCCGTGGCCACGAGACCCACCACCAGCAGCGACGCCAGCATCCTCGAACGGAAACTCACGCCCGCTCCCCCCCTTCACGTTCGGCCCCGGAGCAGGGGGCCATCTTGTAGCCGACCCCGTATATCGTGATTATGTGTGTTGGGTTGGACGGGTCCCGTTCAACCTTCTTGCGGAGATTGAGGATGTGGGTGTCCACGGTCCTCTCGTATCCGTCGAAGGCGTCACCGAAGACCGCATCCAGTATTTCGAGCCGGGTGAACACCCTGCCCGGGTTCCTCAGCAGAAGCGTAAGGATCCCGAATTCGACCGGCGTGAGGGCGACGGCGTCGCCTCCAACCGTGACCGTCCGCGACGAAAGGTCGACCTGTATGTCGTCGCATACAAGGCGCCCCGGCGCCGGTCGTCCCGCGACGTACCTCCTGAGAACCGCCCTGATCCTGCTGACCAGCTCCCGCAGGCTGAACGGTTTCGTCACGTAATCATCCGCGCCGAGTTCCAGGCCGGCCAATTTGTCGATCTCCTCTGTCCTGGCGGTGAGGATGATGACGGGGACGTCGCTCGTGCGCCGGAGTTCCCTGCACACATCGAAGCCGCTCATTCCTGGGAGCATGAGATCGAGGATGACGAGCGATGGCTGCCCTTCCCTCGCGGCGGCAAGGCCGGACGGCCCGTCCAGAGCGACTTCGACCGAGAACCCTTCCGCCTGCAGATACTTGGCGAGAACGGCGCCGAGTTTGCGCTCGTCCTCAATTATGAGGATCTTCAACAACCCAGGCACCCCCGTGAACAACCCCTTACAGTGTTCCCGCGACTTCGTGACCATTCAATGCCCTGTCCCGCCGTTCCTCCCCGGGGGTAGGGCGCGGGTTGCTAGAACGCCGCGCGAGTCGTAGAATCGGGTCATGGACGACTATCTCGACATGCTCAGGTCCTGCAGGTTGTGCCCGAGGAACTGCGGTGTGGACCGCACCGCGGGAGAGGTGGGCTTCTGCGGTTCGGGCCCGGGCGTGAAACTCGCAAAGGCATCGCTCCATTTCTGGGAGGAACCGTGTATCAGCGGGACCGCCGGGTCGGGGACGGTGTTCTTCTCGAATTGCAACATGAGGTGCGTATTCTGCCAGAACCACGGCATCAGCCAGGAGGGCTGCGGGCGGGAGACCGGGGTCGATGGCCTGGCGCGGGCCGTCGAGAACCTTCGAGCAAGAGGCCCGCACAACATCAACCTCGTCTCCCCCACCCACCACACGCCTCAGATTGTCGCGGCCCTGGAACGGTCCAGGCCACTCCCCCCCATCGTGTGGAACTCCAACTCATACGAAAACCCCGGGGTGCTGCGCGTTCTCGAGGGGCTCGTGGACATCTATCTGCCGGACCTCAAGTACTTCGATGACGACCTCGCCTCGCGCTATTCCTCGGCCCCAGGCTACTTCGCGGCAGCCACGGCCTCGATACTGGAGATGCTGAGGCAGGTCGGACCGCTGGTTCTGGACGAGCGCGGGATCGCCAGGCGGGGCCTGATCATACGCCATCTCGTCCTGCCCGGCCACGTGGACGATTCGAAGAAGGTACTGGAGTGGATCGCGGGCAACATGCCCCGCGGGGTGTATGTAAGCCTGATGTCGCAGTATGTCCCCGTGCACCGCGCACGGGAGTATCCGGAGATCAACAGGCCGCTCACGAGGCGGGAGTACGACGAGATAGTGGATCATATGGCCGCGCTTGGGCTGGAAGATGGGTACTGCCAGGACCTTTCGTCCGCATCCTCCGGATACACCCCACCGTTCGATATGGAGGGTCTGGATTGACTGAGGGGCAAATGGGTCCCAGGCGCAGCCCCCTTGCGGTGTTCTTGCATCGCGACTTCCTGCTCTACTGGATAGGGATGTGCGTTTCCAGCATAGGTACGTGGATGCAAGTGGTCGGACAGTCCTGGATGGTCCTCGATGTGACCGGGTCCCCCCTCCTCCTCGGGCTGCAGACAGCGGCGCAATACGCGCCGTCCGTGCTTCTATCCCTGATAGCCGGCACGCTGGCCGACCGGTTCTCTAAGCGTAACATCCTGATTATCGCCCAGTCGGTAATGATGGTGTCGGCGTTCGCTCTTGCCTGGCTGACCTGGACAGGCCGCGTCCAATACTGGCACGTGCTCCTGCTCTCGTTCATCGGTGGCATCGCAACCGCATTCGACGTCCCGACAAGGCAGGCGTTGCTCATTGACCTCGTGGGGCGCGAGGACCTCATGAGCGCCATATCCCTCAATGCGGCGCTATTCAATGTCGCCAGGGTCGTAGGGCCCGCCGCGGCCGGGGTGGTGCTTGCAATCCACGGCCCCGCCGTCGCCTTCTTCCTCAATGGAGCGAGTTTCCTGGCCATTATCGGGGCCCTTTCCGTCATGAAGTCACCGCCTCGCCGCCAATCGCTCAAGAGCGGGCCGGTTCTCGCCAGCCTCGAGGAGGACACCGCGGAAGGGCTCCGGTTCATCGTCGAGACGCCGGTCGCGCTTTACTCCGTCGCCGCCCTGTTCCTCATCAACATGTTCGCTTTGAACTTCCAGGTGCTCATGCCGATTATCGCGAAGGACGTCCTGGGGAGGGACGCAGGGGAGTATGGCATGCTCTTTTCCGCCCTCGGCGCCGGGGCGCTCCTGAGCTCCGCCGTGGTATCGTATTCCAGCTATCGTGGACCCAGCGTCTATTCGATGCTTGCCGGGGCCTTCCTTGCCTCCGCCTTGACGGCCGGCGCCGGTCTCACCAGGTCGTTTCACGTATCCATGGTGATTGTGGCCCTGATAGGCTGGTGGTTCGTCGCCTTTGTGGCGAACGTGAACAGCCTCCTGCAGTACAATACCCCGGATCATCTCAGGGGCCGCGTGATGAGCGTGTACTCGTTGGTCTCACTCGGCGCCACTCCCGCGGGGTCGATATATGTCGGCCTGGTCGCCGGCCTGCTCGGAGGCCGTGCGGGGTGCATCGCCGCGGGAGCGGCGGGGGTTGTGGCGTCGGCGTTCCTCTTCCTATGGGCCAACCGGAGGCAGTTCTTCAGATAGCCTCCTGGCAACAGCCCGCTTCTTCCACTTGCCGCTTGCATAGTATATCCTGCTGAGGGCCATGCCCACGAACTGAGCGGACGCTATGGCGATCCATATCCCCCGGCTTCCGAACGCCGGCATCCGCGAGAGTATCCACGCCAGCGGCACTCTCACGAGCCACAATGCCGCCAGGGTGTTGAACATGGTCGGAACGGTGTCCCCCGCGCCCCTTATCGCGCCGTTGGTGACGAACATGAGCGCGAACGGAATGTACGAGATCCCGACGATCCTCAAGTAGCCGCTCCCTTCAGCCAACACCTGAGCATCCCTGGTAAACGGGGCCATGAGCAGTCCGGGTTTGAAGAGCGCCGCGGCCGCAATCACGGCTGCTATCGCGACCCCGAGCTCGCTGGCGAGGATTACCGTCTCCCGGACTCTCTCGAGTCTTCCCGCCCCAATGTTCTGCCCCACGATCGCGGAGACGGCCATCGATATCGACATGGAAGGCATGAGAGCGAACTGGTCCAGGCGCACGCCCGCGCCGTACGCCGCAAGCACCGCGGATCCGAACGAATTCACGATCCAGATTACCGCCATACCGCTCATGGACACCAGGGCCTGCTGCGCACCGGCGGGGAGGCCGATCTTCAGTATCGAGCGGACGAGGGGACGGCTGACATTGAGAAGCCTCAACGCTGATTCCCTATCTGCGCTCAGGGGAACTCCGATTGACTTCATCCACTTCAGCAGGAGCACGACGGAGAACGCCTGCGAGGCAACGGTGGCCCAGGCGGCGCCCGCCACCCGCATGGCGGGGAATGGGAACACCCCGAATATCATCATGGGGTCGAGGATCATGTTCATGACGGTCGCGTAAACCAGCACCGTAACGGGCGTGCGCGAATCGCCCAGCCCCCGGTATATGGCGCCCAGCACGTTGTAGAGGAACGTGAAGACCAGGCCGGATGAATAGATGGCGAGATAACCCGCAGCCATCGGCATGACGTCCGCGGGCGCATTGACGAGCCTCAAGAGCAAACGATGCGTCCCCAGGCCCAGGAACGACATGCCGACCCCGAGTAGGCCGATGAACATGATGGAGGTGTAGATCGTCCTGTTCAGCGCGTTCCTGTCGCCGGCGCCGAAGTACTGGGAAACGAGGACAGTAGTCGCAAGCGAAAGGCCGATGGCGAGCGAAATCAGGGTGAAGACGATCGGGAAGCTGAGGGAGACCGCCCCGAGGGCTTGAGGCCCGAGAAATCTGCCAACCCAGATACTGTCCACGGTATTGTACAGGGCCTGCAGGAGGTTACCGAAGAAGAGCGGGGTCGAGAATTCCAGCAGGTGCTTCATTATGCTTCCCGTGGAGAAGTCCTTGACTCTGTGCCCTTCCTGCATTTGCCTTCCTCACGATGCGCGCGTAGTCACTTCCCCCATTATACCACAGCATGCCGGCGGCGCAGGTTCCCCTTTCTGTCGCAAGCCCGGTTGGACGTTCATATTATGCTGTAACAGCGCGGGGATTAGCAACCCATTGCTGGGAAGGGGTGACGATGCTTGGTAGAGACTGCAAGCCGGAAAAGCGGCCCGTTCGTAACCCGCGAGATCATCACCAAGGCGGTCTGCGGATTGGGTGACAAGTGCTACCAGTACACGAAGACCCTGAGACTGCCGGACGATGAGTCCCTGTCGTGCATACTGGGCACGTCCATTACCCGGGTGACCCTGCCGGAGCCGAAGGAAATGACCCTGCCGACGCAGACCGAGGTGTGCGTGCCGGTAGGCGGCTCGTTCGACGTCAACGTGTGGTACTCGTACAACGACCGCACCGACACGGCCGTTCTAAGGGAAAGGGTCATCGTGTCGGAACTCCTGCCGGTGACCATGACCAGCGCTCTCGCCGGCAGTGAGGTGAGGGCGCGGCTGGCGCTTTCGCGCTGGCCCGAGTGCGTCGCTGCCGAGGATCGGGACGAGGGCCTGATCAAGTTGACGCTGAGCTTCGCGATACAGGCCGAGATCATCGCCGAGACCAAGGTTGCCGTCCAGGTCGTGCCCGATTGAGCGGCGGCGCGGCTATCACAAGGGAGGACACTGGGAAGGTGGGGGTTATGAGCGGCAGCGCGAGGGGAGTCACGGGCCAGGGTTTCAGAGAAATCATCACGCGCGCGGTCTATGGCCGCGGAGAAGGGGTCGCCCACGGTGTTGTCACGTTTCCCAACGTGGGCGAAGTGAAGAAGGTTCTTGGAGCGATGGCGACGGAGTTCAGACTCGGCGACGTCTCCCTGCGGTGTTCCGGAGAGGAAGTCGTGGTCCTGGCCAACGGCCGGTTCGATGTGCATGTGTGGTACATTTGCGGCGAGGACACGGCCGTCTCCAAGCAGGCGGTTTCGGCGACCGTGGAGATCCCGGTCACGCCTTTCGGCAGGGAACCGCTCAAGGAGCATGACGTGCGGGTTGCCGTCGTCAACCAGCCGCAGTGCCGGAAGGTCACTGTGAAAGAGCACGAGAGTAGCCTCGAAATCGAAGTGACGGCCATGCTCAAGGCGGAGGTAGTGGGCGAGACAAAGCTCAGGGTGGTCTTGCCGGTCGCCGATGGCGAGCCCGTGAGCCAGGTCAAACCAACTCCCGATTCAGGTGATGAGCCGGCGGAGGGCGCCGGGCAGAACCAGTGAGCCAATCCCCCCCGGCAAACGGCAGGGTCTTTCCCCTGCCGTTTTCTGCGCAGCAGCGGCCCTACGAACGTCCCGCCTTCATCGAATGGGCGATGGCGGCCCCGAGCGTACCCGCCGGGTGGCGGGCCAGGAAGTCAGCCGGGGTAAAATCCTTGAGGTCGGCAAGGCACAGCGCCAGGGCATCCCCAAGGGCCATCGCCGCGGTGGTGCTGGCGGTGGGCGCGATGCCCCTCGGATCCGCTTCCCTGTCAACGTGCGTGCACAGGGATACGTCGGCTTGCCTGGCAAGCGTGCAAGAGCCACTCGCGGTGATCGAGATGATCCTGCAGCCGAACCCCCTGGCCAGTGGGATTAGCGCCAGCGTCTCAGCGGTTTCCCCGCTCCGCGACACCGCGATCAGGACGTCCTCCCTCGTGAGCATCCCGGAATCGCCGTGCACGGCGTCGCCGGCATGGAGGTAGACCGCCGGGGTGCCCAGGCTGGACATAGTCGATGCTATCTTCTGCGCGATTATGCCGGACTTTCCTATGCCGGCGACGATAACCTTGCCTTTGCAGGCGGCGAGTATCTCCACGGCCCCCTGTACCTCGTCTCCTGCGGTCTCCGCGAGGTGGGACAAGGCCTGGGCTTCGGCGTTCAATACCGCCCTGGTCAGTTGCAGGGATGATTCAGTAGTCATTAGTTGCGCCTCCTCCGGCTGATTTGAGCGTAGTGCGCTGAACGACTGATCGAACATCGAATACTTGAAACCGGGCCTGACACCGTGTATCCTGTAGGCGTCTTATCCATTATGGACCAAACGTGACAGGAGGCTCTCAAATGGGCCGCATCGCGGCAAAATACGCCGTAATGATCCTGGGTTTCTTCATAATCGCCCTCGGCATAGTCCTTTGCGTCAACGCAGGCCTGGGACCGGCCCCATGGGACGTCCTCCACGTCGGGATCTCCAGGACCACTGGAATCCCCCTCGGGCGCGTGATAGTATACACCGGGCTGGCGGTGATAGTGGTCAGCCTGTTCATCGGCGTCAGGCCCACCCTGTGTACGATCCTCAACATGCTCCTGATCGGCACCTTCGTCGACCTCATATCCGCCATCGCCGGGATGGGTACCCCGGCGACGATCGCCGCGCGGTTCGCGCTGCTGGCGTTGGGGATAGTAGTCTACGGCCTCGGCGAGGGCCTGTACCTCAGCGCCGGCGGAGGCGCCGGGCCCAGGGACGGGTTCATGTTGGGTTTCGTCAGGCTCACCGGAAAGCGCATATGGTTGGTACAGACCGTCATCGAAGTAACCGTGGTAATCGCAGGTTACCTGCTCGGTTCGCCCCCCGGCGCCGGTACTCTCATAATCGCCCTGACCATCGGCTACTTCGTGGAGTTCTTCCTGAAGGCGTTCGCTCCCCTCGTCTCGAGGGTCACCGGAAACGCTCGCAGTCCGGCCGGCATTGCGAATCCCGTGTGACGCTTTCCATTTCGTCGTCGAGCGCAACGCCCCTGCTCGTACCCAGTCGTGACGCCCCCGCCTCAATCATCGATCTAGCCTCGGAAAACGTCTGGATCCCGCCCGCCGCCTTGACGCGCGCTTTCCCGGCAACGGCCTCTCGGATGAGGCGAACATCATCGACGGTCGCGCCGCCCGTACCGAATCCGGTCGACGTTTTCACGAAGTCCGCTCCCGCTTCAACGGCAAGCCTGGACGCCGCCGTTTTCTCGTCGTCATCCAGGAAACAGGTCTCGATGATCACCTTCACTGTGATACCGGCCTTCCTGCGGGCGGCCTCCGCCCTTACCGCATTCACCACGGCTTCGATGTCGGCCTGGACCGTATCGTAGTCACCGTCTTTCAACGCCCCGATGTTGATGACCATGTCCACCTCCGACGCCCCCGCCTTCACCGCCTCGGCGGCCTCGAACGCCTTGACGGAGGTCATGCAGGCCCCCAGCGGGAATCCGACCGTGGCCACGACCCCCACCGGCGCGTCCCTCAGCTCATGGACCGCGAGTGGCACCCAGTAGCTGTTCACGCAGGCGGCTGCGAAGCCGCGCTCCTTCGCTTCCCTGCACAGCCTCACGACCTCGGCCCTGGTGAGCCACGGCTTCAACGCCGTGTGGTCTATCATCTTGCGGAATTCGTCCCGTGAAAACATGGGAAAGCCCCCTCACTTCAGTGGTTCACGATGACCGTCGGATAGCAGGTGGGTAACTCGATGGTACACAACACCCCGCCGTCCACGTTCCGGATGTGGATCTCTCCGCCGTGGTCTTGGATTATCCTCCTGCACACGGATAACCCCAGACCGGTACCCGAAGCCTTGGTCGAGAAAAACGGTTCGAACACGCGGGGCAGGTCGGATTCAAGGATTGCGCTCCCCGTATTGTAGACGTCCAGGGCGACCGTGCCCCTGCCGCCGTCCACCCTCGTTTCCACGCCGATGACCCCGCCCTGGTCAACGGCTTCGACCGCGTTTCTCACCATGTTGGTGACAACTTGCTGTATCCGGTACCTGTCGGCCATGACATTGTCGCGAGGGGACATCCTGATGTTCGTGACCGCCCCCTTGCGGCTGATGCCGTCCCGGTTGAGCTCGAGAACCCTTTGAGCGATCTCCCCAAGGCTGACCAGGCGCAGGTTGAGTTTCCTGGGCGCCTGCAGGAAGCAAAGGTCCCTCATGAGCGACTCGAGTCGTTCGACCTCGTGCAGAGACAGGGTGAGAAACCCCCGCGCCTCACCCTCGGCGCTACCCAGGGAGTGCGTTATCTCCCACTTCATACGCTTAATCGGCTCGGCCAGCCTGGACGACACCACCTTCGCCATACTGCCTGCTATGATGAGCCTCTCGCTCGCCCTCAGCTCGGCCTCGAGTCGCTTCTCCTCGGTGAGGTCCCGCAGGATGCTGACGCTGCCGCCGGCCATCCCGTCCCCCGACTCGATAGGGAACGATCTCGACTCAAGGACGACAGTCGAACCGTCCCGGCCGCGGATCTGGAACTCGCGACCGTTCTCGGGGGCCAGGGACTGCAGCCACTCCTCCGGGGAAATGCGGGCGCCCACCAGGCCCGCCGCCTCGGACGCGCACTTGCCGGCCATCTCCGGTTCCGACACCCCGAAGGTCTCCTGCATCTCCCTGTTGAACGTCTCGATCTTCCCCGCCCTGTTCACGAATACGACTCCGATGGGTACACTGTCCAGGGCCCACCTGTATATCCGGTACTGGGTCGACAGGCGTTTCTGTTCCTCCATCAGATCGCCGGTCTCCTGGAACATGGAACTGAACAGGTGCATCTGAGCGAGAATCCGCGTGAGGTGGGAGAAGACCAGCACCGCGAGGCTGCCGGCCCCCGTGAGCACGGCCAGATGGCCGGTGGCGGCGATTGCCTGGGAGACGGATATCCGCCGGTTGAGCCGGCCACCCGCTTTCCAGCAGAAGTACGACGCCGCCACGGTCCCCGTTCCCGCCACGATGCTGGCCATCGGGGAGGCGTCGAGGTGAAACAACGGACCCGGGCCATATGTTGTGGCAAGGAGGTCCATGATCCCGGCGGCGCCCGCCCCGGAGAGAAGGGTCACCCCCACCGCCAGGCCGATCATCGAACCGAGGTCGCCCCTGGACGGCCGTCGCGCGAAAGCGCTGCCTATGGTCATGAGCATGGAGAAAGCGAGGGCCCCCGTGGCCCCCGCGAAGATCCCGAGGTCCGCAATGTTGCTCGCAAGCAGTACCACCGGGAGAATGGTCATGAGAAAGACGGCCACTAAGGTCGGTGACAGGTAGGCCAGTCCCACAAGTACTGCGGGGGCCTCTCCGCCCGCGCGATAATACATGGCGCTGAACGCGACGATCAGTGCGGCGAGCGAGCCGGATCCGAACTCGGCCAGGAGGTGCCATTCCTCCCCGGATGTGACCACGCCCTCATTGAATATGGCGCGGCACAACCCGATACACGCTGCGGCCACAAAGGTCGTTATCTCGAGCGCCAGGATCCGTCTCCTCACTTCAGGGGATCACCCCCTGGAGAGACCCCTGTGACGATTCCCCCGCGCGCCTGAGCCTCACCAGCAGCGTGAGCCGGTCTTCCCCCGCCAGGGCCTCGACAGTCGCCCCGCTTTCCTCAAGGAGACGCCTGCCGATTGACAGGCCGAACCCGATGTACGCGCCATTCGCCCTGAACGACGGCTCGAACACCTGATTCACCCTCAGCCCGGAAACCACCACCCCGGGGATCTCGAGCGATATGGACGCAAGACCGGGACCACTCTCGGGCGGGACCGAAATCTCGATGCTCCGCCCTTCAGGGACCGCGTCCGCGGCGCTGTCAGCGATGGCCATGAATCCCTGGCGCAGCGCCTCCCTGTCCGCCATCACGGCCGGCATGTCCGCACAATCCTCGACGGCCACTCCGGGCAAGGGCAGGATCTCCGACAGGTGCACGGGCGCGATGGCCGGCGTCCTCGGTTTCACCAGAGCAAGGATCTGGGTCATTGTGCGCTCTATGTCGTCGACAATGCGCTCACACGAACGGATGGAACTGGCGGTGGCGCCCGTCAGTGACGTCTGCGCCAGATGCAGCAGTCCCTTGATAGCGGCCAGCGGGTTCCGTATCTCATGGGCCGCGGATGCTGCAAGCCTTCCAGCAGAAGACATGCGCCTTGCCTCCGTCGTCTTGTCAGCCATCCGCTTGCTGTCAGTGAGGTCCTCCAGGACAACGACCATCCCGCAGGATGCGCCGGACTCATCCGCGACCGGTCTGGACTGGATCCTCCAGTACCGGGGCAAGCCCGGGAGCTGGGTCTCGGTCCTGACCTGGACGTTTTTCTCTTTCCCCACGGGAGTGAGCGCGGCGGCCACGGGGCCCAATTCACGCGGCAGGTTCTCGATCAGACGCTCCAGGGAGATCCCTGTCACCTTCTCCCTGCGGATTCCCAGCAGCCGCGCGGCCGCTGGGTTACACACCGTGATGGTCCCGCCGGGTTCCACTACCATCACTCCGCAGGCGATCTGGTCGATCACGAGTTTGGCCCGCCTGTTGTACTCCAAGACGCCCCGCTCACGCTGCAAGATGTCCATCCCGTCCCTGCCGACCGAGACCAGCAAGTAGGTATTGGCGAGCGTCATGGCCAGTTCAGCCCCTCGAAACCCGTACGCGAGCACAGCCCACCCGTGCGCCGCGAACACGAGGCACAGGACCTCTTGCACAGTGGTGGAGGACCTGCCGTAACGATACGAGGCAGCGAAGAACAGTATCGCCGCAACTACCGCCGCGATTCCGGGGGCAACCCCGAGCATCCCGGCCATACGTCCCACGTCAACGGTCGACCACACGCACGCGACGGCGCCCGTCAGGGGCAACGCCAGCCACAGGCCGTCGCCGGCGTGAGACCGGTCCGTGTCGGGACACACGCTGCCGGCAAATGCGAGGAGGGCAAGCCAGGATGCCCTCGACAACGTGGCGGCCTCCAGGTCCACGGTCCCTGAAACCAGGTGTATCACTGCAATGACCGCTGTGGAGCCGTAAGCGACGCCCATGGCGAGGTTCTGGAGAGTACCATCGTGGAGGTGGCGCGTGAATGCCACCATGGCTGCGAGGACGCACCATAGGAAGCCTGTGAACCTGATAGGGCGGCCCAGTACGGTCGCTTGCGGAAACCCTTGGGTACAGACTACTACCGACCCTACAAGCAGGCCCGATACGATCCAGAAGCGCAGGAACCTCTCACCCGGCGCCGCCGCCCTCCCCAACAGCCGCCCCCCCAGACCGTGCTATCTCCACTGCCACCTTGACTGCCGCCACGAGATGCACGATATCGAACGGCTTGTGAAGCACGCCCCCCACGGGCCCGGCGGAGTCAAGGTCGAGATCCACAGTATCGTCAACACCGCTCATCACGAAAACAGGGATCCTTCTCCGCGGATCCCATTCATCACGCCTCCTGAGGACTTCGAACCCGCTGACCCCGGGCATCCGGAGGTCCAGCAGAATGACCTCAGGGGCCCCCGAAGCGGCGACCGAAATGCATTCCGAGCCGTCGCCAGCGGTGAGAACCTCGAACCCTTCCCTCTTCAGGGCAACCTCAATCACGTACCGTACCGCCGTGTCGTCGTCAGCCACAAGCGCTACCGGCCTCAACCCAACACCCCCAGCGAGCCGGGATTGACGGCAAGTCCTAATTAACCGTGACATACGATACCGGGACGGCAATCTCCTCCAATTCTCAGGATGAACCTCAATGTCGCAGGGCTGAGAGCGCCAGGCTGGCCAGGAGGACCGTGCCGGCAACGCCGACGGACGGATACAATACCCTCACCACGTTCGTGAACCCGACGGAGGCGAGCATGAGCGCGGCCACAGCGGTCGCCAGCGTGAGGGCGGTTTTCGCAGGGCCGGCGGGGACCGGCAGGCGGGAGACGAACCCGTACAGGACAGAGATGGCGGTCGTGTAGATGGATAACATGATTATGAGGGCATATCCTGCCTTCACGGCCGGGCCCAGCATCCCCGCCACGAACATCATGGGTACTTCGTAAGCCGCGGCCTCAGGGAGTCGGGAGACTATGGACATGTATCCGGCCACAGCTGCGGCGCCAAGGCCGGCACCGCCCATGGCGGCCCCCCTTGCCGCGTCCTCCTTCGACGCAGTGTTCACTCCAAGGGGCGCCAGCACCGCCACGGTGAGAATGAGGTTGTAGGAGGCATAGATCACGGCCGAAAGCGGCCAGAACGGCACCGGCGCCGACGCAGGGCTCTTCCACAGGGTGGGCGCGAGGAAGTAGCCCGTGGCCAGCGCCGTCGTGACACCGAGTGCGAGTATGCCAAGAAACATCACGGGCACCAGGAAGGTCATGGAGTCGACGATCCCCTGCAGGCCGAGCAACACCGTCGCGGCCGCAAGCATAGCCGTGATCGCGGCCCCCGTGAACCGGTCCCAGCCGAACTGCTCGCCCATCAAGGCGCCGGACCCTGCGACCATCGACACCAATCCACCGAACAGGAAGAACGTGATCAGGTAGTCCATGGCGGTCCCCAGGACATCGCCCGCGGCGTATAGGATTACCTCCCTGTAGTTGGCCGCCTTCCGGCGGCGCGCGATGTCCAGCACAGAATAGGCGACCAGTCCAAGCAACGACGCCGCCAGCATGACCCCCCACAGTCCCGCCGGGCCAAAGTACCCGAAGAACTGGAGGAGTTCCTGTCCGGTGGCGAAACCCGCCCCCATCGCCGCCCCCACGAACGTGGCCCCAACCTGGAACGGCCCAATTACGGTGGTCCTTGTCTTCAAATGACTGAGCCCCCACACAGCCGGCCACCATTAGGCTACGCGGGGGCGGTGAAACTAATCCGGGGAGCGCTTCCTACCCTCCTGTGACGACGGGGATCACCTCGACGACGTCTCCATCCGCCGGCACCAACGAGAGATCGCTCATCCTTCCGTTTATGGTGACGCATTGAACCTCGTTGAGCGGGATTCCCATTGCTGTGAGCATGTTCTCGACGGACCGGCCCTCTCCGGGCTCCATTCCCTGCTCCCGCTGCCGGTCCTTCGCATACCAGCACAGGTGTCCCGTGAGCCTGAATATGATCAGACGTGTCCCTCCCTCAGGAGGCCCAGCCTGGCCAGCGTGGAATCCTCCGGAATGCCTTCGTGACTCCAGCCCCGGAGCTGGTAGTATTCGCCCAGCATCTTACCTATGTGCGGGAGGCTCCCCGCCGCCCTGCCCGTTCCGCGATCGTGGGTCATCAGCCGTGGCGGCAGGGCGTCATCCTTCCTGCTTATCCCCAACCTGCAGTTGTACATCCTCTTCAGGTTGTGGAGCCTTTCGCCCGTTTCGACTATCTCGGCTGCGTCAACCCTCCAGCCGGTGACGGCGTTCGTCCATTCCGCGACCTTCTCGGGCCCCACGCGCCCTCTCATGAGGAACTTGCATATCCCGAGTGCGTCGAACGAATTCATGATGTTCTGCATCAAAATCGCGAGCTTGGCCTTGTTTTCGGAGCCATGCGGGTGGATCTCCCCTGTGAACCCGACCTGTTCCTTCGGCACCGCTCCCGATTCGATCCAGTAGCTGAGAGCGCCGAGGTGACACGCCCCCCGGTTGGCGGTGGCATAATTGACTGCCATGCTGGTGAATGCGCGCGGATCGTGAAAAGCGTACTCCAGGCCCTTCGTCTCGACCGAGAACTCCCCGGCGATACCCCCGATGGCCGCGGCGGCCTTCCTGCTGCCCCTTCCCAGGACCTCGCCCATCCCACGCCGGTACGCGATTTGTTCGATTGCGCGGAGGATGGCGGGGCCGTCACCCCACACGGGGGCAGGCTCACCCTCGTCAGTGTCGGGAAGAACCCCATGTTCCACGCACTCCATGGCCAGGGCGATCACCGAACCCGTGGAGATGGTGTCGAGGCCCAGTCGGTTGCACAGGTCGTTCGCCGCCGCCAGATAGTCAAGGTCGTCGTTCAGCACCATGGACCCCAACGCCGCGCAGGTCTCGTACTCGGGCCCGTGCGACACGGTGCCGGCGTATTTCCCGATCCGGACGCGAACATCCTTGCCGCAACGGATCGGACATGCCCAGCAGGTGTGATGCCCAACCAGGATGGAATTCGCCTGCGCCTGCCCGCAGATCCTCGCCGCGCCCTCGGCCCACGATCCCAGAGTCCAGTTGCGTATGGGGAGGTCGCCGTTGGCCTCCGTCGCCTGGACCCCTCCGGCCGTTCCGTACTCAGTCAAACCCCTGGCTGACTCCCTGATGACTGGAATGGCGCCCTTGATCGATGCCGCCAGCGCGGACGGGTCGAACACCACCGGCCTGCCGGCGCCCCTTACCACAATCCCCTTGAGGTTCTTGAATCCCATCACGGCGCCCATGCCCGTACGGCCGGCCGCCCTGGTCCTTGTCCCTCCGAACATTATCGCGGATATGCTGACGAGGTTCTCCCCCGCCGGGCCGATGCACGCGACCTCCGAGCGCGGGCCTGTGAGCGAACACAATTCTTCACTGGTCCTGTACGTGTCGCAGCCCCACAGGGACCCTGCGTCGCAGACCTCGGCGACGCCGCCGGCGATCTTCAGGAACACGGGGCTGGAAGCCCTGCCCGATATGATGATCCCATCGTATCCGCAGGCCTTCATCTGCGCCCCCCAGTACCCGCCCGCAATCGACTCCCCCCATATCCCGGTCAGGGGCGACTTCGCGCACACAGCCACCTTACAGGAAGAAGGCACGGGAGTCCCCGTCAGGACACCTGCCATGAATACGAGCGGGCTGCCGGCGTCCAGGGGATCAAGTGTGTGGTCCGCCTCATCGTACATGATCCTTGCCGCAAGCCCGCTTCCTCCGAAGTAGGTCCGCCACAAGGCGGCTGGCACGCTCCTGCCGGTCACCGTCCTTGAGGTCAGATCCACCGCGAGGATCTTCCCGCTGATTCCCGACATCCAACTCACCCCTTGACGGGAATGCATCCGGTGATTACCCTTCTATCCGCCGCCCCCGTCATCCTGCCGGCAAGCCCGCGGACGCCGGCGCGGGCCGTCTCGCGGTGGTCCGGTGAGACGCGGACCAGGAGGGGAAAACGCCCGCACGAGCGAAGAGTAGGACTCCGTGGATGCGCGAGGGCATGCAAGTACCGGCTCGACCCGAGGATCATATCCTATCTGGGTGGTAGACCTCGGCGTGGCCTTTGTGGGAGTCACCTGGGGGCTCAATCACGCTGTCATCAAGCACGCCCTGGCGACCTTTCAGCCGCTGGCGTTCACGAGTATGCGCCTCGGCGCCGGCTCGTTGGCCCTGCTATTTATCCTATTGCTCGTCGAGAGGGACATCCGGCTCGAGAGACGAGACATACTCCCCGCGATCGCGGTCGGCCTCCTGGGTCACACGATGTATCAGCTTTTCTACATCGCCGGGGTCAACCGCTCCACCGTTGGAACGACAGCGATCATCTGCGCGCTGTCGCCCACCATGGTCGCCGTGATCGAACAGTGCGCCGGAATCAGGAGGTATGCGCTGCGCGGATGGGCAGGAATCGCGGCTTCCTTGTGCGGGGTCGCTCTCATCACTCTGGCCGGGAAGGCGGGCGGCGTGGGAAACCGCGGGCCGGGGGGAGAACTACTCGTCCTGTTGTGCACGCTGTGCTGGGCGGGATACACGGTAATGACCAGGCCGCTGCTGGAGAGGTATTCCCCCCTGAAGGTGACCACGCTGACTATGGCGATAGGGACAATCCCTCTTCTCGGATTAGCCCCGCCGGCTCTCCTCAGCCAGGATTGGGGGGCGGTGGCGCCGTCGGCCTGGATGGGCCTGGGGCTCTCCTGTTGCTTCGCCATAGTGATCGGCTACGTGTTGTGGAGCTGGGGTATACAGCGGATAGGCAGCGGGAGGACCGCCATATACGCCAACCTCAGTCCTCTTGCCGGCAGCATTGGTGGTTGGTTGCTCCTCGGAGAGACATGGGCGCCCGCCCAGGTGGCGGGGGCTGTCCTGGTACTGCTCGGGGTCTCACAAGTCCGGGCCGGATCCCGTCCGGGCGTTCCAGCCGCACATAGAAGCAGAGGGCGGTGCACAGGAGTGCACCGCCCCGAAGTTGACGAGTAGGCCTGTAAGCCGGGTTCTGTCCTGGACGGTCATCTATCTGGGACGCCGGTTACCCGGCGCCTCTAGCGACCTTACCCGAGGGATCAGCGGGCCGCGTCATCCCCCTCCTATTTGGTCTTTCTCCAGGCGGGGTTTACCTGGCCGGCCGGTCGCCCGGCCGCCGGTGGTCTCTTACACCACCTTTTCACCCTTACCGAAATTATCGGGAAGCCAGGGCCTGTAAGCGATAGTCCTCCACCTCGCAGAGAAATCCCCGCGACACCCTTGCTTCCCGCCGGCGGTATGTTTCTGTGGCACTTTCCCTGAGGTTACCCTCGCTGGGAATTACCCAGCGCCTTGCCCTGTGGAGCCCGGACTTTCCTCGGACGCTGCCTTTCGGCAATCGCGCCCGCGACCGCCCGGCCTACTCGCACCCACCTCACAGATAGCCGCACATCCGATATTACTACCCTAACACCGGGTTGTCAAACAATTCAGAAGCTCACCTTCGGCGCTTGCGTGGCCGCACTGTCCACCTGGAAATAGGGCTTCTCCTCAAAACCGAACATGCCGGCGAACAGCAGCATCGGGAATCTCTTTACGGTCTGGTTGTACTCCTTGACGGATTCATTGTACCTCATTCTCTCCACGGCAAGCCGGTTCTCCGTCCCCGACAATTCGTCCATCAGCTTCGTGAACTGGGCATCGGCCTTCAGGTTTGGGTACTGTTCGACCACGACGAGGAGCCTGGCAAGGGCGCTCTCGACCTGCCCGGCCGCGGCTATCCTCTCCTCGGGGGTCATGCCGCCCCCCGCCAGCTTGGCCCGCGCCTCCACAACCTCCGTAATCACCTTCTCCTCGTGGGCCGCATAGCCCTTCACCGTGGCGACAAGGTTCGGTATCAGGTCGTACCGCCGCTGCAGCTGGTTCTCGACCTGGGCCCACTTGCCGTTGATGTCCTCATTGAGCGCGATGAGCCGGTTGTAGGTTGACGAGACCGACCCTCCCAGCAGCGCCACTATCGCCAGGACCACCGCGACAGCTATCAAGGACCTCTTCATTTCGCTCCTCCCCCTCTACCAGCCGCGACCGGCGCCTCCTCCACCGCTCCGGCCGCCTCCGAATCCTCCGAAACCGCCTCCGGAATGTCCTCCACCAGAGCCGCCAAAGCCACCGAACCCCCCGGATCCTCCAGGCCATCTGGGACCTCCCAGGAACGGTCCTGACACTGGGGGCCTCGTCTTATACTCCACTTCCTCGCTGAAGCCGCACGAGGGACACCTGTACGCCTTAACGGCCAGCCCCGGGCTGAACATGCTCCCCTGCCTGACGATCCTGTCGGTCACGTGCAAGCGGCTCCTGCACCTGGGACAGCGACGCCCGTATCCAAAGGCGCTGGAACCCGCGATTCCGCTCGCAATCCTCCGGAGAACACCCGAAATCAGCAGGATACCCACGAGGACCAACGCGATCCCCAGCACCGGGTAGCCCAACCAGGATGAACCTCCGGCCGCCGGCTTGCCGGCCGGAGGCGATACCTCCACACCCTGTGAACCCGCAATGAGCCTGTACATGGATTCCATCCCCGCGTACAGGCCGTCCCCGTATTTCCCGTTCTTGAACCGCGGCACGACATCGCGGTCGAGTATTTCGCCGATCCTACCGTCGGTCAGGACGGACTCGAGGCCGTATCCCGTTTCCACCTCGATGCGGCGTTGTTCCATGTCGAGCAGGATCAGTACGCCGTTGTCCTTGCCCTTCTGCCCGATGCCCCATGTCTGGAACAGGTTGACCGCGTACATCTTGGGCGTTTCCGGCTGCGTCGAAGACACGATGGCGACAACGACCGCGGCGGATGTACGCTGTTCGATTTCTATGCTCAACATCTCCAGCCTGGACCTGTCCTCCTCGGACAGTACCTGGGCGTAGTCGTTCACGGGGCCTGCCGGCGCCGGATACTGCGCGCCGGCAGAAGCCGGCGCGCAAGTCAGAATGGCAAGGCCCAGGATCACCGTCAACGTCAGGCTTGCCGCGACACGCATGGCGAATGTGCCTCCACAACGAATTCACGAACGAATGACACTGTATTATATCACACGGTCGAACACAAGACGCAGAGAGTCAGTCAATGACTGTCGGCGGGTTGTGTGAGCCAATCGCGAAACCCCGCGCAAAGACGAGACTCGATGACTCCGGGGTCCACCGGAAATCCATGTTCCTCCAGGCTCGTTACGAACAGGGAATGAGGACGACCGGCCCTGTACTCCGGTTCGCGCGAAGGATGGAACAGATAGCGGCAAATGACGTCGCGGCTCTCCGCGACGAGAAGGCTGGCCTGGTACAGTCCCATCCGGCGCCGGAGGTAGAGGCTCGAGCCAAGAACCTTCCGGCCCGAAATACACACGTCCCCCAGCCCCTGTACCGCAACCGCCCCGCGTCGCAGCGCCAGAGCGTCGAGCGACGACGCGGCCACGCCGGCGATATCGCTGGTAAGTGCGCTCACGTCCGGAAGGGTCTTGATGGGAAAGCACAACGTTATCACGAGCATGCCCGGGGCGAGCACCACCGCCCCTCCCCCGCCTGCCCTGCGGTACACGGCAACTCCGTCAGCCATGCATGCCCCGGCGTTGACGTCTGTGACCGGGGTCATTCTCCCGAGGACCACGCACGTTTCCCTGGGCTCGTGTGTCTCCACGAAGCCCGCACCCTCGCGTTCGAACCGGTCCCTGGCCGCGCCGTCGCCGGGGTAAGGGAGTACCTGCACCGGCCCGTCAGGGCTCACGACACACCGCATCCGGTCCCGCGGCAGCGTCCAGCGTCCTGTTCACGATCGCGTCCGCCCTTGCATTCTGCCCCCGGGGGATGTGCCGGACTTCCCACGAGTCGAAACCGCTCAGCAGGCGCCGCGCCCGTTCGAACAGCGGGGCGAGGCCCGCGTTCTTGACCCTGTAATCGCCCGACAACTGGCGGGCAATGAGTTCACTGTCAGTATTGATCACGAGCCGCCTCGCTCCCCTGTCCCGCGCGGCCTGCGCGGCCATGATCAACGCGTTGTACTCCGCTACGTTGTTCGTCGCCTCTCCGAGATACCGGCCTTCTTCGAGGAGTGTGTTCCCCTCGGGATCGACCAGCACGACCGCGTACGCCGCCGGTCCGGGATTCCCGCGGGAACCGCCGTCAACGTGGGCGGTGTATGCTCCGGCGCGGGCTTCCGGACGCGCGGCGCCTTCCCCGTTCCCCGTCACCACCAGCCCGAACGGCTCGCGCTCGGAAACGGAGGCCGCGGCGACGCAGTCGCCCCTCTCCCGCAGCGCGTTGTTGAGGCGTTCGACTGTCGCGGCGACAACCGCCCGCTCGCTGGAGAAGTGCCCAACGTCGATCACCGACAGCCCGCAGGCCATCGCCAGCAAGGCCTGTGAATGCTTCACATCGCCGGTTATGAGCACGTCCGCGCCCGCCCCGGCCGCCGCGGCCACGTTGCCGCCCCCGCTTCCCGCAGCCGTAGCCACCGTGCTTACTACCGCGGCCGGGTCACCGCACACCCTCACGTAGGGCGCTCCGAGCGTACGGCGCAGCCGGCCGGCGAGATCCCCCAGCCTCACTGGTTCCCTCAACCTGCCGACGCGGCCGAATCCCCTGCTCTTGCCCTCATTTCTCAGTGGGTACAGATCGAACGCCACTTCTTCGTACGGGTGCGCCTCCAACAATGCCCGCAGAACTGCCGATCGCCTGGATTCAGGGAGAATGGTTTCGAGCCGGAATTCCCTGGCCTTCTCTATTTTCCCCACTTCCCCGATGAACGGCCGGGCGCCCTCCCTTGGCCTGAACGTCCCCGTTCCCCCCGTCATGAACGTGCAATCGCTGTATTTCCCTATCCACCCGGCGCCGGCGGCGCCGAGGGCGTCTCGCACCCTGTCCTCGTATCCCTCCGGCACGAAGACCACCAGTTTCAACAGGGCGTCCTCGCCCGACCGGTCGAGCACCTGCAGTCCACTTTCACCCGCCTCGAGGCCGGCGGCGGCCGCCAGGAGGTCTTCCACCCCGCCCTCCGCCACATCCAGGTTGGTGTGGGCGGCGTACAGCGAAATGCCCGCCCCTATCAGCCTGCCGAGCAGGCGGCCCTGGCCCTCGCCAGTGTGTATGGAACGGATCGCGGTGAAGATCAGGGGGTGGTGGGTGACGAGCATCCCGGCCCCGCTCTCGATAGCCTCATCGATAACCGCGGGGGCGGCGTCCACAGCTACCAGCACGCGACTGACCAGGGCCGAGGGATCCCCTGCCAGGAGCCCCGGGTTGTCCTCGGGGATGGCGTGTGATTTTGGGGCCCAGCCCTCTATGATGTCGATGATGTCCTTTACCCTGACAGGCATTCAAGTACCCCCTCCAACCGGTCTCTCCGCTCAATCCATTTGAGGAACCTGGGGTCGTTCCTGCTGACCGTGCCCCGCATTCTGTCCAACACACTTTGGCACTCGCGGAGCAGTCCCAATACCATCGGCCGGAGTAAAGCGTGGCGATGGCGAAGCAGGACCGGCCCCAATTCGAGAGCGATGTCGACGGGACACCCGGTCGCTCCGGCGAAGCCTGCGGAAGGGTCCGAGGGGTCCAGGCAGATCACCTGGTAGAACCGGTCGCCCTCCTGCGCCAGGTCCTCTTCGACGATGCCCATGCCATTCTCCAACGCCCATCGCCTCAGGGAGAATGAGTGGGTCATCGGTTGCAGCACCAACATCCGCTGGGCCCTGGCCACGCCGATGCCGGCGGCCAGGATGGAAACGATGGTGAGCCCGCCGATCCCCGCGACCACGATGGTCGATGTCTCCCCGGGCGCCAGCACACCCAACCCATCGCCGAGCCGGAGGTCGATGCTGTCTCCAAGCCTGTACGCCCGTACAGTGCGGCCGGCGGCCTCGAGTGCCGCGGGGCTGGCGTCTGTCGCTATGACCCGCCCGCACCGTCCTTCGAGGACCAGTCTGACGGGGAGGCGGGCGTGGTCCGTTCCAATGTCCGCCACGACCCCCCCGGCGGGGACGTGGGCCGCGACCGTCGACAGCCTGGGGCCCAGTTCCGGCTGCGCCAGGCGCTTCCCGGCAAACCCGTCTATATCAAGCCCAGCTCCTTGCCCACCCTGGCAAACTTTTCAAGCCCGTAATCGAGATCTTCGCGGGAATGAGCGGCGCTTATCATCACCCGGATCCTGGCCTTCCCCTTGGGCACAGTCGGGAATCCGATGGATTGCGCGAACACGCCTTCAGCGAAGAGCCGCCTGGACAACTCGGAAGATTTCACCGCGTCGCCGATCATGACCGGTGTGATCGGGGTCTGGCTGGCCCCGGTGTCATAGCCCAGATCCTTCATCTTCGCCTTGAAATAGACCGCATTGTCCCAGAGCCTTTTCACCAGCTCGTCGCTCTCCTGGAGCACCTTGACAGCCGCCATCGACGCGGCCACGTCCGCGGGGCTGAGACCGGTGCTGAAAAGGAACGGCCTGGCCTTCTGCTTGAACCACTTCACGAGCTCCTGCGACCCAGCCGCGTATCCGCCGATGACACCGAACGCCTTCGAGAGCGTCCCGATTTCCACGTCGAACCGGCCGGTGAGCCCGAAGTGATTCACTATCCCGCGCCCGCCGCGGCCCAGGACCCCTTCCCCGTGAGCGTCGTCGACCACCGTGATGAGGTCGTACCGCTGCGCCACCGTCATGATGTCGTCGAGGGGCGCTATGTCCCCGTCCATACTGAACACACCGTCGGTGACGACGAGGCGCCTCCTCGCCTGATTCGCCTTCACGGCATCCTCGAGAGAACCGGCGTCGTTGTGGGCGTACCGTACTATCTTCGCGCCGCTGAGACGGCAGCCATCGATGATGCTCGCATGGTTGAGCTCATCGCTGAATATCACGTCATCGGGCCCAACCAGGGCGGGAATGACGGCCTGGTTGGCCACGAACCCCGACTGCAGGAATACGGCGTCGCCCGTCTCCTTGAATTCCGCGAGGCTCCGCTCCAGTTCCACGTGGGGTGTCATCGTCCCGGCGATGGTCCTGACCGCGCCGGGTCCCACGCCGTACTTCTCCAGGGCCTCGCGCGCGGCCGCCTTGAGTCGCGGGTCGTTGGCGAAGCCAAGGTAGTTGTTCGAACAGAGGTTGAGCACCCTCTTGCCGTCCACGGTGAACCACGGCCCCTGCGGGCTGGACACCGTCCGGATGTTGATGAGGAGCCCCTGTTCAGCGAGGGAGGCCATCTCCCGGGCGACGAAATCCAGTCTGGACAATCCTGCTTCCCCCTTCAACCCTTAGTCGAGCGTTCTTCTATTCTCCGGCGGCTGGGATCTTCCTCCAGTATCTCCCGGACAATGAAGTCGGCGATTTCGCGGTAGTCATCCCGGTCGAAGAACGGCACCCCGCAGTCGACCGGCGTCGCGCCGGCCACGGCCAGGAGGTGCGGGTCGCCCACACACTCGAGGTCTGATGACCCGGTTCCAGCAGTCACTTCGATCTTCGGTCGCCGTTCGCGCTTGTACCCCTCTATGAGGACAAGGTCCACACCGGCGTAGTACTTCAAGAGTTCATCGATCCCTGGCGGACTATCCCAGGTGGCCGTCATCGACAATTCCCTGCCGGACGCTATGCCCGATCGCACGGCCCCGGCGCGCCTGAACCTCCAGGTGTCCTTCCCTTCCGGCTCGCCGGAGATGGGGTGCGACGTGTGCTTGAGAACGCCCACGGAAATGCCGCGGTCTCGAAACTCACGAATGAGCCTCTCGACCAGGGTGGTCTTGCCTGAACCCGAGCGGCCACACACCAGGACGTGCGGTACCCGCAACCCCGGCACCCCCTTCACGACGCACTGCACTTGGCTTCGCCGCCGCCTGGGCGCACCCCTCCCGGTAGCATACACTACCTCCGGCGTCGGCCCCCTATTCCCGTGTCCGGATTTCACGCCCCGCAGGCCCTTGATCCGGGGGGTAATCTGATGTAGCCTATACGTGTTCTGCTGTCGGGCCGGAAACCGCACGACGGTCACCACGAGTAAGAAGGTCTTGACATGACTCAAGGAGCGGGCTACATCGATCATATTGACAAGTCCATTCTGAATCTCCTCCGAGACGCGTTCCGCATCTCTCTCAAGCGGCCGTCTTTGGCCCTTTTCATCCTGAGGACGCTGTCGCGGCAGAAAGGGGCCGCCCGCCGGAGGTTGCACTGGGAGAAGCGCGGCGTCCGCGTGCCTCCTTTCCTCATCGCGAGCATCACGAGCAGGTGCAATCTCAATTGTACAGGCTGCTACGCGCACGCCCACCACAGGCCGGCGGCCGGGGAGATGACGTCCGAGCGCTGGGTATCCGTGCTCCGGGAAGCCCGCGACCTCGGGAGGGGTATCCCTGACGATCACAAGGCTGAACTTCGAGACGGTCACCGGCTACAGGTTCACCAGGGAGCTCCTGGACTCGGGTTGCAGGCTGTTCTTCTTCGTGGAATACGTGCCCGTGAAGGAGGGAACCGATGACTGGGTCCTCACTCCGGAACAGAGGTCTCGCCTGCTCGATCTCACTCGGAGATTTCGTTCGAGGCTCCCGGGCCTGTTCATCGCGTTCCCCGGGGATGAGGCCGAGCTGGGCGGCTGCCTCGCGGCCGGGCGCGGGTTTGCTCACATCAGCCCCGAAGGACACCTCGAGCCGTGCCCGTTCACCCCTTATTCGGACACCAGCCTGACAGGCGCGTCGCTCAAGGAAGCGCTGCAATCCGGCCTCCTCAGGACGATACGCGAGAACCACGAGCGGCTGAGCGAGACTGAGGGCGGCTGTGCCCTCTGGCGGAACCGCGACTGGCTCCGCTCGCTGGCCCCCGGATCACCCCCGGGGTCCCCTCCCGGCGGGGCCGAAAAGCCGCATCAGTATGGCTACGCTCAGTAGGGGCCCGAGGGCCATACCCGAGTATATCGCCCTGAAGCTCGCGAACTGGCTCAAACCGCCGCATGCCTGTCCCAGGGCCAGGCCCAGGTCCTGCGCCGCGGTGTAATAGCCGAAGGCCCTCCCCCTGGTGGCAACCGGGGTCCGCTGCACCACGGTGGCCGTCAGCGACGGGAAAGACGCCCCGTAGCCGAGGCCGTACAGCATCGCAGACAACACCAGCAGGGCCGGAGTCGTGGCGATCGCCAGCAGCGCAACGCCGGCCGACAGCGCCACCAGGGCCACCAGGATGACCCAGAACGCGCCAAGGGTGTCAACAAGCCTCCCCGAGAACAACCTCACCAGGATCACTACTGTGGTCTGTATCACGAAGTACCGGCCGTAGCCGGCGAGTCCCCTTTCCTTCGCCATTATCGGCATGAACGTCACTATGCCGCCGAAAGACAGTGTAACCGTGATCAGGATGAGGGCCGCAAGGAGAACCGCCTGGCCGTTCATCTTCGCCTCGACCCGCGCCGCGCCGCCGGGGATGGAACCGGCCGCAGGCGCAGCCGTCTGCCTCCTCAGGCCGTCGCCCCCGGGACAGGCCGTCCGCCGCGTAATCAGGAAGACCACCAGCGACAGCAGGGCAAGTACGGCGGAAAACATTAGCACCCAGCGATATCCAAGGCCATCGTACAGGGAGGTGCCAACCGCGGAGCCGAAACCCTTGGCCGCAACGAGCGCTATGCTGAACCACGCGGTTATCTCCCCCATGTGCTCCACGGGGGCTACTATCGCGAGGAACCCGTTAGAGGCGACGGTGAACGCCCCCACGCAGAGACCCGCCAGGATCTGCCCGGCTACCAGCGGCAGGAATGTCCCACTGGAGGTGAAGAGGGCGGGGACCGCGAGAAAGAGCATGCCGCACACCATGAGTAACCTCGAAGGTCCGGACCTGTCCACGAGGACCCCGGCCGCCGGCCTGGTCGCGAGCGAAGCCACGGCGAATACCGAGGACAGTGCGCCGATGGTGCTTTTCTGCCAGCCCGACGCGCGCAGAAACTGGGGAAGAACCGGAAGAAGCATGTAGTACCCGGTCAAGAACACAGCGGCTGACAGTGACATGCCTAGAGTGAGCCCCACGACCGACCAGCGGCTCAGTGCCGCCGGAGCCGTCCCTTCCACCGGACCCCTATCACCCGTCACCGCAATCCTCCAGGTACGACCCGCCGCATTGTTCCGGCCCGCGTCCCGGCCCTGCGTCCCGGCCCTGATCGTAGATTCGCGCCAACTGTCCCAACTGCCTGAAAGATTCCCCCGCAGCGCCGACTTCCTGCATTTCGCGCCCTGCGCCACAGCCGGTTAACGTAACCCGGTCGAGTGTCCAAGTCCCGCACCCTGCAAGAAGGGATATTGCGAGATGGCGTAGCATAGCGCGAAGCTAATGAGTGTGCGGTATGTTCTGACAGGCGCCAAATGCCCTGCCGGCCGCCCGTTGTCCAGAGAGCGGTGGAGACGATGCCACCGGTCAGAGTAGTGGTGGCGACACCGTATCCGAAATCCCAGCGATTGCTGGAGCGATATGTCGGGGGCTGCCTGAAGGGCATTGCGACCGTGGAGGCCACCGGGTGCGATGATTTCGACTTCGGCGCGTGCGACATCCTGGTATTCTACGAAAGGAGCCCGAATGAGTCCACCTTCCGGCAAAAGCTCCCCTATGTCGAACTCATCGGACTCCGTTTCATCATACAGGCTTGCGGGGTCAGAAAATTGGCGGCCCTGGATCCCAAGACCAGAGTCGGGGTCGTGGCGGGACACCGCCCGTGCGCCAACATGTTGCTGAGGGAGATCCTTGACAGCGGGATCTACCAACCCCGGTTCGTGACAGGGGCATTCGGCGACATAGATTCAATGGATGCGGACGTGTTCGCTGTGGCCGAGGAAATGGAGGAGACGTTCTGGACGGCCTATTCGGGAGACAGGAGCAGAGTAATCGTTCTCCCGAGAAGCCTCAGTAATTCATCCGTTGCTGAACTCATCAACGCGGCAAGCAATGTTCTACTAAAGAGATAACCGGCATACATAATCACCGGGCCGAGCGGGTTAGAGCGGGACCCTACGATGGGGTCCCGCTTTGTCAAAAGACCAGGGAGGGCGAGCGGCGTGGCTAACCAAGGCGTATCCACCCAGAAGGAAGTCGTACTATCCATCCGTGATCTGAGGGTCCATTTCAACACGTCCCAGGGTCTGGTCAGGGCAGTGGACGGCGTCGATCTTCACGTTGAGTCGGGGGAGACGATGGCTCTGGTGGGCGAATCCGGCTCCGGCAAGACGGTCACCGCTCTCTCGGTGATGAGGCTGGTTCCCATTCCTCCCGGCAAGATCCTCTCCGGTGACATCCAGTTCCGGGGAGAGGCGCTCTTGAACATGACGCCCTCGGAGATCAAGAAGAGACGCGGCAAGGACATCGCCATGATATTCCAGGAACCGATGTCCTCTCTGAATCCCACTCTCACGGTGGGGGAACAGATCATGGAAGTCGTGCGGCTGCACCAGGGGCTCGAGGGCAAGGCCGCGCTCGACAAGGCCGTGGAGATGCTCGACCTCGTCAGGATCCCCAACCCGGAGCAACGCGCCCGCGAGTACCCCCATCAGCTGTCGGGTGGAATGAAGCAGCGAGTGATGATCGCGATGGGTCTATCGTGTCGGCCCCAGTTGCTCATCGCTGATGAGCCGACGGCGTCCCTGGATGTGACCATTCAGGCCCAGATCCTCAACCTGATGAAGGGGCTCCGCCAGCAAGTCGGGACCACCACATTGCTCATTACCCACTCGCTCGGGGTGGTCGCCGAGATGGCCGACCGCGTCTCCGTGATGTACGCCGGACAGATAGTCGAAGTCGCCGGCGTCAACGACATATTCCACGCCCCGAAACACCCGTACACGCGCGGGCTGGTGGGATCAGTCTCGAATCTGCGGGATTACTCGAAGCGATTGGACGTGATACCCGGGGCCCCGCCAAACCCGGCCAAGCTGCCCCCGGGATGCCGTTTCCATCCGCGCTGTTCTCTGACTGACGAACGTTGCCGGAAGGAAGAGCCCGGCTACGTCAAAGTGGGTGAAAGCCGGTGGGTAAGGTGTTGGCACGCAGACGCCTGAGAAAGGGGGAATGAGCCGCGCGACCCGACCGGTGGAATCTGACCGGGAAACTGCCTTGGACAGTGACGCACAGGATCCAATGAGGAGGGGAGAGTCAATGAGAGGCTGGTTGAGACTGATATCCATTGCGCTTGTGGTGGCCCTGGCGGCATCCGTCGCCGGGTGTTCGAAGGCGGAGGAGAAGAAGCCCGAAACCCCGCAGGCGCAACAGCCCGCGCAGCCACAGCAGCCGGCGAAAGTGAAGGACTTCGTGGTGATTGCCCTCCAGGGCGAGCCATCGACCCTCGACCCCCAGTTCCCCGATGATGGGAACATGCGTACCGTTACTGAGAATGTTTTCCAGGGACTCTTGGAGTTGGACGGGCAGACGCTGAAGCCGAAGCCCTGCCTGGCGGAGAGCTTCAAGGCGCTGGATGCCGTGACCTGGGAATTCAAGCTCAAGAAGGGCGTGACCTTCCACAACGGCGACCCGCTAACCGCGGACGACGTGGTGTTCAGCGTCAACCGGATAATCGACCCAACGTTCAAGTCGCAGATCGCCGGCAACTTCTTCAGCATTAAAGAAGCGAAGAAGGTTGATGATTCCACCGTCAACATCATCACGAACGGCCCGGACCCGGCCCTGGCGGTGCGTCTCTGCGGCCTGAAGATAGTCAATAAGAAGCACGTTGAAGCGTCCGGCGACACCGTCGGGACCAAGCCCATCGGGACCGGCCCCTACAAGGTCCTCTCCTGGAACCGCGGCGTAAACATTCAGGTTGAGGCGTACGACGGGTACTGGGGCGCCAAGCCGTCCATCAAGAAGGCCACCTACAGGTTCATCGAGGAGGGCTCAACCAGGCTGGCCGCCCTCAAGGCCGGAGAGATCGACCTCGCCGTCAACATGCTCCCCGAGTACGTGAAGGACGTCCCCAAGGTCGAATCGGTCGAAGGCCTCGAATTCGCACTGGTCCGCCTGAATCAGTTCAAGGGCGTCATGAGTAACAAGCTCGTCCGCCTTGCGGCCAACTACGCGATCGACAAGGAAGCGCTCGCGACGAGCCTGTACGGTGGTTACGCCAGCCTCGCCCAGGGCCAGCTGTTCAAGCCGGGCTACGTCGGTTTCAACAGCTCGCTGAAGCCATATCCCTACGACGTGGCGAAGGCCAAGGAGCTCCTGGCGCAAGCGGGCTACAAGGGAGAAAAGGTCCAGCTGGTGGCCGAGCGCGGCCGGTGGCTGAAAGACGGCGAACTCGCCGAGGCCATCTCGATGATGCTCAGGGAAGCCGGCTTCAACGTGGAACTCAAGTACTACGACTGGAGCGGCTGGCTGAAGGTCCTGTTCGACAGGAACCTTGCGCCTGACATGATCCTGACCTTCCACTCGAACGACCTGTTCGACGCCGATCGCACGTTCTCGTCTCTCATTCACAGCAAAGGCACCCAGTCATCGTACACGGGTGTGCACGACGCGAAAATCGACGCCAACAGGACTGAAATGGATGCCGCCAAGCGGCAGAAGGTATACGAGGAGATCGGCCAGGCCGTCTACGACGACCCGGCGTTCATCTTCCTGCTGAACCTGAAGGACGTCTACGGTCTCAGCAAGAGCCTCGACTGGAAGCCCAGGCAAGACGAGAAGAGACTGCTGTCTGAAATGAAGATCATCCAGTAGCGAACAGTTGAACTGCGGGGGGGATTGCGAAATCCCCCCCGCGGGGGAGGACTTGCCATGTTCAGATACATCATCCTTCGTCTCGGGTATTGCGTGCTCGTGATCGTCGGAGTGTCGCTGCTGGTGTTCGTCATAACACACATGATCGGCAGCCCCGTCGACATCATGCTGCCATTGCAGGCTACCGACAAAGAGCGCGCCCAGATGGAACACCAGCTGGGACTTGACAGACCATTGCTCATCCAGCTGAAAGATTTCACCGCGGGGCTCCTGCGGCTGGACTTCGGCCTGTCGTGGTGGCAGAAAGAGCCCGCGCTGGGCATAGTCCTTGAGAGGATGCCCGCCACGTTCCAGCTCGTCATGATGTCGTTCATCGTGGCCGCCGTAGTATCTGTCCCGCTTGGCATATTGGCCGCATACCATCCCGGTTCCACTCTGGATCGCGTACTGACCGCGAGCGCTCTCACCGGCATCTGTCTCCCGACGTTCTGGGTCGGTCTCATGCTGGTCACGGTGTTCGCAGTGAGGTTGGGCTGGTTCTACACGTCCGGGTACGGGACAATCCGGCACATGGTCCTCCCCACCCTATCCCTGGCCATAGTCCCGGCCGGCCGCATTGCGCAGATAATGCGATTCTCGATGCTGGATCAACTACACCAGCAGTACGTGACCACCGCCCGCGCCAAGGGGCTGGACGAGAAGACAGTCATATTCAAGCACGCCCTGAAGAACGCGGCCCCCGCCGTGGTGACAACCGTCGGGGTGGACCTCGGCAGGATGTTGGCAGGCATAAGTTCTCCCGTGGAGCACGTGTTCGGGTGGCCGGGCTTCGGGACGTTGATCCTGGACACGATTCAGCACCAGGACTTTCCGCTCCTGCAGGCGTGCGTTTTTGTCGTGGCCATCATAGTGACCATGATCAATCTGCTCACGGACCTCTCCTACGGCCTTTTCGACCCAAGGATCAAGTATTGAGTCGGAGCAGTGGATTGGGGGTTTGGTCATGAAACCAGAGGCTCAGTTGAAACCGGGAGAGGTATTCAGGCCGGAGTCCGCCGGTAAGAAGGCCGGCGCCTCCCTCCGCCACCTGTGGAAGGATAAGCTTGCATTGGTTTCGTTGCTCGTGGTGCTCCTCGTGGTGTTGTCCGCCCTGGCTGCGCCGGTGATCGCACCCCACGACCCAACCAAGGGGAGCCTCGTAAACCGCATGAAGCCCCCATTCTGGGTCAAAGGCGGTGACCCGAAGTACATCCTCGGGACGGACCAGCAGGGCCGCGACGTGCTGAGCCGGATCATCTGGGGAGGCCGCGTATCCTTGACAGTCGGCTTCGTGTGCGTCGCGATATCCGGAGCGTTTGGCACGGTGCTCGGACTGATCTCCGGGTACTTCGGAAAGTGGGTCGACACCCTCATAATGAGGATCGTCGACGTGCAATCGTCGTTCCCGGGCCTCCTCGTGGCCCTCACCTTCGTCATGGTCCTCGGTCCGGGCGAATGGAACCTGATCGCGGCTCTAACCTTCAATGGGTGGATGGTCCACTCCAGGATGGCAAGGGGCCAGGTGCTCTCGATGAGGGAGACGACGATGGTCGAGGCGACCAGGGCGATCGGCTGCCCGACGAAGCAGATCCTGTTCGGCCACATATTCCCGAACATAATCTCGCCCCTGATAACCACGTACGTCCTCGAGATCGCGCGTATCATCGGCGCGGAAGCCACCATGAGTTTCCTGGGCTACGGCATCCAGCCGCCGCAGTCCTCCTGGGGATTGATGATCGGCGAGGGCCGGGTGTACATCACCCAGGCGTGGTGGCTCGTGACATTCCCGGGCGTGGCGATCGCGATTACGATCCTCGCCCTGAACCTGGTGGGGAACTGGATCCGCATAGAACTCGATCCGCTTCACCGGAGCAGGCACTGAGAAGGAGGAGCTGCCCGTGAGTGATCTCATCGTCGTGGATAGACTGGTAAAGTACTTCTCGTCGGGCGGAGGCTTCCTCGCCGGCCCCAGGAAACACGTCCATGCGGTGGACGATGTCAGCTTCGTGATCAAGAGGGGCGAGACGTTCGGACTCGTGGGTGAAAGCGGCTGCGGGAAGACCACGACCGGCCGCCTCATACTGAGGCTCATCGAGCCCACCCGCGGCCGGATAATGTATGACGGAAAGAACATCATGGACTTCGGCAACAATGAGATGAGAATGATGAGACGCAAGATGCAGCTCATCTTCCAGGACGCCTTCAGCTCCTTCGACCCGCGCAAGACGGTCTACGAGATCGTGGCCGAACCCCTGCAGGTTCACGGGTTGGCGTCGGGGGCCGAACTGTACGAGAGGGTCTCGGAGCTGCTGGCCACGGTGGGCCTGGAGCAGAGACACGCCGCGGAGTACCCGCACACCTTGTCGAGCGGCCAGAAGCAGTGCGTCGGGATTGCCAGGGCGCTGTCGCTCAATCCCGAGTTCATGGTGGCGGACGAGCCCATCTCCGCAGTCGACGTCTCCGTGACGGCGCAGATTCTGAACCTGATGAAGGACCTCCAGGCGAAGTTCAACCTGACGTACCTATTCATATCGCACGACATGAGTGTCATCAGGTACCTTTCTGACAGGGTCGGCGTGATGTACGTGGGTAAACTGGTGGAATACGCCTCCAAGCCGGATTTATTCAAGCAACCGATTCACCCGTATTCCCGGGCTTTGCTGGCGGCCGTTCCTGTCGAAGACCCTGGTGAACGGCGCGACAGGCAGATCCTCGAGGGCGATGTGCCCAGCCCGATAAACCCCCCGCCCGGGTGCCGGTTCCACACCAGATGCGAATACGCCAAACCGGTGTGCGGCGAGGAGGAACCGCCGCTGACCGACAGGGGTTCCGGCCACTACGTCGCCTGCCACGTGTTCTGAGATTCAGGCCCGGTTTGCCTTCATGAATCACAGCTCCGGCGCCTGAACAAGCTACGGGTGGGAGGTGTGGTACATGAAGTCAACGACCACCAGCTGGACGGTGATCGCGGTCGGCGCCGCGGTCTCGGGGATAGGCTACACGCTCCTGCCAAGCAACTTCGGGGCGGGGGTTCTGGGCTTCGGCCTGGCTCACGTGGTACTCGGCGCGCTCGACTTGCTACGCCCCTCGGTCCGCCAGTAATAGCACTTCCCCGCAATAGTAGAAGGGGCGCCGCAGATCCGGCGCCCCGTTCGTGGGTCTCGCTATCCATCGGGTGGCGGCGGACCCTTCTCGATTTCCCGGAGAAAAGCGTCAAGAGCCGAGAGGAGCCCCTGAACCTGCCCTCTCGTGGGTCCGGCCTGCTCCATGTCCTGACATATACGGTGGACCCGCAACGCTGCCGAGTCTTCTTTGCCGTACTGCCTTTCCACCGGGTCCCCCCCCATTCCGGAATCCAGGCAACTCCACCCGGGTTGCCCGGGCCCAGTCTACCGGGTCAAAACCGGCCGCCCGGGAAAAGGCGGCCGACATATGACCCGACGTACTCTCAGCAATTCTACGAAGAACACGGACATCCTCCCAGGTACTTCCTTGCGCGCGATCACCTCGATCGCATCCGGATTGGCTCAGGCTGATGGCGATAGAAAGGAGCGATGACGTCCTCGGCTGTTGACCACGAGAAAAATCCCGCAGGGCACTGCGTGAAGCCAGAAGGAATTCCCACGGACGCGACGAACCATCTCGTGCAGGATTATCAAATGCCTTCCCGCATTACCGTACAAGAGTGCGGAGGTGCTGCATCATAGCGGACAGGTCAAGGAATGTCGTCCAGTCGGTAGAAAGAGCGCTCGATATCATAGAGGCTCTTGAACAGGGCCCGGCCGAGATCGGCGTGAGCGAGCTCGGAAGGCGTCTGGGCCTGCACAAGAGCACTATATTCGGTCTCCTGAATACCCTCAGCAAGCGTGGTTATCTGGAAAAGAACCAGGAGACGGGCAAGTACCGCCTGGGGCTCCGGGCGTTCGAGGTGGGAAGCACGGTCTTGAACAGGATGGATCTCCCCGCCCTGGCGGGACCGATCCTGCAGAATCTGGTCAATGACCATCAAGAGACCGTACACCTGGTCATCCGGGATGGATTCGAGGTCGTCTACGTGGCCAAGCGCGAAAGCGCCAGGTCCGTCCGCATCGTCTCCCAGGTTGGCAGGAGACTGCCATGCTATTGTACTGGAGTAGGAAAAGCACTGCTCGCATACATACCGGAAGAGGACATCGAAGCCTTCTTTCGTAAGACGGGTTTCCGGAAGTTCACTAAGAACACCATCGCGGATCTCGAGACCCTGAAGGCGGAGCTGGAGAGAATCCGGGTCGAGGGATACGCGATCGACAACGAAGAGATCGAGGAAGGGCTCAAGTGCGTAGCCGCGCCGGTACGCGATCACACGGGGAAGGTGGTCGCAGCACTCAGTGTCGCAGGGCCTGCTTCGAGGATGACCGGGGAAAAGATCGCACAACTCGTGAGCTGCGTCAAGGCGGCATCTGCCGAGCTATCTCACAGGCTCGGTTACAGGCAGTAGCCAGCAGGTAGAACCGTTTGGGTGTTGTCGAGTACGCTGATGGCCGCACGGCGTACGGTGATGCCGGACGCCACGCAGCGGGCCACGTGCCAGAAGGGGCGTGAGAATGGGTCTGGTTCAGTCATTTCGGAGTTACCGGAACCATGCGAAAGGGGAGATCGACAGGTGAGAGTCGTCACCATGTACCCCGAGGTTGACGCGGGCAAATGCACAGGATGTACGACCTGCCAGAAGGTCTGCCCGGTCCTCGCCATCAGGGTGGTGGACCATAAGGCCAAGGTGGACCTGGACAGGTGCCGTGGCTGCGCGGCGTGCGAGCAGAGATGCCCATCGTACGCCCTCACCATGGTGAAGCGGGATGTCCCGTTTACGGTGGGGGTCGAGATCAAGGACGAGATGAGGCCGCAGATCGCGGAGATCTGTGCCAGGGCCAAGATTAACCCCGAGTACATCGTGTGCTACTGTACGGCAACCAGGGCGGAAGAAGTGGTCGCCGCAATCCTCAACGGCGCCAGGTCCCCGGAGGAGGTCTCGCTGGCGACTGGCGTTCGCACAGGATGCAAGGTCGAGTGCATTCAGCCGGTGCTCAGGTTGCTCCGGGCCGCGGGGGTGTCCCCCAACAGGCCGGAGGGCGGTTGGCAGTGGTACGGGCCCACGATCACTGCGTGGGAGATCTCGCCGGAGGTCAAGGCAAAGTTCTCGAAGCGCGGGTTCTATTTCGATGACGACATCAAGCTGCTCGACAAAGTAGCCAAGGCTCCACCGACGGGGGAGGTGAAATCATGAGGCCTCCTATCAAGCCGATGACCCCGAGGAAGTCCCAGTATGGAATCGCGCCCGAACTGGTCAAGAAAAGGGTCGCGGACTTCCCGGGCATCACTTCGCTCCTGATCCCGGAGCTGTTCCCTGACAGCCCCACGGTGATCTACCCGGGCGAACAGGGCATAGCCGCCATCCGCAAGGCCACCGAGGCCGCGCTGGCCAAGGTCGACATGTCGATGATCAAGCCCAACCACACGGTGAACATCCTCACCTCCCACCACGGTTTCACCCTGCTGGGCGGGGAACCGTTCGCCGAGATGCTCAGGGCGCTGAGAGATATAGTGGTTGAACGCACGGGCTGCCAGAACGTCCGGCTCCGCGCTGGAGTGGGTCTCCGGTTCCGCGAGACTGAAGAGTATATAAAGCGGTTCAAGTTGGATGAGTACTACCAGGGCAAGGCCGCCGGTATCGCCCCCATCGACGAGGGCATACCAATCGAAACGGAAATCGGGACGCTATACGGCATCAAGAAGGCGTACGACGCGGACTGGATCATCCACGCCCACAACAGTGACGTGCGCGAGGTCCACTTCCACAGGCAGGTTGACAAGGTTGTCAAGCCGTTCGGAATGTCGTACGCGAGGATCGAGACCCGGTCGACGTATCATCACAACATGGGACCCAGGGCGGCCAACTTCACCGCGAGAGCCATATTCGATTCAAAGTTCGTGCAGGACAAATTCGCGTTCACGTCCTTCCTCGTGGTCTCGCCCAACGGTGTCGTCGGAGTTGACGCGGACAACAACCTGTACGCGCTCAATGACCGCTTGACGGCCGCAGGATGCCGGTTCTACGGCAAGATCATGACGCTGCTCGGGCAGATCGACGAGTGCATCGCCGTACTGGATTTCCCGTGTCCCGTCCCGTACGTGTTCGCAGCGGGAGTCATCTACGCCAACTTCGCAGGGGCGAACGTCGACCTGTTCGACCTCGACAACGCGCTCCCGGCATACACCTGGTACACCGAGGCGTTCTACGGGAAGGGTGGGCCGCTCGTGGAGGAGGTCCCGCCGCTGAATCCCGCCATTAAGATGTGCGTCCACAACTACGCATGGGGCGGGTATCCCAGCGCCTTCTTCGCAGAGCATATCCCCACCATAGTTGTCGGCCGCGAGCAGGCCGATCTCATGAACATGGACCCGCAGAACCTGACCTACATGGCGCACTGCGCCATCGCGGACGACACGGATGCGGCGATGAGATTCGCCCGAGCTGTGACCGGAACCGACAAGATCATCATATTCGACGGGGCGGTCGGCGGCCTCAACGTGAGCGAGTCCCTGGCCGAGTACCTCCTTGCCAAGGCCCCCGATGTGAGCAGGCTCGTCGACAACCAGCTGTTGCCGAAATGGTTCAGACAGCGCGGAATGAACCCCGCTGATCTGAAGACGTTCGCTGCCGTGTGACCCGGGCCGGGCCGGCGGCCCCGGCCCGGCTGTTCACAACATGACAAGTTGCCAGAGCACGCAAAAAAGATAGGAGGTAAGAATATGGCAGTGGCAAAGGCGCCGGAAAAGGCGACGGTTCGGAGGTTGTTCGAATCCGGACCGGGAATCGGTCAGGGGCTGAAGGGACTCCCCGCGAAGCTCAATTCCTACACTATCACCGCAGGCATACTCGCGACCATCTTCGGCTGTACCGGGCCCGCTCTCATCGTGATGAATGCTGCATCGGTCGGCAAGCTCACGGAAGCGCAGACGATCTCGTGGTTGTTCTCCATCTATTTCTTCGGCGGTCTCCTCGGCATAATCCTCGCGCTCTGGTACAAACAGCCGATCAACGGGGCCTGGTCCATCCCGGGCGCGGTCATGCTCGGGACATCGCTGACAATGTTCAACATCAATCAGGCCGCTGGGGCGTACTTCATAGCCGGCGTCATCGTCCTGATCCTCGGGCTGTCGGGACTCATCAGCAAGGTTATGCGCTGGATCCCCCTCCCCATCGTCATGGGTATGATCGCCGGCGCGATGATTAGGTTCGGCACAGGCATGGTCACATCCGTGCAGCAGATTCCCGTCGTGTGTGGCATCGCCATGATAGCGTATCTACTGGTGCAGAGGATCTCCAGGAAGATCCCCCCAATCCTCGTTACTCTCGTGGTCGGCCTCGTCGCCGCCGCGGCCACCGGAGCTTTCTCCATCAAGAACGTCGCCGTCAAGTGGATTGCGCCCGGGATCATCCCGATGCAGTTCGGCGCGGACGCCTTCTTCTCGATAGCGGTTCCACTGGCAATCCTCGTGATGGGAGCGGAGAACGCACAGGCCATAGGCGTCTTGATGGCTCAGGGCTATAACCCGCCCATCAACTCGATGACGATCCTCTCGGGCATCGGCGGCATCGTGACCGCGTTCTTTGGCGGCCACAACGCCAACATCGCCGGACCCATGACAGCGATATGCTCGTCGGACGAGGCCGGGCCCGATAAGAGCGGCCGCTTCGCCGCCTCCGTCGTCAACGGCCTGACGTTCGGCGCATTCGGCCTCCTGGCCAGCGCCGCTGTGCCCTTCGTAAAGGCCATACCATCGCAGCTCGTCAGCCTTCTCGCCGGTCTGTCGATGATCGGTGTCCTCCTATCAGCCTTCGAGGGCGGGTTCAGCACCGGCAAGTTCAGGGTGGGGGCATTCTTCGCACTGGTCATCGCCATGTCGAATATCACTATCCTGAAGATCGGTTCGCCGTTCTGGGCCCTCGTTGGCGGCGTGATCGTGTCTCTCGTCATGGAGGCAAAGGACTTCGACAAGTGATCCCAGAAGCCGGATACGTGACGAGGTGCGCCCCGGCGCCCTCTTTGGGCGCCGGGGATCCTTCCGACGAGCGGAGGGTTGCTGTGGTGACTGGATTGACGACAGCCGCGGGCGATGTCCGGGAGATCCTCTTCAAACACATGGCGTCGCGTTCCGTCCGGTTTCGCGTCACGTCGAGATCGGCCGGATTGTTTGCCGGGTCCGGCAGGCTTCTCTCCAGGGCGTCGGATCTTGGTTTACAGGTGCACCGCTCAGCTGTTGACGGCGAGGCCGTCGTGTGCGGGTCCGCCGTGCTGGATGCAGCAGGGACACCGCTGCAGGTGGCAGCCGCAGAAGAGTCGTTCATCGGCCTCATAGCCAAGCCTTGTGGGATCGCCACCGCCGCCGCACGGGCCGTGCAATCGGCCGGCAGCATGAAGGTGGTGTGCGGCGCCTGGAAGAAAGCGCCTCCAGAGCTCAAGGAGGTGGTCAGGCACGCGATTCGCACCGGCGGCGCAGCGCCGAGGATCAGCGACGAGCCATTTGTGTATCTCGACAAGAATTTCGTCAGAATGCTGGGCGGCGCCGGCAATGCAGTAAGGGCGGCCTCCTCCCTCGACGGGAGGTTGATTGTGGTACAGATCAGGGGGGAACTGGCAGCCGTCGACGCCGAGGCGCTCGAGGCGGCGTCGCTTGGCGCAGGCGTGTTGATGGTGGATACCGGCGATACCGCCGACCTCGTGCGAGTCCGCGATACCCTGCTGGGGAACGGCCTCAGACACCGGGTCAGACTCGCTTTCGGCGGAGGCATCAAGATTGAGCACCTCCCCTATCTTTCTGATATGGGGATCGACATCGTGGACATCGGGACGGAGATAGTTGACGCTCCCATGCTCGATTTCAGACTGGACGTGGTCGTTTGAACTCCGAACTGAACCTCCTTCAGAAGACGGAGATCTGGGTGCATGACGTGCGCCTCCAGGGCGCGGACCTCGGGGCTGTCGCAGCGGCGACAGCAGGTGTGCTGGGGTTCAAACCGGACGAAGTGCTGGTCGTGGATGTCCGCGAAGACCACCTGGTGTTGGATGTGCTGAAGAAGACTGTAATTGCAGAAAACATCGTCGCTCGCGAGCAGGATCTGCTCGCGGCTCTCCGGAAGATACCCGGAGTGACCCTCGGGAACGACATCTCCGTGCACGCTGAAGGCATTCTCGGTCTCATCTCCATCGATCCTGAACAAGCCCCTAAGATCCTAGCTAGATCGGCCAGCATGGCTTCTAAAATCCGTACGAACGTCGCCAGGCGCGCCAGGGTGTTTGCCTCCGGCTTCGAGGTAAAGCGCCGGATGATAAGGGACACCAACACGCCGTACATCGTGGAAGCGCTGCGGGACAGGGGTTACTACGTCGTAGAGGGCGGGATACTGGATGACGACGAGACGGCAATCGCCAACCGTTTCATCGAGGCCGCCGGAGAAGGATTCGGACTGGTCATTTCCACGGGGGGCGTCGGCGCGGAGGACAAAGATCGCACCATCGAGGGACTCACCGCGGTTGACAGGCACGCCGCCACGCCATGGGTCGTCAGATACGAGAAGGGGACGGGGCGTCACGTGAAGGAGGGTGTACGGGTAGGCGTTGGCTCATACGGCGCCACCCTCATTGTTGCTTTGCCGGGGCCCAATGACGAAGTCCGCGAGTCGGTGGATGAACTTCTGGTCTGCCTCGAGGCAGGCGCAGGAAAAGAGCAGATAGCCTCGAGGATTGCGCGCCGGCTCGCGGCCGTTCTGACCGGCAAGGCCGGAACGTGTCATCACGGACACTAAGGTCAAGGGAGAGGTGGTTCAATGGGCACAGACGGTGGAGTTCTGACTACCGCCGAGATCCAGCGGTTCTCCGAGGAACTCATGGAGGCAGAACGCCTGGGGCGTCCGGTCGACCAGCTTACGTCGCGGGTACCCGGGCTGACTGTTGTGGATGCCTACCAGATCCAGCTTCACACGATCCGCGAAAAGACCGCGAGGGGAGCGCGAATCGTCGGCAAGAAGATCGGCCTCACCAGCAAGGCAATGCAGGACCTCCTGGGTGTCTCCGAGCCCGACTACGGTCACCTCCTCGACACAATGGTGGTCCCTGAGGGAGTGCCTGTCCCCGCCACGCGGTTATGCCAGCCAAAGGCTGAGGGCGAGATCGCCTTCGTGCTCAAGAGCGACCTGCGTGGGCCGGGCCTGTCTATCGTGGATGTGCTGCGGGCCACCGAGGGCGTCATCGCCGCCATAGAGATCGTGGACAGCAGGGTCCGCGACTGGAGAATCAAAATCCAGGACACGGTGGCGGATAACGCGTCGAGCGCCCTGTTGGTCCTCGGGGGCAAGATGGTGGACCCGTTCGACCTCGACCTGCGGCTGGTCGGAATGGTCCTTGAGAAGAACGGCCAGATAGTAAACACGGGCGCAGGCGCGGCGGTCCTCGGACACCCGGCCAGTTCGGTTGCGTGGCTCGCGAACAAGCTGGCCGATTACGGACTCGGCCTGGCCGCAGGCGAAATCGTCCTTGCCGGCGCGCTCACGGCTGCACCCCCGGTGGCACAGGGGGACTGTGTCACAGTTACATTCGACAGGCTCGGCGCGGTGACGTGCCGTTTCGTGTGAGCGAACAACCATCCCAAGCACCAAGCAACTGACGGGAGTTGACGTGTCTTGAACAAGGTAGGTACTGCGATACTCGGCCCGGGGAACATAGGAACGGACCTGATGTACAAGGTGCTCCGGAGCAACAACCTCGACCTGAAGATGATGTCGGGCATCGATCCAAGGTCAGAAGGGCTGGCGCTGGCGAAGTCGCTCGGGATCGCGACATCGCTCGAAGGCATCGCGCCCATACTGGAGGATCCGTCCATCACTCTTGTCTTCGACGCTACAAGCGCCAAGGTACACCTCAAGAACGCGCCGTTGCTCAAGGAAGCGAGAAAACAGGCCATAGACCTCACTCCCGCGGCCGTCGGCCCCTACGTGGTGCCCGCCGTAAACCTCGACAAACTTGCCGAGTCTCCCAATCTCAACATGATCACCTGCGGCGGCCAGGCAACGATCCCCATCGTTGCCGCGATGAGCCGCGTCGGGCGGGTGAAGTACGCAGAGATCGTGGCCACCATCTCGAGCCGCAGCGCGGGGCCGGGGACCCGGCAGAACATCGACGAATTCACGCAGACAACCGCGCGCGGGCTGGTGGAGGTCGGCGGCGCGGATAAGGGCAAGGCGATCATCATCCTGAATCCGGCCGAGCCGCCCATCATCATGCGAAACACCATCTATGGGCTGGTAGAAGGCGCCTCCATCGATGCGATACGGGAATCCGTCGAGGACATGGTGCGCGTGATCAAGGGGTATGTCCCCGGGTACAGGCTCAAGATGCCCCCCATGGCGGATGGTTCGAAGGTGATCACGATGATCGAGGTTGAAGGAGCCGGCGACTATCTCCCCAAGTACTCCGGCAATCTTGACATCATGACGGCCGCCGCCGTCGGCGTTGCCGAACGCCTGGCCGCGAGGATGCTGAAGGGAGGCGCAAACCTGTGACGCGCGTGACGATTACCGACACCACCCTGCGCGATGGCATGCATGCCGTCAGCCACCAGTTCACGCCGGGGCAGATGGCCGAGGTGGCCAGTGGGCTCGACGAGGCTGGAGTGCCCATGATCGAGGTGAGCCACGGCGACGGCCTGGGGGGGTCGTCGCTTCAATACGGCTTCGCGGCCGCGCCTGACGAGGAATACCTCAAGGCCGTCTCAAAGGTGCTCAAGAGGGCGACTCTCACTGTGCTCCTCCTGCCGGGCATCGGGACAAAGATCGACCTCGAGATGGCTGCCGGGTTCGGCGCGCGCGCCGCCAGGGTCGCCACGCACGTGACAGAGGCGGACATATCGGAACAGCACATCGGCCTTGCGAAGAAACTGGGCATGAAAACCGTGGGGTTCCTCATGATGGCCCACATGGTCCCACCGGAGAAAGTGCTTGAACAGGCCAAGTTGATGGAGTCGTATGGGGCTGACGTCGTATACGTGACGGACTCTGCGGGGGCGCTCCTGCCGGATGGCGTGAGGGCTAGAGTCGGAATACTCAAGGAGCGCCTGGAGGCGGAGGTGGGCTTCCACGCCCACAATAACCTGTGTCTGGCCATAGGGAACAACATCGCCGCCATCGAAGCCGGGGCAACGCATCTCGACGGCACACTCCGAGGGCTCGGAGGCGGAGCAGGAAACGCGCCGGTAGAGGCAATGGTCGCTGTTCTCGATAGGATGGGCATTGAGACGGGCATCGATCTCTACCGCGTGATGGATGTGGCGGAGAACGTGTTGCAGCCGATGATGCACAGGCCGCAGCAGATATCCAACACCTCGCTGATGTTGGGTTATGCCGGCGTTTACTCAAGCTTCCTGCTGCACACCTTCCGCACGGCGGAGAAGTTCAAGGTGGATGCGAGAGATATCCTGGTCGAACTGGGCCGCCGCAGGATAGTCGGGGGGCAGGAGGATATCATCATCGACGTCGCCGCGGAGTTGGCATCAAGAAAAGTATCCAGCGCAGGCTGAAGGCCGGCACTGGTCGAGGGGGACTTCACCGGATTGGCGGATTCCTGTGCAGATTCGAGCGCAGCAGGTGACATCGAGATCGCCCGTTCGCTGATGGCGACACACTCAGTCGCCCTGGTCCGCAACGGGTCGGTACTCTCCAAGAAACGAGGCCGCGGTGTCAGGCCTCTACTTGAAGCGGTGAGTGAGGTCGGTGACGTCTTGGGGGCGTCGCTCGCAGACCGTGTGGTGGGAGTCGCCGTGGCGAAGCTCTCGGCCTATCTTGGGCTGAGGGCGGTGCACGGGACCCTTGCCAGTGAGCCTGCGGTGCAGGTGCTCGAGTCCGCCGGCGTCGGCATCTCCCACGACAGACTCGTGCCGAGGATTCTCAACAGGGATCGGAGCGGGCCATGCCCCATCGAATCCATGGCGATCGGTGCTTTGTCGCCGAAAGAACTCCACGAAAGACTCAGGAGACTGGTAATGGGATGATGCGGGACGAGGGTTGGATCCGGGACTGAGCACAACCCGGGATTCCCGCTCGAAGGTGTGCCTCCGGTGTCCTGTGGTCCTTTCGGCCGGTACTGGACGACTACGACGGACACTGCTATAATGACCGATAATCGGAGCAGGCGATCGCCTCCCACGCTGGTAATGGAGGGTGGCGGTAGGGCCGGGCTTGAAGCAGCGGGCTAACCCGTGGGACCGTCGAGGCGCCCACGGGTTTTCTGCGTCCTCTGCGCCGAGTCAATTGCACCGGCGCAGAGAGCATCGCCGCAGAGACGCAGGAGGCGCACTTCTCGCAGGAGGACGGACGAGGCTACTATGAAGCGATATCAGGAGATCAACAAGGTGCTGTGGCAAGTGCTGTTGCCCAATTGGGCCGTGGCGCTGGCCAAGATGCTGCTGGGATACACCACCGGTTCCGTCAGTATGACGGCCGATGGCTTCCATTCGCTCGCGGACGGGTTCTCCAACGTCGCCGGCCTCATCGGGATACGGATCGCCTCCAAGCCGGTGGACGAGGACCATCCTTATGGGCACAAGAAGTACGAGACCATCGCGGCCGCCGCGATCGGGACGATGCTGTTCGCGGTCGCAGTGGGCGTGATCCGCTCAGCTGTGGCCCGCCTGTTTCATCCGGTGGTTCCCGAGTTCACGGCCGCAAGCTTCACCGTGATGATCGCGACCATGATCGTCAACGCTGTTGTGAGCCGTTACGAGAAGAATGAGGGAACGCGCCTGCACAGCGATGTCCTGGTCTCGGACTCCACCCACACGAGAAGCGACCTGTTTGTTTCCGGTTCCGTTCTCGTGAGCCTGATCGCTGTGCGGCTGGGGTTCCCCATGCTGGACGCGATATCGTCGATCGTGATCGCCGGCCTGATCGCATGGAGCGCGTTCGAAATCTGGAAGGATGCGTTCGGTGTGCTGGTTGACCAGTCACGAGTCGACGGTGGAGAGATCGCCAGGATCGCGCTGGAGGTCCCGGGGGTCAAGGCGTGCCATCACGTCCGGAGCCGCGGCCGTGACGACGATCTGAAGATAGACCTGCACATACAGGTGAGGTCGAGGATGAGCATCAGGGATGCGCACCATGTCGGGCACGAGGTTGAAAAGCGCATACGCAGGGAGTACTCCAACATCACCGACGTCGTGGTCCATACGGAGCCGTTCACAGGCCCAATCCGCGAGGGAGACTGCACGGCCGCCCGATGACGGCGGAGCGCTCGGGCGGCCGGGACGGCCAACAGCCCGGGTGAATGGCGGATAAGAAGCGGCGATGCCCCAGCAGACTGCCGGAGCATCGCCGTGCCTGTTCGTTCACTCACGCGAACAACTCGTCCAGGAATTCCTTCGATTGAGGCTTCGTGAACAGGCTGACGATTACTATGGTCGGAATGGAAATGAGCAATCCTATGCCGCAACAGGTGTATGGATGCAGGCCCTTCAAGAAGATACAGTAAGCGTACGTCGCGAACGAGGCGACCATCGAGACCGCCGACGCCACCGGGGTGCAACGGCGCCAGAACGCGCCAGACAGTATGCTCGGGCTGATGGAACAGGTGAAGCCCCCAAGCCCGGTCCATATGAGCGCCGTCAGGTATTTGGGCGCCGGGTATGCGACCTTGAGCGCAACCACGGTGACGATCGCTATGAACAGGCGGTTCAGCATCAACACCCGTTTCTCCATCGCCTGGTCACTGTTGTTCCTGCCCAACCTCGGGGCGATGATGTCCTTGTAGAGGTCCGACGCTATGGCAGTGGCGATAACCAGGTACAGACCGTCGGCGCTGGACATGATCGCCGCGAGCATCGCGACAACCATGAACGCGGTGACGGGTGCCGGCAGCAGTTTCGTGAGCAACGTGGGCAGCGCCAGGTCTGGAGTCTTCGCGAGGTCGCCGCCGAGAGCGGCCCTCGCCCCGATTCCGCCCAACATCATCCAGCTCATCATGACCATCAGGCCGGCGGCCACGATGGCCACCTTGGGCAAGTCGGACTTAGATTTCAGGGCAAGGAAGTTCTTTGACATCTGGGGGGACAACGCGCCGCCGCCGAGGGCGATGCAGATGGAAATGGCGGGGAAGGCCGTAAACAGCGGGCTCACTGAACTGAACACATTGTCCCAGCCCAGCGCGGGATTCTGGGCGACAATCGCCTGGTTAATACCCGCCACGCCTCCGGGTACAACAAACAGGAAACAAGCGAATAAGACGAGTACAGATGCGACGGCCATCAGGGCGCCCTGGAAAGCGTCAGTCAACAGGTCTGCGTGGGTTCCACCGACAATTATGTATGCGCACGTTATCGCAGCGGAAATGATGATACCGGTCAGATAGGGGATCTTCAAAGCGGTGAGGAACAACCAGCCGAGACCGACGAACTGTCCGGCGACGTAGTAGATGTTCATGACTGTGACGATTGCCGCAAACCCCTTGATGAAATCGCTCTGGAACCGTTTTCCCAGGAAATCCGGGGTTGTGCGGGCCCCGAGTTTGGCCCCAACCTTCCATACTCCGAACATCGAGAGGCACCAGCAAAGGCCGGACATGGCGTAGCCCATCACGTACCATAGTGCGGGAAAACCGATGCCATACCCCATCCCGGGCTGGCCGAGAAAGGCTGCGGCGCTGCACCATGATGCCACGGTGGCAAACGATATTATGAACCAGCCGTACTGCTGCTTCGCCGTGGTGAAGTCCTCGAGGTTCTTGGTCCTCTTGTTCCCGAGCCAACTCAAGTACACGAGCGCGGCTATGTACAGGAGGGCGAAGAACCACGACCAGGCAGTCAGGTTAATCATCTGCAACCTATCCTCCTTTGGCATCCGCTAATCGCAATCAACGACCCGCCCTGCTCATCTTAATGGCCATGTAACAGATGACCGCATACCAGCCGAACATCCAGACGAGGTACAGCAGGAACATCTGGCCCATCGAGCATATCCCCCCTTTCCTGCACTTGTGGGTATCCCGGTTCTCTGAGTGGAAAGGCAGGGGGCTAGCCCCTGCCCGTGTAGAGGCCTTCCCTGTCGACCGTTCGGATGATCTCGATTTCCTCGACGGTCGGGGGCTCCACCTCGTCGACCCCCGGAGCAACGCGAAGATCCCACGCAGTATCCTCCTTGACCTGCTTCACCGTTACGCCGGGATAGACCGACTTGAGAGTCATCTCCTTGCTCTCCGGGTCGAACCCCAGCACCCCCAGGGTAGAGACTACCGCAGCCGGACCACCCCACTTCAGCCCGTGCGCCTCTCTCGACCCTGGACCGTTCAGGTAGCCGGGCGAGGTGATCATATCGACCTTCTCGCAGAACCTTCTCTTGTCGTGGGGGGCCATTATGATAAGCACCCTGTTCGCGTACATCGCGATTTCTCCGGCCCCTCCCGACCCAGGCAGCCAGACCTTCGGGCTGACCCAGTTATCACCGATGAGAGTGGAGTTGAGGTTGCCATAACGGTCAACCTGGGCGCCCCCCAGGAACCCGACGTCAAACTTGCGCTTCGGCAAGAAAAGGCCGTTGACCTCGAGCAACCCGCTCCTGTACGTAGCGCCGGGGCAGATCCTCGGATCCATAACGAATCTGGGCAGCGGCGATTTCCCCTTCAACGGGTCCTCGGGGAAGAGCGCCCCAACGACCCCCGACTCCAGGCATATCTCAATGTTGGGCGCGTGCGCCCTCAGGGCCAGTATCGAAGCAAGAAGCGGAAGGCCGGCTCCCGCGAACACCCTCTCTCCATCCTGGATCTGATGCGCCGCTGCCACGCACATCATTTCCGATAGCCTGTAGTCCTTCGCGTAGTTCGGCATGGATAGCACCTCCTAGTCTCGAGACTAATAGCCGAGGAGACTGCTGGCCCCGATCTGTTGTCTCTTGGATGCGGTTAGCACCTTGTCCAGGAACGTAGTCCATTCCGGGCAGCCGTACACATACTCTTCCAGGTATTTCTGCTGCGTGGACTCTTCCTTGCTCTGCTCGAAGTAGTACTTGATCAGATCCCAGTCGTAGTCGTAGTGACCCTGGACCGCAGTGGGATAAGCGCCCCACGGGATCTCGATCACGTGGTCCACGAACGCGCCGGGGATCGCGACGGAATTGATGTGTGCTCTCGTATACTCGGGCAAAACGATCTCTTCGCACGTGACGACAGTCACTTTCGCGGCGAAGGCGCTCTCACGGCCGAATCCGAGGGGGCCGTCTATCATGACGTTCCCCTGGGTATCCGCCTTCTGGGCGTGGATTATCGCAACATCCAGGGGGAGGGTGGGCAGGACCGGGGTGTCTTCACCGGTGAACGGGCACTTGACCATTTTGGCCTTGTTGTCCCCGCGCCAGCCCCTGAGCCTGTAATGGTCGGTAGCCTGGAAACCGGGGAAGGGCACGAAGCTCCAGCCGTAACCCGCTCCAAGCAACCGCCATGCTATCGCCAGGTTTGTGTAGTACTCGACCTTGAGCTCGCCGCTCTCCATCTTCCGGCGCATGGGGTACGAGGAGAAACTCCCGTGAGGCCAACCTTCGGCCCCTGTCCACCCGTTGTCGATCCTCGACACGCACCCCGCGCCGATAAGCATATCGGCCTGGATTTCGGAGCTGCCGATGATGCATAGGTCCCGCGGGCCCTGCCTGATGAGTTCGTGGACGGCAGCCATGGGGGTGCGGTTGTAGCCGAATCCGTCAACGAATATCGTCATACCGCTCTTCACTTCGCTGACAGCCTTGGCAAGAGTGCTGACCTTCGTCCTGGGCTTCATGTCAGGTCCGTGCCTCCTTCCTTTAGCTCGATGGAAACGCCGTTTGCAGCTTCACGCTTCAAGAACGCTACCCTCGCCCCCGCGCCGCCCGGTTTGGGCGTCTCGTCCGCGAGTGGCACGCCGGCCCTCCGGCATTCCTCGAGGGCCCGGTCGATGTCGTCTACCTTGAATGCCACGTGGTCGATGCCCTCGCCGTGCTGGTCGAGCCATTCCTGCAGGCCCCCACGGTCCGTCGGTTCGAGCAGCTCTACGAGCACCCCGCCGACCGGCATGAACGCTATCTTGACATGGTAGGCTTCGTTTTCTTCAATGAGCGCGGGCTTGATCCCGAGCACATCCGAGTACAGTCTCATTGCGGACTCCAGATCCCGCACGAGGATCCCGACGTGGTCAATCTTGCTTATCTTCACTGTCAGGCTACCTCCGGTGAAAAGGTGAACCCCTTGTCGGTTGCTTCGGAGAATACCACGCGCTGCCCGAGGACTGGCTCAACGCTGCCCACCCAGCGCCCAGGCACCAGCGTCCCCTTATCCAGCCGTACTGCAAGCACGGTGTACGGGACATCGGCCTCAAAGCCCTCGGGGGGGACCCTTATGGTCGTGAACGTGTACACCGTGCCCTTGCCCGAGAGAAACGCCTGCTTGACCGATCTGGAGCCGCACTTTGGGCACATTGCCATCGCGTAGGGCGTCGAATAGTCACACGACTCGCAAACGTAACCTGGCATACCGGCCACCTGCGCCACCTCCTCAGTTTCCCCTCCGCAATACCGTCACGCTGGCCACAGCGCCCGTACCGCCAAGATTGTGGGCAAGACCGATCCTCGCCCTGTTCAGCTGGTTTGGGTGTTCGTCTCTGAGCTGCCTGCAAACCTCGAATACCTGCCCGATGCCTGTCGCCCCGACCGGATGGCCCTTGGACAGCAGGCCACCGCTGGCGTTAATCGGGGTCTGGCCTTCGGGCTGGGTTACTCCCTTCTCGAGTGCGAACCCACCCTTGCCCTTCTCGAACAGGCCAAGGTCTTCGGAATCGATTATCTCGGCGATCGTGAAGCAATCGTGGAGCTCAACGAAGTCAATGTCCCGGGGGCTGACGCCCGCGGCGGAGTATGCGCGCTTGACCGCCATAGTCGTGGCGGGGAAACTGACCATGTCGGGCATGTAGTCTGTGGAGCAATACCCAACCGCCTGCTCGCAGGCGAGAATGCTCACGGGTTTGCGGCACACCTTCCTCCCTATCTCGCCCGCACAGAGAACAACGGCTGCGGCGCCGTCGCTGATCGGGCTGCAGTCATATAGCACAAACGGGTCGGTAATCATCTTTGCGGACAGGATCTTCTCCATGGCGACTTCGGAGCGAAACTGTGCGATCGGATTCTTGACCCCGTTCTTGCGATTCTTTACCGAGACCATCGCAATCTGTTCACGGGTGGTGCCGAACTCATGCATGTGCCTCCTGGCCATCATTGCGAAAATCCCCGGGAACGTGAGTCCGCACTTCCCCTCTTTCGACTGGTCGAGGGCTGACGCAAGGGCGGCGGTAACCTTCGCGACGGTCGCAGCCGTCATCTTCTCGACGCCGACCACGAGCGCGAAGTCCAGCATGCCCGAGGCGATGGCAATGGTTGCCTGTCTGAAGGCAACCGAGCTGGACGCGCACGCTCCTTCCGTCTTGCCTGCCGGAATCCCGGTGAGGCCAAGCCTGTTTGCGACAGCATAGGCTAGTATCTCCTGGCCAGTGAGTATGCCACTCGTGAAGTTCCCGAGGTAAAGAGCCTGTATCTTCTTAGGTTCCACGCCTGCGTCACCTAGGGCTCCTATGCATGCGTCAGTCGCCAGGTCAACAACCGACTTGCCCTCCAGCTTCGCGAAGGCCGTCGAGCCTATACCGATAATCGACACCGGTCGCACGCCCCATCCCTCCAGTCGTTTGGCGAGGATGTTAACCTTTAAACCGCGCCGTACCTTCGCCACACCTGAGTATTCTGACTTCACCGTATCGGGTGATTCTTCCCTCACCTGATCGGGTGGTCTCCCTGAGGAATGGAAACACCCAGGAGGAAAACGCAACCGGAACGAAAAAGACTAAAAAGGCGGCCGAAAAAAGTAGATGCGGACACGGTTGAGGGACTTCAGGTTCAACAGGACGGGGAGTCGCCTTGACACGATCGAGCTACAAACTTCTCCGCTTTCTGAACTCTTATAAGAGACAGATCGTGGACTGGGTCATCGCCCAGATCCTCACATCGCCGGATTCGACAGCCGAGTATTGCTCGTTTGTCGCCAGCAGAGAAGGGCGCCGGCGTATATCCACGTACGTCACTCTCTCCATCAAGTCCATTGAAGACCCCCGCCCCTTTTTCGTCGACCAGGAGGACATCGGCAGGCTCCGCGCAGCCCAGGGCTATCCCCTCTCGGATGTGCTCGATGTAGCCGTTCAGACCAAGAACGCCATATGGAACCTGATCCTCACCAAACTGGCAGGCACCGGCTCCTCTGTGCCGGTCTCATTACTCAAAGACATCCGCACAATGGAGGCGGCCTTGGACACATCCAGGGTGATACTGGCCAAGCACTACGTTAGCGCCAGAGAAAACAAGATCCACGTTCAAGGGGCCCATCTGGAATCAATGTACAGGCTGGCTTCCTCTGCCTTCTCCACGAGGGACCTCTCTCACACCGTCAACCAGCTCACCGCGATGGCGAAGGAAGTGTTCCAGGCGGATGAGTGCGGGGTTATGCTCGGGGGCCGGGGTTTCAGCACGTCCACACAGCCGGCGTTCGAGGCGCTGTCGAAGAGGGTGGTAGGCAGGCTGAGATCGAGCCTGTCCCGCCAGTCTCCCTTCTCTGCGAGAGTCAGGGTGACAAGAGAGGGCGCGCCACGTCTGGAACACTGGCTCCTCTCGCAGGTCTCCGCGTACGGCGAACCGATCGGGATTGTCTACGTCTGCCGACCAAGAGTGATCGTCAGCTCCGACGAGAAAAACCTGCTCCAGAGCTTCGCCAGCGCGCTCGCCGGCACCACGGCAAACTCCAACCTATTCCGCGCTCTGGCCGAGAAGGAGGAAGTGCTCTCGGAACTCGTCAGAAACACTGTTGAGGCGCAGGAAGACCAGCGCAAGAGGCTGGCCGCCGAGATCCACGATGGACCGACCCAATCGCTGATGGCTGCAATGTATCGCCTCGAAGCCTGCCAAACGCTGTTTCAGCGCAAAGAATCCAGCGCTTTCGATGAACTCAGGATCGCGCGGGACAGCATCGAGCAGACGGTGGAAGACATGCGCAGGATAATCTACGACCTGCGTCCCCTCGTACTTGACGATTTGGGATTGGTCGCCAGCATCCGCAGCCTCGCGAAGGCGTTCATGGACGAGGGAGGGCCTAGAATCGTCGTCCACGAGCAGGGCTCTCAGAAGAGACTGCCGCATCATTACGAGCTGGCTCTATACCGAATCGTCCAGGAATCCATTAATAACATACGCCGTCACTCAGGCGCAAAGCTCGTGGAGATCGCGCTGGGTTTCACCAAGGAATCCGTGAGACTGACGATAACCGACAACGGGCAGGGGTTCACGCTGGGTAGGAGCCTGAATGAGCTCGTGGGAAAGGGCAAGTTCGGATTGGTCGGCATGAGGGAAAGGGTCGAGCGGCTCGGCGGGCAGTTTGAGGTGAGGACCATGCCAAATCAGGGGACCACGGTCGAAGTCACACTACCTTACTGACGCGTGAGAGGAGCTCAATCTGATGGAAATACGCGTGGTGATCGTTGACGACCATTCCATGGTCCGCGAGGGATTGAAAACCATGCTCACTCTCGAAGACACCGTTAAAGTAGTGGGCGAAGCCGGCACGATGGAGGACGCCCTCAAGGTCTGCGGACAGACGAGGCCGGACGTGGTACTGCTGGATATCAAGATGCCAAATTGCACCGGCTACGATTTCATCGGCCCAATCAGGAAAAGCGCTCCGCAGTCGAAGATCCTCATGCTAACGGCATATGACGACAAAGAATACGTAAGGCAATCGTTCGAGGCCGGCGCCGATGGCTACGCACTGAAGAGCATAACCAGGCAAGAACTGGTCCGGGCGATAGAATCAGTGAATCGCGGCCAAGGTTTCATAGATCCGGCGGTGAGCAAGAAAGTGATATCGGGGATCATCCAAAGGGCGGGTTCGCCTTCGCAGGCAAGCCTTACATCAAGGGAACGAGAAATCCTCTCCCTGATGGCGGCGGGCAACACCAACCTCCAGATCGCCAAGGGCCTCTACCTCAGTCCGAACACGGTCAAGACCCATGTGACGTTCATCATCAGGAAGCTGGGGGCGACCAGCCGGACGGACGCCGTGGCGCGCGCGATCTCGCAGGGACTCGTCCAGTACGTCCCGCAGTAGGGCCGCTTCCCCCGCATTACCCGGACAAGAGAGCCGCATTCACTGCGGCTCCGCATCTTCTTCTCATGGCCCTTCTTGCCTGGACATGCATCTCATGACCACACTGGCTAACCACGAAGTCCTTGCCTTCGTAATCCTTCTCGTAAGGAAACACAAAACCCCGCAATTCCTTGCGGGGATTACTTCTCAACATGGTGGGCGGTACAGGACTTGAACCTGTGACCTCGTGAATGTGAGTCACGCGCTCTCACCACTGAGCTAACCGCCCACATACAGATGCATCTCACAGTATACCACGCGCACGTATCGTGATCAACCGCGCGCATTCACTCACCTGGTGCGTAGCGCCCGGTTCGGCGACCCTAACACGCCGGTTAGGGCGCCGCCGACAGCCGGGCCGTCAGCAGCCGCGCGACCTCGTCCAACATGCCCACGAAGCGCGCATGGTCGGTCATGACGCAGTCCCTCGACGCCTCTATAGTCTCCCGCACCGCCGCGAGGGCATGCGAATCCAGGCCGTGCGCCACCATGATGTTGATCAATTCGCTGGCAGCCTCGATTAGTCTCAGCGGACCATACGCCGCTGGTTCATCCACGCAGTTGCGCGCGCACACGGCCAAGAAGCACAGCACCTGGAGCAAGCGATTATCGAGCTCCCCCGGCCCGGCGTCCCCCGGCCCGGCGTGATGCGGTGCCTCGACGTCGACGTGTGAGACGTGTGAGATGCGCGAGTCGTGCGGGGCGTACGGCTTGGCAGCCGCCGCCTCCCCGGGGGCACACTCCCCGGAGTCCGCCTCCCTATCACCTTGGATCCCCCCGTCGCTGCTGAACCGGCCCCAGTGTAGCACCTCGTCGAGCGGCCTACGTTTCGGAGACGCCGGTTGCCCCGCCGGGTACCCGAGGGAAACCATGAGGACCGGGTTGAGGTTCTCGGGGATGTCCAGGATAAGGCTGATGGAAGGGCCAAGGAAACTCGCGATGGCGCATGTCCCCAGGCCGAGCGTGTGGGCGGCAATCTGCACGTTTTGCGCCGCCATTGCCACGTCCATGATGGAGACTGTGCGGCCTGAATCCCCGCCCTTTCTGCGGACCAGGTCCATGTCCAGACACATCACGATCAGGACCGCAGGGTCGCTGCCGGCCATGCCGGGCGACACGACCCTCATCTTCGCGATGGTTTCCCTGTCGTCGACCACGACGTAGCGAACCGGCTGGGTATTGCCTCCGCTGGGCGCCCACGTGCCCGCCCGGACGATCTCCTCCACCAGATCACGGGGTACAGGCCTGGCGTCAAACCTCCTTACGCTGCGCCGGCCCCTGATCGCCTCCATCGCGTCCATAATGCCATCACCCCTCTCAACGCGCGGCGGGGAGCACGCACGCGCCCGCCTGGCTATGGTTCAGGTTCAGGTCGACGAGCATTTCGAGCAATTTCAAGCCCGCGCTGAGCGGCTCGACCACGGGTACGTCCAGGCGCTCGCGCACAAGGTCTGCAACGGGCGCCATCCCCCCGCACCCCAGCACGATGACTTCAGCCCCTCGCTCAACGATGCACCTCCGCGCTTCCTCGACGATGGCATCGGCCGTCGCCTGTGGATTCTCACCGAGTCTCCCTACGGGAATCTCGACCCCGGCGGAGGCCGCAAGCCTCGGAGTGGTTCCGAGTCCGCTGACCTGCAGTTCGCCCCAGGCGCGCGAGTTCCTCTGCACCGATACGATCGCGAAGGTGTGCCCCAGCAGGGCCGCCGCCGTCATGGAGGGCTCGGCCAGGCCCAGCACCGGGATCCTGACTATTTCACGCGCCGCCTCCACCGCGGGGTCCGCAAAGCAGCCGATCAGGATTCCATCGTAGGCTGCGCCCTGCTCCCGCACGATTCTCAGGGTGCCGGCCTCCGCGTCCACAACATCGGTGAAACACTCGATTGCCGAGGGGCCTTGTTCCAGGCCGGTGACAGTCAACCGCGTGTCGGGCTCGGCTACCTTGTGCAGGTACGTCTCCAGTTCGTATGTCATGGTCCAACCAGACACGGGTATAACGGTGAGAATACTCCTCACAGACACGCCCCCTCCTTGCCGGTGAGCCTGTTGAATGAATACAGCCCCTTGCGGCTCGTCGACAGGTGTAGGCCGGCGATGAGTTCGGCCATTTTTACGGTGGCCGCCATGGGATCGATCACCGGAAACGCCACCCTGTCCGCCAGGCGACCCGCCGCGTAGGCCATCCCCGTGCACCCGAGTACAACCACTTCCGCGCCATCCACCTCCACACATGCGGTTGCCTGCTCGAACAGTATTTCGTGAAAACGCTCGGGATCCGAATCCAGTTCCAGGGGCGCCAGATCCACCCACCGGCACGACGCGAGCTTCTCGGAAACCCCGAGTACGCGCGCCTGGTGGCGGACCTTGAACGAATGCTGCCGGCTCAGGCAAATGACGGAGAACCGCTCCCCCAACATGCAGGCCAGGGTCATCGAGGTTTCCGCGGCGCCGAGCACCGGAACGGGCGAGACCTCCCTGGCCGCGCGCATCCCCGGGTCGGCGAAGCAGTTCAAGACTATGGCGTCACACTGGCCCCGGTACTTGCGCACCGTGTCTAGTATGGCGGGCTCGGCCGCCGCCACGGAGGATAGGCTTTCCAGCGAAGGCGGCCCGCTCGGAAGGCTCACGACCTTCACGTGAGTGGACGCCCTGACGTATCTCTGGAGGTAATCGTAGTCCGAGACATCCCACCGCGAGGTCCCGACGGGGTTTATCACAAGTATTCTGGTCATGATCACCTCACCCGCCAATCAGGCCCGGCATCATCCCGCTGACCTCGGGGTGTACCACCCGGCCGCAATCGAGCAGCTGCACTCCATCGAGCCATACCGACGAATTGAGACAGATGCCGTCGCAATGAGACACGGCCGGTATCCCGTCCGGAGGGACATCGGTGGCGCTCTGATAGCCCATTCCCCACTCCGTGCAACCCCACACGCGCTCGTCTTCGAGCACATTGCCGGTGAGCCGCGCCCCCGGGTTGAACCCGTAACAGACGTGCGCCAGCCGGAACATGTTCGGGTCGTCCAACCCTTCGAGCCACTTCGAAAACGCTACGGCGCCGGCGCCGCCCGCGATGTCCACGACCCGGCCGCGCCGCACCGTGAGGCGAACCGGATCCTTGAGGAGGCCCGGGCAGGGCGCCAGGGAACCGTCGAAGACGATGCTCCCTTCGATTGAGTCGAGCGCCGGAGACCATCCGATCTGGCCCGACAGCATGAATACTCCGGGCCGCCCGGCCTCGCCTGTATCGCACGTCATCGGGTGGTTGGGCGAGTTGTCGAATTCCACGGCCGTCCCCGCGGGGGTCTCTATGCGCATATGGCGCGTGTCCCTGGTCAGACCCGCGACCCGACGCATGAATCGAGTGAGCCGGTCTCTGTCCACACGGCCTATCGTGCGTATCATCATGTCGGGATTCATGCCCACCAGGCACATGTACCGGAGGCGAGGGTTGGAGGCCATCGCCCTCTCGTACGGGGTGGAGTACAGGATCCACTGGTTATTGAACTCGACCCACGCGTCCGCTCCGCTGAGAGCCCCGACCATCGCGTCCACCGGAAGATACGAGTCCGCTGCCTTACCGACCCCCTGGGGCGCCGCGACCTGCGCAACAAACGGCTTCGCCCCCGCCGCGAACACCGCGCGGGCCGTCGCGTTCACCACCCTCAGGTCCGACTCGGTGTCCGCCGTGATGACCACGGTCTCGCCCGGTCGCGTCTGGAACATCTCGCGAATCAGGACGTCCGCGGCCCGGCCGAGTTCGAATTCATAGAGAGACTGACCGTCCATTCGTACGACCCCCTAGATCGACCACACTCCGTCCTTGATGACGGCGCGCCCGTCAACTACCAGCGTGGGATTCCTCAGCACGAAATCCTCGTGCATGTCGGCCGCCACCCTGCCGCCCATGTGGCTGTTATCACCGATGGCAACGTGAACCGTCCCCTTGATCTTCTCGGCTTCCAGGACGTTGTCCGGCCGCCTCGCGTTGGGGTTGGTTCCTATCCCGAGCTCGGCGAGGTTCCGCCTTGCCCTGAGCACCGGCGAGTCATCCTCGAGGTCCAGCACCTTGCGGAACTCGTCGCCCACGTGCCCGCCGCCCTCGACGGCCACGACCAGGCCGTCCTTGAACGATATCGTCATCTCCTCCTTGAGCCCGGGGTGCCACCCCTTCTCCATGACCACGCGGCCGTTCGCGGTCCCTTCCAGAGGCGCTATGAATGCCTCGCCGGCGGGGAGGTTGCCCCAGGCCCCCGGGGAACTCAGGGATCCAGTGTCCGCTTCGCCCTTACGCCCCTCGAGGCTCATCTCCAGTCGCGTTCCCGCGGCCGTCGTCAGCGTGACCGCCGAACCCCGGGTTAGCACGGCGGCGAAGGTCTCGGTCCCGGAGCGTATGACATCCACGCTGACTGAAACCGGTCCCTCGGGGTGCAGCATCTCCGGTTCCACCGACGGCATGCTGGCCAGCCGCTTGCCCAAGCGGGTTGCCGCCTCCCTCGCGTCCGTGTGACTGATGGAAAACGTCGTTATCGCGAGCACGACATCCGCGGATCGCATCGCACCGGCCACATTCGCCGGCGGCTCCACCCCGTTTCGTCCCGTACACGGATAGGTCAGGAAGTCCACCGGGGACTCGGGGAACGACTCCCTGGCCGTGTCTGCGACGATCCTGGCGAGAATGCTCCTCCTGCTCATGTCGGCCAGGATGGCGGGGGGCATGCGACGCCAATCGGACGCTGCGGCGATGTCGTTGACGACCAGCACGCGCTCGCCCATCCTGAGACCCATGTTACCCTTCAGGATCCGGGTCACCGCGGGCCCCATCGCATCAAGTGAAACCACATCAAACCCTCCTTGCACCGCCCCTTCTCATATCCGCCCGAATCTGGCCTCTACGGGAACGTATTCCACATCGAGCCCAGCGTACGCCGGGCCAAACACACGCAGTCCGGCCGGTGTTCGCCACGCCGCAGGCGCGGGCATCGCCACCACCGCGAGCCGCGTCCCTCCCTTGATGACCGGATTGAGCACGGGCTGGCCCGACTCCCGTTCGAGCAGGGTGATGAGGTCTGGAACGGTCACGGCGATTTGCCCGTCCAGCCTCGCCACCATATGTTCGTTCCGGTAATCCACCCGGCACTCCCGCCCGCCGAACCGGTCGAACCCTTCCATGAGAACGAATCCCTCCGTCAACCCGTTGCGGTCGTGCCAGCGGGAATCCTCACAAACGGTCCCCTCGAAGATCACGGCGCCGCCTCCCTGCTCCGCGACTGCGGCGACTGGGTCACGCCCCTTCTCGCGAGCTTCGCGAAGGGCACGGCCGACCTTCTCAGCGTGACTTATGGCGCCAGGGATAACGGTGGTCTTGAGCCTGGCGCCGGTCACCGGATGATCGCAGACACCCGCGCGGCCGCCGCTCAACACCGCGATGGAACGCGCCAGGGCCTCGGCGCGGGCGTCATTCGGGACGCGGCGCACGACCACGACCTCTCCGTAGCGAGTGGCTACAGCGAATGGGGCTATGCTCACCCCGCCCAGGCTCAGGGTGGAGTGTATGAGTTCGGGGACCGAACGCCCGGCGGGGTCAGCGTCTATCAGGGGCAGGTCGCGCTGCGCGGCCACGGTCATGGCCACGGCTGTGTTCCCCCCACCGAGCTCCGTCGAGAGAACTCCGTAGAAACTGCCTCCCATGGCCTCCTCCAGCGCCTGGAACGCCACGGCCGGTTCGTTTGGGCAAACCTGCTCGAGCCCCTCCACGGACGGGTCGAGCCTCCGGCTGCCCTCCGGCGAGATTGTCCCGCAGTAGTAGGGAGAACCCACCATCCGGTCGCCGGGCACATCAGAGAGACCGGCCAGCCGTAGTCTGAGTCCACGCGCTTCGAAGTCCTCCACCTGCTGCAAACCGCGGTCCAGATCGCCGCCGCCCCCGCATCCGAGTACGGCGCAACCCAGAAGCACATCGCGCCTGGCCTGTCTGTCGAGAATCCTCATCGTTGTCAGCGCCCTCCTTGCCTGAGCAACAGTGTGTCGAGCGGCATTCAACCAGTCTGATGGCAGGCCACGAGATGGCCCGGGGCCACTTCCGCCAGTTCCGGCTCGATATCCCGGCATATATCTCGAGACTCCTGGCAGCGCGGGTGAAACCGGCAGCCTCGCGGCAAGCGGGCCGGGTCCGGCACGCTGCCCTCCAGTACTATCTGCGGGCGGCCCGTGCTGTCCACCGACGGGATGGCTGCCAGCAACGCCTTCGTGTACGGGTGAAGGCAGCCGTCGAACACCCCGGCAGTGGGCCCAGTCTCCACTACCCGCCCCGCATACATCACGGCGATGCGCTGGGACAGATACTGAACCACGCCCAGGTCGTGCGAGATGAGAACGTAGGTGAGGCCCATCTTCTCCTGCAGATCTCGCAATAGGTTCAGAATCTGCGCCTGGGAGAGGGTGTCGATGGCCGACGTGGGCTCGTCCAGTACCACCAGCTTCGGGTGCAGGGCCAGGGCGCGCGCTATCGCCAGCCTCTGTCTCTGGCCGCCCGAAAACTCGTGCGGGTACCTCCGCACATGGTCGGCCTGAAGGCCGACGAGTTCCAGAAGGCTGACCACTCTTTCCGACAGCGCGCTGAACCTCAACCGTTGGTGGACGGAAACCGGCTCGCCAACGATATCGCGAACCATCAGCCGCGGGTTGAGGGACCAGTACGGGTCCTGGTAGACGATCTGCATGTCTTTCCTCATCTGGCTGAGCTGGGCCTCGGAAAGGGACATCATGTCCAGCCCTTCGAACCGTATCGACCCCGCCGTCGGGCGGGCTATCCGGAGGACGACGCGCATGAGCGTGGTCTTGCCGCAACCCGACTCGCCGACAATCCCGAACGTCTCTCCCGCGCGCACGTCGAGTGAGACACCGTCGACTGCCCTGATCCAGCCCACCGGCCTGGACAGGAGCCCCGCCTTAACCGGAAAGTACTTCTTGACATCCCTGATCTCGAGCAGAGCACCGTCCATCGCAGTCCCCCCTCTCAACCCGCCAGGTGGCAGGCCACAAGACGGCCGGCGCCGGCATCCTTGAGCTGCGGCCTTTCACCCTCGCAAATGGAAGCGGCCTGCGGGCAACGCGGGCGGAACGAGCAACCCGGCGGGATCCGCAGCGGGTCAGGGGGGAAGCCCTCCGTAACCGCCAGCCTCTGGGACCTCGTTTCCGCGCGCGGAAGCGCCGCAAGCAAGGCCCTGGTGTACGGGTGGGCCGGGTGCCGGAACACGTCGCCGCCCTTCCCCACCTCCACGATCCGTCCCGCGTACATCACCCCCACGCGGCTACACATCTGGGCGAGAACGCCCAGGTTGTTCGCAATGAATAGGATCGTCATCCCGGTTTCCTGCTTGATCTCATTCAGGAGTTTCAGAATGCCGGCCTGGATGGTGACATCCAGCCCCCTCGTCGGTTCGTCGGCCACCAGCAGTTCGGCGCCGCACGACAGGCCCATGGCGATCATCACCCGCTGGCGCATGCCGCCCGACAGCTCGTGCGGGTACTTCTTGAGGATCCCCGTTGGATCGGGGAGCCTGACGACCTCCAGGGCCCTTGCGGCCTTCTCCTCAGCCTCGCGGCTGGACACGCGCTCGTGGGTGCGGATGACCCTTGTCACCTGCTGGCCCACAGTGAACACAGGATTCAGCGATGACATCGGGTCCTGGAATATCATCGACATCTTGCGGCCCCTTATCCGCCTCAATTCGTCTTCTTTCATGGCAAGCAGGTCCTGCCCGCGCAGAAGGATCCGCCCGCCGGCGATGATGCCAGGCGGGGTCGGGACGAGGCGGAATATGGACATCGCCACCACGGTCTTGCCGGCCCCGCTCTCTCCCGCGAGACCGAACGTCTCGCCCTCATCTACTGACAGGCGTTCCATGTCGACGACGCGCGCCAGGCCCTCGCGGGTTTGGAAGTGGACCCTCAAGTCGACTATCTCCAGCAGTGGCTGTCTATCGCTTGCGTCTGACATGACCCCACCGCCTCAGGCCCGCCTGGCCTTCGGGTCCAGGATCTCCCTTAACCCGTCGCCGAGCAGGTTGAATACCAGCACTGTCACAAAGATCGCGAGTCCCGGGAACAGCCCGTACCACCACGCGGTGAAGAAGTAGTTGCGGCTGGTGCTCAGCATGAGACCCCACTCCGGCGTGGGCGGTTGCGCCCCAAGGCCGAGGAAACTCAGCGAGGCGGCAGTGAGCACGACCGACCCGAAATCCATCGAGGCCTGCACGATGATGGGCGCAAGGCTGTTCGGTAGGATGTGAACCATGACGATCCTCGAATGGGCCGTCCCAATGGTCTGCGCCGCCTCCACGAACGGCCGCTCCCTCACGCCCATGGCCTGGCTGCGCGCTATGCGGGTGTACCAGGGCCACCACGACAGGGCGATGGCGATCATTGCGTTCGTGAGGCTCGGCCCGAGAAACGCGGCAATCGCGATGGCGAGCAGGAGTGGTGGAAAGCTGAGGAACACGTCGGTGATCCTCATGATCACCTCGTCAGTCCAGCCACCCCGGTAGCCTGCCACCAATCCCAGGGGCACGCCGATGAGCAGGGATAATCCCACTGCAAGCATGCCAATCTGCAACGATATGCGGGCGCCGAAAATGATGCGGCTGAGGAGGTCCCTCCCCAGTTCGTCCGTCCCCATCCAGTGACCCGGGCCCGGCGGGAGCAGTTTGGTCGATGGGTGGGCAGTTCCCGCCGCTTGATCCGGGAACGGCGCGAGCACGGGGGCAAGCATCCCCACAACGATGAGCAGGAGCACCACGACAGTCCCCACGCGGGTGAGGGAGTTCTTCCTGATGAGGTATGCAGCGTATCCCAGCCCCTTGAGAGAGGGCTCGATCATCTCTTTCCGCAGGTCCTGCCATGTCGTCGTCTTGACTGCCATGCCAAGGCCTCCTAGGTCCTCACGCGCGGATCGAGGCTGATGATGATGTCCGCGAACAGATTCAAGAGCACGTATGCGCAGGCGGCGAATATGGTAATACCCATTATCGCTGTGTAGTCGAGCGTTATGACCGACAGGGCGGTATAGCTTCCGAGGCCCGGCCAGGTGAAGATGGCTTCTATCAGGAAGGTGTTGACCAGTGAGTAGCCGGCCGACAGCGCCAGCACCGTGACCGTTGGGCCGATGGCGTTCTTGAGCGCCAGCGAATAGACCACTGATCTCTCGGCGATGCCGAACGAGCGCGCGGCCCTGATGTAGTCCTCATTGAGTATCTCGATGAGGGAGGAGCGCACCATCTTGGCCACGAGGCCCACCGGGTACGCCGCAAGCGTTACGGCCGGCAATACGATGTGCCGGAGGGCGCTGGCCAGGGCGGGCTTGTTGCCCGTGAGAAGGCAGTCGAGGACCACGAAACCCGTCATCCTCCGCAGGGGGTGGGTAAGGCGGACCATGGTGTCGAGCTGCCCGCCCAGCGGCAGGAGCCGCAGATGGCGGAAGAACACGAACTGCAGCGCCATAGCGAGCCAGAACGTCGGCAGCGACACCGCCCCAACGGAGACCAGTCTACACACGTGGTCGGGCCACCGGTCCTTGTGCACCGCCGCCGTCGTCCCCAGCGGCACGCCCACAACCAGGGCAAGCAGCGTACTCACCGCGACCAGCTCAAGGGATGCCGGCACGTATGTGGCCAGATCCTTGAGTACCGGCTGGTGGGTCCGGATGGATACACCCCAATCGCCTTTCAGGATACCGGTCAGATAGCGGCAGAACTGGACCAGGACGGGCTTATCGAGGGCGAGCTCCTTCTCCGCTTGCGCGATCTGTTCGGCTGTGGCGTGAGGCCCCACCCAGCGCGCGGCGGGGTCCGACGGCACCGCCCTCGCGAGGACGAATGTCACGGTGCAGACTCCGATGAGTACGAGCACGCCCATCAGTATCCGTCTAACCGAGTAGGTCCACAAACCCCCATCCCCCCGGCGCCGGGGGCGGCCTGCGCCGCCCCCAACTCGTTCCAACGTTGCACACGTTCACTAACGATAGGCGTCGTAGAAGAACAGCACGTGCGGGTACGCGGGGTTGTCGACAACCCCCTTCAGGTTGGCGAGCTTCGGCCGCACATACTGGAGATCGGCTATCCAGGCCGCGGGGGTGTCCTCCAGCAGGATCCTCTGAGCCTGGCCGTAAAGGGAGATCGCTTTGGCGCGGTCGGCGCCCGCCACGCTGTTGGCCTCGTCGATGAGGCGGTCGAACTCGGTATTCTTGTAGTACGAGAGGTTGAACACTATGTCCGTCTCCGAATGGAAGACCGCATTGAGGAAGCTGTATGGATCGGCGAGGTCCGGCCACCAGTAGAACAGGAAGATGTCCTGCCTGTCCTTGGGCTGCTTCGCCTTGCCCATCTCCCACTGGGCGTCCCACGGCATACCCCGGATGTCCATTTCGATGTTGAGCTTCGCCAGCTCGGACTTCATCAGCTCGGCTACCTGGCGTTCCTTCTCGTCGCCACCCACGTATGTGAGCACCAGTTTGAACCCGCCGTTGGGGTAGCCCGCCTGGGCCAGCAAGGACTTGGCCTTTCCGAGATCGTAGTTGAATTGCGGGAGGCTGTCGTCATGCCCCCACAGGCCCTTCGGGACCGATCCCTTCGACTGTGCGGCGTAGCCCTGGAACACGTGCTTCACGATGTCGTCGTACGGTATGGCGTGTGATATGGCCTGGCGGACCAGCTTGTTGTTGAGCGGGGGCTTGGCCATGTTGAAGAGCCCCATCAACATCTGGTAGCTGGGCGTCTTCAGGATTTCCATCATGGGGTTCTCCCCAAGAGCCTTGATGTCCTCAAACGGCATCTCGTTGCAGTAGTCGGCCTGCCCGGATTCGAGCATCTGCCTGCGTGTGGACGGTTCAGGCACCATCTTGACGATCGCCTTGTCAAAGTGGTTGCCGCTCCATCCCCGCCAGTAGTCGTTGAACCTCGTCATGACGACCTCGTCGCCGCGCTTCCAGCTCTCGACCACATACGGCCCGGTCCCGCAGGTGTGGCCCTGGCTGAACCAGTCAGTGCCCTTCTCCTTCGCGCACTTCGGACAGTACACGAATGCCGCGTAACCGGCGGCTGCTATGAAATCAAGAGGCGCCGGAACCTTCAGGTGAAACTCCACGGTGTAGTCATCGACGGCCTTGACCTCCTTCACCTGGCTCCAGATGAAGGAGGCGCCCTTCCCGCGCTCTATCGTGCGGTCGATGGATGCCTTCACAGAGGCCGCGTTCATGGGTTCACCGCAGTGGAACTTGACCCCCTTGCGCAGTCTAAACGTCCAAGTGAGACCGTCCTTGGAGACCTCGTAGCCCTCCGCGAGCAATGGGACGAACTTGTTCGCCGCGGTGTCATATCTGATCAGCTGCTCGTACGCGTTGTTCATCACGATGATTTCGTTGGAGAATACGTCCGCGGGGTCCCAGAAGATAACCGGCTCGCTGTGGTACGCGTAGATGGCAACCTGCGGTTGCTTCGGCACTTCGGCAGGGACCTTGGGTCCCTCCGCCGGCTTCTCCGGCTCCCCGGAGGGTTTCCCTCCCCCTGCGCAACCACTCAGTCCAAGAACAAGGGTCAGGACCAACAATGAGGCAAGTACACGGATCGCCGGTCGTTTCCAGACTGGTCGCTCCATCTTGTCTGTCCCCCTCTGCCCCAGGATTATTCGGGCCAGCTAGAGTATTAGAGCGGCGACGGCGGCCTCCTTTGTCGGAAGCCACAATAGTGCGACCACCGTTTGTGGAGATCTCCAAACCGGTGGTCGCTCCACGCTGCAACGCAATCCTCCGGTTGCAGTGGCGCCATCAATGACCGGTCATACCCAGTAGCCGCCCGATCCTCAGGCATATCTCGACTTCGAAACGCCCCGGCCCCCTCCAGGGGTCGTATCCCAGGATGGCCGCCACCTTCTTGAGCCTGTATCTGACCGTGTTTTCGTGTATCGATAGGCTCGTGGCGGCCTCCTTCGTGTTGCCGCCGCATTCGAACACCGCCTCGAGCGTGCGAATCAGATCGGATCCCTCGCGCGCGTCCGAGTCTTGCACCTTCCTGAGTACCCGGTCGTATTCCCGTCGCAGTTCCCCGGCCGTCCTGTCCGCAAGAAACCTGTAGACCCCGAGGTCCGCGTACCTGACGGTGCGCCCGTCACCAAACAACCACTTCCCTATATTGGCGGCCTTGCAGGCGCTATGGTAGCTGTCGGCGAGCTCCAGGATCGAGGCCTGCGGGTCACCCACGCCGGCCGAAACCGCCCTTCCATCCATCTCCGTGGACATGGTGGTTCGCAGTGTATCCGCCAAGTCCGATGCGTGTTCCAACGTCTTCCCGTCGTCGGACTGTCCGCCCCGTGGCTGCGCGACCAGCACGACAACCTGGGAATTCCGGACCATCAGGTAGCTGGCGGGGGACATCTGTCGCAGGCGCGCCCCCACCCTTCTCACGGCTCTATCGAACGATTCCTGATCCGGCAGTGGGGTGACTCGGTCGCGCCCGTTGGCGCTCGCTTGAACCGGCAAGCAGGGGTCCAGTACGATAACGACCTTCTTGTCCCTGAGTTCCAGTTTCAGCCCGTCAGCGCGGGGTAGGAGCTCATCCTCGCTATGGAACGCCCTCTGGAATACCTCCTCCAGTAAATCCCTTTTGAGGCCTTCTTCCGCCTCCTGGATGGTGAGCATGCGAATGAGGTCGAGGGCGGCGACAACCGCCGCGTGTTCCAGCGCGAGGAGTTGCCATGGTTCGTGCGGGCCACCGAGCGAATAGCTCACGAGGGCGGCCCTCGGATGCCCGCGTACCAGCACGGGGACGACGACCTCTTCGACGGGGGCTTCCCCTTCCCCATCCCCCTTGAACGAGGTGACGGACGGCGTGAACCCCCTGAGGGAGTGAATGCGGGTCTCTCCATGGGCCTTCCAGAACGCGTGCCACGACCTGGTCCTGCTGGCTGGCATCGCCAGGATGAGGTCGTCATCCTCCTCGCCGATGAAGGCCACCACGGCGCCCATCGAGTTCGCAAACGACCGGAGAACCCGTTTGAAATCGGTCCCCACAAGAAACATATCCATCAGATGCCTGCGCAGTTCGTCCGCACGCCTCAGGACCATGAAGTGCCGGTTGAGCAGCGCCTCCATCAGCGGCCCGACCACATCCATGTGCCCAAGGTCGGGAGGGAGCTCGAACAGGGGGAAACCTTCCTCGTTGGCAGCCGTCATGGCCGCCTCGGGGATACTTATGAAGCATTCACCCGTGAACACCGCCAGCCCGGCGCTGCCCTTACGCTTGAGCACACGGATGAGGAGCGGCAGGGACCCGGGCGAGTCCCTGAATGCATACAGGGACGACACCATGAAAACGCCCGGACGAATCCATTGCTCGACATTGGGGATCTCCAAGACGTCCACCCAGCTGATTGACCCACCCATACCTCGTTGCCCTGCAATGAGGCGGCCGCGTTTCAAACCTCCGATGTTCACTGCTTCCTGAAGGGGTATACCGATGTCCCTGATCAACCCGGGCCCTCGCTTTCCGGCCCGCCGCCACAGGCCTGTTGAATAGAAAGGACGAGTCTTCCAAGGGGGACTATTCTGAGTTCGGCCGCCAAACCCTTCGCGAGAGCAGGAGCACCGGCGCAGCGGTGCGGGAAGCGCTCCGCAACCCGCGAAAACAAGAGCGAGGGCGTCGATCGCGCCCTCGTTCTCCACAAAATGGTGGCCCCAACGGGAATCGAACCCGTGTTACCGCCTTGAAGGGGCGGTGTCTTAGACCGCTTGACCATGGGGCCACTCAAGAATATGCTGCATGAAATGGTGCGCCCGGGAGGACTTGAACCTCCAAACCTTGCGGTTATGAGCCGCCTGCTCTGACCGGTTGAGCTACGGGCGCACTACCTGCCGTTAAGCATTAACCATTATACCATAGATCGACCCTATTGCAAGCGTCGTGGGGCAATCCTGGAGGATTGAGGGAATGACACAGCGTAACAGTGTCTATCACTACAGAGGGACTTTGAGGGGGTAAGCGCGATGCCCGAGACGAGGATCCGGCCGGTGAAGGCGGAGGACGCCGAGGCAGCCAACGAGATCAGGAGGCAGGCGGGGGTCATGGAACATATCCTGGCGCTGCCCTCGGAACGCGTGACCGACAGCCGCAAGTTCCTCGAGAATCTGGGACCCACAGACCACGTGTTCGTGGCCGAGTCGGAGGGGCGCGTTGTGGGGATGGCCGCCCTCCAGGTGGCGGCGGGACGGAGGCGGCACACCGGCGGCGTCGGCCTAATGGTCCATAGGGACTATCACGGGCAGGGCATCGGGCGCAGGCTCATGGACGAAATCCTGGACGTGGCCGACAACTGGCTCGGCCTGGTGCGCGTCGAACTCGAGGTCTTCGCGGACAACGGGCGGGCCATCAGCCTGTACGAGAGTCTGGGCTTTCAGACGGAGGGCAGGAAGCGGAAGGGCGCGCTGCGCCGCGGGGAATTCGTCGACATCCTCATCATGGGTCGCGTGAAATAGCTGGACAGGGGTGACAGACCGGTGACGGCCAACCTTACTCCCGAGTTCCGGGCGGCCGAAGAACGGTTTCGCGCCGCCACGACGCCCGAGGAGAAGCTCGAAGCCCTCGATGACATGCTGGCAACGATCCCCAAGCACAAGGGGACCGAGAAGATGCAGGGCGACATCAAGAGGCGGATCGCCAAGTTGCGCGACGAGACGCAGCGCCGCTCGGCGTCCAAGCGCCGCCCGTTCTACCTCGTAGAAAAGCAGGGCGCCGGCCAGATCGTCCTGGTCGGCCCGCCGAACAGCGGCAAGTCGCAGTTGCTGGCGTCCCTGAGCAACGCGGAACCCGAAATCGCACCGTACCCGTTCACCACTCGCGCCCCGCTCACGGGCATGGTACAGTTCGAGAACGTGCAGATCCAGCTCGTCGACCTCCCTCCTCTCGCCCCTGAGGGCTCGCCGCCATGGCTCATCCAGGTGATCAGGCCCGCGGACGCCATCGTCCTGGTGTTCGACCTGGGGGACGACAATCTCCTGGACCACTTCGAGACAACCTTGACACTGCTGGAAAACGGCCGCGTGTACGTTGGAGCGGCGGCAACGGATCCGGGGGTAACGGTGTTCCGGAAGAAGGCCGTCATAGTCGGCAACAAACTCGACGCCCCGGGCGCTGCGGACCGGCTGGATCTCTTGATGGAAGCGTGCGAAGGCATTTTCCCCGCGCAGGTTCGAGGTGAGTCACCCGTTCTGCCGGTATCCGCGACCATGGGTTCCGGCCTCGAGGAACTCAAGCGGCGGATGTACGACGTCCTGGGCGTCATCAGGGTATACACGAAGGCCCCGGGGAAGCCGGTGGATGACTCGGCGCCGTTCGTCCTCAAGAAGGGCGCCACGATCCTGGAGGCGGCGTCGACAGTCCACAAAGAGATCGCGCAGAGACTGAAATACGCTCGAGTCTGGGGGAAATCCACGTACGAGGGACAGATGGTGCAGCGCGACTACGTGCTCTCTGAGGGTGACATCGTCGAATTCCACACCTGATCGCCGCCTACCGCCGCGCACGCCCCCTCCACGCCACGTCGGGTGCGAACTTCACCGTGATGAGTACAGATACTCCCACGCACAAGACCATGGACGCCGCCTTGCCGGCCACGGCGCTGGAAGCCAGTCCCGTTCGCCACAGCATCGGCGCCAGCACCCAGTAGCCTGCCACGGTCCCGGCATATGCGTCACGTAACACTAGCGATGATACGCCGATGATGGCCAGGAGGATGGGTACGGCCCATGGTAGCAGGGCCAGAAACGCCCCGAGGCTGGTGGCGACCCCTTTACCGCCCCTGAACCTCATGAACAACATCCAGTCGTGCCCCGCAACCACGGCGATACCCGCCAGGGCCGGGATGAACCCGGACCCGTACCCGGACCCGGACCCGAGCCCGGGGCCCGCCGCCGCGGTGGCCGCAACGGCGACCCTCACAGCCGCATAGCCCTTCGCGACGTCAAGGAGGCCTGTAAGCAGCCCGGGGATGAACCCCACGTTTCTCAGCACGTTGACCCCGCCCATGCTCCCGCTGCCAACGGCTCGCGGGTCGTTGCCGCCGAGCAACCTCGACGTGAGATACGCCGAAGGAATTGAACCCAGTACATAGGCGATCAGGAGGACTCCTAATGCCTTCACACCCGCTCCCTCCAGGCCACACGATGCTATGTAAACATGAGAGGAATGACCGGGATATGGCTGACATTTCGGCGGCAGGCGGCAGGCCCCTCCAATCCTCGACACGGGCGCGGCCCGTGCTTACCCCTGGACGGCGACAAAACAACTGGTACTACATGACGACCCCGAGCGCACTGGAGGATTTCCGCCAACACAGCGACCAGATCACCTACCTGGTCCCGTTCTGGTACGGCGTGACCCCATCCGGTGGTCTGGCCGACCAATCGGATCCCGGCACACGCAGGCTCGCCCGGGAACGGGGCGTGCCCATCATTGCGATCATCCACAACTACGCAAGCCCCCAGGCAAGGGACCTCATACACCAGCTGCTGGTCGATCCCGGACTGCGGAGTAGTCTGGTGAGGGCCATTCCAGTCATGTTGAACCGGGGGCATTACGCGGGAGTGAACATCGATTTCGAGTTCGTGCCGCCCGAGGACCGGGATGAGATCACCTCGTTCGTCAGGGAGCTGGACAGGGCCATCTCTCCCCTGGGATACCTGGTGACGATATCAGTCCCCGCCCAGCTGCGGGATGATCCGCAGCACCCCTTTTCAGGCGCGTTCGATTATGCGGAGCTGGGCGAGGTAGCCGACTACCTGTACGTGCTCGCATATGACGAGCACTTCGGAACACCGGGCCCTGTGGATTCGATTGGGTTCGTGAGGCGGGTCCTGGACTACGCCGTGCAAACGGTCGATCGCCCCAAGACCATCCTCGGCATGGCAGCCTACGGCTACGATTGGGAAGAGGACGGCGGAATGCCGGTGACTCTGATATACAAACAGGCCGTCTCCCTGGCGGAACAGCAGGGAGTGCCCATTGTCTTTGATGAGGAAGCGGGTGAACCCGCTTTCACCTACATTCGTGACGATGTGCAGCACATCGTGTAGTTCGAGAACACAGAAAGCTTCGCCCTCAAACTCGATCCGGCTTGCGAGATGGGAATCCCGGGCATCGCCGTCTGGCGCCTCGGCCAGGAGGATCCTGGAGTCTGCGCGGTAATCCGGAACACTTTCTGAACGCCGCGAGGTGCAGCGAAAAGAAGGACCGGGGCTTTTCGGCCCCGGTGTTCGTCCTTCTCACCCGGTCGTGTCCGGTTTTGCAGTCTTTCCGCTCCTTGAAAGCAGCTTCACCAGGCTCTGTGCGAGGTTGAACCCCGCCAACGCCTGCGAAAGCCTGCCGCCGGACCTTCCCAGTAGCGAAGCGAACGCCACGTTCTCGAGTACGCGACCTCCGGTATGGAGCAGGTTCTTCGTCTCCGTCGCAGCGCCGCGGAAATCCCTGAGCGTCGCCACCAGCTCGTCCCCTGCGCGGGAAATGAGCGGGGAAAGTTGGCTCTCTAGTCGCGCAAGCGTCTGTCTGAGGCCGTGCAGGGCCACCAGGATGAGCACGAGCACGACTGTGTTGAGGACTATGCTTATGGTGGCCAGGAGCACGATGGATTCTGACGACATCAGGCTACACCCGGCGCTTCCTTCTCGATCTGGTCGAGTACTTCGTGGACTTCCCTGGTCTTGGGAAGCTTCTCCCGCAGCGTCTTGATTATCTCGCTGGTTCGTTCGCGGACGGCGTTGGCTAGTTCGTCCTTCTTCTCCTTCACTTCATCCGCGAGTTCTTTCCCTTTCTTGACGATGTTCTCCCGGGTCTCCTGGCCCGAAGCCGGCGCCAGAAGAATGCCTGCGGCGAATCCAACTATCCCCCCGATCAGCAAGCCGGAAAAGAAATCTCCCCTGTCGCTCATGGCTCTTGTCCTCCCTTCAGCGTATATATACAACCGGATTCCTCACTCGATGCCCGAAATCCTGTGAGACGGGCGAATTAGAGGAGTCTTAGGAGGAGCCTCAGGCGGTTCCTCGACGCCGGAAGGATAAGCTCGGAAAACGCAGAATTGTGTATCTTACTGTGAGCGGAGAGGCGAGCGTAATCCGGTTCCAGGGCGGGAGGCCAGCAGGGGTGGAGAACCTAGCGAAGCTCAGACTCTTGCGAACCCGGCTCGAGGGATTGGTGTCGTCTGATGTCGTCGCCAGCGGTGAAGCAGTGGCCCTTTGTCGTGAGCTCGACGGTACAGTGGCGCGCTTACTGGAACAGAGGGGGACCTCCTATGACCGGGAAGAGGGAGGACTGCGTACAGGCAGCGGTGAGAATCCACCAGATGTGCCAGGCGATAGCGGAAACGCCTCCTACAAGAAATGACCTGCAAATGCTGATTGAAGCGATCGATGCGTTCCTTGCAAGAATTGGCGCCGAGGTGAACCAGAAGCCACTGACCTGAGGTCAGTGGCTTCTCCTACTGCCTTCTCCGCCAGTCAGTATTCGATGGGGAGATCTCGCCGGGACGCCGGCAATCTGGTCAGCATTCTGCATCCCGTCGGGGTCACCGCCACGTCATCTTCAATACGCACCCCGCCTGTACCGGGAAGGTATATTCCCGGCTCAATGGTTCCCACCATGCCGGGCACGAGCCTCTGCTGATTACCCTCGACGAAATAAGGTTCCTCGTGAATCGCCAGGCCCAAGCCGTGGCCGGTCCGGTGGATGAAGTAGGGACCGAAGCCCCGCTCCTCGATCACATTGCGGGCCGCGCGGTCGACATCCGCCATGCTCGCACCGGGCCTGACGGACTCGATTGCAGCGTCGTGGGCGGCCAGGACGGCGTCGTACACGGCCGCGAGGTCCCTGGGCCAGGAACCGATACAGAACGTCCGCGTGATATCGGACATGTAGCCGCGGTATGCAGCGCCAAAATCCATGAGAACGAGGCCGGAGCTCTGGATGACGTCGTCCCCGGGGCGGGCGTGGGGCAGTGCTGTCCTTGGTCCGCACAGGACCGTCGTCTCGAAAGAGGGTCCATCGCCTCCGAGAGACTCGATCGCCCTGTCCAGAAGGCGGGCAACCTTCTTCTCGCTCATCCCGGGACGAATGTCCCGGCAGGCGGATTCGAACGCTTCACAGGCTATGTCCGCCGCGCGCTGGAGGGTCTCCATCTCCCCCTCATCCTTGATGACCCTGAGACTGTTCAGCAACGGCCGAACATCCCGGGTCTCCGCCGGGATCAGCGCCGTGGCGACGCCCTCGTAAGTAGCGAGGCTGATCGCCGCCTTCTCCACGCCCAGGCGACCGCCGCCAGTTCCAAGCCTTCGCGCAACTGCGGCCAGTATCTCATAGGGATTCTCGGCGTCACTCCAGGCGTTGATATCCCTCACCCAGCCGGTTCCGGCGGCCTCCACGTCGAGTGCGGGCACGACAAAGGCAGGCGGGCCCTCCTGTGGGATGAGGAGTCCGGTGAATCTTTCGTGCGGATTGGTCCTCCACCCCGTCAGGTAGTAGAGGTTGACCGGATCAGTGATCAGGGCTGCCTCCAGCTCCTGTTCGGCCAGCATGCGCTGGATCTGCGCACAGCGACCCCTGAAGACTGTGGTTTCCATTGCCCGTCCCCCCAGGCATATGCGTGGTCTCGCCCGCCTTGTTTGACGCGGGTCCCCCGATCACCTTCCGCTCCGGCCATGCCCGGGCCGATCGACATACAGGCGGGCCCCCGATTGGAAGGACCCGCCTGTTTTCAACGCACCGGCCTGTGACCGGATGCGTTCATGTCGTCAGGCGCTCGGTGAAGAGGTAGCGATCGCGGCTGTCCACCAGCATGGTGACGACCCTCTGCCCCTTCTTGAGGCTTCTCGCCACCTGCAGGGCCGCGTATACGTTGGCCCCCGAGGACAGCCCGCAGAACAACCCCTCCTGCTCAGCCAGCTGGTGCGCCATCTGTATCGCGTCCGATTCGTTGACGGGGATTACCTCGTCCGCCATCCCCTTGTCGGCTATTTCCTTCATGAGGCCGCCACTCACACCCTCGATGATCGGCATGTTCAACTTCCCATCCACGAGGGTACGGTGGCCGGCGGGCTCAACGGCCACTACTCTGGCCCTGGAATGCGCTTCCTTCAAGGCCTCGGATACGCCCAAAAGGGTGCCCCCTGTTCCAAGGGCAGTCACAAATGCATCGAATTCCCCGCCCGTCTGCTCCAGGATCTCAGCCGCCGTCGATTCTTTGTGGGCCAGTTTGTTGGACGGGTTCGCGAACTGCCTCGCCCACCAGAGGTTCTTGTTCTCTCTTTCCTTCTGCAGGCAGACGCGGCGAGGGATGAACTCCACGAGCGAACCGTGGACACCCTGGGGGAATGTGCTATCGTGAACCACGTCGCCGATGTCAACCTTCACGACCTCGGCTCCGTACGCCTGGCACAGCCGCAGACGCTCCTCGCTCAGCACCGACTTCGGTACGTACATGGTCACGGGGTAACCCGTGGCGGCGCCTACGAAAGCCAGGGCGGCGCCCATATTACCCGTGGTCGCCTCGATGATCGTCATGCCTTTCTTCAGATGTCCCGCGCGCTCGGCGTCACGGATCATCCTCAACGCCACACGGTCCTTGGTGCTGCCGCTGGGGTTCAGATACTCGACCTTCACGAGGACTTCGGCCTCTATGTCCTTGGCCACCTTCGTGAGTCGCACCAGCGGCGTGTTGCCGATGGATTCAAGGATGCCACAGCCTGTCGCCATCATTGCAGCCTCCCATTGCCAGGATGTCTTGCCAGAATGCCTTGTACTCAGGATGCCTTGTGCTATTGGCCGGGTACGGCCCTCGCGCCACAGTCCGCGCTACAGCCTCTTCCCGCACCAGTCAGGCGGCAGCCGGGCATTCAACCTGTCCTACAACTCATGGTGGATATCCGCCTTCGAGTGCCTCACCGGCACGGCCCGCCCGGCTTCCGAACCCGGCTGGTCTCTCCAGCATTGCGGAGAGAATCCTGTTCTATGTAGGTAATTGGCCGTTCTCCTGGAATCTCCTCCTGACACATGTTGTGGGTTTCATTTGTTTTGTGTGACGGGGGCAACCTGCCTGACAGGATTCTTGGCGCGGATGCACGATCGCCCTGTCGGCGCGACTTTCGCCAAGGCCAATCAGCTGTGGCATCGCTCCCGTCCTTCATGGCCTCTGTCTCCCTGTACGGAGAGGCGACAGACCCGGTGTCGTGGTCTTCCCCGGGCAAGTCTAACCCATCTGGCAAGACGCTTACCCTCGGGAACTCGATCCCCGACAGGCCGAAGGTTCAGTATTATTCAAATAGATCTCCGGATTCGTGTTCGTTCTTTCTCTAAGTATGTACACCTTGGTGGTATTGGGGTGAAATGCCTCCGCCTGGCACGGAATTCTCGGTCGAAGTGACGTAAAACCTGGCTGTCCGGCGCGAGAATTGCGCCGCGGGGAATACATGGATCAACAGACAAGCAAGGACAACAACCATATGATTATCTAAGCAAAGCTTGTGGTCTGGAGAGTGAGGTGGACTTGTTCCCAGAATCCGCACCTGGAGCCCACGCGTTGGGTGGAGTTCTGTCAAAGGAGTGTGACTCTATATGCCCAGAAGAGTGCTTTCCTTGATAGTTGTCCTGGTGTTAATGGCAACCCTTGTCCCTTGCGCGTCAGCAGATACAGACAGCGGCGGGCTTCCCGAGGGAGCTGAGGAATGCAGTTCCATCATCGTAGGTAGGAACGCGTCCGCTACCGGTGAAGTCCTGTTCGGCCACAACGAGGACAACGGCGACAACGTAATGGTGCAGTACAGGGTCCCCAGAATGACGCATCAACCCGGCGAATTCATCACCTTCGGAGATTCTCCCGCCCGCATCCCCCAGGTCGAACAAACCTGGAGTCACCTGTGGTCTGAGACCCGCGCGAGCTGGCGACCCTCGTTCAGCGACTTCTTCATCAATGAGTGGGGCGTTGCCGTTGCGAGTGACAGCTGCTCTCCTTCGCGCGAGGATAGGCCTCTCTCGGAGATCACAAAGGATGGAGGAATTGGGTACGGACTCCGAGTCCTGATCGCCCAGAGGGCGAAAACGGCGCGTGAAGGCGTGGAAGTGGCGGCTAGTTTGCTCAGCGAGTACGGGTACCTCGCGTCGGGGCGCTCGTACCAGATAGTCGACAAGAACGAGGGTTGGGTCCTCCAGGTTGTCAAGGGCAGGCACTTCGTGGCGAAGAGAGTGCCGGACGACGAGGTTTTCTTCATCCCCAACTGGTACACCATCCACGAAGTTGACCTCAATGACACCGAGAACTTCATGGCGTCTCCCGACCTGATAACCTATGCCATCGAGCGTGGGTGGTACACTCCGGCAGTCCCCGGCGATTACAGCGACTTCGACTTCGCCGCCGCCTACCAGCGCCCCACGGACCAGTCCAGGAATATCGTCCGCCACACCAATGCTCTCAGGATCATCCTTGGACGAGAGCCCGAAGACATTCGGGCCTTCTCAGTCAAACCGTACAAGAGGCTTGGGATTGAGAGCGTCAAGCGGATCCTTCGAACGCATTATGAAGGCACGCCTGACGATCTCAGTAACGGCTATACCATTAACCCTCACCGCACGGGCAAGAGGACCATCTGCACCAGTACGACCATGGAAAGCGTCGTAATCCAGTTCCGCGAACAACCGGAGTTCACAGTGATGTGGCGCGCCACGCTAAACCCTTGCACCAGTCCTTATGTCCCGTGGTACCTGGGTATCACAAGGGTGCCTGAGGGATACGGCTGGCTTACTCCCGAGGAAGGAATGGCAACCCACTTCGACCCCGATCCCTCCGACCTGACCTACAACCCGGATCGCGCCTGGTGGACTTTCCAGGATGTCCAGAACGTGGCAGACACGCGGTATAAGGAGGTAATCGCCGAGATCGCGCGGCGCCGCGATACCCTCGAAAGGCAGTGGGCCGCGGCGCAGCACGGCATCGAGACGGCCGCGCACGCCCAGTTCAAGAAGGACCCGGCAAAGGCTATGGAGTTTCTGACCGACTATACCGACAAGCAGGCGGGGCAGGCATGGGATGCGTGGAAGAAGCTGTACCGGGGTCTTACGAGATAAACCTGAATCGGCAGTCAGAGCCTGTCTGCGGCGATTTGGGAGGGGAGCCAGCTTTCGTCTGGCTCCCCTCTTACCAAGGATTGGTACGGGTATGGCAAGCATCTCACTCAACACCATGCAATGGAACGGTCTATGGATTCAGCGAGGATGGGTGGACTCCAAACCCGGTGTTCGCGGGTCTCCGCCATACGGAAACCCGCAATAAACTGGCTCCTCGAGCAGGATTCGAACCTGCAACCCTCCGGTTAACAGCCGGATGCTCTACCGTTGAGCTATCGAGGAGCGTAATCAGCGATACCTATTATACCCGACGCACATGGGCGAGTCAACAAGCGGGGATTGCGCTCGGCCAGCGCAGCGGGCATGTCGCCGCGCATCCGGCAACCGCCGGCTCAGTGGACGCGGAGCGCGCGCCACGTGACGACCCCGTTCCTGTCGAGTGAGGCGACTCCCGCGCCGAGGTCCTCCGCCACGAACTTGACGCTACCCGCAATGCTCAGCGTCACTCCCGATTTGATGCCCGTCCCCGCGCGGATCGTGCATTTCGCCATCTGGGGAAGGTTCTGCAGCATGGAGATCATGCCTTCGACGTACTTCCTGACGAGGGTGCCGGCCGGCGCGACGTCCGAACGCAGGACGCGATGGAGAGCGACCATCATCTCGTGGATAAGGCTGCGACTTCCCGCAGCCACCATTGTATGGGTACCCAGCTCACCACCGGCCAGGCCCAGGACGACCCCGGCGCCTGACGAAACCTGGCCGCCGCAAACCCAGCCGCCCTTCGCGGCAAGACCCGCGCACGCCTCCGCGGTCGAATGGATCACGTACTCGCTGCAGATGAGCGAGCCTCCGGCATGAACACTGGACGCCTCGATGAACCTGGCCCTTATGTCACCGCCCGCCCTGATCCCGGGTGCTTCACAACCGACAATCCCACCACTGACCGTGACGTCGCCGCCGGCCACCACCTGTGCCCCGTCAATCCTCTCAGCCATGACGTCCCATTCAGCGACGACACGCGAGCCGGAGCGTATGATCCCTTTCACGACTATGGTGCCGGGAAACGCCGCTCGATGGCCTTCGCCAACCTCTTCCAGCTCCATCACTGCCACGACGTCCACGAATTCCCCGTTGAACCACGCCTGGCCATCGATGGCCGCGTGGATCTTCAGTCCATTCTCAGCCATCCTGGCGTTGGCGCCGGTGGACACGGCAGGCCGCGCGCCGTCTTCCGCCGGAATCGCGTTGCCCGTCACGTCCCTGCCCGGCGTCCCTCGCCCGGCCGGCACCAGGCCGACCAGGGGGTCGCCTTGCTTCACCCTTCGCTTCGTCCATCCGTTCGAACCGGTCCCATCGTCTTCGAACAACCTCTCCACGCGGCCGTCCTTCCCACGGACAGGCGGTGTTCCACGAGCGACTGTCGCGATCCTACCCGCCAGAGGGGGGGACACGAGATCCTCCAGGGCCGCGGCGTCTAGACCGTGAACGATCCCGAAGTCCCTGAGCGAGCGTTCTACAGTGTTCCCGTCCGGAAACGCCCCTTTGCCGGGCCCGTCGAGCCACGGGTAAACGCAGGCCTCGGCCTCCATCCTGTCCTCGGACACCCTCACGAGCACACGGACCACCTGGCCCAGCACATGAAGGGTGGCTACCGTAAACAGTGCGCAGACCGCCCGGCGCGAGGCCTTCAACACGCTGCATATCTCGGATATGGTGAGCTCCTCGTAGTGGTAGAGGGTGAGCAGCGTTCGCTCGTTCCGCGGCAGCCTGGAGATCGCTCCTTCGAGGGCGCCGGCGAACCCTGCGGCCGCAGCCTCCCCGGGATCGCCGTCGCCGGACAGCATACTGGCGCTCAGCAACAGAGCCGCGAGGCTCATGCCCGCAAGCAGGCGCTCTTCCGTTTCGAACGGCGCCTCTTCATCGCCGAGCATTTCGGCCGGCCCCGGCAGGCGCCCCTTCTCGCGGAACCACGAGGCGCATCTGAATAACGAAGGCCCGACGACCCTGTAGATGGAGGCGTCGGACCCGAGAGAGCGTCGCAATCCTTCGAGAATCGCCTTTCTCACCCTGGACGCGAGATAGGTGTCGAATTGGGCCGGGTGAGGCGGAAGTGGGCTTTCTATTACCCGGAACAGCTCCTGGATCGCATAGTCGAGCAGAGTATCCTGGCTGATCCCCGGCGGCAGATCGAGGGCGGCGCGGCCCACCGACCACTTCAGGACGCCCGCGCTGTCGAAAATGAGCTGCGTCCTTATGCCAGGATCGCGCGTGCGCGCATACTGCCGCCACATCCTGTTCCGTTTCTCCAGTTGGCCTTCCATATGACCCCCGGCGGTGCGCTTATGTAGCCGGTTATTCTATGGCGGCTCACATAATCCTTCGCATGGTCCCCAGCGCTGGCACGCGTCTTCAACGAGCGTCTTCACGCCTCTATTCAAGGAAGTCTTTCAGTTTCTTGCTCCGCGACGGGTGCCTCAGCTTCCGCAAGGCCTTCGCCTCGATCTGCCTGATGCGCTCGCGCGTCACGCCGAATACCTGGCCGACCTCCTCCAGGGTTCTCGCCCTGCCGTCGTCCAGGCCGAATCTGAGCCTCAACACCCTTTGCTCCCTCTCGGTGAGGGTATCCAGCACCTCCTCCAGCTGCTCCTTGAGGAGCTGGAAGGAGGCGGCGTCCGCCGGGGCGGGGACGTCGTCGTCCTCGATGAAGTCCCCCAGGTGACTGTCCTCTTCCTCACCGATCGGCGTTTCGAGCGACACCGGCTCCTGCGCTATCTTCATGATCTCGCGAACCCGCTCCACCGGCACCGCCATTTCGTCGGCGATCTCCTCCGGGCTGGGCTCACGTCCGAGCTCCTGCAGGAGCTGCCGCGAGATCCGGATGAGCTTGTTTATCGTCTCGACCATGTGCACGGGAATGCGAATCGTCCGCGCCTGGTCGGCGATTGCCCTGGTTATGGCTTGCCTGATCCACCACGTGGCGTACGTGCTGAACTTGAACCCCTTCCGGAAGTCGAACTTCTCGACCGCCTTTATCAGCCCCAGGTTCCCTTCCTGGATGAGGTCCAGGAACAGCATGCCGCGTCCGACGTATTTCTTGGCGATGGCCACGACCAGCCTGAGGTTGGCCTCGATGAGCTTTCTCTTGGCCTCCTCGTCGCCCGCCTCCATGCGCCTGGCAAGGTCTATCTCGCCCTCGGCGGTGAGCAGCGGCACACGGCCGATCTCCTTGAGGTACATCCTGACCGGGTCATCTATGGCGACGCCCTCGGGAACCTGGATCTCGGTTTCAACCGCTTCCTCTCCGGGTTCTTCCCCGGCCTCGTGCACGTCCTCTTCTTCGAGGGGTTCGTCGGCCTTGGCGTCAGTGACTTCTATCCCGAGGTCGGCAAGCGCCTCATACACCTCGTCTATCTGCTCGGGTGTCAGGTCAACCCCCTGTAGCGAATCCATCACCTCGGTGTACGTCAGCGTGCCGCGCTGCTTGCCGAGCTTGATGAGATCCTGGACCCCTTCGATACTGAGTTCTTTCTTACTCAAATACTCTTACCTCCGCCGCAACGCGGGCTACAGGCTAGGCTGAACCTTTGACCTCGCTGAGCAGACCTTGCATCTCCCGCATGAGGTCCACGCGCTGTTCCCTGTCCTGTGTATCGCAATTGCTTATCATTTCGCTCAGGGCTTCCAGTCGCCTCTTCTTGAGTGAAAGCACACAATCCCGGAAAACCCTCAGCTTGTCCCCCTGCACGTCTTCCTTCAGGGCCAGTGACGCAGCCGCATTGACGAGCTCCTCGTCCTCGAGCCGGTCCATCAAGCGACCCACCTCGGGTGACCCGCACTCGGCCATGAGTCCCAGCAGGTGACGGGCGAGTCTCCCGTAAACCGATCCCGAGAAGTACTCGGGTTTGAGGGAACGGGCCATCTCGTCCGGAACGCCGGATAGCATCATCCGCACGAGACTCTCTTCCGCCTTCAAGACCGCCGGCGTCACACCGTCCCTCGAACCATCCTGAACCAGATTTTCTACAGATTTCTTCCGGTCTATAGTATGGAGTCGCAGCGTATTTTTATGCCGTTCCATCTCGTTCTGGCTCGCTGTTGCTTTCTTTTTCACGACCGCCCATATGGAATCGGCGGGGACGCGCAACGCCTCGGAGATCCTCGAGACATACGAGGATTGCTCAACTTCATTCGATATACTCCATAGGAACGGCGCTACCTTCTCAACCACGGCCCCTTTTGCCACGGGATCGGCCGTACCCAGCTCCGCGACAGCCCTGTCGAACACGTAGTCGACCACCGGTTTCGCCGCGGTAATCACCTTCTGGAACCGCTCGCCGCCGCCCTCGCGAACGAAATCGTCGGGGTCCTTGCCCTCGGGCACCTGCGCGACCCTCACGCGGCACCCGGCCGACCTCAGAATCTCGAGACTCCTGAGCGTCGCGGCGGTCCCGGCGGAATCAGAATCATAGCTCACCACTATCTCGCAACCCAGCGGGGCCAGAGCCTGCACCTGCTCTTGCGTCAACGCCGTGCCGCACGATGCTATCACGTTCGACACGCCATGGCCGTGACAGGTTATCGCGTCCATATATCCTTCGACGACGACGGCCTGGTTCCGGACCCGTATCGCCTCTTTCGCCAGGTGCATCGCGTACCACACGCGGCCCTTCGTGTACACCGGCGTTTCTGGCGAGTTCACGTACTTCGGAGCGGGGGCCCCATCCCTGCCCTCCGGGGTGACACCCTCGATAGACCTGGCCCCAAAGCCCAGGACCCTCCCCCTGTGGTCGCATACCGGAAACATCAGCCGGCCCCTGAAACGATCGTAGAAGCCGCTACTCTGCCCGCCACCCTGCTCGCGTAGGTTCACCAGCCCCGCCGCCACCAGCGTTTCCTGTGGGATCCCCTCCTTGCGGGCGGCGGTCCCCAGGGCATCCCATTCGGCGGGGGCGAATCCCAGCCTGAACCTCTGGGCCAGGTCAGGCGTCACGCCACGACCCTGGATATACTCCCTCGCCCTTCCGCCTTCCGGCCGCTCAAGCGCCCGCTGGAAGAAGGACGTGGCCCATTCGAGGGTATGCAGCACGGATTCCTTCTGTGCCCTCCGCTTCGAGTCCTCCGGGTCCTCCCGCGCTTCCGGTATCCTTATGCCGGCCCTCTCGGCGAGCTCCCTGACGGCCTCGGGGAATGAGATGTTTTCCCTCTTCATCAAGAACGCAAAGACATCCCCGCCCGTCTGGCAGCCGAAGCAGTGGAAGACCTGTCTTTCCGGTGAAACCGCGAAGGAAGGCGTCTTTTCCAGGTGAAACGGGCACAGCCCCATATAGTACTTGCCCGCTTTTTTCAGACTGACGTACCTGGATATTACCTCGACGATATCGGTGTGGGCTCGCACTTCATCGATGAGAAGATGGTCAAATCCACCTCGCACGCCCTTCACCCTCGCCCGTGGATTGAAAAACCCCATCCTTACCAGGAAGGATGAGGTTGATGACTGTTGTCACTCTGGAAGGGTTTACCTCTTCCCCCTTTTCGCTTCCACCACCGGGTTAATTCTCCGGGTCCGCCCCATTTCCTGCTTTGAGGTCCCTGTTTATATTTCCAGGGGCCACGGCGCCGGCAGGAAAAACTTGCGGAATTGCGCCACGGCGAAGCGGTCGGTCATACCGGCGATGTAGTCGCACGCCGCCCTATCGAGGGTCTCGCCCGGCGGCGGACCCTGCCCCACGTACATCTCGCAGGGGTTTTCGAGATAGAATTTGTACAGCTGCTCCACCATCTTCTTCGCCTTGAACTCCTCTTTCTTGGCGCCGGAACCTATGTAGACCCTATCGAACATGAACTGCCGCAAGCCGTCGAACGCACGCTTCATGGCCGGGCTCATTGCTATGTGTTCCTTCTCCCAACTCTGTTCGATTATGTCGAGGATCATGTTGTGGATTCGCTGTGAGTGGCTGCGGCCCGCGGAGTCGAGCAGGCCGGACGGGAAGTCGCCTTCCTTCAGTACACCGCCGCGCAGCGCGTCGTCTATGTCGTGGTTGATGTACGCAATCCTGTCCGAGAAATGGACCACTTCGCCCTCGAGTGTGGCGGGCCGCAGCCCGCCGCAGTGATTGACGATCCCGTCGCGGACCTCCCAGGTCAGATTGAGGCCGCCCTCCCTCTCCAGGACGTCCACCACCCTGAGGCTCTGCTCGTTGTGCCGGAATCCCTCCGGGTGTACTTCGTTGAGGACGTCCTCGCCGGCGTGGCCGAACGGCGTGTGGCCGAGGTCGTGCCCGAGGGCGATGGCCTCGGCAAGGTCCTCGTTGAGCCTCAAGGCCCTCGCTATCGTCCTCGCTATCTGTGCGACCTCGAGCGTGTGTGTGAGCCTCGTCCGGAAGTGGTCTCCCTCGGGGATGATGAACACCTGGGTCTTATGTTTCAGCCGCCGGAACGCCTTGGAGTGGATTATCCGGTCGCGGTCACGCTGGAAGCACGTCCTCACCGGACACGGTTCCTCCGGCTTTGACCTGCCCCTGGAGACCGCGCTCTTGCAGGCGTACCGGGATAGGCGGTCGTTCTCCCATTCCTCGGTCATCTTGCGCCACTCCACACGGCGTCCCTCCCTCATTTAAGGCGACGGCCGGCGGTCTCCCGCCGGCCGCTTCGTTCACGCGGTCCTATTTCTTATCGCCGCCTGTGCCGCGGCGAGCCTGGCGATCGGAACCCTGAACGGCGACGAACTCACGTAGTCCAGCGAGGCGCGGTGGCAGAAGTCGATCGACCGCGGGTCGCCGCCATGCTCACCGCATATCCCGATCTTCAACTTGGGCCTCACCGACCTTCCGAGCCTCACCGCCGTCTGGATGAGCTTGCCCACCCCGTCCTCGTCGAGCACGGCGAACGGGTTCTCCGCCAGGATCTTCTTCTGAACGTATGCGTGCAGGAATTTCGCTTCGGCATCATCCCTGCTGAATCCGAACGTCGTCTGCGTAAGGTCGTTCGTCCCGAATGAGAAGAATTCGGCGTGCCGCGCGATCTCGTCAGCGGTGAGCGCCGCCCTCGGTACTTCGATCATCGTGCCTACTATGCAGGGGAATTGCACGCCGGTGGCCTGCATCACTTCATCAGCCACCTTTTCGACGAGCTCCCTGAGGGGCTTCAGTTCGAGGTGGTGGCCGACCAGCGGAATCATGACCTCGGGCTTGACATCCCCTATCCCTCTGCCGATGAGCGCGGCCGTGGCCTGGAATATGGCCCTGGCCTGCATCTCGTATATTTCCGGGTACACCACGCCGAGCCGGCAACCCCTGAACCCGAGCATCGGGTTCGATTCGGACAGGGCTTTCGCCTTCTTCAGGAGTTCCTGCTTCTTCTCGATCTCGGGGCCGCTGATCCCGCGAGCCCTCGCGTCAGTGATCTGTACCACGAGCTCCTCGACGTTCGGCAGGAACTCGTGGAGCGGCGGGTCGAGGAGCCTTATCGTGACCGGATACCCGCGCATCGCCTCGAGTATTCCCTCGAAATCCTTCTGCTGTATGGGCAGCAGCCTGTCGAGGGCGGCCCGCCGTTCTTCCTCGGTCTGCGCCAGGATCATTTCCTGGACTATGGGCAGCCTGTCAGCCTGCATGAACATGTGCTCGGTCCTGCACAGGCCTATTCCCTCGGCGCCAAATTCGCGCGCCTTCGCGGCGTCCTGGGGCGTATCCGCGTTTGCCCGCACGCCGAGCCCCCGAGCCTTGTCCGCCCAGTCGAGCAAATTCTTGAACTCCGCGCTGAGCTTCGGGTCTATCACGGGGACGGGACCCAGGTAGACATTGCCGGTGGCGCCGTCGATGGAGATGACGTCGCCCTCTTTCACAGCCTTGTCTCCGGCGAAGAACCGCCGCTCACTCGTGTCTATCTTCAGGGCGTCGCAACCGACCACGCACGGCTTTCCCATCCCCCTGGCCACTATGGCCGCGTGACAGGTCATACCGCCCCTGCTCGTGAGTATGCCCTGGGCGAAAACCACGCCTGGCATGTCGTCCGGAGTGGTCTCCGGCCGGACGAGGATGACCTTCTCGCCATCCTGCCCAAGGGCCTCGGCGCGATCCGCGTCGAAGACCGCCTTGCCGGTGGCCGCGCCCGGCGACGCCGGCAGGCCTGTGGCAAGCACGTCGAGTTTCGCCGACGGGTCTATGCCCCTGTGGAGGATCTTCACAATGTGGTCTGGTTCGACCCGCATCAGGGCCTCTTCCCGCGTGATCTTCCCCTCGGCCACCATGTCCACCGCCGCGCGCACAGCCGCCATGGCCGTTCTCTTGGCGGAACGCGTCTGGAGCATGAACAGCCTGCCCTTTTCGACGGTGAACTCTATGTCCTGCATGTCGTGATAATGTGATTCGAGTAGCCCGCACGTCTCGACGAGTTGCCTGTGGGCGCCGGGCATCGCCTGAGCCATTTCTGCGATCGGCCTCGGGGTGCGGATACCGGCGACGACGTCCTCGCCCTGGGCGTTGGTTAGATACTCTCCGTAGAGCTCGGCGGCCCCGGTGGACGGGTTTCTCGTGAACACGACGCCGGTGGCCGAATCGTCGCCCATGTTCCCGAACACCATCGACTGCACGTTTACAGCCGTGCCCAGGTCATCCGATATCTTGTTCACCCTCCGGTAAACGACGGCCCGCTGGTTATTCCACGATTGGAATACGGCCTTCACGGCCATCATGAGCTGCTCCCTGGGATCCTGCGGGAAATCCAGGCCGGTGACATTCTTGACGAGGGTCTTGTAGTCGCGGATGACCCCTTCGAGCGCCGCGCCGTCCATCTGCTGGTCCTGTACCACTCCCGCGCGTTCCTTGTTGATGGCCAGGACCCTCTCGAATTCGCCGTGCTCCATGCCCAACACGACGTTGCCGAACATCTGGATGAACCTGCGGTAGCAGTCCAGCGCGAACCTGCGGTTACCGGTGAGATTGGCCAGCCCCTCCACTGTGGCGCCGTTGAGGCCCAGGTTCAACACCGTGTCCATCATACCGGGCATGGAAACGGCCGCGCCGGAACGGACTGAAACGAGCAACGGGTTATGTATGTCGCCAAACCTCTTCCCGGTCTCCTCTTCGAGCGTCGCCAGGGCCTTCATGATCTCGCCCTCGAGTCCCTCCGGCATCTTCGCGCCGGTCCGGTAGTACTCGTTACACGCTTCCGTCGTGATGGTGAACCCCGGCGGGACCGGCAGTCCCATCCCTTTCATCTCGGCGAGGTTCGCCCCCTTGCCGCCGAGCAGGGACCGCATATCCTTGTTGCCTTCCTGGAAGCGGTAAACGTACTTCCTAGACATGTCCTCCACCCCTTGTCACCAGTGCGATCACATCGTTGGCTGTCTCTTCAACCGCCTTGTTGGATACGTCGAGCACGGGACAGCCTATCATACGGAACACTTCGGAGGCATACTGCAGCTCCCTGGCAATCCTATCGGACCCCGCGTAGTCCGCGTCGGGGGGCAGGCCCATCGCCTTCAGCCTCTCCATGCGGATCCTGCTGAGCTGCTGCTCGTTTATGGTGAGCCCCACTATCCTCGATTTCTGTACCAGGAACAGCTCTTCGGGCAACCTCACCTCCGGTACCAGCGGGATGTTCGCGACCTTCCACTTGCGGTTCGCCAGATACAGGCTGACCGGCGTCTTGGAGGTTCGGGACACGCCCACTATCACGACATCCGCTTTGGTAAGGCCCTTGGGGTCCTTGCCGTCGTCGTATTTGACCGCGAATTCTATCGCCTCTACTCGCCTGAAGTACTCCTCATCCATCTTACGGACCAATCCGGCCATCATCTTGGGCCTCACCGTGGTGACTTCTTCCAGGGCCGCCAGCATGGGGCCCATGATGTCCACGGCGGGGATCCCCAGCCGCTCGGCCTCGCGGCTCATCACGTCACGCAGTCCGGGGAGTATGAGAGTATACACAATGACTGCCTTCCTGGCCTTGGCCTGGGTCACTATGTCCAGGATCGTGCCGGGGCTTTCGACGTGCGGAATGCGTACTATCTCAAACGCGTGCGAGTTGAACTGTGCGGCCGCCGCCCGTGTCACCAGCTCCGCGGTCTCCCCCACGGAATCGGACACGACCAGGATGGTCGGAAGGCTTCCTGGCGCTTCTATGTCCGGTCATCCCCCTCCGGAAGAGTCTCCTCACCCTGATTATATACTCCCAGGGCCGATCACTTCCTCCCCCGGGGCCCCTCGACCAAGATTATCCTGCTAGATGGAGCCTCTTTCGATCATCTGGAGAAGATCGGCCAGGGTCCCCTCGTAGTCGGCCGAGTAGGCCTTGCCGTCACGGTTCCTGACGGCGCCGTTCACGAGGAATGTCTTCATCCCCAGCTTTGAGGCGGCCAGGTCTTCGTCGACGTCGTTGCCCACCATCATGCATTCAGAGGGCTGGAGGCCGATGACCGAACAGATCTCGCGGTAGTACCCTGAGTGAGGTTTGCAGAAGTGCATTATTTCATAGGTGGTTATGAGTTCAAACAATCCGGGATCGATTCCCGCCCACGAAAGCCTCTCCACTATCGCTGCTCGCGGGTACACCGGATTGGTGGCGAGGACGGCCTTATATCCCATCCCTACCGCGGCTTCGACCACCCTGCGCGCGAGCGGATCGCGCGTGGAGAACGTGCGCAGCCGCGGGAAGTCGTTCCTGTAGAAGTCCTCGATCTGGGGCGTCCATTCCCCTGCGGAAACCCCGAACTTCGGGAAGAAATCCGCCTCGAACACATCCTTGTTCGTCCTGCTCCCGTCGAGGTCGTTCACCATGGATTCGAGCGACAGCACGAGTTCCCTGGCGAACGTCTCCGGGTCGCATTTGCCCCGGAACCTCGGCGCCAACATCCCGAAGTACGCCTTCATGAACGCGTCCATGTCCACCCGCAGGAGGGTGTCGTCGAGGTCGAACAGAATGCCCCGCACCGGCATGTCCATCACTCCGCAATAGGTGTTGACCACAGTAAGTGTTGACTGTGAACCTGCGGGCCGCGTCTCAGGCGCCGCCCGCAGGCGCGGTGACGCGACTCTACGACACTACAAGGCGCGACAGGTCGGCGGCCCTTCCGAACAGTCCCGCCACGTTCGAGAGCAGCGCGAGTCTGTTCCTGCGTACGTCCAGGTCCTCGCACATGACCAGCACCTTGTCGAGGAACGCGTCGACGGGCTCCTTGAGCCGCGCCATGCAACGGAAGAATCCGGCATAGTCCTCACCGGCCAGGAGTCGCTCGGCCTCCACCCTCGTGCACTTGAACTGCTCGTGGAGGGCCTTCTCCTCTGCCTCGCCAAGCAGGCCCTCGTTCACTTCCGCCGTCCTAGCCTCTCGCGCGAGGTTGGCCGCGCGCTTGAACCCGACCATCATCACCGGAAAGTCCGGCTCCGCGGAAAACGCCTGCAGAGCGCAGGCCCGCTTCACCGCTGAACCCACGTCATCGAATCCCGCTTCCAGCACCGCATCGACCACGTCGTACTTGACACCGGCGTCCTCAAGATAGCCCTTGAGCCGCCCCTTGAGGAAATCCAGGATGTCGGCCTTGCCGTCCGACCCCTCGCCGAGCCCCGGACGCTGCCCCTCGAGGAGCGCCAGGGCGGTTTCCACGGTGGCGCCAAGAGACAACCGTATGTCCCCGGAGGCGTCTCCCGCCAGTATCGAGACCACTCCAGAACCCTGCCTGCGCAGGGCATACGGATCCTGCGAGCCGGACGGGATTATGCCCGCAAGGAAGCAACCCGATATGGTGTCGATCTTGTCGGCCACCGAGAGTACCGCTCCCGTCATGGTGGCGGGCAGTTCCCCCCTGGACTGGGCCGGCATGTAGTGTTCGCTGATCGCGAGGCAGACCTCCGTGTCTTCGCCCTGCCTCCTGGCATATTCCCGGCCCATGACCCCCTGGAGTTCGGGGAACTCGCGCACCATGCCCGTCGTGAGGTCGGCCTTACAGAGGAGGGCGGCGCGGTCGATCAGGGCCACCCGCCGCTCGTCCAGTCCGGCCATCTCACCGATCTTGCGGGCCAGGGCGCGAATACGCTCCGTCTTGTCGTGGAGAGTGCCCAGGTTCTCCTGGAAGAGCACCCTCCTCAGCAGGTCGACCCTGTCCTCCAGGCGAACCTTCTGGTCTTCCTTGAAGAAGAACGAGGCATCGGCAAGGCGGGCACGGATGACCCGCTCGTTGCCCTTGCGGACCTGGTCGAGATGATCGAGACCGCCGTTGCGCACCGACACGAAACACGGCAGCAGCAGCCGGGCGCCGCCAGCGGCCTCGACGTGGAAGTATCTCTGGTGATGCCGCATCGTGGTGATCAGCACCTCGGCGGGGATCTCGAGGTAGTCCTCGGAGAATCTGCCGGCAAATGCGGTAGGGTACTCGACGAGGTGGGTGACCTGCTCGAGCAGGGCGGGATCGATCACCGCCACGCCCCCCTCTTCCGCGGCAACCGCCTCGACCTGCCGCCTTATCAAGTCCCTGCGCTCGTCCTGGTCTACAATGACCCCGGCCTCCCGCAGGATTGACACGTAGCGGCCCGGTTCCGGGATCTCGAACGGTCCGGGGCCCAGCACCCTGTGGCCGTATGTGAACCTGCCGGACCTGACCCCCGCGAGTTCGAAATCGAGTACTCGATCCCCGAGGAGGGCCATGACCCAGCGAATGGGCCGCGCGAACGAGTGCTCGCCGTGGCCCCACCTCATCGTCCGGGGGAAGGTGAGCGACATCACGACGGGCGGTATCGCCTCTGAAAGCACGGCAAAGGCGTTCCTGCCCTTCTCCACCTTCACCGCATAAACGTACTCCCCGGCGGGCGTCGCGCGAACCACCAGGTCCTCCGGATTCACTCCCTGTCCCCGTGCGAATCCCAGGGCCGCCTTTGTGAACTTGCCCTCCGCGTCGAAGGCCACGGCTCGGGAGGGCCCCCTGGCCTCGGAGGTCCTGTCTTCCTGCGCCTCGGGGATGCCGGTACACAGCAGCGCCAGCCTCCGGGGGGTGGCATAGACGCGGACGCGCGGCGCTGCGCCGCCACCTGCCGCGCCGCAATCCGCTGCGCCACCGTGTGCTGCGCGACCGTCCGCAACAGCCGGGCGGAGCCGCAGTTCATCCAGCATCACGGTGGTCCTTTCCCGTAGTTGTTCCACGGCTGAAGGGAGGAAAGCCGCCGGCATTTCCTCGAACCCCACCTCGACCAGAAGATCGTACAGTCTCACCTGGCTGCCTCCCCCCACACCCCGCGCGAGAGCGGGTAACCGTCCGCTTCCCTCTGCTCCAGGTAGGCCTTCGCGACGGCGCGGGCGAGGTTCCTCACCCTGAGGAGGTAGGATGTCCTCTCTGTGACGCTTATCGCGCCCCTGGCCTCGAGTACGTTGAACGCGTGCGAGCACTTGAGCACGTAGTCGTAGCACGGGAGTACGAGGCCTTCGGAAGCCAGGCGCCGCGCCTCCTTTTCATACGTATCGAACAGGCCGAACAGCATCTTGGTGTCGGCGGACTCGAAGCTGTACTTCGAGTGTTCGAACTCGGCCTTTTTGAAGATGTCCCCATAGGTGAGGCCGTCCACCCACCGGATTGAGTAGACGTTGTCCACTCCCTGGATGTAGGAAACGAGTCTCTCCAGGCCGTACGTGATCTCGACGGCGACCGGACGGCAGTCGTACCCGCCGACCTGCTGGAAGTAGGTGAACTGTGTGATCTCCAGCCCGTCGAGCCAGACCTCCCAGCCCAGCCCCCAGGCGCCGAGCGTCGGCGCCTCCCAGTTGTCCTCGACGAACCGTATGTCGTGAGCCGCTGGGTCGATGCCGATGAAAGCCAGGCTCTGCAGGTACTTGTCCTGGATGTCGCCGGGGGACGGTTTGATGATGACCTGGTACTGGTGGTGCTGGTATAGCCTGTTGGGGTTGTCGCCATACCTGCCGTCGGTCGGGCGCCTGGACGGCTCCACGTAGGCCACGCGCCAGGGTTCCGGGCCGAGCGCCCGCAGGAACGTGGCGGGGTTCATCGTGCCTGCTCCCTTCTCCACGTCATACGGCTGTTGAAGAGCACAACCCTGGCCTGCCCAGAAGCTCTCCAGCGCCAACACTACATCCTGGAAAGTCTTGCCGCCGCTCACTCACATTACCTCCCCGGGGGCAAAAGCACGAACCCCCCGCCGGCTGACCATGTACCGCCGGGACGGGAGGTTCCCGCGATCTCAATCTACCAGGGCACCCATAGCTTGTCAACGCCCGCTAGTCGCCGGTCACTCGCCAATCACTAGTCCACCGGTCGTCCGCCGGTTTTCCGTCACTTGTCGACGTCCTTCGGAAGGGTGACCGGGCCCTCCCCGCATCCCCCGGACGGGGCCGGACCGGCGGGACGCTTCCGCTCGAATTCAATGGTGCACTTGGTGGCCACCGCCGCCGCCACGCCGACAGCCGCCAGATACGGGGCGATGACTGCACCTACGGCCCCCACGGTCACGGGGATCGCGGCGACCACCGTGTCCCCCTGCTTTACCACTATCTTGGTGACGTTGCCCTCGTGGAGCAACTGCTTGACCTTCTCGAGCACCTCGTTGCCGGACACCTGGATCCGTTCGGTCCAATCGCGCGCCGCCTTCCCCTTTTCCTCCAACATGATCAGCGCCTGGACCACGTCCCCGTTCGCTCTCTCAAGGACCTCCCTCGCTTCCTTGTAGGAGACGCCTGTGCGTGACCGGATCTGGTCAATCATCTCGAGCGTAATCTCCACCCAGATCACCCCGCCTCGAATTCACTGATACCATTCTGCACCAGTCATAGGGAAATATGCAACTCACATGACGAGGCGCGCCCCCGCCTCGAACGCCCTTCGCAGCGCCTCCTCGCGCGCCGCGACGGCGTCCGGCCCGTCGGACCCCGCGAAAACGACGGTATCGACGAGTTCGATGTTCGCGAACCTGCACCACAACTTGACCGGCGCGTGCGCCACGGATACATCCTTCGACAGGTGAGCGACCCAGAAGAAGAGCGCCTTCTTCCTCTTCTCCATTCGCGTCTTGAACGTGACCCCGCCGTCCGGGCCTGCCGTCATCCGCGCAAGGCAGTTGCACCGGTCTATCATCAACTTGAGCTGAGCGCTCACGCCGCCGAAGTAGGCAGGGGTACCGACCACGATGGCGTCGGCCTCCTCGAGCGCGCGGTAGATTACATCCATTCCATCCTCGAACCAACAATAGCGGTGCTCAGGGAACTCCCCGCACGCCTGGCACGGGCGAATCGAGAGGTCGTTCAGGTAGATCTTCTCAACGTCTGCGCCGGCGGACCGGGCGCCGTCGAGCGCCGAGGACACCAGCGAATCGCTATTCATGCCCTTCCTCGGGCTGCCGGCGAAGCCCATCACCCTGGCCGTCATTCATGCGCTCCCCCTCAGAGCGTTTCGAGAACTCGCGTGGACCTCGGCGTCTTCCCCAGGTGATAGCCCACGTATCCGCTCAGAATAGCCCTCGCCTCCCTGAGCATCCCCCTGTCGGGTCGGATGACCCGCAGTCGAGCCGCGTCCGCGGATTGCAGGAACTTCATCATCTCGATGGTGCCGGCGAGCACCGGATTCCCGCCCTCCCCGCACCGGGGGCAGACAACACCCCCCGCCCCCGGGTCGAAACGCATCCCGCCGGGCGGGACCTCCGTGGCGCCGCAGGAGGTGCAACGGTCGAGCACCGGCCTGTATCCTGCCGCTGCAAGCGCGTTCAACGCGAACCACGCCGCCACCGTCTCAGGATCGCAGCCGCCTTCGATGGACCGCAACGCGGTCAGCAGGAGTGCGAAGAGCGCCGTGGCGGGCTCGCCGTCGTCCGTGAGGGTGTCGGCGAGATCAGCCACGTGTCCGGCGAAGGCGAACCTGTCGAGGTCCTCCCTGATCCCCCTGAACGGTTCCCTCACGTCACACTGTGTGATTGTGTCCAGTGTCTTCCCCCTGTGGAGTACGAAATGAGAGTATACGAAGGTGTTGGTGGCCGTGGAGAATCTGCTCATCACCTTGCGGGCGCCCTTGGCGACAACGCGGATCTTGCCGTGGCGCAGGGTCAACAGGGTGACCAGCCTGTCGGCCTCACCGAGTTCCATCGCCTTGAGAACAATCGCTTCGCACTTGAAGAGGGCCAACGGTGTCCACTCCTCAGACGTCCAGGTTATACCCGAGCGATCTCAGCACAGACTCCCTGTTGCGCCAGTCCTTCTTGACCTTTGCCCACAATTCGAGGTATACCCTGTTGCCCAGCAGGGCTTCGATATCGAGCCGGGCGAGGCGCCCGACCTCCTTGAGGAGCCTGCCGCCCTCGCCGACGATGATCCCCTTCTGAGATTCGCGTTCGACGTAGATGGTCGCGCTTATGTAAATGAGGTCGTCCTTCCTCGGGATCATCTCCTCGATGTCCACCGCAACGGAGTGGGGCACCTCTTCCCTGGTAAGGAGCAGGATCTTCTCCCGGATGAGCTCGGCGGCCAGGAACTGCTCGGGCTTGTCGGTGATCTCGTCTTCGGGGTAATACATGGGCCCTTCGGGCATGAGTAGCGCCGCGGCCTCAATGAGACGCTCGACATTGTGACCGGTCACGGCGGAGACGGGGATGACCTCCCTCGCCCGCACGAGCGAGGCGTATTCCGCGGCATGGGGCGGCGCCTCGCCGGTCTTGCCCGGCAACAGGTCGACCTTGTTGAGCACAGTGATCACCGGGCACTGAACCCTGCTCAGGAGGCTGGCGACGTACCGGTCGCCGGGCCCCGGCGCCGACGCCCCATCCACGACGAACAGGACGGCATCCACGTCGGACAACGTCCTCTCGGCGACACCTGTCATGTATTCGCCGAGCTTGTGGCGCGGCCTGTGGATCCCGGGCGTGTCGATGAACACTATCTGCAGATCGGGCCTGGTCAACACGCCGGAAATCCTGTTCCGCGTGGTCTGGACCTTGTCCGAAACAATGGCGATCTTCCGCCCCACCATGCAATTGAGGAGCGTGGACTTGCCGACATTCGGCCTGCCCGCGATCACCGCGAATCCCGAATGGGTCACCGTGCGGCGCCCCCCACGTACCTGACTTCAGGACTGAGTATTCCCCCGGAGACGACCATCTTCAGCCCTTCCTCCACCGTGATGTCGAGGATGACCACGTCCTTCCTGGGAAGGAAGACCAGGAATCCGGACGTCGGGTTGGGCGTCGTGGGGATGAACACGTTGACCAGGTCGTCCGCGGAAGGGCAGTCGCCGGACGGCTGGGCCGTGCGGGGCTGCGGGCACACGCAGGCCGGCGTATCGCCTGTGACGAACGCGATGCAGTGCATGTCCCGCCTCGGCCATTCAATGAGGCACACCTGCTGGAACGGCGTCTTCTCGGACCTGACGAAGGTGTCGACTATCTGCTTCACGGTGGTGTATACGGAACCGGCAAGCGGGGTGCGCTCGATGATGTGCTCGCCCACCGCGATGATGCGTTTGCCCAGGATGTTGTTCGCCAGGACCCCGAGAAGGAATATCAGGACGACGCTTGCGGTCATCCCAAGACCCGGTATGTCCCTGCCGGCGAGCAGTCGCGTGGGTGTGCGGAGCATCCCTTCCAAAAAGTTGAAGATGAACCTCAGGAAGAATATCGTGAATCCAAGCGGGATCGATACAATGATGCCTGCTATGAAGGCGTTCCGTATCTTGCGCAACCGCGTTCACCTCCTGGCCAACGCCTCGTACGACGACACCGCCACCAGCACACCCCAGAGGCCGGCGGACAGCGGCCTCTCGCGGGCCGACAGGGCGATGTTCCCGGCCAGGGACGGCAATTCGGGGACGAACACCGCCAATCCTACCAGCGCGGCGTAGCCTGCTCCCAGGAGCACCGCCCCCGCCGCGATGTCCTTGCACCTTGCGGCGAGCGGGTGGTACTCGGTGGTGGACAGGTCCACGAGCGACTCAATCGCGGTATTGACGACCTCCGAGAGGATAACCACCAGGATGGCCGATAGGACGAATAGCGTCTTCGCCAGGGGGAGCCGGCCGAGGACCGCCAGGGCAAGCGCCAGGGCGCCCACGGCGAAGTGGAGCCTCATGTTGCGTTCTGTCGTCCACACATAAGCCAGGCCCGCGATCGCGTTTCTGAAACTCTCCGCCAGGGTGCGCATCTCAGAACCCCATGCCCGCGAGTATCCGTTGCTGGGCCGCGTTCATCCGCTCCAGCCCCGCCTCGTCGCAGTCATCGTAGCCCAGCAGGTGAAGCGCGCCGTGCACCACCAGGAGCGCGACCTCCCTCTCCAGGGGCTGGCCGTACTCAGACGCCTGGCTTGCCGCCGTCTCAACCGATACCACGATGTCGCCGAGTACCCTCACCGGCGGGGCAGTCACGACGGCGGGCTCGTCCTCGGTGGTTTCGAGCATTGAGAAAGAGAGGACGTCCGTAGGTTCGTCCTTCCCCAGGTACCTCCGGTTCAGGTCGCGAATGTAGTCGTCGCCGGCGAACAGCACACTAACCTCGTCGGCTTCATTCTCCCTGCCCTCCGACAGGAGAGTTGCTTTCACGCTCTCCCTTGCCAGGTTCTCCAGCCTCTCCTGCGTCAGGTTCCCTGGAAGACTCTCCAGGAGTTGATCCACCAGTATCTCCATCGGTACCATTCCTTTCACCGGGCGAGCTCCCCGGGGTCCCTGTGACCCCCGCAGTCCCTGGGGTCCCCCCAGTCTGCGGGTACCCGACCCGCGGGTGGAACATCCCGCTGAGCACCTTCATGAACGTATCCGATATGGTGTCGAGGTCCCTCACGGTCAGGTCACACTTGTCGAGCTGGTGATCGTATAGCCTGTCCTTGACTATGCGCCTGATTATCGTCTCGATGCGGCCGGGCGACGGCTTGACGAGAGACCTCACAGCGGCCTCCACGGCGTCGGCCAGCATGACGATGGCCGTTTCTTTCGAAGAGGGGCGGGGTCCCTCGTACCGGAAGTCCTCCTCGACCACCTGGCAGCCGCTCTTCTCGTCCTCAGTCGCCCTTGAATAGAAGTATGAGACCAGGGTGGTGCCGTGGTGTTCCCTGACGAAATCGATGATCCTCTCGGGAAGCCGGTATTCCCTCCCCAGTTCCACGCCGTCCTTGACGTGAGACGTGACGATCAGCGTGCTCAGCCCGGGGGCGACCCTGTCGTGCGGATTCTCGGCCACCCCCAGCTGGTTCTCTATGAAGAAGTACGGCCTCCTTATCTTGCCGATGTCGTGATAGTACCCGCCGACCCTCGCGAGCAACGAATTCGCGCCCACGGCCTCCGCTGCGGCCTCTGCGAGGCTGGCCACCATGATGCTGTGATGATACGTCCCGGGGGTCTCTTTCAGCAGCCGGCCCAGCAACGGGTGGTTGGGGTTCGAGAGGTCGAGCAGTTTCACCGGTGTCATTATGTTGAAGATCGCCTCGAAGAACGGCAGGGCCCCAAGGGCGAGGAAGGACGATATGACGCTCCCGTTGAGCGCGCCGTAGAACACGTCCCTGGACGCCGTGTTCAACGGGGATCCCATGATCAGGGCCATCGAGATGATCCCGAGGCCGCACACGAGCCCTACGAGCACCCCAGCGCGGATCAGGTCGGCGCGGTGGCCGACCCTGGAGATGCCATACACCGCGGCTATGCTCGACAGGATCGAAACGACCATGAAGGGGGCGTTGTTCCCGGCCGCGACCCCCGTGGCGACGCTCATACATACCCCGCCCAGTATGGCCGTTCCCGGGTCGAGAAGGGTCGCAAGCAACATCGTTCCAGCGGGCACGGGCGCAAGGTACTCGGATATACTGCTGAGGAAGCGGGAGATCACGATTGTGCCCGAGAGTATCAGGGCCATCTGCATGACCTTGGCTTCGCTCGAGTAGATGCCGGGCTTGAACTGTCTCACGTATATCCAGATTGTCGCCACTATCAGGAAAGCAAGGATGACCGACGAAACGACCGGCCGGACGCCCTGGCTGCCACCGACGAGGCCGCCCTCTTTGAGCAGCCTCAGGTGATCGCCGGTGACTACCTCGCCCTGCCTGACGACGACGTCACCCTTGAATACCTTCACCGGCTGCACGGAGTCGGCGGCCCGCTTGCGCCTTGCGGCGGTTTCGGCCTCGTTGACGAATCTGTTCGGCCTGATGAACCCCTTCAGCACGACCGACGCGAACACCCGGTGTTCTTCCGGAAGCCGGTATTGCGACAGTTCGAAGTCCACCTGTGAGAGGCTTACGGCGTACGAGTCGGCGTGCACCCCGGAATCGAGGATCTTGCGGGCGGCGCCGAGGGCCGCAGCCCCGGTCTCACTTATCTTGCTCGCACCGGATCTCAGGACGGCCTCGGCGTACTGCGGTGGAAACGCGAGACCGGATGTCTTCCTCAGTTCCTCTATGCGTGAACTGATCGGCACGTCGGTGGCCCCGGCGAGCTCGGCGGTCCTCTCGAAGGTGTTCATGATGTTCTTCTCGACCTCGGTCGCCACGCGCACGTCTATATCGTAGACGGCGGCCACTTCCGAGATCTTCTCCGCCTTCAGCCTCTCCGTCGCGGCCCTGTCGACGAAGTCATGCTGGGCCTTGATATCCTTGGGGGCCTTTCTACCTTCCTGGAGGACGAGACGTTCGGGGGTCATCGAATTGAGGAACACGATTGTGAGAACGACAAAGACGAACGCCATCCAGGCCCAGCGCCTTATCGCGGACCCTGCGCCCCCTTGATTCCAGCCGGATGCTCGCAAGTGCCGCCGGAGGAGCATGTCACGAACCTCCCTCGGAATCTTGCCGGCTGTTGAATCTTTCATACGCCTGGATTATCTTCTGGACGAGTTCGTGCCTCACGACATCCTGATCCGTCAGGTACACGAACTCGATCCCCTCGACATCCTTCAGGACCCTTCTCACCTGGTCCAATCCCGAATCGGTCCCCTTTGGAAGGTCTATCTGGGTTATGTCCCCGGTCACGACGGCCTTGGATCCGATGCCCATCCTCGTCAGGAACATCTTCATCTGCTCAGGCGTGGTATTCTGCGCCTCATCGAGGATGACGAACGAATCGTCCAGAGTCCTGCCCCTCATGTACGCGAGCGGGGCCACTTCGATGAGGCCCCTGGTCATGTACTTCTCGAACGTTTCCACGCCGAGCACGTCGAACAGCGAGTCGTACAGAGGCCTGAGGTACGGGTTGACCTTCTCCTCCAGCGTCCCCGGCAGGAACCCGAGGCGCTCGCCCGCCTCGACGGCCGGCCTCGTGAGTACGATCCTGCTGAACTCCCTGTTCCTGAACGCCGCGACCGCCATCGAGACGGCCAGGTACGTCTTGCCCGTCCCGGCGGGACCTATGCCGAAAACCAGGCCGTTGTTGCGGATTGCCTCCGCGTACTTCTGCTGCCCAAGGGTCCGCGGCTTTATCTGCTTGCCCCGGGACGTCACCAGGATCACGCCGTCGTTCAGGGTCTGGACCTTGTCCATGGAGCCTGTCCTCGACGCGTCTATGACGTAGCGCACCTGCTGTGCTGACACCGGCCCTTTCGCGGCCAGTCTCATGATCTGCTCGAGAACGGCTGTCGCGGATTCAACCTCGGCGGAGCGGCCGCTGAGTATGACCTCGTTTCCGCGGGTGAACACCCTTATGTTGAATGCCCTCTCAATCGTGGAGAGGTGTTCGTCAAACCGGCCGAATGCGTTCAAGGCTTCTTCGTTGGAATCCACGATGAGCTTCTTCATGGCCGTTTCGTTCTCCAAACGATCTGCCCCCCCGCAATCACCGGGTGCGCAGGGGCGCCCCGATGTCCTCCATTGTCCTGATCGTTATTGTAACATTTACTGCCGAATCAGTCTCAATTGATTCGGCAGAGACATCGATCACATCGGCCCCGGCCGGAACCTCCCGCCGCAATGATGAAAACGCCCGCTCTTTGGCCTTTTCCCTGGCCTCCGGCCGGCTTATCTCCCTCTTCGCGGGCACAATCTCGTGGAATGTTTCCGTGATGCTTTCGACAGGCAGCGGTATATTCCTCCAGGTGAGGGAGGCGGATTGGGAAATCCTGTCAGATTCCGCAAATGGCGCCGGCCCGCGGCCCTTCCATACTATCTCCATGCCCGGGACCCTGATCGCCCTCCTCGAAAACGTCCTGCCGCTTCTCACCTTGACCCACTGCACGTACGGCTCTTCCACGTTGAGCTTCCTGACCACCAGGGCGATGACGCGACCCCTCGCGCGGACGGGTGTATCGATGGTGGGCGGCCGCGCGGGCGGGGGTTGCCCGGGGGGCAACGGCGCCGGCGGTCCCTTGATGCGTCCCTCTATCAGGATCTGCCCCTGCACCACGTTGTCTCCCACCTTCACGGCAGGTTCGCCCATGTAGACCAGGATACTCTCGATCGTTCCGGCCGCACTGGCGACCAGATGACAGGGAGTGTTCTCCTCAGCGGGGACGGCGGGGGGCAGCGTCTTCTCAATCACGTCCACGATTACCCTGGTTCCCTGCGTCCGCAGCCGCACCCACGATATGTAGTCGACCTTCGCCAGGATCCCCAACTCGACCTGACGCTGGTCCAGGCGAGACAGAGGGGCGCCGGGCTTCAGGCCGCAGGCGGCGGCCACCCCGAGGATCTCTCGCACCTTTGATTGATCCTCCACGCCGGTCACCTGGACGAACCACACGTGCGACGCCACGAATACTACCGCAATAAGGCACGCCACGAGCCCGCCGACGAATCCGTACCTGCCCTTCCCCCTTTTCAGCGCGAAAGGCAGGCCCCGCTTCGCCCTGATGCGGATGCGGCAGCCGCTTCTCCTGGCAATTCGGCGAAGTGACCTGAAACCGCCGATGCTTACATCCGCGACCAGTGAAGCCGGGCCGCGACGGATGTTCCACATGTATATACCATTGTTGGTGGCGAGGTTGATGAATCGCTCGGCCGCGCGGCCGCGTATCTCTATCCTGACGTAGCCGCGGGCCAGGCGCCAGGCCTGCAACATGGCCATCGCGAAACCCTACCCCTCGAGGTCGACCGAGGAAATCCTCCCCGTGAGGGTAACCTCGTCCGCTACGATCCTGCCGATCACGAGGTCGACCCCCTTCACTACGATCTGTCCCCCACCGAAGCCGATAACCACGCGCTCGGGAGAGTACTCGATAAGGCCCCTGTGGTTCTCCACGGTCATCTCCACGGCGCCGATAAGGGTTATGCGGGGTAGGTCGAACACGAGGTCTCCGGGCAGCTCTAGCATGCCGGCGACTCGTCCCTTGATTCTCCCCTCCTTCTTGGGTCCCAACCGCCGCTCCCCCCTCAGGCTATAGTCTATTCACGCGGGGGGAGTGAGAGAATTCAACGGCCGATGCCGCTCCATCGCGTCCTCAGCGCTCTCCGCGACCTCTCAGCCGAATTGCCGTGCAACCGGCGCGCCTTCGGTGGGCCTATGACCTCGCTGAACACGATCCCTGTCAATACCGACTGCGGATCGAGAAGGCCGGTGAGAAACGCCGGCAATCCGGCTTCGCCGTCCCCTCCAGGTTCAACGCCCGCCGGCGCTGCCGCCTGTGGCCGCTCCTGCGGGATCGCGGATGCAGTCGTAGCTGTGGGCGCGCTCACGACTACCGGCGCGGATGGCGCGGGCGCTGGAGCCTCTGGCGCAGGCGTGGGCACGGCTGGCGCGGCCTGCGGCGGGGCCGCGGTCTCCCTGGGCCCCCAGGCGGGCCAGCCTGGTTGCTGCGGGCCGCCCGGCCAACCGGCGCCGCGCTGGCCGGGACGCACCTTGCGTTCTCCCGGGTGGGAGCGCTGCCTGTTCTTCGAACTTATGATGCTGCTGATCACCCAGAAGAAGATGAATATCAGTATCGAAAGGGGTTCCATGAGGTCCTCCTACTTCTTCTCAATGCCGGGCGTTTCGCCCTTGCCGCCGGCCTTTGCTATCGAGTCCCTCATCTGGGTGTCCGCCAGGAGATTCTGCATCTGGTAATAGTCGAACACGCCGATGCTGCCCTTCCTGAAGGCTTCCGACAACGCCCTAGGCACCTCGGCCTCCGCTTCCACGACCTTCGCTCTCTGCTCCTGTACCAGGGCCTTCATCTCCTGCTCGTGCGCGATGGCCATTGCGCGTCGCTCCTCGGCCTTGGCCTGGGCGATCCTCTTGTCCGCTTCGGCGCGGTCAGTCTCGAGGCGTGCGCCGATGTTGTCGCCAACATCCACGTCGGCGATGTCGATCGAGAGGATCTCGAACGCGGTCCCCGCGTCGAGCCCCTTGCTCAACACTGTGCGGGAAATGCTGTCGGGATTCTCGAGCACTCCCTTGTGACTGTCGGACGAACCGATGGTGGTGACAATGCCCTCGCCAACCCTGGCGATGATGGTCTCCTCGCCGGCGCCGCCAACCAGCCTATCGATGTTGGCGCGGACCGTGACCCTCGCCTTTGCCTTCAGCTCTATCCCGTCCTTGGCGACTGCGGCAACCACCGGCGTCTCAATGACCCTAGGGTTGACGCTCATCTGCACCGCCTGGAGCACGTCCCTGCCTGCCAGGTCTATCGCGGCGGCGCGCTCGAATCCGAGCGGGATTTCCGCGCGTTGAGCCGCAATAAGGGCGTTCACCACCCTGTCGACGTTCCCGCCTGCCAGGTAGTGAGCCTCCAGTCCGTTCACGTTCACATCGAGGCCGGCTTTCAGGGCTTTTATGAGCGGATTGACGATCTTGGACGGGGGAACCCGCCTAAGCCTCATCCCCACCAGGGTGATTATCCCGATCCGGACTCCCGCGGCCTGCGCCGAAATCCACAGTCCGAGCGGCACGAAGCTGAAGAACACCGAGAGGCCGATGAAGATCAGAGCGACTATCACCAGGAACGAAATCACACCCGCCAACACATCCACCTCCTGTGATACTAGAAACCCGTGTCAGTCACCGGAATCCAGCCTTACCACCACGCGCGTCCCTACCTCTTCGACCACCACCACCGGCTGGCCCCGCTCAACGTATTCCCCGTCGGTTACCACGTCGACCCTTCTGCCGTCTATCTCCACCGTGCCCGCCGGTCTCAAGGGCGTCAGCGTGATCCCGCGCTTGCCGTTCAGGGAAACCCCGGTGGAGCCATCCATCCGGCTGCGCGGTGTGGCCTTTGCCAGCGTGGACGACAGGGTCAGCCTGGCGAAGAAGCCACGCCTGGCCCCCACCCTCACGAACACCACCACGACGACTGCGCTGATGATCATCGCGATAACCAGGGCCTGCAGCCCGGCAGCGCTCCTCGTCGCGGCAAGATAGACGCTTATCAGCATGCACGCGATCCCGCTGAATCCGAACAGGCCGAAGCCGGGTATGAACGCCTCTATCGTGAGCAACACGGTCCCGCCTACGAAGAGCAGCGCGATCTCCCATCCGGCTGCGCCCGCGGTTATCTGGCCGCCGAAGTACAGGGCGAGGGAGGCCAGCCCCACGACGCCGGGCACCCCCCAACCCGGGGTAAAAGCCTCAACTAGCAGGCCGATTAACCCGACAGACAGAATGACCGGCGCAACTACCGGATTGGTGACGAACCGCGCGACCTGCTCGCCCAGTGTGGGCGTCACCTCGATCACGTCCGCTCCGGCCAATCCGAAAGCGGCCAGCACCTCATCCCGGTCCCCCGCGGACACGTCGGCGATACCCAGCTCCACGGCCCGCTTCCAGGTGAGATTCAGCAGTCTGCCCTTCTCCTTCACCCCCGGTATCTCCATGTTCGCGTCCGCCATGCCCGCGGCCAGGCGAGGGTCCCTGCCCGTCTTCTGCGCCGCTCCTTCCAGCTCCGCCCTCCAGGCTGAGAGTGTCTTCTCGTCCAGCGGCCTCGGTTCCGCGGACCCGATGCTGGAGCCCGGCGCCATCGCCACTTTCTCCGCAGACAACGTCACCAGCGCTCCCGCCGACCACGCGTGGTCACGGACGAACGCGATCGTCTTCACATCGGAGCGCCACATCCGTTCCTTGATGGCTATTGCCGAATCTATCCTGCCCCCCGGGGTCGAAACCTCCAGTATGACCGCCTGCGCGCCAGCCTTCTCGGCAGCACTGAAACCCCTGTCCACCATCTTGGCAAGACCGGATTCGATCGTGCCGCTCACAGGTATCACGTAGACCCCACCGGCCCCCTGGACGGGGCCGCCCTGGGCAAGGCCGCGGCCCGAACCCACGCATACCAGGCCGGTGATTGTAAGGGCCAGCACAACCAGCCCGGCAAGCCTCCTCATCGCCAAGCCCTCCCTAAGATTCGCGGTCAAGATCAGCTATCGCCACGCAAAAGGGGACCCGACCGTGCAGGTCAAGTCCCCTCGTCCGCAGGCGAGCGTAACTCACGTGTCTCCCCGAATGTCCTGGAGCAGAGACTTGACTGTCTCACTGACAAGCCTCCCGTCGGCCTTGCCACGCACCTTCGGCATCATCAAGCCCATTACTTTGCCGATGTCGCCCGGACCTTTCGCGCCAACCTGGGCCACGATTTCACGCGCCAGGGCGGCGATCTCTTCGGGACGCATCTGCTGCGACATGTACTCCATCAGTATGGAGATCTCTTCTTCCAGACCCTTGACTGCGTCCAGTTTCCCCAATTTCTGATACTCGGCAATCGCGTCCCGCCGCTGCCTTATCTCGCGGGAAAGCACCTGGACCACGCCCTCATCGTCCATTTCTTTCATCTGGTCGATCTCGGCGTTCCGTATGGCCGCGCGCGCGAGCCTGATGACCGAGAGGCGTACCTTGCCCTCGTCGCGCGCTTTCATGGCCTTCTTCATGTCCTCGGTCAGCCTGTCCTTGATGTTCACACAGTACCCCTCTATCCTGATCAGTGGCGCTTGGCGCGCTTCCTCGCCGCTTCGGACTTCTTCTTCCGCCTCACGCTCGGTTTCAGGTAATGCTCGCGCCTTCGAACCTCCGCCAGGACGCCAGCCTTCTGGCACTGCCTCTTGAACCTCCTGAGAGCAGCGTCGAGGGATTCGTTCTTCCCTACTTTGATTTCAGCCACAGTCTCCCTCCCTCCAACACGGGTTTGCTTCCCTGCCTAGCCAGGCGGCCACATCATCTGGCGGCCGCCCACCACGTGGAGATGGAGGTGAGGAACGGTCTGCCCGCCCTGCCGTCGGCAGTTCGCAACCAGCCTGAAGCCCCTTTCCGAAATGCCCAGTTCTCCGGCTACCCTCCCCGCGACGAAGACGGCATGTCCCAGTAATCCCTCGTCCTCGACGCTCATTTCCGCGAGGGAGCGGATATGCTTCCTCGGAATCACCAGGAAATGCACGGGGGCCTGGGGGTTGGTGTCCTTGAACGCCATGACCCGATCATCCTCATAGAGGATGTCGGCCGGGGCTTCTCCTGATATGATACTACAAAAAGGACATCCAGCCATTGGCGGTCACCTCCCCCCGATGCGTGTGCCGGGATTAGCTATCTATGGTACGGGGCGAATTTATTCTACGCACCGTCTCGTTATTCCTGTTGGTCTGCGGCCCTGTCTCCAACCGTTCACGGGCTGTAGGTCGTCACCCTGCGCGCTTTGTCCCTCTGGCGCTCGATCGCGAGTTCTATGAGCCGCGTGATGAGGTCCGTGTAGGAAATGCCCATGGCCTGGATCATTCTTGGGTACATACTGACTGCCGTGAATCCGGGGATGGTATTGATCTCGTTCAGCCAGATGCGGTTCGTTCCACGTTCCACGAAGAAGTCGACCCGGGCGAGGCCCGCGGCGTCAATGCACTTGAACGCCTCAATGGAAATCCTCTGGATCTCGCCGGCCACGCCCGCGGGGACTTCGGCGGGAACAATGAGTTGCGTTGCGGGATCAAGATACTTGGCGACATAGTCATAGAACTCGCGGGACGGGATGATCTCCCCGGGCGGCGAGGCCACGGGGTCGTCGTTGCCGAGTACCGCGCATTCTATCTCGCGGGCGTCCTCCACCGCCTCCTCGGCGATTACTTTCCTGTCGTACAGACAGGCCTTCTGGAGCGCGGGTCCCAGGTCGTCCAGGTTCTTCACCTTGGTGACCCCGACGCTGGATCCCAGGTTGGCGGGCTTGACGAAGATGGGAAGCCGCAGTCTCGCCGCGAGCGCCTCCACCACACCGTCCAGGCGCGACTCGACATCCCTGCGCATCAGGGTCTCAAAATTCACGACTGGCAAGCCCGTTTCCCGGAACAGCCTCTTCATGGCGTGCTTATCCATCCCAACAGAGGACGCCAGCACGCCGCTACCGACGTACGGGATGTCCGCGAGTTCGAGGAGGCCCTGTACAGTTCCATCCTCGCCGTAGGTCCCGTGCATGAGGGGGAAAACCACGTCCACGTTGCCCACGGCGTCGCGGGTCGCGACGCCTGTCCCGGCGTCGCTCATTCTTATCAGACTCCCGCTTGGCTCGGGAACGATCGCCACTCTCTCGCCGGCGTCCTCGGTCACCCCGCGTTCGAGCATCCCGACGGCGTCGGCGGCGAGCATCCACTTCCCTTCCTTGTTCACTCCTATCGGCACCACTTCGAATCTCTCCCTGTCGATGTACCTGTAGACAGACGAGGCGGACATCAGGGAAACCTCGTGTTCACCCGAACGCCCGCCGAATATCAACCCCACCCTGATCCTATCGCCCATTATCTCTCTCATCCCCCATTGGCCAGCAGGACGCCCTTTACTCCCTCGGAGTCGGCCCCTGTCACCTCGACATCCACCAGAGACCCCTTCAGATGCGAAGGGCCGTTCAACCATACACGCACGTAGTTCCCCGTCAGCCCCTCCAGCGGCCCGCGGCCGCCGCCGGCATTCTCCTCGATAAGGACGCTGACCCTCGTGCCCACGAGGCGTTCGTGGAAGGCACGGGAAAGCCCCCTGCCTATTGTTATGAGGGAACGCGCACGCTGTTCCTTGACGGCGCGGGAGATCTGGCCGCCCATGCGTTCGGCGGCAGTGCCCTTTCTCGGTGAAAACGGGAAAACGTGGAGCCTGCTGAAGCCCACTTCCTCTACAATATCGCATGTCTGCCCGAAATCCTCTTGGGTTTCCCCTGGAAAACCCACCATCACGTCAGTCGTCAGTCCGAGCCCGGGTATCGCCCGCTTGAGCCTCCCAGCCAGGGCCACATATTCGGCGCGACTGTATCCCCTGTTCATGGCAAGGAGAATGCGGTCGGAACCGCTCTGCAACGGGACGTGGAGGTGCGGGCATACGTTCGGACGCAGGACGGCCTGGATCAGTTCCTCCGTTATGTCGCCGGGCTCCACCGAACTCAGCCTGACTCGTTCTATGCCGTCCACCTCGCATACCCTCTCCAGGATTCGCGCGAGATTCAGCCCGCTTCCGACCAGGTCTTTGCCGTATTCGCCGAGGTGGATGCCGGTGAGCACGATCTCCTTGAAACCCTCCGCCGCCAGCCGCCGTGTCTCTTCCAGGATGGATTCGACGGGGCGACTCCTGACCGGTCCCCTGGCGAACGGCACGATGCAGTACGAGCAGAAATGCTCGCAGCCGTCCTCGATCTTGAGGAAAGCGCGGGTGCGTCCGTGGAACACACTGCTTTCTCCCTCTTCGAATTCGCGGCACGACCATATCCGGTCGACGCAGCTCACGGGGCGGCCCGACGCCATCACTTCCTCCACGTAGCGGGGGAGTTGGCCCCGCCCCGAGGCCCCCGTCACTACGTCGACCCCCTCGAGCGCCTCCACCTCTCCAGGCGCAACCTGCGGGTAGCATCCCGCCACCGCGACCACCGCGGAGGGGTTCGCCCGCCTGGCGCGGCGCACCGCCTGCCTCGACTTCGCCTGGCTTCTCGCGGTCACGGCGCACGTATTGATCACGTACACGTCCGCGGGATCGCCAAAATCGACGATCTCGTAACCGCGCTCCTTGAACGCGGCCGTCATCACCGCCGTGTCGTACTGGTTCGTCTTGCAGCCAAGGGTCAAGAACGCTACTCGCCTTTTCATCCGAACAACTCCCGGCCGGATCCGTCCGCTGTCTTCTACCTCATTATCCGTCGCGCCAAGCGCGGCTAAACGGGTACGCAGGTACTGTCAGTATTGTACAGTAGCCCGCCCCGTTCGTGAATCGTGAGATGCCGGAGGGCCGCCCGTGATAGAATGATCTTACTGTGAGCGACGATGTGGGCGAAAACATGAGCAACGGGAAGACAGTGGTGATCCAGAGGTGCGTGAGCTACGACCGGCGGGAGGTCGAGAAGGCCGTCGCGGCCTGCTTCGAGTCGTCCGGCTTTCGCATGCCCTCGCCCGATACGAAGGTGCTGATCAAGCCCAACCTGCTCGTTCCCGCCCTGCCGGACAGGGCGATCACCACTCGCGGCGAGGTAGTGCGCGCAGTCATCACGGTACTGAGGGAATGCACCCCGCACATTATCGTCGGGGACTCCCCGGGGTTCGGCGCCTGCCGGCAGGTAGCCGAGATCGCGGGGATAGCCCGCGTCTGCAGGGAGATGCGCGTCCGCCTCGGCTCGTTCAGCGGCACAGCGACCCTCCATAACCCCCGGGGTGAAGTATGCAGGCGTTTCGAGGTGGCGAGTGAGGTGGACGAGGCCGACGTGGTCGTGAACATGCCCAAGTTGAAGACCCACGGCCTCGTCGGGTTGACGTGCGCTGTGAAGAATCTGTTCGGCTGCATCCCCGGCCTGGGGAAACAGCACCTCCACCTGAGAATGCAGGAGGTAGGCGCATTCTCCGGAATGCTGGTGGACCTGTGTGATGCGATACGGCCGGCCCTCACGGTGGTGGACGCAGTCGTGGCGATGGAAGGGAGAGGCCCCCGGCACGGCGACCCGAGAGAAGTGGGCTTGATCCTGGCCGGGACGGATCCGTATGCGGTGGATGTCGCCGCCTGCGCAGTCCTGTGTATCGACCCCGCCACCGTACCGACCGTCACCGCCGCCCACCGTAGAGGGTTGGGCCCCGTCTCGTGGGCGGAGATAACCCCCGTGGGGCTCGGCATCGAGGAAGCGCGCGTCAGGGGTTTCAAGCAATCGGCGCTGCGGCGCAGTCTGCCGGGTCCCCACTCGCTCCGGTCACTGCTGAAGGACTACGCGACAGCGCGTCCCGAGATAGGTGAGGCATGCCGGGGGTGCCGCGTGTGCCAGCGTGTGTGCCCGGCGAACGCCATCGTGGAGTCGGGCGACCGCCTGCTGGTGGACCATGCGCGGTGCATCCGGTGCTACTGCTGCGACGAGATGTGCCCGCACGGCGCAATCGTGATGCGGAGGCCGCTCCTCTCGAGGTTGTTCCGCTAGAGCCCCCCCGCGGCCCCGGCCGTGGGGAGCGGGTCAACCGAGGTCGCCCCAGTGATGCAGGACCAGGGCGGCGGCGATCATCCCCGCCGTCTCCGTGCGCAGGATTCGCGGGCCGAGAGACACACTCACGGCCCCACGGGACACCAGGCGCCGCACCTCGTCAGCAGTCAGCCCGCCCTCCGGGCCGACGAGAATGGCTACGTCAGCGGCTGAACGCTCGCTGGGAAGCGCGTCCTTCAGCCTGACGCCGGTCTCGTCCGGCGACTCGGCCTCCCACATGATGAGGAAAAGGGCGCCGGGCGCGGGGTGACACGATTCCAGTGGGGTGATTTCTTCTATGCGGGGGATCACCCGCCTGCCGGATTGCTCGGCGGATTCCCTGGCAATCCTGCGCCAGCGCTCCACACGCGCCGCGGAACGCGCGCTGGTCCTTTCACCATCGAGGCGAATCACCGAGCGCTCCGACAGCACCGGCACAATGGCCTTGACGCCCACCTCCGTACACTTCTGGACCACGAGATCCATCTTGTCCGCCTTCGGCAGCGATTGGTACAGGGTCACCCTGCACAGTGGCTCGGGCCATTCAGGGGATTCGCCGGTTACGCAGGCCGTCACGCCCCCTGCGGGATCGATCCCGCGGATCTCCGCGATCCATGCTCCCCCCGCACCATCCAGCGCGATGAACCTATCACCCTCCGCCATCCTCAGCACGCGCGTCATGTGCCGCGCGGAGGGTCCATTCACTCGCACCGTCCCGCCGGAGACATCACACGGGTCCACGAATACCCTGTGCAGGCTCAAGTATCCCGCCTCACATCCCGAAGGCGTCCTTCATCTTACCGAAGAATCCCTTGCCGGACGACTTGTTCTCCGCTTGCATCCTGGCAAACTGCAGTAGAAGGTCTTTTTCCTTGTCCGTCAACCTCGTGGGGACACTGATGGTCACGTGGACGTGCATGTCACCCCTGCCGGTCCCCCGCAAGTGCGAGATTCCCTTGCCCCTCAGCCGGAAAACAGTGCCGGGCTGCGTACCCTCGGGTATCCGGAGGCTTGCCTTTCCGTCAAGAGTGGGCACCTCGATCTCGTCTCCCAGGGCCGCCTGCACGAAGCCGATCGTGGCGTCGCAATGCAGGTCGTCATTGCGTCGCTGGAACAGGTCGTGAGGCTTGACGGTGATGTTCACGAACAGGTCCCCGCGGGGACCACCCCGTTCGCCCGGCTCGCCCTCTCCAGACAGCCTGAGACGAAGCCCGGTGTCGACCCCTGCCGGGATCTTGACCGTTACGGTGCGCTTCCTGCGGACCCTGCCACGACCCCTGCACTCATCGCACGGGTTTTCGATCACCTGCCCCGTGCCCCTGCAATACTCGCACGTTCTCGAAGTCATGATCCTACCGAGAAGAGTATCCTGGACGGACTGGACCTGGCCGGTCCCGCCGCACGTCTTGCAGGTCACCGGGCGGGTGCCGGGTTTAGCCCCCGTTCCCCCGCACGTGCGGCACGTCTCCCACCCGATTATCTCGATGTCCCTGTCGACCCCGGACGCGGCCTCTTCCAGGGTTATCTGGAGGTCGTACTGCAAATCGGCGCCGCGCACCGGCCCTCGCCTCTGAGTCTCACGGCCGCTTTGCCCGAAGAACATGTCGAATATGTCCCCGATGCCGCCGCCGAAGCCGCCACCGCCGAACGGCGAGCCGAAGGGTCCGAAGTCGAAATCGCCCTGGCCCGCGCCACCCGCGCCCGTGGCGGCATGACCGAACCTGTCATAGGCGGCCCTCTTCTGAGGGTCGCTCAGTATCTCGTAGGCCTCGTTTATCTCCTTGAACCTGTCCTGGGCCGCCGGGTCGTTGGGGTTGGCGTCAGGGTGGTGCTTCTTGGCCAGCTGCCGGTAGGCCTTCTTTATCTCGTCCTGGGAAGCGTCCCGCGAAACCCCAAGCACCTCGTAGTAGTCCCGCTTGGCCAAGGCTTCCACCTGCCTTTCCGGCTAGAAATCCGGATCTCCTGTTTCACTCTGATCTATGACGGAATCCTTCTGTCCGCCCTCATCCCGTTTCTTGATTATCGTATCGATCCTCAAGATCGCCTCCGCTATTTCGCCGGCGGCCTTGAGGGCGTGCGTCTTCACAAGGGTGGGGTCCACCACCCCGAGGCCGTACATGTCGGCGACTTCGCCCGTGTCGCAGTCGATCGCCAGTGAATCCTGGCCCTTTTCGACCTGGGCGGCGGCCACGTCCCCCACCTTCTCGAGCGGGTTGAAGCCTGAGTTGGCCACGATCTGCGACAGCGGTTTCTTGAGCGCCTCCACCACGCACGCCACGCCGTATGCGGACATGCCCTTCATGCTGCCGCGCAGCTTGTCGACCTCCCGCGCCACCGCCATCTCGATCGCGCCACCGCCCGGGACGACACCGCCGTTGACCGCGGCCTGAACGGCGGAGGCTGCGTCCTGCGCAATGCGCTCCCGTTCACCCACGACTTCCTCGGTGGCCGCCCCTACGAGTATGGTCGCCATCGGCTTACCCTTGCCTCCGACGATGCGGATGTGCTCGAGCTTCTCATCCTCGTATACGCGCGTGGCGTGCCCGAGGTACTTCTCGATCTCGGGCGGCTCCTTCTTGAGGCCGGTGCGCTTGATGGGTCTCGCGCCGATGTGCTCCTCAGCCTGCCGGAGATCCCTAGAAGCGACGCGCTGCACCACCATCACGCCGGCGTCGCTGAGCATCTCCTCGGCTATGTCGCTGATTCCACGGTCCACGAGCACCACATTCACGCCGAGGCCGATGACCTTCTGGACGTTCTGCTTGAATTCTTCCTGCAGTTCGAGGTAGCGGGCGAATCCCGCCTCAGTGCCGAGGGCCTCTTCTTCCATGCCCTCCGGTTCGAGAGCGTCGTCCACGACAAGGATCTTCGCGGGCGAGACCTCACGGGGCATCTGCTTGTTGACGCGATCCCGCTCGATGATGACCCCCATGAACACCTCGTTTTCCGCGCCCTCGACCGCGACTATGGTGTCCGAGAGCTTGAAGGTGGCGTCCTTCATCTTCTCCTTGCCGACCATCTTGGCGGCCCGGACCACGAGGTTGGCGATGTCCTTGTGCTCGCGCCCGGCCACGAGCGCCACTCTTTCGAGGATCGGGTCGTTGACGCCCTTCACCTTCCTCGACTTGGAGGTCATCAGTTCAACGGCCCGTGACACTCCCGCTCTGACTCCTTCGATGATGCGGGTCACGGGGACCCCCTTAACCGCCTGGTTGACGCCCTCCGCCAGGAGCGCGCCCGCCATGATGGTCGCTGTGGTCGTGCCGTCCCCGACTGCCTCCTCCTGGGCCTTCGCCGTGTTGATGACCATTTTGGCGGCGGGATGGTTGACATCCATCTTGGTGAGAATCGTGATGCCGTCGTTCGTTATGACCACTTCACCGAAACGGTCCACGAGCATGCTGTCCAATCCCTTGGGACCGATAGTGCCTTCCACCGCTGACGCGATGGCGCGGACCGCGCCGGCATTGGCCAGCAACGCGGCCAGGCGTTCGTCAATCTCCGAGCCTGAGGAAACCTGCTTCAGCGCCATAACCCGCCTCCCTC